>JAURZI010000072.1 GCA_030653435.1 Methylovulum sp.
GGCGACTGGCACTGCGCAGCCACGATAGACTACACTGATGACCAGCACCACAAAACGTTGCCCTAAGCTCGTTGCATCTGCAGCAATAGCCAGTTGCTTTCCTTTCCAACCTTCTAATATCCATGCCAGCCAAGGTGCCCAACACAAGGTGACATCGAGTTCAGCACGTTGTTTACCGGCCTTCGCCTCCGTCTCTCGATAGGTATCTCGCAATCTCTCACGCACTGTATTGAAGGACTGCCACAACAACGGTGCTAGCAAATCGGCCACGGCGATCAAACTGCATGAACGCGCGAGGATCATGCCAAAACTCCATATCGCTAAACCAAATGCTTGTGGTTTGCTGAGCGACGGAAAACGCATGGCAACCGTGTCGACCCATTGGTATAGCTCTGGATTGCGAGACATAACACTAACTCCGGTATAAAACATCCTATGTTACGGCAACATCATGTTTCGCTGTTCTTTTCTTTAAAAACCTACACTTGTAAGGGGGGGGGGGGGGCAATAAAGGTGCGGGTATGGTTAATACTGCAAGCTCTGTACATGACAAAAATGAGCTAAAGAAGAAAGACCTTATCCCCGCAAAGGAAAAGGAATAAAGCGTCAATTACCTTCCCAAAGCCATTGTGCGTGTTTTAAAAGTAGCCAGTATAGTGGAAATTTAGAAAATGACGCGATGCTCAACTTTAAATGAATTGAAGACAAGGCCGCGACTCCCTAGAGTTTCCACTTTAAGTTGATGGATAAATACGCCTCGTTCACGGCACCAGGTATTTAAGCCCTCGCCGAGTAAACTATAGCTTTGCTGTAAAGCGGCAAGACGTTCTTCTGGACTCCAGTCCTCCGGACGCTTTGATTTCTTTGCTGCAGGCTTATTGACGTCCTGTTCGCTTTGTTTCATCCAAGTCTTCAAGGTTGTTAAATTAATGTTCAATTCGTTTGCGACGGACTGAATCGATTGGGTCATTGCCACGGACTGTAAACCTTTACCAGGGCCTGCTCTTTGAAGCCTGCTGAATACCTTTTATATTTTTCTTAAAATTTGAGGCGACAACTATTCTGACGCAGGGGGCTAATCGATGAAGTGTATAATCAAGCCCGTCATTTCCTGTCCAATCCTACCTAAGCCATATAAGAGGCAACATTATGAGTTCAGCAAGTAACCACAAACAATTAATCATCATCGACAGCCAAGTGAATGATTGGCAGAGTTTAGCCGCAGGTATCAGTGCCACTGCCACCATTTTGGTTCTTGATTCAACGGGCGATGGCTTGATGCAAATTGCCGAAGCCATGACCGCTTATTCAGAATTGGATGCCATCCATATCATTTCACATGGTAGCGCAGGGAGTTTGTTGTTAGGTTCTAGTGTTTTGAATAGTAAAGTGTTAGCCAGCTATTCAAAAGAGTTAAAGCAGATTGGCTCTTCACTATCAGCAACTGGCGATATTTTGTTGTATGGTTGTAATGTGGCACAGAGTGATATTGGATTAAGTTTTATTAATCAATTAGCGGCAATGACTGGTGCGGATGTGACCGCTTCAGATGATTTGACGGGAAAAGGCGGCGATTGGGCTTTGGAGGTGAGTACAGGCAAAATCGAAGCCTCTTCTGCCATAGACCCTCCTATAAATTATCAGAACACACTGTTCGCCTCTGGAGAGACGTTTGCTCAAGGCGGTGGAGTAGTTATTACTGATTTTGGTGGTAGTGATGTTGCGCGGAGCGTTGTAGTACAATCTGATGGACAGATTATAGTTGCGGGTTCTAGTGATGGTAAATTTGCGATTGCCCGTTATAACGCTGATGGTTCGTTAGATAAGTCATTTGATTCTGATGGGAAAGTGACTACTACCATTCCCTCTAATGCAGAAGGGCATGATGTTGTTTTGGACGCAAAGGGAAATATATTAGTCGCAGGAAAATCTTTTGCAAATAGCAGTCATAACTTTACTATTACGCGTTATCTTAGCAACGGTGATTTGGATAGTAGCTTTAACAATAATGGCACAATAGTTACTACGGATTTCGGACCTGACGATTCTGCTAACAGCATAGCAATACAATCTAATGGAAAAATTTTAGTGGCTGGATATAGTCGCCTTCCTCCTAATTCATCTTCTTATTATGGTTTTTCCTTAGTGCGTTACAACATTGATGGTAGCTTGGATAATAGCTTTAGTGGAGATGGCAAAGTTACTCTTGGTGGTGATGCTGTTTCAGCCTACAGTGTGATTGTGCAAACGGACGACAAGATTTTAGTTGCAGGCGAAGGTCTTTTGAATGGAGTCAATTCTTTTGCACTCGCTCGTTATGATAGCAATGGGAACTTAGATACCAACTTCGGAGGAGGCGACGGGATTGTTAGCACGGTTATTAATCAAAATTACAATTACGCTTATAGTGTTGCTTTGCAGACGGATAACAAAATACTCGTTGCAGGTTATGGCTCAAGTGGAAGCTCAAATGGTGGAACGGGTTCCGATTATATACTCGTGCGTTATGATAGCAATGGTAACTTAGACAATAGTTTTAGCGGTGATGGTAAGGTCACTACTGATTTCGGAAGCCCCAATGATTATGCTAACTCATTAGTAGTGCAAAAAGATGGAAAGATTATAGTTGCAGGTTCTAGCAATGGTAATTTTGCCCTTGCCCGATATGACATCAACGGAAACTTAGACAATAGCTTCGATGGTGATGGTAAAGTTACTACGGCTATCAATGCTTATGGGGATATGTACCGCTCTATTGCCCTTGATGCCGATGGTAAAATTTTAGTGACTGGCCCTAGCGGCACGGGTGATTTTGTCTTGCTTCGTTATAACATTGACGGTAGCTTGGATACAGGTACAACCACATCTGGAGGACTTACTCCTCAACAACTACTCGTGCTGAATAATCTCAAATCAAGCTATAACGATTCAATTTCACATATTACATACGATGAAGCTGCTAACACGGGTAGTTACATTGGAATGCCATCTTCCCTTTATGGTGAATGTGTAAGTTATGTAAAAAGCGCAAGAATTGATTTACGCGGTGGCTCAGTAAATAAAGATATTACATGGAATCACGCAACAGGAGGTCCACAAACATTTACAAGTTTAGGATTTCATGTTGATACCGCTATCCCAATGATTGGTTCTGCTTTTGTCATCACAGCAGGCTATGCTGGAGCGGATGCCACGTACGGACATACCGGAATCGTCAGAGATGTGTCCGTGCAACGTGTTTTTACACGCGGCGTTCTGCAATACGAATACAAATTAGAGTTGCGTGATTCCAATCTAACCGGACATCACGAAATGACAAGCTACTCTAAAACCCTCAACTTTCCTCAACATGGCAACGGATGGCAATTTATTTGGGGAACAAATGCCGAATACGACCAAGATAAAGCGGCTATTCAAAACATCATCGGTCAACTCTACGATAATCAACTCCTAGACTCATCAGTAGCAAAACAAGCTTATATTGATGACGCAAAATTGATTAACCGCTTCTTTTTGCTTAACACACAAGAAAAGTTTGCCAATTTCTTAAATCTCATTGAACTGTACAAAGCCGAATTAGGCACTGCGATTAGTTTGGTGGATTTATCCGGTTCAAACTTGACTAACGATGTCTTAGCAGGGGTAAAAATTGGCACAAGTGCGGATGAAACCCTAACGGGCGACAGCGGCATCAATGTACTTATCGGAGGGGCTGGAAACGACACGCTCACAGGCGGTTTAGCCAACGGCACAGAAGCAGACACGTTTAAATTTGTCTCGATGCACGGCGGAACAGACAGTATCACTGATTTTCTTTCCGGCATTGATAAAATCGAAGTGATTGCAGAAAACTTTGGTTTAAAAGCAGACACTGCCGTGACTTTGCGAAGCGGTACAAGCTTACCTGCGTTTAGCGGCACTACCGCGCAATTTACTTACAACACCAGCAACGGTGAGCTGTGGTTTGACCGTGACGGCACGGGATCATCTTACGAAGCGTTTCATATTGCCACCCTTACAGGCTCTAAAACACTTACATCTAGCGATATACGCGTAGTGCTGGGCAAAGTATACACAGGTGATATGGGCGGCGGAACTTCTGTAAATACCATAATGGACACAACAGGTTTAAACCAACTGACTGGTAGCGAACAAAACGATGCATTATTCGGTTTAGATGGTAACGATTTGCTCATCGGCTTAGGTGGCAATGATATTTTAGACGGCGGCGCAGGTATTGATACGCTCAATGGTGGTGATGGTGATGACCTTTACATTGTGGAAAGCTCAAGCGATGTGGTATTTGAAGCGTTTAGCGATACATTAGCGGGTATTGATACGGTTCAATCCTCCAAAACTCACACGCTCAGTACCAATGTTGAGAATCTAACCTTAACCGGAACAGATATTATCAATGGTACTGGCAACAACTTAGACAATCTGCTAAAAGGCAATGAAGCTGCGAATGTTTTAAATGGCGGCTTAGGCGTTGACACAATGGACGGCGGCGATGGCAATGATGTTTACATTGTTGATAATGTCAGCGATGTTGCGGCTGAACAATACGGCGATGCTATCGCGGGAATTGATACGGTTAAAGCTTCTGTCAATTTCGCTTTGAGCAGCAACATAGAAAATCTTACCCTAACTGGAACTGCCGCAATTAACGGCACTGGTAACGCAAAAGCGAATATCTTAACGGGCAACGCAAAAGCTAATACCTTAAATGGTGCTGGAGGAACTGACAAGCTATATGGAGATGCCAGCAATGATACCCTCAAAGGAGGGTCAGAAAATGACATTCTGATAGGAGGCGCAGGAAAAGATCAATTAACAGGAGGAACTGGTGCAGATAAATTCAAATTTAACGCCATTTCAGAAACGGGTTCTTCGGCAACTAATCGCGATACTATCACCGATTTTAATCATAACCAACATGACAAGATCGACTTATCCAGTATTGATGCGAACCTCACAGTGACAGGCAACAATACTTTTGCATCACTTACGGTGGGCGATGCTTCCTTTGGTGGCAATAACCCAGGGATTTTACATTTCGACTCAGCCACTCACATCCTTTACGGCAATAATGACAATGACAGTGCTGCGGATTTTTCCATTCTGCTGTCTGGTGTCACCACGCTCAGTGCAACAGACTTCGTGCTGTAAAGCAGTCTTAATATTTATCGTCCTCATGTTTTTACATGAGGACGATTTTAAACATATCCTGCTCGTTTCCGACGCATACCCGTAACTTGATGTGTCAACACTTTTCCGAACACAAAGTTAAGCAGCTTTACGCTGCAATTCGTAGTCTACGGGCAGTAACGCCCTCTTGCCCGCTGCATGGGGTTATGGCTGAACAGTTTTTCTTTAATGTCTTTCGTTGTGTTCAGCATCACCGCACCAGTCTCTTTATACTGCCGATGCAAGGCGAGAATTTTGGGTATACCTAAATCTGATACCGGACTGCCTAAGCCATTGTTGACTGCGATATTGTCAGTATCCCAAAACTGCCCACGAATATCGTCATAAGCACATGGCAAGGCCAAACGTTGATAACCGAAACTGCTATTGGATTTAAACAGAATCAAGCAAAAAGGGCCGTGGATATTTTCCGCTTCCAAAATCAGAAAGCTGCTATCAGTGGGAAAATAGTAGCTGTAACTTTCTTCACTAGAGTAAAGATCACCTTTGGAAGATTTAAAAGCAAAAGTGCTTTTGCATTTATCGAAGCTGGTTTCTGGAAAAAAAAACAGTTTCAGCGCATTCAAAAGTGAAGTTTTGCCCAAATTATTGCGCCCAAACAATGCGCAATGCTGATTGATGGGTAATTCGGTATAGCAATAGCTGATTGAGTTGACCGCAATCAGTTTTTTCACTGAATAAGCGATTTTTTTATCCAATAACTCCATGTTTTCCATAATTAATCCGACAAATATGTTTCTTGTTCAAGCATTTTCTTGTGATGAGTCATCATTTCAATGGCTGGACGTAAAGGTGGGTAATGTTCACGAAATTTGCGTAAGGTGGGCAGGTGTTCATTTTGTATGTCTATTTTCGATTTTTCCAGTAGTTCATCGGCGCAAGGCGGCAGTAAAAAACTGAGCTTGGGATGGGTGGTTAACTCATAGATATTCGCAAATGTTGTCAATCCGCCAATGTCCAGATCAAGCAAACAATCGATACGCTGATAGTGATTGAAAAATGTTTTATTCAGGCGGTTACTGATGGCATTGCCTGCGCCCCACGCAATAGAGACTGTGAAAGTATTCCACCTCCCGATACCTTATAATATACCTACCCACAGCCAAGCCACAAAGCCCTTATGCCACCGCGTCGCTACCAACCTACCTTAAACCGGCAACAAGACATGTTATTGCCGCCCCGAGTCGAG
>JAURZI010000084.1 GCA_030653435.1 Methylovulum sp.
ATGGTAAGCAGTTTTTGTCTTCTTTACTGGCGACGCTCATTTTGCTTGCCTATCTGCTGCATACTCTTCTGGATTTAATGGATGACAAGTTTTGCCTGCTGCTTCAGACACTGCCTTCGCGCAAGCGTTTGTTCGATGATATGAAGGCATTAACTTCATACTTGTGCTTTGATAGCTGGGAGCGTCTGCTCGATTTTATGCTGGAGGGCTGGTCTTATAACCCGAAAAGCCCAATTGTTCGACCCCCAAAGCCGGAAATAGGGTAGCTTGGGGTCATAATGAGAATTGCTGATACCATTTTGACGTGCCACAAAACTTTTATCCAGAACAAAACTGGATGAATTGCTTAATTTATTGAATTCTTTTTCTCGACCCGCATATTTTTGAGTTAACACAAGATAATTTTTATTAATTTGTTCAACAAAGCTTTTATGGGTTGATAAATGCTGGACGAAATGTAATTTGCTTGATTTACACGAGTTTTGGTGCATTTTTACAACTACCCAATCGTGATACCGCTCAACTTTATTGAATAATTCTTCCTCACTGGAACTATCAATAAAATAGAGAAAAATAATTGCCGCTTCCAATTGAGGGCGAATAAGCACGAGATTGTTAAGACTATATTTTGATAATGAAGCTGATACGATTGCTTGATGATAATGAAGTGAAGTAGCGTAGGAAGAAAAGAAAAATTGAGATAAATGGGGCGATTGGAGTATGAATTGGCCTTTCTCCGTTTTTTCAATTTCCTTAAGGCAAAGTAGAGCTACGTTATCAAGCTTTGTAGCCATTGGTAATAACTTGTTATTGGCTCGTATAGTTGAATTTGTATATTTAAACCACTCGCTTAATTTGGCTTTCCACATAAGGTTATTTTGACTTTGCCTAACGTTACAGTAAGGCGCGCCGCTAAAGGAAGCCAAGCGAAGCCACCGAACCTTGATAAAAACCAAAATTCAAAACCGCCAACGGGCGGCGCGTCCCTTTGACTGACTTGTTGGGCCGAGAAATACAGCCAAAGCCAAACCGCCACCCTCCTAAACAGCTGAGTTTGCCTCGTTATAGGGTCAACGACTCAAGAGTTGCACCTTCTCCATTTGGAGTTTCAAGTGGAATGATTTGAATTGCAACTTCTACAGAGTCGTTACGGTGCTTGTATTTTCGGTTGATGTGGAATGGATTCGGCTGATCTCGCAGAAATGCTCCTTCTGTGCGAAACAGTTCATCATCACCATTCTGAGCGAGCACACCCGCTATGAACGTAACTAGCTCTTTGAGGATTGCGACGAGCGCAGCGGAGCCTGGGTTAGCAACGATGACAGCTTTCAGGCCTAAGTCTGCTGCTTTGCTCTCAAGGATATTCTTTATCAGTTCGCCCTTTTGGTGCATATCCGTATCGGATTCCATCATCAATACCGATAGCGCAACAAATTCTCCTGGATTTTTCGGGCCATAAAGAAGGTGTCCATCTCCCAGCATGGTAACCGTAGTATTGGAGCGAACTTTTGGAAATGGCATGAAGTTGAAATCAATTGCGGGATCTGATTTCCCTGTGCCGTCGATAGCCACTGACAAAATGTATGGCTCATTGTAGGTTTCAAATGGAGAATCGGCGTTCTCAAGAAGAGTGAATTCCGACATGGTGATTGCAATCTTCGATTGCTTTGGATTAAACGGCATAATAATTCTCCTTACGCCGCTGATTGGATAGGTTTGACGTGATAGCGGCAGTTCTCACGTAGCCTAGCTAATAAAGTTGGTAGTATATTTTCAGAGCTTAGTCAATTTTAAAAAATGCCCTTAATATGTCGGGTATGTTGTTTAACGTAAATCTCAGCGGGCGAAGCCCTGCTTGAGCGTTGAGTTAGGTTTTTCCATAAATTTGCGTTCCAAACCACACTGACAATAGAAGCCCGCCAATGAACAAAAGAACTTGAACGACAGCGGGTATACGGATATTGGGTTCATAGATTGTTTTTGGCGTAAGCGTATCTACTTTGCTTAATGACCCCGTTACGGCTAAAAGCATCCATACGCCTGCGACAATAGAAGATAAAAGCAAAAACCATGATCCATGTAGAAAACACTTGGCTGTTTCAGTTATATTAGAATTACAGCCGATAATATCTTTGGCAAATGTAATTTCAAGACCCAATATCCCTGTAGCTAAGGTAATCAGTTGCTTTGACGTTTCCGATACACTTGCAAAAGCTGCTTTAGTTCTTTCGTCCATATAAACCTCAACAGAATGGAAAAATTGGACAAAGACTTGATAGCGCATTATGAAAAGTCGGCTCGCGCAGCTCATGTAACCCAAGAACTCCTGCTTGCCATGTCATCTCGACTAATAGCTTCTCAAAGTTTCTTTCTACTTCTAGTAACTTTTTTTGGTCGGAGTACAAGCCTCTATTTCTGAGGTTGCTCCCTGCTTGGTCTATCAACTGCATTAAATAATGCTCGCAGTCTGGGGCAATGGGCATTTGCCATGACTGCATGATAGTTTTTAAACGCGCTTCTATAGACATTAAATTTTTCCTCATGTCGTATTGATGTGTTTTTTGAGTAAACAAAGCCCAACGTTACGCTATAGTAGCGACGATGAAAAATAGAGCGGAGACCCTCAAAATAGGACGTTTTAAGTGATCAAAAAACCCTAACCGTTGGAGGAGTCCCCGCGATGAAGAAGCATAACTACCGTACCAAAAATGTCAACGAAATAAACTGGCCGGAACTGCGCCAACAACTGGGCGGCGAAGCCGTGACCTTTGCCGTTGATGTCGCCAAAGCGCAGCAATACGCCCTGTTGACGGATGCCGCGCAAATCGTCTCCACCTTAGTGAAATGGGAGCTGTTGGAAACCACTGCCCTGATCCAAGGGCTCCAACAATTGGGCTGCCCGGTCACCGTGGTCATGGAGTCGACCGGGACGTACGGCGACGCCATGCGTTACCAGTTCCGGCAAGCCGGGTTCGACATCTGGCAGGCCAGCGCCAAGCGGGTGCATGACGCGAAAGAAATCTTTGATGGCGTGCCCAGCCTGCATGACGCCAAAGCTGCGTGCCTGATCGCCAAACTGCATAAGGAAGGCTTGACCAAACCGTGGCACGAATTGGACGAGGCCGGGCGGGCGCTCAACGCGGCGCGTCGCGAATTCGACCTGCACCAAAGCCAGTACGGGCGTAACCAAAACCGTCTGGAAGCCTACCTGAGCCGGCATTGGCCGGAAGTGCTGGCTTTGTTCGAACTGGACAGCGTCACCCTGGAAAAGCTGTTGGTCGCCTACGGTTCACCCCAAGCCATCGCCGCCGATGCCGATCAGGCGGCTAAAAACATGAAAGCGTGGGGCGGGCATTTTCTGAAAACGGACAAAATCGTCCAAGTCATCGACAGCGCCATCAACACCATCGGGCAACCGTGCATTGATGCCGAGCGCCGCTACCTGCAAGCCTTGGCGACCGAAATGCAGCACAGCCGTTGCCAAAGCCAAGCCGCCAAGCAACTGTTGGAAGACTGTGTCGTGGCCGACGCCGGGCTGAAAGAAATGGCATCGCTCATCGGCAAACTGACCACCGCCATACTGATTGGCCTGCACCTAGACCCGCGTAACTTCAGCAACGTACAGAGCTATCTCAAGGCGTTGGGTTTGAACCTGACAGAAAAGAGCAGCGGCGAATACCATGGGCAACTGAAGATCAGCAAACGCGGCTCGGCGGTGGCGCGCAAATACCTGTACCTGGCGGCGCTGCGGCTGATCCAGAAAGACCCCGTGATCGGCGAGTGGTACCGGGCAAAAGCCGACCCCAAAATCAAAATGAAAACCGTGATTGCCTGCCTGCGCAAGCTGGCGAAAGCCCTCTGGCATGTGGCGCGGGGCGAACGCTTTGATGCCCGCAAACTGGTGACCATTTAACAGATCGTGCCGCAATCTCCAAAGAGGGCTGTGAATGTAGAAAAAATAACCGATTACCTATGTACCGATTTTCCGTCGGGGGTGACCTTCACGCGCCCCTAAGACCCACACCATGAGGTTCCCAGTTAAGTCATGAGGCACCCCGGCGGATACCCTTACGGAACACAATGTCCAATGAAGCTGAACCGATGCCACATTCGTGGACATCCGATATGACAGGTCAGATTTACCCCGTAGGCGGTGTCCCGGAAAACCCGGCCATGAAGAATAAACTTGCCGCACCGAACCACAGCTTTTTTTGATTTTTTTAAAAAAGGAGGATGGTGTGCGGGCTACAGGGATGAAAAAATAACAGTCATTAGGGATTTACTTTTCTATGACAGGGGTGGGGCGTTTTTCGGTCAGCACCTTGGCATTTTGCTGGTTTATTTCTTACCGCAGAGGAAGCTAATGATTTTAGTAAAACCTTAGATCAAAACTATCAAGTTGCTTATGGTTCTCACCGCCTAGGTTCCGACGACTTTGTCTTCTAATTCGTTGTCTATTTTTTCGCTCTGTATAGGTTTCTTTGGCCTGCTTGCGTAAAATAAGCGGCAATTCCCTTTTTCTGGAGGCAGTATGAATTTTCACATTGAGTATGAACGCGAAGCTGATGGTCGTTGGTTAGCTGAAGTGCCTGAAATTCCAGGTGTGCTTACTTACGGCCTCTCTGCTGACGAAGCAATGGCTAAAGCGGAAACATTGGCTCTGCGAGTTCTCGCTGAACGAATCGAAACGGGAGAAAATCGTCCCATACCAATCAGTATTGAGTTTGTTGCCGCATGAGTCAGTGGCCTGCTACAAAAGCCAAGCGTGTTCTCGCTGCACTGCTTTGCATTGGCTGGGAAATTAAACGTCAATCCGGTTCGCATCGCACTTTATTCCGTAGCGGTTGGCCTGATTTTGTGTTTGCGTTTCATGATGGCGAAGAAATCGGACCTCGTATGCTTGCTCGAATATCCAAACATACTGGGCTAAATCCAAACGACTTATAAGCTTTGGATTTTACCTTTTGGCTTGGCTTTTTTATTCAGCGGTAACTAAGCCTTATGTAGTTATTATCAAGCCCAACAAGTCGGTCAAAGGGACGCGCCGCCCGTTGGCGGTTTTGGAGTTTGGTTTTTTATCAAGGTTCGGCGGCTTCGCTTAAGCTCTGTGAGCGGCGCGCCCCGTAACGTTAGGCTTTCTTTGGTGAAGGCTGTCGGTTTCGGTTTGTCTTCTTCAGCTTTGGTGGTTACGGATAGTTTTTTGAGTCGGCTTTCGTGTCAGGACGGGGTTGTTCAGCAGGCGGCTTACCGTAACGTTAGGCTAATACTGGCATTTAAAAACAAAAGGTTGTGAATGTTAAGTCGTTCGTTCGCTGTTGCCATTACGGGCTATCAAAGATATATCTCACCCTATAAAGGTTTTTGCTGTGCACACAGGGTAAAGCATAGTGGAATATCCTGTTCAGAGTATGTGAAGCAAGCTCTGTTGCATCGTGGAGTATGGCGGGCTATTCCTGTAGTCAAGCAACGTTTCAAAGAATGTAAAATGGCGGCTTCGGAACTTAACGCCCAGCAACATAGACGCAATAGAGATCAAAACAGAGGCAGGCGGCAAGAAAGAAATAGCATTTTGGAATACTGTGATTGCTGTGATCTTATTGATTTAATTCCATCACAAGGTTGCAGTTCATTAGGAGGAGCAGATGCTTGTTCTTGCACTCCTTGGTAACACGCTTGCTGATGCTATGTGCCGACATTCCGCACCCTCATTACCCAGAACAGGCATATAACTGAACATAACGCTCACCGAGTAAGTTAAGCAGCTGGTGATGATAGTCGTTGCAATTTAGTATAATTTCCCGGCAACGGTCGATTAACAGCACATGGATACCCGCAAAAAACTGAAACACCCAGCGGGCGCTAGGGTGGGTGGTCGTGGTACCGAGTTGGCTGGGAAAGCTTTGTTGCTGCTGTTGGAGCGTTTGTCGAATGCGGTATTCCAGAGCCCCATAGACCAAAAGACAGAGGGTCATGATCATCATCAGCGCCATGATGCGCTTCGGTGATTTGAGAAACAGGGTGTTCGCCATAAACC
>JAURZI010000090.1 GCA_030653435.1 Methylovulum sp.
TGTTCGGTAACCAGTTTTGCCCAATAGTAAATGGCGCGCTTGTCAAAGTTATAGTCTTCGCTGATTTGCATTTCCACATTAAACCAGCGGCCTTGTTCACTTTTAGCTTTAATGTCCAGAATAGACATTTTACCCGCTTGATAGGCAGCCAGGTTATAAGGGTTTTTTAATTCCACTTCGACCACTTGTTGGTCTTCTGAAACAACGGCGTTAATCAGCGAAATGAGCAAGTCCTTGTTTTCTTCGCTGCCAAACAGTTTTTTAAACGCGAAATCAACGCGTGGGTTTATTTTGCACATGTGATGACATATAAAAATAAGAAAAGGGGGCAGACTCCTTTCTTCGCTTTACGAAACTTAGCCTGTAAATGCCTTGAAAAACAAAGAAACCATACCGGCAACAAGAAAACCGAGCATCCATTTCAAAACAGTAATCTCGGCCTTCAACAAAGCCAGATCCTGATCGATTTTATTGAACCGACTATCGTAATCAACCATTGTTTTAGCCGCAGCCCTGGCTTTTTCTTCAGACGCGCCAGCTTCTTATAAGTGCATCATAAAGTTCGGCAATCATTGTGCTCCTGGCGCTATCCCTTGTAGATAAATATATTCGTACCGATTATAAAGGTGTGATTAGCGTTAGTCATCTTCCTGAGGCGTATCGGGTGCGATTCAAACTGAGGCGGAAATCAACCCACCCACTGATTTGATTAGAGAGGATCTCTTAGGTGGCTTCGACATGACAACTCAATTTCGGGAAGTTATTGTTGACCAAAGTCTTAAAGGAAGAACAGCGGGTTTTTAGTGACGGCGACAATGCCGATATATGCAAAACAGAGCATTGCGCCGGAGAACGCCAGCCATCGGGTAGTCCCTCGATTACGCATCACTACGATGCTTAATCCGATATAAACCACTAAAGCGCACAGTTTGGCTATAATCCAGCCGTGTTCGGTTGACAGCCATTGGCCTTGAAAAACCAGTGCAATGCCACTAAGCAATAGGGCGCTATCAATAATATGGGGCGCAATTTTGAATAATTTCTGCTTGAGCAGGGCAGGTTGAGTTTCTGAAATAATAACCCTGCCGACGAAGCTTACGACTGACATTAAAATAAAAGTAAGGTGAAGAATTTTGATCATGCTGTTCCCTGTTGTAGTGGCTCTGCAAAGTTTAGTGGTCGCCGTCTGACTGCGGCAACAGTACGTGGTTCAATTTTACCCTGTTTATACGATAGGCTATGCGGTAGGTAGTGCAAATTATCCGGAAGACATTTGTCCGGTGGATAACCTACGCAGGCTGGTAAAATATAAGCGCTTCATTTTGAATGTCAAAAGTAAAAGCAACCGTGTAGTGCTGACGATAGCTGCCTTGACAGTGGTGGCTAGGGCACTATACTTTTTAGCCAAGCAGCGTTTGTTGGCGGCAGGCAGCACTGGGCCTTAGATGGCTAGTTGTAAAGAATATACTCTTTCCCCCCATTATTGTATAAAAATAGCAGCTTGCTTGATCGGGTCGTTTTTTCTGCTTGGGCAAGAACTATGCGAAGGCTGTCTTCAGTGCTCTTGCCATCACTGAAAATGCACAAAAATACTGTGCATGGGGGGACTTAATTTTGGCTATCGCCATAGTGCCATTTGTTTTGCTTGATGCTAACCCAGCCTGAGGAAACACCTATGAAATGCGCGACCCCTTACCGTGACTTTGTTGCCGCTCTGTGGGCAGGGTTATTGTCAATCATGCTAATGCCTAGCGCCTCATGGGCCGATGCACCTGCCGATTGCTTCGACCCTCTGGCAGCTCCCGTATATCCGCATACGCCCGATACAGAGGTGCTTACACCACAAAACGACGCAGTGCGTTTTCTCAATATGGCAACGTTTGGCGCTACGCCGAATGATATTGGTCATCTGCGGAAAATGACTCTGTTGCAATGGGTTAACGAGCAGTTCAGGATGAATGCCTCCTGCCATCTGGATGTGCTTAACCAGACCCAGAATAACAACGACAGGGCGAACCG
Source organism: Methylovulum sp. (assembly GCA_030653435.1). Classification (GTDB taxonomy): domain Bacteria; phylum Pseudomonadota; class Gammaproteobacteria; order Methylococcales; family Methylomonadaceae; genus Methylovulum. The sequence goes on from JAURZI010000090.1 coordinate 2,020, forward strand.
TATGGAAGTGTGGTTCCGGCATGCTGTCACTGCACCCGATCAGTTGCGGCAACGTGTGGCGTTTGCGTTGTCTGAGATATTTGTGGTTTCTGATGTGGGTTCCGGCATTCCCGCTAACGCGCTGGCGGTTTATTACGATATTTTGGTGCGTAATGCGTTCGGTAACTTTCGAGACATTTTGGAACAAGTGACGCTTTCGCCCGCTATGGGACGTTATTTATCCATGCTGGGTAATCAAAAACCCAACCGCGCCCAAGGCATTCGTGCCGATGAGAATTTTGCCCGCGAAGTGATGCAGCTGTTTACGATAGGGTTGGTGCAACTGAATGCGGCAGGCGTCCCTCTGCGTGAAGGCGGTGAAACGATACCCACATATTCCCAAGCGGACATCGAGGGTTTGGCGCGCGTATTCACCGGCTGGAGTTGGGGGGATTCTTTGTCGTTCTTCGACGGCGATGATTGGCGCATTAGTATGAAAGCATTCCCGGCTTATCATGACCGCAAAGAAAAGGCCATTTTGAACAAAAAGCGTGTGCCGGAAGGCGGGACAGCCGAAAAAGACTTGGCAATCGTATTGAAAGTATTGTTTAACCATCCCAACGTAGGGCCGTTTATAGGGCGCCGACTTATCCAGCGTTTGGTGACCAGCAACCCATCGCCGCAATATATCGCCAGGGTTGCCCGACGCTTTGATGATAACGGGCAAGGTGTGCGCGGGGACATGAAATCAGTCATTAGGGCGGTATTGCTGGACGCGGAAGCGCTAGGCGGTACGTCGGTAAACCCTAAGTTCGGCAAATTGCGCGAGCCCTTGCTGGTATTGACTCATCTTTGGCGCGCTTTTGACGGCAATGCAGCGGATGGGACGTTGCCTTATTATTATCCCGATTACACTATCGGACAAGCGCCGTTGTCAGCGCCCAGCGTGTTCAATTTCTTTCGTCCCGACTATGCGCCCAGTGGCGCGATCAAAGATAACAAAATGGTGGCGCCGGAATTTCAATGGGTCAACGATGCCAATAACACCCGTTTTTATAATGAGTTATTTGGCTTGACGCAATGGTATTACAAAGGCAACCCTTATGTTGACCGCAACAATATTTTGATCGATATCAACAACCTGAAGAGCCATGCCAAATCTCCTGATGACTTGGTAAATTACCTTGATTTTTTACTGACCGGCAAAAAACTGCCGGTTGATGCCAAGCAGGCACTACGCAATTATCTGCGCGGCATAGCCATGGGTACGGGCAGGGATAAGGGCGTCCGCCGTTCGCTGGAGGCGCTTTATCTCATTATGAGTTCACCGTATTACCTTATTCAACGCTGATAAGAGAGCCGCCATGACGACATCAAAATATTGGACACGCCGTGATTTTTTGCAATGCTCCCTGGCCGCTGCTACGGGCTTAAGTTCCCGATCTGCCGCATTGGGTTTTTTGGCCGGTGCCCAGGCTGCCGCAGTTGAAGCGGCACCAAAAGATTACCGCGCACTGGTTTGTATTTTTCTCGCCGGTGGCAATGATGGTTTTAATGTACTGATTCCCACCGACGAAGCGCGATATGCTGTTTACAAGGCGGCACGTTCCAACTTGGCGCTGCCTAAAGAACAATTGTTGGATTTGTCCGCGTCATCACCGGATCTGAGTTATGCCGTTTCCGACCGCGCAGAAGGCTTGCAGGCTCTATATAACAATGGTCGCTTGGCGTTCGTCGCCAATGCGGGCACTTTGTTGCAACCGACCACTAAAAAAGATTATGAAGCGGGTAGCAACCTGCCGCCACAGTTATTTTCCCACAACGACCAGTCCGACCAGATGATGTCCAGCCAACTGGACGCGTTGCAACGTCTCGGATGGGGAGGCCGTATTGCCGACCTGATGTCCAGCCTTAACGGTGCCAAAGCCTTGCCTCTGGGAATATCGGTGGCCGGCAACAATCTGTTTCAGGTAGGCAGCGCTACGGTGCCTTATTACCTTAGCGCTTCGGGCGTTGACCGCTTTTCGGTCACGTCCGGCGGCGCCCAAGATCCGCGCACCCGAATATTTAAAAAGCTGCTGGGTCAGGCGTATAATGACGGGCGGTTGCTGGAACAGGCACTGGCCCAGTCAGTGCAAGGGTCTATAGGGCTCAGCGAAACGCTGGTCAAGGCGCTGGAAAACAGCAGTGTGGGTAGTGGGATTTGGCCGGGAAGCTATCTGGCTCAACAGCTGCAAATGGTGGCTAGAATGATCAGTGTGCGTGGGACGTTCGGGATGTCGCGTCAGGTTTTTTATGTTGTTCAGGGCGGTTACGATACTCATGATGACCAACTTGAGCGGCACGGGAATTTGATTTCCGAATTATCCGAAGCTATCGATGCTTTTCATGCCGCGATGGAAGAGCTAGGCGTTGGCAACGATGTCACCAGTTTCACGCTATCTGATTTTGGCCGTACCCTCACCTCGAACGGAGACGGCACGGATCATTCTTGGGGCAATGTGCAAATCGTTGCGGGTGGATCGGTTGCCGGCGGCAATGTGTATGGCGCATTCCCGAATCAAACCTTAGATGGCCCTGATGATGCGGGCTATGGCAGATTGATCCCCACAGTTTCGATAGAGCAATATGGCGCTACCCTGGCGGCTTGGTTTGGCGCCGGTGAAGACGAGTTGCAAACGATATTTCCGCATTTAAACCGTTTTGATGCGGCGGATCTTGGTTTTATGTTATAAATTTATAGGCTCAAGCACGTTTGGCGATGATTACCGGGAAAGTAAAACGGAAGGTATAGCGTTAAATCATACACAGTAATGGATGGAAATGGCTTAGATTATCGCGGTACCGGAACGGTATGGCGCAAGATATAAGTTTAGGATTTACGCATTGACGGAAGGCTATTGTGTAGGTTCAAATATTCCTTGCCGATCAAAATCCCGTGACGAATGAGGCATCTGCCAGGGGCCAGCCTCAATTTAAAGCAGCCGCAACAGAAGGAGCGTCAAAGAGATTTATTTTGTGCCAAAACCGTGTCCATCTTTGATCCGTTAAAACTAATACCCGTAAATTTAAGATGTTGGCCGTCCACGGTTGTTTCCAGTGCATTTCGCTGTTTTATAAGCGTTTTACAAGCCACTTCTGTGACGCCGGAGCCGATCGGGTGATGCCAACCTGTGATACGCGCAGATTGCTCCAAAGGGTAGAAGGTTCTTCCGCTTCCGTGCTGGTGATAAACATGCCGCGCAAACTGGATTTCACCCTAAGGTGTTTGGTAAAACTATTCTTCCTGTCCCTTGCTTCGCCATGGTTTACCCCTCTCAATCGATTCACCTTGGGTGTCGAATTGCTCCAATGTTTCTTCAATGCGAGAGTGCCTGGCTCATTGATGACCGCTTGAATCGGTTCCTCACTGTCCAGCATCGAATCTTCAAGATCAATTGATAGCCCTATAATTAGCTTTTTCCCTTCTTTTCTTATAATTTTTGCGGCCATGTCTGCTCTTTAAGTGTCAAAAGATTATCCGTTTAAGCTTCTATCTCTAAGTGTAGGATAATGCCCATCTGTTTATTTAAGTTGTCATAAAACTGAGGTCGCACCCTCTACGCCTAAAATGGCACATTGGTTTTCAATGTGCCTATAGTGTGCATCATGAGTGTGAAAATAGCACAAAATGCGCAGCAATAACTGAATATAACACCATGAATTCTTTACAAAACAACAAGCTTATCACAACTTTTGCCGTTGCCCCGATGATGGATTGGACCACCCGGCATTGCCGTTTTTTTCATAGATTGATTTCCCGGCGCGCCTTGTTATATACAGAGATGGTGACCACTGGCGCACTTATACATGGCGACCATCACCGTTTTTTGCAATTTAACCGGGAGGAGCATCCGTTAGCCCTGCAACTCGGTGGCAGCAATCCCCGCGAATTGGCTGTTTGCGCCAAGATGGCCGAAGATTATGGTTATGACGAAGTGAATTTAAATGTCGGTTGCCCTAGCGACCGCGTACAAAACGGGCGTTTCGGTGCCTGTTTGATGGCGGAACCTGAATTGGTCGCCGATTGTGTTGCCGCGATGCGGCAAACCGTGACCATTCCGGTGACGGTTAAATCACGCATAGGCATAGATGAACGTGATTCTTATGCGGAGTTGGTGCATTTTATCGCGACCGTAGCCTCTGCCGGTTGCGGGACGTTTATAGTCCATGCAAGAAAGGCGTGGTTAAGCGGTTTATCGCCTAAACAAAACCGCGATGTGCCGCCGTTACGTTATGAGCTGGTTTACCAACTCAAGCAGGATTTTCCGCAACTGGAAATTATTTTGAACGGCGGCGTGACGTCATTGGAGCAGGCTGAAGCCATATTGCAACAAACCGATGGTGTGATGGTCGGGCGCGAGGCATACCACAACCCCTATATGTTGGCGGAGGTCGACCGGCGTCTGTTTGGCGACAACGCCCCTGCTTTGTCCCGGCAACAAATCATTACCCGTCTGCTGCCTTATGTCCATGAGCAACTAAAGGCCGGCGGGCGCTTAAACAGTGTCACCCGGCATATCCTGGGTTTGTTTCACGGTGAGCCTGGAGCCAGAGGCTGGCGGCGTTATCTGAGCGAACACGGATGCAAACCCGGCGCCGATGAATCTGTCATTGCCAAGGCATTAACATTCACAATTCATGATGTATACTGACCAGCTACTTTAAGCCATCCTATAACTGAGATTAAGATCCATGGAAGAGCAGTTCGCCAAAATTATCGAAGCCATCGGTGAAAATTTAAACCGCGAAGGTTTGATTGACACTCCCAAACGTGCCGCCAAGGCGTTTAAGTTTTTAAACAACGGTTACGATAAAACCCTGGAAGATGTGCTGAATGGTGCTATTTTTACGGCGGAAACTGAAGACATGGTGATTGTCAAGGATATTGAATTGTATTCGCTGTGTGAACATCACCTATTGCCCTTTATCGGCAAATGCCACGTCGGCTACTTGCCGCAAGGTAAAGTGCTGGGCTTGTCCAAAGTGGCACGTGTTGTCGATATGTATGCCCGGCGCCTGCAAATCCAGGAAAAACTTACTAAACAAATTGCCGATGCTATAGAGAAAGCGACCGATGCCAGAGGGGTTGCCGTGGTGATTGAAGCCAAGCATTTATGTATGATGATGCGCGGCGTTGAAAAACAGAATTCAGTGATGACAACTTCGGTGATGACGGGTATTTTCCGCAAACATATCAGCACACGCTCAGAATTTTTAAACCTGATTAACCGATAGGACCACGATGACCACCTCACGCACAGCAGTCTTACTGGTAAACTTGGGTTCGCCTGCTGCCCCGACCACGGCGGCGGTTAGAAAATTTCTGAAGGCTTTTCTCTGGGATCCACGGGTGGTCAATATTCCACGGCCCTTATGGTGGCTTATTCTGCATGGTGCCGTGTTACCGTTTAGGCCCGGAAAATCGGCCAAAGCTTACCGCAAAGTGTGGGACGCTGAAAAAGGCTCGCCGCTGACTTTTCTAACCCGGCAATTGACCGAAAAAGCCGCCGCCAAGCTTTGCGGGCAAGGGATTGAGGTGTCCTACGCCATGAGTTACGGCGAACCGTCCATAGCCTCGCAACTGCAAGCCTTTAAGGCACAGGGCATTGCAAATATCGTCGTGTTGCCCCTGTATCCGCAGTATTCATCGACAACCAGCGCCTCGGTATATGATGCGTTAACCAAAGAGCTCCAGCAATGGCGGCACATCCCCAATCTCCGGTTCATTAGCGATTACCATCAGAACACCTATTATATTGCTGCCGTCGCCGAGTCCATCCAACAAGCGTGGCGCGAGCACGGCAAGCATGAGTTATTGATGATGTCTTTTCACGGCCTGCCCGAACAACTAACCCTATGGGGCGACCCCTACTACCACCAATGCCATAGCACAGCCGCGTTGATCGCCGGACAACTGGGTCTTCAGGACAGCGAATGGATGCTGGTTTTCCAGTCACGTTTTGGTAAAGCCGAATGGTTAAAGCCGTATTGCGTCAATACCTTGCAAACCTTGCCGGGACTAGGCATCAAAACGATTGACATGGTCTGCCCTGGATTTGCAGTCGATTGCCTTGAGACCTTGGAAGAAATTGCCATGGAAAACAAATCGGTGTTTATCGAAGCGGGCGGCACGGCTTACCGTTATATACCCGCCCTGAATGATACCGATGCCCATGCCGATGCGCTCATTAATGTACTTGAACAAACGTTTTAAACGACTATAGTTAGCACTCGTCATTTAAATCTTTTTCCGGGCCAATAACCGTCGTGTTGTGCAACGTCGCGCAAATAGTATTTTTACCGCAACAGTCCGGGCTTGTCCTAACCGCGCAACTAGTTTTTGGCATCTATAACAATAACGAGCTGAAACGATGAAAGAACTCCTCACAATATGGCAACATGATACCTGGCCGTCCGTCAAATCCACACAGCCTTTGGAAACCGGGGTTGGTGTCATTGATGAAAGTGCTTTTAACACGATTGAAGTGGATAAGGTTTTTGAAGCCGTCAATTATGCATCAACAACCGTCGGTCAAGCTGTGTTATACCGCTCTTTGGCCCAGCCACTGGATAATCGTGATGACATCAGGGCAAAGCAGGAGGCGCTCGAAGAATTACGTCAGAATACGGCATTAAAAGACACCGTGGAAAACATCGTGCAAAACGCGGCGAGCCAGGAAAACAGTTTTTATTTATTATTGTTCGGCGATTTTTTAGGCTCGTTCGGTTCAGCGCGGGAAGGCCATGAAATTGAAGGTTACGGTTATCCGCAATATAAAAAAGGCATAGGCTTTATGCGCGGGCTGGTCGAGGGCATTCAAGCCGCCGAAAGCCCTAAAAGCCCTTACTTAGCGAGTTTGTTTGGACGCATCACGGCTTTTGCCGATACGCGCCCTTATTCGTTAATGGAAGGCCCTGTCTATATCACTGAAAACGGTATCCAGTGCAAACAGGAAAGAAGCAGCTCATGGTCGCCCGCCGTCATTTTTGTGCCGCGCATCATCAAGCCGTTACTGTTAGCCTTGACATTCGCGGTGCTGTGGTTAGCCAACCACTTTGCCCCGGTGGACATCAGGCAGTCCATCCCTGACCAAGCCATTTTCCTTACCCCGCTGTTGCTGCTGTATTTTCCGATAGTGGGCGGGTTTGACCGCGACCACTGCATCATCCCGTTACGCAACCTGTTTAAAAGCTCGCCCGCAGTTGCCCAAACCCTGGACGCGCTGGGGCAGCTGGACGAGCTGCTGTCATTTTTAAAATTCGCCGACAACTTCGGACATGAAACCGTGTTACCGACGCTGATAAACAGCCCGCATCACCGGATAAACCTGGTTGACGCGAAAAATCCCGTATTGAGCAAAATCTACAACGATTATGTCGGCAATGACCTGGTACTGGAAGACGACAAACTGGTTCTGGTCACCGGGCCCAATAGCGGCGGCAAAACCGCATTTTGTAAAACCATCACACAAATTCAACTGCTGGCGCAGACGGGTTGTTTTGTCCCCGCCAAATCGGCAACACTAACCGTTGCCGACAGGATTTTTTATCAGGTTCCTGAAATCAGTCATTTGAATGATGGCGAAGGCCGTTTTGGCACCGAGCTAAAACGCACCAAAGACATTTTCCTGGCCACGACGGCCAAGAGTCTGGTCGTACTGGATGAATTATCGGAAGGCACCACTTTTGAAGAGAAAATGGAATCGTCCTCGAATGTGCTCAATGGTTTTTACCGCAAAGGCAACAGTACTATCCTGATTACGCATAACCATCAATTGGTCGATTTGTTCGTCAATCAAGGCATAGGTTTGCCGAAACAGGTTGAGTTTGCAAACGAAGCGCCAACGTATAAAGTCATCCCCGGCATTTCCCGCATCAGCCATGCTGACCGTGTTGCGAAAAAAATCGGGTTTTCCAAAGAAGACATAGACCATTATCTGGCGGATGCACCATGAAAATCGGCACGGCATTAACAAACAACGCGACCAAGGCCTTATTGCTGGGTAGCGGCGAACTCGGTAAAGAGATGGCTATTGCGCTGCAACGCTATGGCGTCGAAGTGATTGCCGTAGACCGTTACGCCAACGCACCCGCGCATCAGGTCGCGCATCGTTGGCATGCGGTGGACATGACCGATGCCGGGTCAATAAAAGCCATAATAGCCCTGGAGCAACCGGATTTCATTATCCCAGAGCTGGAAGCGATAGCTACCGGCGCGTTGTTCGATATTGAAGAACAAGGCGGTTGTACCGTGGTGCCTAACGCCACGGCCATACAACTGACCATGAACCGCGAAGGCATCAGGGTACTGGCCGCACAGCAACTTAAAATACCGACCTCGGCTTACGCCTTTGCCGGATCGTTTGCCGAGCTGGAAGCTGCGGTCAACAACGGCATCGGTTTCCCCTGTTTCGTCAAGCCGACCATGTCCTCATCAGGCAAGGGTCAGTCGCTGGTAAACGACGCCGGACAACTGAAAGATGCCTGGGATTATGCCAGATCTGCGGGGCGTGTCGATACCGGCAAAGTCATCGTTGAAGCTAAAATTGATTTCGATTTTGAAATAACGTTATTGACCGTGCGGGCTTTAAATGCCGCGGGCGAAATCCAAACTTATTTTTGCGCGCCCATCGGTCATCGGCAGGAACACGGCGATTACCGCGAAAGCTGGCAACCGCAAGCGATGACACAGGCCGCGCTTGCAAAAGCCCAGGATATAGCCCTGAAAATAACCGACTGCATAGGCGGTTTAGGGTTGTTCGGCGTTGAACTGTTCGTCAAAAATGATGACGTCTGGTTTAGCGAGGTCAGTCCCAGGCCGCACGACACCGGGATGGTCACGTTGGCCACGCAAAAACAAAACGAGTTTGAGCTGCATGTCCGCGCGCTATTGGGACTGCCGGTCAATACCCGATTGCATTGCTGTGGCGCTAGCGCCGTTATTTTAGGTGGCATAGACGGGCGCGGCGTGTCTTACCATGGCTTGGAACAGGCGCTTGCCGTGCCTGACAGCGAAGTCCGCCTATTCGGTAAACCTGAAGCTTTTGTCAACCGACGTATGGGGGTTGCCTTGGCCACTGCGGCAACCACCGATGAGGCCAGGATTAAAGCGGCTATCACCGCCAATATGATAGTGATTAAACCCGAATGACAGGTAACAAACATGCTGAGAATTGCACTTATATTATTTACCGCATTAATATCGAGCTTAGTAATGCCACAGCTTGCCGTGGCCGACATTTACAAATTTGTCGATAGGGACGGACGCATCTACTACACCGACCAACCTAAAAACAACAAATACAAACGCATTATCAAGAGCAGGGCATCCAGTTTTTTTAGCAGTTATACGCCTAAAAGCCATGGCTATTCGACCGCCAACAAACAACGTTTTTCAGTTCTGATCGAGCAGGCCGCATTCAGGCATCAAGTTGACCCGAAACTGGTCCATGCCGTTATCCAAACCGAATCCGCCTATAATTCAACCGCGATTTCATCAGCAGGCGCTGTGGGCCTGATGCAATTGATGCCCGATACCGCAAGGCGCTTCGGCGTTTATGATCGCAACGACCCCGACCAGAATGTGGACGGTGGCACCCGCTATCTGAAGCACTTAATCGGCTTATTCGGGCCTAATCTGGATCTGGCCGTCGCCGCGTATAATGCCGGCGAAAATGCCGTTATCAAATACAATCATTCCATCCCGCCTTATCCTGAAACGCAAAATTACGTCAAACAGGTACTGGCGTTATATAACCGGTAGCCCTAATGCAGGAGGCTTGATCGCAACCGTCGCGCCTAGTTTCTAGGCGCTAGCGTTGGACAGTGTATCTTGCAGTGTTTACGGTTAAAACCGTTTACACCACCGACCCAATTTTCTCACCCAAGCGCACCACGCTATCGGCGTTAAAGCCCTTGTTCCAGCGTATTTTATTCTGGCCGAACAGCACAATAATCGTCGAACCCATATTAAAACGGCCCATTTCCGCGCCCATAGCTAACGTAGGGGCGTTATCCCGGTATTGCCAACTACGCACAGCAGCCATCGTGGGCGGCGTGACGACGCCGTGCCAAACCGTTTCAATACTGGATACAAAAATAGCGCCCACCAGCACCAGCGCCATAGGGCCGGCCTCAGTGTCAAACAAACAGCAAACACGTTCATTTCTGGCAAATAATCCCGGCACTGAACGGGTTGTAGCGGTGTTCACGCTGAATAGACGGCCGGGCACATGCACCATCTCCTTTAATGTGCCGGTCAAGGGCATGTGTAACCGGTGGTAATCCTTAGGCGACAAATAAACCGTTGCAAAGCTGCCATTAACAAAAGCGGCTGCGCGTTCCGTACTGCCGCCCAATAAGTCGAGTGCAGTAAAGCTTTTGCCTTTGGCCTGAAAAATATGGCCTTCGGTAATGTTTCCGGCTTGGCTGACCGCGCCATCGGCAGGACAGGCAATAGCATGCGGCTCGGCCGTCACAGGCCTAAGTCCGGGCTTTAGTTCACGGGTGAAAAAATGGTTAAAACTTTTAAAGGCATGGATGTCCTGCTCCAATGCTTCATCCATATTGACGCCGTAATGCCTGACAACCTGGCGGATAAGCAGATTTTTCACTGCCGGGTTTTCAGCGTGCGTTAACCTGGACATTATTCTGGACAAGCCATGCTGAGGCAAAACGTATTGGGGTAAGGTGGTCAAGGCTTCTTTAAGCGTCATGGTAATGCCTTAAGGCAGTTGGATGAGTTCAGGGGCAAGCCAATCGGGGTTACGGTGCTCCACCACGACAGTGGTATAGATGCCGCCGCGCACATTAAACTCAGCACGTATCCGCATAAAGTTAGGCGCAACCGCGCTGACCAAATCGTTGAGAATTTCATTGCTGACGGCTTCATGGAATGCGCCTTGGTCACGAAATGCCCACATGTAGAGTTTTAAGGATTTCAGTTCCACACACAGCTCTGCCGGCACGTATTCAATTTGTAGCGTGGCAAAATCAGGCTGGCCTGTTTTAGGGCAAAGGCAGGTGAATTCAGGAATATCAATGCGGATTGTGTAATCACGTCCGGGTTGCGGGTTAACGAAGGTTTCGAGTTCTTTACTGGCTTGTGTGCTCATAGCGTAGTTATAGTGGGTTAAAATGAAGCTTATTCTATCAGCTTTGGTGCAGCAACACTGCGGTGCCGGAATTTTAATAATGCCAGTGTTGACAGCTATTCATCGCCTGCGTGCACGTCCGTGACGGCAATGGCTATGAGATGACAGTAAACCTGACAATCTTCAATATAAGCCTACCTATCAATCGATGCAATCAGTCTACACGTCGATAAGTTCTCCGCGACGAGCCGCTTGCTGTCGCCGGTTTAAGAAAATCCCTGTATCTCCAAACAAGACAGCTTGCTCATAATAACCTATTGTTATATATGTCTTTATATTAAAAACAGACCGGTGGAGGGTAAGCGTCTATGAGAAAATAAGCGCTCGTGCTAACATCCGTTTGCACCCATAACGCGGCTTAAGTTTAAGCCGGATTAACCATAGACATGAGTGCATCACAAATCATTAAAACAAACTATGACGAGGTGACCATGAATAACAAAATTTATACATCGGCAATAATATTAGGCCTGGCACTTGGCGGCAATACTGCTTTTGCCAAGCCCTGCGACGGGTTGCCTAGCCGTGCGACTTTAGAATCCGCGTTAAAAGCAGCCCAAATCCAGCCCAATGGCGGGTTCGGCCTGCACATGTGGGCAACTATTGTTAACAGGGCGGGTATCGTTTGCGCCGTTGCCCATTCAGGCGCCAATTCCGGCGAACAATGGCCGGGCAGCAGAGTGATTTCAGCACAAAAAGCCAATACTGCAAACGCCTTCAGCTTACCCGGCTTAGCGCTGTCCACCGCTAACCTTTATTCTGCCACGCAGCCGGGTGGAAGCCTGTACGGCTTGCAGGAAAGCAATCCGGTCAATACTTCCGTTGCTTATGCCGGTTTGTTTGCAAAATATGGCACGGACGACGATGCGCTGATCGGTAAAAAAATAGGCGGCATCAATGTGTTTGGCGGAGGTTTGGCATTATACGATGCGAATAACAAAATTGTCGGGGGCCTAGGGGTCAGCGGCGACTCTTCCTGCGCGGACCATAATATTGCATGGCGGACACGGTTTGCCTTGGGCCTGGATCACGTACCGTCCGGTGTGGCAACCGCAGGCGACGACAATATCGTCTATGACATCACCAATGGCGATACATCAACCGTCAACGAAGTCCCTGCATTAGGCAAAAGCGCAAACGGCTGGGGGCATCCGAGCTGTACTCCAGCAGCAAAAAGCATTGCGGAAAGCTTCAAAAAAGCAGGTTCAGGCACCCTCTAACACATTCTGACATAACCCCGTTTGTGCCGTCGGCGCATGGCACAAACGGTGGATTCAGATTGCCCCAGACACTTTGCAGATTTTGTTTCCTGACTGGCTAGCCACCCCGTTGACAACACATAACGCTCGCTTATCTGCTGCTGTTTTAGCAGCTTCTTAAGCAAACCGGCAAGAACTGTAATAAGATAGCGACAGTTTAATCTTGATAGAGGTTTTCAACATGCGCCGTTTTATTTTAATGAGTTTTCTCGCGTTACCCGTCTTGGCTGCTGATGAGCCTCAGCCCGATCTTGAATCCTTGCCTGAAGTGCCCGCCCCGCCTGTGCCGGTGCAGAGCGGCGAAACGCTGGAGCCCGACATTACGATCATCCGCCGCGAAAAAAAGACCATCCAGGAGTTTCGTAGAGGCGGCAGGCTTTATATGATTAAAATCGTGCCCGATATAGGCCCGCCTTATTATTTTCTCGACACCAACGGCGATGGCAAAATGGATGTCCGTAGCAGCGATCTCGATCAGGGCAGCCATATCAATATGTGGAAACTCTTGGAATGGAAATGAGCCCAAAGGGCGCGCACGGCGCGCCCTACGCTAAGCTTAACAACCTCTATACACCTCTAGCCGCGCAACAATTGCACAAAGGCCGCTGCCGGCAAGGGTTTGCTTTTCAAATAACCCTGGTATAAATCGCAGCCTTTACCTTGTAAAAAAGCCAGCTGCGGCAGGGTTTCGACACCTTCGGCGAGGACTTTAAAACCCAGAATATGCCCCATCGCGATAATGCTTGCAGCAATTTCCATATCATCATTATCATGGGGAATGTCGTCGATAAAGCTTTTGTCGATTTTTAACACATCCAACGGAAAGCGTTTTAAATAAGCCAATGACGAGTAACCGGTGCCAAAGTCATCAATCGCCAGACGCACCCCCTGATTCCGCAGCTTGTTAAGAATATCCACAGCCTCTTCTTCCCGTTCCATCAGCCCGCTCTCGGTCAGTTCCAGCTCCAAATAACGGGCCGGGAATCCTGTTTCCGCCAACACCTCCGACACCAGTTCGCCGACATCGCTCTGGATAAACTGATGCGGCGACACATTGACCGCCAAAATCAGTGGCGGCAAGCCTTCATCCAGCCATTGCTTGCCCTGGCGGCAGGTTTCGCGCAATACCCAGGCACCTACCGGGATAATCAAACCGGTGTCTTCGGCCAGCGGAATAAACCGTGCAGGCGGTATCAAGCCTTCTGTAGGGTCTTGCCAACGCACCAGCGCTTCGGCACCGACGATGCAACCAGAGACGATATCAACCTGGGGTTGGTAATAAACGCATAATTCGTTTTGGGCGATGGCCTTACGCAACCGGGCTTCCAGCTCTATACGGGTGCGTGCGGCAATGGTCAGTTCATCGGAAAAATAAGCATAGCGCCCTCGCCCCTGGGCTTTAGCCAGATACAGCGCGGTGTCTGCCTGTTGCAGCAACATTTCCGGCGTGTCTGCGTGCTGTGGGTACAGGCTGATGCCGACGCTGACGCCTATCCGCACATCGCCCCACTGGCTAAGCTGATAGGATTCGCTTAAATCGGCAATGATGGACTTGGCTAAGCGGCCGGCATCTTCCGGCGCGCTAATATCTTCCAGCAACACGGTAAATTCATCACCACCCAGACGGGCGACGGTATCGGCTTTACGCAATCTGCCCATCAGCCGTTCGGCAACCTGTTGCAGCAATTCATCACCCGCCAAATGCCCAAAACTATCATTGATATTTTTAAAATGATCCAGATCAAGCATCATCAAAGCCATTTGCTTGCCTTCGCGCAGAGCTAGGTCGATAGCGTGTTTCAGCCTATAAAATAGTAGCAAACGGTTAGGCAAACGGGTTAGTGAATCGTGATGGGCCAGATACTCAAGCTGGCTTTCCGTTTCCTTAAGCTTGGACATATCGGTGAATACGGCAACATAATGCGATACATGACCCAGCTCATCGGTCACCGCGCTGATACTCAATAACTCAGGAAAAATATCGCCGTTTTTGCGCCGGTTCCAGATCTCGCCCTGCCAGTGGCCTTGCGTCAGGATGGATTCCCACATCTGCTGGTAAAAACTATCATCGTGCAAGCCCGAACCCAACAGTGATGGCTGCATACCCCGCACGTCGGACTCGCTATAACCGGTAATAGCGGTAAAGGCGCGGTTGACCGTAAGGATATTGCGGTCGGCATCGGTAATCATAAAGCCTTCGCCGCTTTGCTCGAATACCTTGCTGGTAAGTTTTAGCTGCGTTTCGGCCTGTTTGCGCTCGGTGATGTCAAAGACGATGGCAATATGGTAATCAGGACTCGCACCGCTTACCCACATCGGCGACACCGTCAAGCTCACCCATTTAGTGCTGCCGTCTTTACAAAAATAGCGTTTTTCCAGCGTAAATTCGCTAATTTTTCCGGCATTAAGCCGCTCTTTATAAAAACGATCCAGCGCCACATCATCAGGATGGGTCAGCTCAATAAAGTCCGCGCCTTGCATCTCTTTACGCGTATAGCCCAAAATGTCGCAATATTTTTGATTGATACGGACACATCGGTTGCTTGCGGTTTCAACCTGGGCAACACCGACAGCCGCCTGCTCGAAGACGACGCGGAAACGCGATTCACTCTCCCGCAACGCGGCTTCAGCTAATTTACGCTCAGTAATATCGTCAAAAACAGCGACAAAAAATCCGGGTTCGGGACAGTAAACAGAGATAATCAGCCACTGGTTGTTAGGTTTGAAATCAAACTCAAAAACCTCAGGGACACCGGTGGCGGCAACCCGTCCATAGATCTCGAACAACTCAGGGCTGAGTTCTTTAAGTCCCGGAATAACAACACTAACCGGTTTACCGACAACATCATCCAAACCCGTTATCCGCGTGAAAGCGTTATTGACATCCAGATAGACAAAGTCCACCGGTTGACCGCCTGCATCGTACTGCATCTGACAATAGGCATAACCGCTAATCATATTCTCAAACAGTGAGCGGTAACGCTGCTCGCTCGCTCCCAATGCAATCTCGGCCTGCTTGCGTACCGTAATGTCGCGGGTGACACCCAACAGCAATTCAATCTTGCCGTCCGCTTCACTACGCAGCGGCGCATAATGAGTTTCAAGCCAGCGCGGCCTGCCCTTTAAACTGATGATCTCAAATTCCAAAACGCCACTCTGACCTTGCAGCGTGCGTTGATGCAAATCGACAAACGGTTTCCGGTATGCCGGCAGTAAAAAGTTAACCAAACCATGCTGCTGCACGGCTTCCAGGCTATCGGCCTCCAGCATCGCAAGCCCCGCCCGGTTCATATCCAAAAGATGACCCGCTGCATCAACAATTTTTACACATTCCGGTTCGTTTTCGATGATGGTCCGTAAGCGCTGTTCGCTCTCCTGGAAGGACAATTCCGCCAGTTTGCGGGACGTAATATTTTCATGCACGACCACTGCGCCACGCCGAGCACCCTGTAACGGCGAGACATGCATCAGAAACCAGCGGCGCTCAGTCGGCGAATGGCATGGGTATTCCATGCTGAACTCCGGCGATGCGCCTGCCAATACCGCCATGATGCCTTGCCGTACCTCCGCAACTTCTTTATCCAAAACATAATTGGGCGCAGTTACGCACACATCAAGATAATTGACGCCATGTGAATTAAGGGCGCTATCCGGCGCGCCATTCTGCTCGGCAAACTGGTGCCATGCCTTGTTGACGGCAACAATGAAGCCTGCTGAATCCAGCACCGCGACATGTTGCAGCAACGAATCCAGCACGCTGACGTTAAACGCCTCACTTTCGCATAGTGCGGCCTGGATTTGCTGGCGGGCGGCTTCCTGGACAAAATTATTCAACGCATAATCAATGTCCATGGTCATTTCCAGCAACAGATTACGCTCAGCTTCATCGAAGGCGTTGACTACATCGGCATATAACGTGAACACGCCGATGACCATGCCGTTGCGGTGTAGCGGCAACGCGGCCGATGCCGCCCAACCATAGCGCCTGCCTTGTTCATGCCACGGCCCGGTACGGGGGTCATGGATAAAATCCTGGCACCAAACCGGCTCGTTCCCGCGCAGGGCAATACCGGTCGGGCCTTGCCCGAAGGGGTTGTCGACATCCACCGAGATACGCAGTTCATGTAAATACTCAACACCGGCGCCAAAGCTGGCAACAGGGTGGATCCAATGGCTGTCGGGGTCTATCATGCCGATCCAAGCCATTTTCATGCCGCCAAACTGCACGGCATCGCGGCATATTTGCGGGAATAACTCCGCTTCAGTGGCGCAACGGACAATGGCCTGGTTGCATTGGCTCAATGCCGCATAGAGGTTAGTCATGCGTTGGATTTTCGCCTCAACGCCCTTGCGTTCGGTAATATCGGTGATAAAACCGTGCCAGATCATCGAACCATCCGCCTCGCGCTCCGGCAATGAATTCCCTGACAACCAGCGCACCGTGCCATCATCGAACCTCACCCGATAGTCATAATGCCAAGGCGTCAAATTCTGTGCAGATGCCTCGATGGAAGCCACAATGCCGTCATAATCATCCGGGTGCAATGTTGCAAACACTGGGGAGGCATCGTCGCGAACAAGCGCCGGATCAACCCGGTAGATATCGCGCATCGCCTCGCTGGCGAACGGAAAACAGAAACTCCCGTCAGGGCGTAAACGGAATTGGTAAACAACGCCGGGCAAGCGGCTGATGATCTTCTGGAACAATGCCTGGGTTTCCTGGCGTTCTTCTTCCAGCCGTTTGCGTTCGGTAATGTCATGCACTACGGCAATGCAATAATCAGGTTGGGCACCCGGTTCCCACATGGGAGATAGCGTCAGTTCCACCCAGACCGGCTGCCCGTTTTTGTGGATATAGCGTTTTTCGAGGCTGAATTCGTGCAGCTCACCCGCTTTGAGACGTGCTATATGGCTTAAATCGCTGGCCAGATCGGCAGGTTCAGTGATGTCGGTGCAGGTCATCGCCATCATTTCCTCGAGGCTATAACCGGTTATCGCGCAATATTTGCGGTTAACACGCACGAACTCGCCGGTAACCGTGTTGATTTGGGCGACGCCGACCGCAGCTTGGTTAAATAACGCGCGAAAACGCGCCTCGCTTTCCGCCACCGCCGCCGTACAGCGCGCTTCCAGTGCATATCGATAAATACGTTGCTGCTGGTACCATAGCTGCAAAAAGACTACGCATAACACGACGCTGAAAAAAAAAGCAAAAACGCTGACCCAGAGCGCCCGTTCGTACACTGGGGAAATCTGCACTAAGGCAAGGCAGGCCAGCGGGACGATCAGCGCCAACGCAGCAATCAAGGCGAGCGGCCTTACCGCCTTAGGCGGGTCAAGGTTGCCGCACAGGGACATCTCAACATCAAATGACGCACGCCAGCCTTTAAGTCCCAAATAAAGCAAATAACTGGTGACCGCAACAAAAACCAGCCCCTTGCCTATCTCGATACGGTTTTGGATGACGGGGTCGGCGACCGTAAACGTCAATAAATACCCGGATGCTATAATCCATAACACGGCAAAACCGGCATAAAGCAAGGAAATTTTGGCAGGCGTCAATCGTTTAGGCATGTTTGTCTTTTTCAGCACTTTTTACTGTTTTCCATCGGAGTGCACCGCCGCCGGGCATAACAGCGCTCTTGCCGACCATTACGTGTTTATTCAACCCGTTGCACATCAAACACCGTCCCACGGATAGCGATCACCTTCACTTTGGTGTTGACGGCACAATCTTCGCCATGCACTTTCCAAATAGAATCATCCACTTTTATTTTGCCCTGCCCGTTTTCTATCGCTTCATGCAAATTAAAAACCCGACCGACATATTGTGCGCCGCGTTTATTCAACAAAGGCCGATCCGACTTGATAACGCTTTTTTTGACCGCAAACTTCCAAATCAAAATGGCGGCTATCGACAGCACGGAAAACAGCAACACCTGGGTTTCCATGCCGGTTGACGGTATGGCCCAGATCAGGCATCCGGTCACCAGTCCTGCCGCCGCCATCCATAAAAAGAAAAAACCGGACACCAGCATTTCTATGACTAAAAACACCAGTGCCAACACCCACCAATACCAA
Organism: Methylovulum sp.; assembly: GCA_030653435.1. Classification (GTDB taxonomy): domain Bacteria; phylum Pseudomonadota; class Gammaproteobacteria; order Methylococcales; family Methylomonadaceae; genus Methylovulum. The sequence continues at coordinate 20,534 of JAURZI010000090.1, forward strand.
AACACAAATGCCCATCCGTCCATCGCTAGCCCTTGTTATTCATCGCGTGTTTGGCCAGTTCGGTGATGCCGCCTAAGGCGCCGATGACACTGGATGCTTCCAAAGGCATGAAAATCAGCTTGCTGTTGTCTGCCGACGCAATCTCTTTTAACGCCTCTATATATTTTTGTGCGACAAAATAGTTAATGGCTTGTATATCGCCTTTGCCTATGGCTTCAGACACCATTAACGTCGCCCGTGCTTCCGCCTGGGCCATACGTTCGCGGGCGTCGGCATCACGGTAAGCGGCTTCTTTACGGCCTTCCGCGTCCAAAATAGTCGCTTGCTGCGCGCCTTCCGCGCGTAAAATTTCCGATTGCCGCAAACCCTCGGCTTCCAGTATCGACGCACGTTTTAAACGCTCGGCTTTCATTTGCCGCCCCATCGCTTCCACCAGGTCTTTAGGCGGCGCAATGTCTTTGATCTCAATGCGCGTGGCTTTAATGCCCCAGGGCGTGGTCGCGTCGTCAACCACCATCAGCAGCCTGGCATTAATATCGTCGCGGCGGGACAGCAATTCGTCCAAATCCATAGAACCCATGACGGTGCGGATATTGGTCATGACCAGATTCAAAATCGCCCAGTCCAGTTTGCTGACCTCATAAGCGGCTTTGGCGGCATCCATGACCTGATAAAACACCACGCCATCGACGGTGACCATGGCGTTGTCTTTGGTAATCACTTCCTGCGACGGCACATCCATGACCTGTTCCATCATAATCATCTTCTTGCCGATGCGGTCGATAATCGGCATGATGATGTTCAAGCCCGGCGTCAGCGTATTGGTATATTTACCAAAACGTTCCACCGTGTACTCCATGCCCTGCGGGACGGATTTAACGCTCATGAACACCAGCAATATCGCAAAAACAAATAACACCAGAACAAATACACCAAAACCACCCATAAAGCCCCCTGATTGTTTATCTTAGTGACTACAACGTTTTTCGGCACGAGTGTGCCTTGATTAAAGCCTGATACAGCCGGCAAAGCCTAATTCATGCGCCAGCGGTTAAATAATTCAGCACATTAGGAATTAAAATCATTAAAATACCCGCCAGCAAGCGTATGCTGCAAAACCCTTGCCCATAATAATGTATATTCATTCAAGTAAAAGCTTAACAGGTAAATATAATGATAACAGCCTCTTTCGACTTAGCCCTGTGGACCCTTCTGTTCTTTGTCATCGGAATGGTGAAACCGGGCTGGCCTTTGTTCTTCCTGAAAAAACCGGACCGGTTTTTAATCGTTGCCATCACCACAGTTTTTGTCATGATTACCCTTACGCTTTGGGGCGAAGGCAACCGGCAAGCCAAAGAAGAACAAGCCGCAAAAACAGCGCCAGCGCCAACGGTTGCCCCGGTTCCCGTACCTGTGCCTGCTCCGGCAGCTGAACCGCCAATCGCCAAATAACCGGCCGTGCGGCTAAGAGCAACCGCCTCCCGGCATAGCAAAAAACACATGGCGCACTCGCTCTCAGGAAATTATTACGCGGCCTTTACCCGTGATAAACAGCCCTTCGATAAGCGTTTGCCGGAACGGGTTTGGCGACATTAATTAAAGCATTCGCGGCCCAGTTCCTCGGTTTGGCGCTCGCCATTCTGCTGGCCTCGTTAGCACCCGGACTGCTGCACGGAACAGTGCGTTTGGCCCTGCTTCAGGCCACCGCAGCAGCAGCTTGTGCTTACCTGCTACGCCAGCCGCCCTGGTGGCTGCCTATCCATTTGTTGTTTTTGCCCACTGCACTGGCGCTGTTGAGCTTGCAACTGCCTTCCGGGGTTTATCTCGCCATTACGTTGCTGTTGGCGCTGGTGTTTTGGGGTACCGTGAAAGGCGATGTGCCCCTTTTTCTGTCTTCGTCTGCGGCAGCCGACGCTGTCGCCCGTATTATTGAACGGGAAAACGCCGAAAACTTCGCCGATCTCGGTGCGGGCATAGGCTCGTTGGCCATACCGCTGGCGCGCTGTCATCCGTTGCTGGCGATAGATGCCGTAGAACTTGCGCCGTTGCCTTGGTTAATCACGGCCTTACGCTGCCGTAAGCTGGCTAACATACAGGCAAGGCGCGCCAGTTTCTGGCATTGCGGTCTGAATGCTTACGATGTGGTGTTCGCGTTCCTGTCCCCCGCCGTGATGCTTAAACTGAGCGAAAAAATCAGCCGGGACATGCGCTCCGGCAGCCTGTTCATCAGTTCATCGTTCCCGATCCCCGATTGGCAACCGGAATCCGTCATCACGCTGGCAGATCGACGCAAGACCCGGCTTTATTGTTACCGGATCACGTAGACTATCGGCTATGCCCGGACGGACAGCCATTTCCACCAAAACCAGCTACGCACATGCAGATGGCCGCGTATCGGCGTTTTCAGCAGCAGCAACAATAAGCCTATCGAGTATAAACACCACACCGCCGCCCATTCATTGGGGTTATCCGTACTCAAATACGCCAGCAACGGCCCGGTCATAACATGATAAACCGTCATTTTCCAGGAGCCGTACAACACGGGCATGATAAATGCTGCGACAATATACATATTGAACAGGACTTGATTGGCAATCGCCGGAATTTCCCAGGCAATATGCCATGCACCGGAAACCGAGCAAATCCGCTTGCCGCAAAACGGCACCGTGAACGGATCGAAGTAGTTGCTGAACAAGGCTATCCTGGTTTTAACCTCGTAACAGGCCGGCGCCCACTCGAAAGGATACAAGCGGATCAGCAGGCAAACCGTCGCGATGAAACAAATGGCATACACGGTCGGAGATATTTTCCGGCTGACCGTGTCGGGGATGAAATAGAGCGAGACCGCATTGACAAAAAACGGCTGAAAAGCGATGTGGATATAACCTAATAACGTTGCCACCTGGTTGCCGGGATTGGCGCAATCGTCTATCACGGTATAGGTATAAGCCTGCAAGGCTTCCATCAGGGAAAAAAAACCCAACGCCGCACACAGCGCCAGCGGTTCTTTTTTATAATAAAAATAAACGGTGCTCGATAACCCGACTGCCGCTAAAACTGTTGACGCTTCACCGCTCCAGCACATAGTTCCTCCTGTAGGACGCACTGCACGCGCCAAAGTGTGGCATCTTGCCCAAACATCTAAGCAGGCGCGCTCGGCCCGCCCTACAGGGATAGGACATTAACCTGAATAGGCTCACCTTGCCCTAAATGCTCGCAAAAAAACCGACCGCCTCAATCCCGGCAATCGCACAGCGCTCATCCTGGTCAGACACATCGCCGCTAATCCCAACCGCACCCAGAAGGTTATTGTCGGCATCACGGATCAGCACGCCGCCGGGCACCGGCATAATATTGCCGCCCGCGATACCGATCAACGCGTTCATAAAATCGGGGCGCTGTTCTGCGACCGCCGCCAGACTGCGGGACGACACGCCCATATTGACTGCGCCCCAGGCTTTTGCCGTGGCAATTTGCTGCCGGATCATGCTGGCGCCGTCTTCCCGCTGCATGGCCTTGACATGGCCGGAAGCATCCAGCACCACCACGGTCAGTGGCGCCAAGTTTAATTCCCTGGCTACATGGATAGCCGTATTGATCATAAGATTAGCTTGTTTCAATGTTAATGCGGTCATCGGTCACTCTCAGTTGTTGAGTAAGGGGAAAAGATACGAGGCTATTTTGTCGGCGATAAAAGGCTGTGCCAGCTCATTCGGATGCAATCCGTCCGCCTGCATTAGCGCCTTGTCTAACGCGACGTCTTCGAGAATAAAAGGCACTAGGGGGACGCCCAATTCCTGGGATAATTGCGGATAAACCTTATAGAACAGCTCAATATAGCGCTTGCCGTAATTCGGCGGAATTTTCATGCCCAACAGCAGGACTTTGCTGCCTGCCTGCCGGGCGCGTCGGGTGATTTCGGCAAGATTGTTTTTCATAGCCACCGGCGACAAGCCCCGCAATCCGTCGTTAGCACCGAGCTCCAGCAACAGCACGGTCGGTTTTTGTGCCGCCAAGATTTGGTCTATACGCGCCAGACCACCGGCGCTGGTATCGCCGCTGATGCTTTCATTACTGATACTATAGTTACTGTGCGCTTCTGCCAGCTTAGCCTGCAACAAAGCCACCCAACCCTGGTCCTCTTTAATTCCATAGCCGGCACTGATACTATCACCCAACACGATGATGACCGGCGGCTTGGCCATAGCGGCCGACGACATTAGCGACATTAGCACAGCAACTAAAAATCTGGACATTATGCACACTCAAGCAGATAGATTAAACAACATAATCGTAACGGAAAACCTAGGTAAATCTGTTATGACTTCCGATGGCACACTACATATCTTGTCATCTATAGATTTGATAATCAAATCCGGTGAAAGCATTGCCGTCATCGGCGAATCCGGTTCCGGAAAATCCACCTTAATCGGCTTGCTGGCGGGTCTGGACACACCGAGCTCAGGGACTATCCGTCTAAATGGACAATCGCTCACGCGCATGGATGAAGACGGGCGGGCTGCCGTGCGTAATGCGCTGGTCGGCTTTGTGTTCCAATCATTCCAGCTGCTGCCTGGGCTTAGCGCCCTGGCAAACGTCATGTTGCCGCTGGAGCTGGCCGGCGACCGCCAAGCCAAGGCCGCAGCCACAGCCCTGCTGCACCGCGTCGGGCTTGGGCAACGCCTAAACCATACTCCCCGACAGTTGTCCGGTGGCGAACAACAACGGGTCGCGCTGGCCAGGGCGTTTGTCAGACAACCGGCCATCCTGTTTGCCGACGAGCCTACCGGCAATCTGGACAGCAAAACCGGCACCCATATCATCGACTTGTTGTTTGAGCTTAATCTGGAAAACAACACGACGCTGATTCTGGTCACCCATGACCCAACACTGGCGGCGCGTTGCGGGCGGACCATCAGGCTTGATGCGGGGCGGATCATATGAGCCGTTTTAAGCTTGCTTTGCGCTTACTGTGGCGCGACACGCGCTCCGGCGAATTGACGGCATTACTGTGCGCGTTAATCATTGCCGTCGCCAGCTCAACGGCGATAGCGGTGTTTTCTGACCGCTTGCAGCTCACGATGACTACGCAAACGGCAGAATTTATCGCGGCGGATTTGGCCGTCGCTAGCCCCGATGCGATGCCCGGCGCGTGGCGGGCTAAAGCGGCGCAACTACAGCTAAGCCAGGCCCAGACCGTAGAATTCTCCAGTGTGCTCATAGAACACGACGAATTATTGCTGGCTAGTGTTAAAGCCGTCAGCAGCCGCTATCCGCTACGCGGTTTTTTAAAAACCGCCGACGGCGATATGGTAACGGAAACCATAGCCCATCAGGGGCCGGAAACCGGCGCGGTCTGGGTGGACAAGCGTGTGCTGTCGGCACTGAAGCTTCAGCTGGGCGATACGCTGAATGTCGGCGAAAAAACGCTGACCATCCAGCGCATCATCACCTACGAACCCGACAAGCAAGGCAATTATTACAGCTTTTCGCCGCGGATCATGATTAATGACGGCGACTTGCAGGCGACCGGCATAATCCAGCCAGGCAGCCACGTCCATTACGTCTTTCAATTCATCGGTACCAGTCCGGCCTTGGCCGCATTCAGTGACTGGTTAAAACCCCAGCTAACGGCTGCACAGCGCCTTCTGGACATCCACAAAGACCGCCCGGAACTGGGTTCCGCATTGGACAGGACACAGCGTTACCTGGGCTTGTCCAGCATGCTGGTCGTCATCATTTCCGGCGTGGCAATTGCCATGGCAGCCCGCCGTTATAGCGAGCGCCATTTCGACAGCACGGCGCTACTGCGTTGCCTGGGTTGCAGGCAGCGCGACCTGTTGTGGTTGTTCGTCAGCCAGTTTATCGTACTGGGCCTCATCGCCAGCTGTATCGGCGGGGTATTCGGCTGGTTCGCTCAACAGGGCTTGTTCCTGTTATTAAAGGATTTGCTGCCCCAACAGCTGGCAGCCCCCTCTATCCTATCGCTTGGCTTCGGGTTTATTATCGCCCTTACGGCATTACTGGGCTTTGCCTTGCCGCCGCTGCTCAGGCTTAAACAAGTGTCGCCATTGCGGGTATTGCGCCGCGATCTGGCACCCTTGCCCGGCAGCGCATGGCTGAGCTATGGGCTGGCGCTGACTGTCATCGGCCTGCTGCTATGGCAATATACCGGCGATCTGGACATGACGGCAACACTGCTAGGCATGGGCGCGGCCACTGTGCTGGCGCTGGGCATGGTGCTATCGGCATTGCTGGACGCAGCCGGCAAATGGTTGCCGTTGCTGGGTCTGCGCTGGCGCTTCGGAGTGCAGGGGCTCACCCGTGACCGCCCCGCCGCTGTCAGCCAAATTCTGGCGTTCAGCATCACAATGGTCGCGATGATACTAAGCTTTACCGTGCATAACGACGTTATCCGCAACTGGCAACAGCAATTGCCGGAAAAAGCGCCCAACCACTTCGCGCTCAATATTTTCCCCGACCAGCTCGACGCTTTTCGGCAGACGCTGGAACAGCAACAGATCAGCGGCAGCCGGTTTTATCCGGTGACCCGTGGCCGATTGACCGCCATCAACAATACCCCTGTGCAACAAGCCGCCAGCAAGGACTCCTCCGGCGAATTGGCCATTCACCGCGAACTCAGCCTAACCTGGGCCCAGCAACTGCCTGACGAGAATAAAATTACGGCCGGCAGTTGGTGGCTGAGCGAACGGCCTGGACGCGTTTCCGTAGAGCAAAAACTGGCTGAAAGCCTGCATATCAAGGTCGGCGACCGCTTGACCTTTACCGTCACCAGTAGGCAGTTCCAGGCGGATGTTACCAGCATCCGCTCTTTGCGCTGGGATACGATGAAGCCGAATTTTTATATGGTGTTCTCGCCGGGCACACTGGACGGCTATCCCAGCACTTATTTGACCAGCTTTTATCTGGCGCCGGAGCAAAAAAACCTGCTGAATACGCTGGTTAAACAATACCCCGGCATAACGGTGATGGAGGTTGAACAGATTTTGCATCAAATAAAAACCATATTGACGCACACCACACAAGCGGTCAATTATTTGTTGTATTTTGCCATCATGGCCGGGATTGCTGTGCTGTATGCGGCCGTTTACGCCAGCCTGGACAGTCGCATTTATGAAAGCGCGTTAATGCGCGCCTTGGGCGCAAACCGGGGCTTGCTCAGATCCGCCCATATCATTGAATTCAGCTTATTGGGCGGGTTATCCGGCGTGCTCGCGGTCATTATCTCGGAAGCGCTGCTGTATGCCTTATATAGCCGGGTCATAGACATCGCTTATCACCCCAATTTTTATCTGTGGTTACTGGTGCCCTTAGCCGGGGCGTTGTCGGTGGCCCTGACAGGATGCTGGGGATTGCGGGGCGTGCTGGATAAAGCGCCATTGTGCGTATTGAGGGAGCTATGAGCGTACCTAAAGCCGATTTGTCAGCGCGTATGCGGCACGAAAAGCATATCCGGGCTCAATACGCCAACATCCTTTCTTGGGCGGCAACCAGCAACTCATCAATGAAATGCTGGCTGTATAAAGGCAGGTAATTCTGCTTTAAATAGGCGATTTTCGTGATGGATCGTGGAATGAGATGTGACAAATCCCTGATAACCAGATCCTGGTCCGCGTAAGGGTCATAAGCCATGCCGGCAATGAGGCCGACGCCCATGCCAAGACGCACGTAGGTTTTGATGACATCGGTGTCGGCTGCCGCCAGGATAATATCCAGCTTCACGCCTGCCGTTTTAAACGCGCTTTCAATATTCGAGCGCCCGGTAAAGCCGAAGCTGTAAGTCAGTATCGGATAATCCGCCAAACGCCCGCAAGACAACTCGCCTACGCACAAGGGATGGCCTTTGGGCATCACGGCCGCATGGTGCCATTCATAGCATTGCCGGGTAACCAATTCGGCATCGTCTTCCACTTTTTCAGTACAGATGGCGATGTCGGCTTTGTGCTCATGGAGCTGTGCGATCAGTTGTTCCGGCGAAGTCTGCACCATATAGATCCTGACACCGGGATATTTTTCGCGGAAGCGCCGTATCGGTTCCGGCAAAAAATATTTCGCTTGGGTATGCGTCGTTGCAATATGGATAGTGCCCTGGTTACTGTCTAGGAAATCGGCGGCAATCGCCTGAATATTGAGTTTGGCCTGGTTAATAGCGGCAACCTCGTCCATGACGCGCTGCCCCAACGGCGTCAGCGCAGTCAGTTTTTTGCCTTTTCTTTCAAATAACGGCGACCCTAGCTCTTCTTCAAATAGCTGTAATTGTCGGCTGACCGCAGACTGCACAACGTGCATACGTTCTGCGGCCTTGGAAAGGTTCAGCCCGGTTTCCTGCAAAACGCGCAACAATTCAATCTGGCTTAAATTCATTGTGACTCGACTATCTGGGTGACTGACCTAAAACAGGCAAGATCTGGCTTATTTTGAGCGTTTAGTCGAATTGTAGGTATAAGAGCTGACCACGCCACGCTTGTCGAATTTGATCACTAAATCCTCGGTTTCGCTCTCGGTAAAGGCGTTATAGCGATAATTGCCGTAAGTCCACGTTTTCAGGCCATTTTCTATACCACTTCTCCAGGGTGTGCCGAAGGTGGTAAAAATATCATTTTGCGTTGTTTCGCCTATGCGTATCGTCTGTACTTGCCCGGCAGGAAACTCATGGCCCATAGACGCGCATCCTGAACCCAGCAATGCTGTTGACAGCACAAAACCACGAAAAACGTGCCGCAACATCCCAACAGTAAAAAGATCAGTCTTCATGTGTGTATCCCTTAATTTAAAAAGCTATCGTGATTGTAATAAAAAAACGGGGGGCAAAATCGGCGCACAATCCTAACCATCATGCTGATTCTTGCTGGGAGCAGTAAAAATAGCGCACGGGTTATCTATGCCAGCATATTTTTTGGGTTAGGGTCAAGTTTGGCGTCACCCAACCCGCATCATGGCCTTATGTTCTCAAAATGGCTAGCTTTGGTAAAGGGCCGCCAGATCAAACCGCTGATATTTTCGTTTAAGGGCTATATAGCTTGCTTTTAACATCAGTTGATCGGTAACGGATCAATCCCTGCAAATTGCACCTGAAGCAATGGAGTCATACCAACCCCATTAACTGAAAATCTGTCAACGCCCCTGTTCTTTAAGCTCATGAATATAAACCGTCGCGCCGATCACCGCCGCCGGTGCGACGACGATATTCAGCACCGGCAAGGTTAGCCCCATCATGGTCAGGCCGCCAAAGCTTAATGCGCCCAAGCGTATTTCCTTGGCGAGCTGTTTTTGTTCAGCGAATAAAACGCCTTCATTTTCGAAGGGATAAGCCATGTATTCCAACGCCATGCCCCACGCGCCGAACAACGCCCACAAGAAAGGCGCGGCGACGTTTAGCCCTGGAATAATAAACAATACCAGTAACGGCACGGCACGGGTTGCCAGATACACAACCCGTTTAAATTCTGCGGCCATGACCTTGGCTATAGGCTGTTCCGGCGTGCTGCTGGTCAAGCCGGTGATGACCACCAGCGTTTTTGCGGCCAGCTTTCCGTAAAACGGTGCGGCTATCATATTGGCCATGACCGTAAACGTGAAAAACCCCGCGATAAAAAAACAGATAAAAAACAACGGCCATAATATCCAGTCCAGCCATTGCAACCAGCCGGGTATAAAGCTGTCTATCAAATCGTTCATATAATAGTAACCCAGCGTTAATGCCACGCTATACAACACCAGATTAATCAAAATCGGGATAATCAAAAAACTACGCAGTTCAGGGCTGAGCAGCAATTTCAGCCCCTTTAAGAAATAACCGATGGCGACTATCGGGTTGTTGCCTTTTTTAGCCAGTCTCATTGCAAGCTCCTCACACCTTGTGTTGATGGGTTCAGGATAACGCCGCGTTCAGTTACGATAGCGGAAATCAGTTCAGCCGGCGTGACATCAAACACCGGATTCCACGCTCTGACCAGCGAGTCTGCACCGAAATAACACGCCGGCAGCAATTCATTTTGATGGCGTTCTTCGATAGCGATCTGTGCGCCACTATCAATCGTCCAATCTATCGTTGTCGTGGGTGCAACCACCATAAATTTAACGCCATGCTGCCTAGCCAACACCGCCAGCGAATACGTGCCGATTTTGTTGGCGCTGTCGCCATTAGCGGCAATGCGGTCGGCACCGACGATGACCCAATCCACGGTACCTGATTTCATCAACCAGGCGGCTGCCGAGTCGGCAATCAGCGTGGATGGAATACCGTCTTGCGCCAGTTCCCAAACGGTTAAGCGCGCACCTTGCAGCCAAGGCCGGGTTTCATCGGCATAAATGTGCACCGGCTGCCGTTGATAAGCGCTGCGGATAACGCCTAACGCCGTGCCGTAACCGCCGGTAGCCAGGGCGCCGGTGTTGCAATGCGTCAATATGCCTTTAGCGCCGGTCAGCAAATCCGCCCCCAGCTCGCCCATTTTATAATTGGCGGCAATATCATCGGCATGGATTTTTTCGGCACAGGCCAATAACGCCACTAGCGGATCAGCGCTGACCAGGCCCAATACCGCCGACATCCGGTCCAGTGCGGTAAACAGATTAACCGCTGTAGGCCTGGATTTGGCAAGTCTGTCAATATCGGCGGCAACCTGTTGCCGCCAATTGTCCGCAGTCGCCGAGTAATGCCGGTAAGCGGACAATACCACGCCATAAGCCGCAGCGATACCGATGGCCGGCGCGCCGCGCACACGCATCGTCGCAATCGCTTCAGCGACACCGGCGGCATCGCTGTATTCATCATAACGGCAGATGTCCGGCAATTGCCGCTGATCCAGCACTTTTAAAGCAGTTCCCGTCCATTGCAAGGACTGTACAGTCAGTTTATTCATTTATCAAAACTCATCGTGAAAGTTATAATTCGTCATTTAAAAGTGCAAGCACCCAGGAACGTCCCATGATAGCTGTCGATACCCTCATCCACGCACGCTGGATTATACCCGTTGAACCAGAATCCGTAACGCTGGAACATCACACACTGGTCATTGATGCGGGCAGAATTATTGAGGTGCTGCCTACTCATCTTGCACAAGCAAAGTATCAGGGCGCATGCACAGAAGCCCTTGATAACCATGCGCTATTACCGGGGTTAATCAACAGCCATACCCATGCGGCGATGGCCTTGATGCGCGGTATTGCCGATGACCTGCCGCTGATGGACTGGCTAAACAACCATATCTGGCCACTGGAACAAAAATGGATGAGTGAGGCGTTCGTCAGGGACGGCACCGATTTGGCCATCGCCGAGATGATCAGGGGCGGCACGACCTGTTTTAACGATATGTATTTTTTCCCGGACATCACGGCAAAACAAGCGATCCAGCATGGCATGCGCGCCAGTATCGGCCTGATCGTGTTTGACTTTCCCACCATCTGGGCGGAACACAGCGACGCCTATATCGAAAAAGGTCTGGCCCTGTATGACCGCATGCGGCATCAGCCGCTCATCAGCACCACCTTTGCACCGCATGCGCCGTACACCGTTTCCGACGGGCCGTTGGAAAAAATCCGCACCTTGTCCGATGAACTGGATCGACCGATACACATCCATGTCCACGAAACCTTGCATGAAGTCGAACAAGCCCAGCAAGACAACGGCAAACGACCTTTGCAGCGCCTACATGAACTCGGCCTGGTCAATCCGTCACTCATGGCGGTCCATGCCACCCAGTTGACGGATGCAGAAATCGCCATGCTGGCGGAAGCCGGTGCACACATCGTGCATTGCCCGGAATCCAACCTGAAACTCGCCAGCGGCTTTTGCCCGGTCGCCCGATGTATCGCCGCCGGAATTAATGTCGCCTTGGGCACCGATGGCGCAGCCAGCAATAACGATCTGGACATGTTCGGTGAAATGCGTACCGCCGCCTTGTTAGGCAAAGCGGTCGCCGGGGACGCCAGCGCCGTTCCGGCGATGACGGTATTACGCATGGCGACGATTAACGGCGCGAAGGCATTGGGCCTGGAGCATGAAATCGGCTCGTTAAGCGTGGGCAAAGCCGCCGATGTGATCGCTATCGACCTGAACCTCCTGGAAACCCGGCCCTTATATTGCCCCGTCTCGCAAATCGTCTATGCCGCCAGCCGCCAGCAGGTTACCGACGTTTGGGTGGCCGGCAAGCGCTTGTTAAATCAACGCCAGCTGACGACAATTAATCTCGATGAATTAACTGCTAAAGTCGCACAATGGCAGCAACGGTTGTCGGGCTGAGCGAGGCATCGCTTCTATATCCGATTATTTACTCCCATCTGATCGAGAAAACGTCTAAGTTTTGAAAACCGGCAACGCCTACCGTCATACAAAACGTAGGGCGTGCCGCGCGCGCCTTTTCCGGTACCGAACCGCCGATGGCGCACACAGCGCGCCCTGCGGTGTGAAAGGGCTGAATAATGACCTCTGGCAAAATCTTCAACGCTTTTTGACTCAGATGGGAGTAGGATTGCACTTCAGCGTTGAATGTAAGCAATTTAAACCATACATAACATCACTGAAGCCAAAAGCCAAACCATTAACATCGAATCTTGTTACAACCGTTCCAACTTGAATCATTTGGGCATGGTTGACGAATTGGGACCGCCTGAATGGATTGATACCGTGATCAAACAAGATCATAAGCAACGCAAAGACACAAAACCTATCCCGTATTCCGCATCCCCGCCGCAATCGCGTTAATCGTCCGCAATAAGGGTTTACGCCACGGATTCTCGCCACTGTGATCCACTTGCTCTTCACGCACTAATTTCAGCAAATTGGCTTGAATGTAATTCAACGGCCCCAAATAATTATTGCGATGATGTAAAGACACGGCTAATTCTGGATTATCCGCCAGCAAATGGTCAGCTTCCGCAACTTCCAAAACCCATTCTACGCTACGGTGATGTTCCGCTGCGATCATCGCATGGATACCTTTGCCGACTTGTTCATCCAAACATAAGCTTGCATATTCGCGGGCAATGTTCATGTCGGTTTTGCTCAAAGCCATTTGCGCGTTGCTCAGCAAATTGCGGAAGAACGGCCATGTCTGGTACATCTCACGTAGCGCCGCCAAGCGATCCGGTTTTCCCGCGCACCAAGTTTCCAAGCTCGCGCCAATGCCATACCAGGCCGGAAACGTCTGCCGCGACTGCGCCCAAGAGAAAACCCAGGCAATCGCGCGTACCGAATTTTTCGAACGGTCTTGTTTTTTTCTGTGCGAGGGACGTGAGCCGATGTTAAGACCACCTATTTCCGATAAGGGCGTGGCTTCGTAAAAATAATCCAAAAAGCCTGGCGTGTGTTCGGTCAATTGTCTAAAACCGCGTTCACCGATTTGCGCCAACTCGCTCATGATGGCGAGATTTTCGGGGCGGTCTTGCTCCACGGTGTGCACCAAGCTCATACTGGCTTTCATCAGGCCAGTGATGCCCATAGTCAGTTCGTACATCGCTGTTTCCATATTGTTGTAGCGGTAGAACAGGGTTTCGCCTTGTTCGGTGAATTTGATTTGTCCGCGCACGGTAGCCGGTGGTTGCGCCAAAATCGCTTGATGGGTAGGGCCGCCGCCCCGTCCGATGGTGCCGCCGCGACCGTGGAACAAACGGCAAGGGATGTCTTGCTCATCGGCAATCGCCATGACTTGCTGCTGCGCCCTGTACAAGCCCCATGCCGAAGCCAGGATGCCGCCGTCTTTGCAGGAATCGGAATAGCCGAGCATGATTTCCTGCCGTTGGCCTGAGGCTTGCAGCAAAGCGCGGTAGGCAGGTTGGGCAAACAAGGTACGCAAAACACTGTCGATATGGTTTAAGTCGTTGATGGTTTCAAACAACGGGCTGACGCCGATATGACAAAACCATTGTCCGCCGATGCGCCCCGCCAAGCCATGTTGGGCGGAGAGCAGCAATACTTCAATGATGTGGCTGGCGGCATGAGTCATCGAGATAACGTATTTGCTGAAGCAATCGCCGCCGATTTCGCGGCGCATTTGCGCCATGACGCGGAACAATTCCAAGGTTTCGGTGGCGGCATCCGATAACTTCGTTGCATCGTAAACCAAACCGCCGGGCGTGGCGATGGCTTCACCCAGGATTTTTAGGCGTTGCTCTTCATCCATTGCCAAGTAATCCATGCCCAACGCGGCGGTGAAAATTTCAGCAACGGTCTCGCTGTGGCGGGTAGATTCCTGGCGCACGTCCATTTGCATCAAATGGAAACCAAAAGTACCTACCAGGCGCTGTAAATCCTGCAATTCCAGGTCTGCCACCGCGAGGTCGCCATGACCAAGCAGCGATTGTTGGATAATCTTTAAATCAGCATAAAATTCGCCTGCGCTGCGGTAAGCGTAATTGACCAACTGGGCATCGTAGCCGTCAATGCACTGCTCGATTTGCTGCAAACGTTGTTCCAGGCGAAACCGCATCAGTGAGAGTTTTTGCCGATAGGGTTCTTGCAAAAAAGGACGCTCCAGTGTTTTGGCATGTTCGCCGATTAATGCACGGTCACTATCCAAACTAGTGAAGAACTCAGCACTGGGTTTGCACAAACCATTTGAAAATGCCAGTTGTTCGCGTAGGGAATCAATGCGTTGCAGATATTCTTGAACGATGGTGCGGGAATTCAAGCGCAGGGCATGGGCGGTGGTTTCCGGTTTAACATTAGGGTTGCCGTCCCGGTCGCCGCCTATCCACGTTCCGTAGTTCAAAAAATGGGGGATGTTCAGTTGTTGTGCGGCTTCCGCACCATAAACATCCTGCACGGCTCGCAAGAAGTTGCGGTACACCCTTGCGGTGGCTTCAAACAGTGACAGTGGGAAGTAAAACAAGCCCGCTTCAATTTCATCAACCACGTTCATGCTACGGGTTCGCACTTCGTCGGTTTTCCACAGCAATTGGATTTGGCTATGCAGACGTTCTAGGGCTTGTTGGCGGTAATAGCCTTTGAGGCGCTGGTCATCGATTTGCTCATAACTGACAAAAATTTTCCGCAATGCACTACGCACTGTTCGCCGTTTGGCTTCGGTTGGATGCGCGGTCAT
The DNA here is from genome assembly GCA_030653435.1 of Methylovulum sp. GTDB lineage: Bacteria > Pseudomonadota > Gammaproteobacteria > Methylococcales > Methylomonadaceae > Methylovulum. The sequence continues at coordinate 35,596 of JAURZI010000090.1, forward strand.
CACTGGCAGATAATGCAGGTTGTTCAATAGGGTCTGCAAATCTTCAATAGCCAGACCTTGTTGCTGGAATTGCTGCAAAGTGTGATGGAAAGAGCCGGGCCAAAAATGCTTGTTGTTTTCGATGTCCTTACGGCGATGGCGTAAGTTGGTGGCCTCTTCGGCAATATTCAACAAGCTGAAATATAAGCTAAAGGCGCGTATCACTTCGGTGAGGGTGTCGGCCGGCAAACCTTTGAGGGTGTCCGCCAATTGTTTACGTTTGCTGGGGGTGTCATCGCGATGCAAAGCGGAAAATTGTTTTTGCAATTGCTCAACCGTTGCCATGATTTTCGGGTTGGCTTGGCTTTTCAGCACCTGCGCCAGCATCGTTTTGAGTGATTTGATGCTGGCTTGCAGAGCTTTGTCATCGTAAGTGATATCAGTGGTCATTTTGCCTCTCCGGAAGCTAAAGTAGTTTGGGTTATAACTGAAAAACAACGCGATATGAGCCTAAATCAATATTAAGCAAAAAATATTTTTGGCCGTGTAATTGTATTTTTACAATCAATAAATCATCCAGAAATTCTTATTGTTCCTACGCTCCTGGATCATTGCCATTAAGTTAGCCCGCAAAAACAAACCACCCAGTCGCATAGGCCGTGCGCTGAGCCGGGTCGAAGTGAACAAATTGGCTTCGTGGCTTAGACTTCGCACAGCCAACGGCGTTTTATTTTTGCGAGTTGCCTAAGCTATCCAAGGCTGGTGGCTCAACGCTTGGCTCATCAAAAACAGCTAAAGCTGTTCTGTTCCGGCTTAATGGCAGTGACGCTTGTCAGAGAATGCCGCCAGAAGCGCCCCCCCGGGCTTGGGAATTATCGGTATTACGCGCAAAGATGGCGCCTAATCGCGCTTTTCAAGTCAGCACGATAACCAGCGTGCCCATTAACAACCCCAGTTGAATCAGCAACAACCTGATTTTTCCAGGCCAACTCGAAGCAGTCCATAGCTGTATGGTATGGTTTTTCAAGTTGAAATAACGGGTGGAAATATCACTTTTAATTGCTTGTATCATGTCAGGCAGTCGCCGCCCAAAGTAATAAGCACTCAGCAAGCCCAAACACCAGCTCGAATAAAAGACAATCAACTGGCACTCGAATTTGCTCAAGTGCAAACTGTGATGCAATATTTCTTCCACGACAAACGCAAAGCATTCATAGATGACATGCAATAATTGCAACACTTGGTGAAAAAACTCTAGCGGCGCGTGAATGAAATAAATCAGCAATAACATGACCACAAGAACTTTGCCGATAGTTATCTGCGTTTCCACTGTAGGCCATTGTGATTTCATAGCGTTCTCCTATTTAAGGGTGACTAATGGGTTGTTAAGCCCAGAGCCGCTTGGTAATCGGCATGGGCTTTTAATAAAGTGCTGGCGGCATCGGCGGCCATTAAAGCCGCGTCGCCATGGGCGATTTCGCGCAGATTCACAAATAGCATCGTGCTTTCGCCCAGATCAAAACGGTCACGCTCGCCTTGTTCCAATTGCTGCGCCGCTTGCTGTTGCTGGACGGTCAACCCTACCCGCTGGCGAGCAGCGGATAATGCAGACAATACGTCTTGCACATCGGCGGCAATGCGGTCTTCCAACATTTGCCGTTCCCATTTCAGCCGTTGTAGATTCGCTGCGGTTATTTGGGTGCGACCTGTAGCGACGCGGCGTTGCAATGGAATGTCGAGATTTAAGCCGACATATAATTCTTCGCGATTGAGCTTGTCCTTGTTCGAACCTAAGTCTTGTGCGCCCATCACAGACAGATCCACGCCGGGCGCGCGTTGATTACGTTGCAAGTCCAGCTCGATTTGGGTTTGCTGGCGTTGTATGCTCAAGCGTTGCAATTCCGGGCGGTGGTTTTGTGCTGTTTGCAAGGTTTGCTGAAAACTCAGCGTGGTTTGCGGTCCCTGTACAGGAAAACCGGACGGGAGTTGAGTAGCACCCGGCAAACGCGGCTCACCGTCCACATCCCGCCAATACAGCGATAACTGGATTGCGCTTTGCTCCAATAAACGTTGTGCAGCGATTGTGCGCTCTCGGCGTTCGATGATTGCCCGCTGATTGTCGAGCGCTTCAAATTCCGGTATATCGCCAGCAGCAACCCGCTCGTGGATTCCGGCATTACGCTGTTCGGCGATTTGCAACAAGCGCTTAGCGATTTGCAGGCGTTGTCCCGCTAATACCCAATCCCAGTAACGGTAGGTCGCCAAACGACGGACTTCCAGCAAGGCCTGATCGTAATCATGATTTGCGATCAGTTTTGCCAATTCAGCCTGTTGCAAACTGGCGCGACGACGGTCTATATCGCGGTTACGCCATAACGGGATGTTCACGCCGACGCGCATTTCACCGGCGTCTGCAGTAAGGTTTTTGCCTTCGTACACCGGATAATTGCCAACACCGCGCCGCCAACCGCCGAAAAACGTTGCGCCGCCGAATGCAGTAGGTTGTTCAAAGCCTACGTCGTTATTTTGGTTTTCGTATAATCCGGCTACGGAAAAGTTATTGCGGATTTTCAGTTGTGTATCGAAACCGCCTTCCGCTGCTTGCAACTCGCCTTCAGCAACGGCCTTGCGCTGTTCGGTTGCAAGTAGGGTAGGGAAGGCGTGCAGTGCGGAATTGATGACGTCATTCAACGCCAAGACTGGTTCTGCATGAGCGGTTGGAAAAATCGTCAATGACACTATCAAAAATACCCGCACGGCCATGCTGCGACGTGAGAATTCATTCTGGAACACAGGCTCTTCATTGGCCGCATTAGCATTGATGTCCCAAGAGGCGCGCTGGAGCGGAGCAAGAATAAAATGTCCACAAGTTCTTGGAATGATGTGATTAGTCACCCTTTTTCTCCCCCATCACTTTCTGATTTAACATCGCTTTTACCCGCTTTCATCAACTCCGGCTCTGGCAACACCATGGGTGGAAAGCCGTTAAAAATTCGCCATAATTCATACCCCAGCGTGACTCGGCCTAACAAAACCCAACCGTTAACACGCACGCCCTGGCGAAGAAACCGGGCATCCGGCCAGGCAATATCATTTTTATCGGCGGTAACTAACACCCGGAAATGGCCTTTGCCATCGTCTGTCGCGTCAATCAACGCTATCCTGCCGCCGAACGACCCCGCCGAAAACTCCGGCCAGCCGCCGAACTGAATCGCCGGATAGCCTTCAAATTGCAAGCGCACAGGGCTGTCAGTCACGATCAACGGCAAATCGTTGCCGTCCACCCATAATTCCACAGCACGTTCGGCGGTATCTGGCACCAAAATAACCAATGGCTGACCCGGCTTGACCATTTCTGCACCCGGATTTGCCAATAGGCGCAAAACCGAACCGTCTCGCGGCGCCGTCACGACCTGGGTTTGTTGTCTCGCCAGTCGGGTTTGTAATTTCAGCACTTCGCCACGCACGATGTTCTGATCTTCAATGGCCTTTTGTAAATCCGCTCGCGCTTTTTCAATCGAGGCCAACGTATCGGCAGCGAGTTTTTCCCGATCGGCGTTAATGGCTTCGACTTCACTACCCGCTGCTGCCAATGAGGCTTTGCTGCGTTCTACTTCGGTGCTGCGCTGCGCTATTTCCAGCTGTGATAACTCTAGCGTTCGTTTCGACGCCAAACCCTTGCCTTGCAATTGCTGTTGCCGCACCAAATTTAAACCAGCAGTTTGCCGCGCGGCGGCGGCCGCTGTAACCGTTTGCTGGGCCGCGCTGCGGCGTTGTTTCGCCATCATAATGCGTGATTCGGCGGCAGTCAGGGCTTGCGGTCTGGCTTTTTCGACCATTTTTAATTGTTGCCGAAAAGTCTCCACGCGACTGTCGTTTGCGACTTGTTTAGCCAGGTAGCTTTGCAGTTCATTGTTGATGCGCTCCAAAAACAGAGGATCGTTATCGTTGATTTCCGCCAACACCTCGCCTCGTTTAACCTGGGACCCTTCCCTAACCCGCCAATGGGCAATACGGCCTTCGACCTGTGCACTGATGATTTGCTGCCGTTCGGCCGGTTTGTAAGCTACTACACGTCCGACACCGCGCACGTTTTGCTGCCAAGGGGTGAAACCCAGCAATACCAGCATCACGGCAAACATCAGCACCAGGGAACGTGCGATGCGGTGCGCCAATGGCGCGGTCGCAGCGGCATCCAGGTTTTTTAGCGGCGGTATGTCGTTGTGTATTGGGTTCATGGATGTCTTGTTGCTTGTTTTATTCGCTTTTTATGATTATCGTTCCCCCCATTTATGCGTCACAGCCATTCAGTTAAGCCATCCAAGATTGGAATCCAACAGCTTTGGCTATTGGTGTATTTACGGTTGGCTCATCAAAAACAGCTAAAGCTATTTTGCCCCGGTTTAACTTAATGGCAGTGCCGTTCTGCGTAGGAACGATGAAATTATGAAATAACTACTTTTCTTCCAGTAACACCCCATCCACAATTTGCACATGCCGCGAACATCGGTTGATAACTTGAGCATTCTGACTGCTCACCATCAACGTCCAAGTCGAGCCATCAGCAAACAAACTATCCAAAACCGGTACCAAAAAGCGGCTGTCCAACCTGTCCAATACGCCGTCAAGCAACAGCAACAGCGGCTGTATCAACAACGCCCGTGCCAAGGTCAAGCGCAGGCATTGCTCAGGCGACAGCGGCGCACCGTTGACCGCCAACCGGGTTTCCAAACCATCCGGCAAGTTGAGGATAGTTTGCAGTAATCCCACTTTGTTCAGCACCTGTTGCAAATCCGTTATATTTAAGTCGCGACCCAACGCCAGATTGTCGATTACCGAAGCCGTGATGATTTCCGCATCGCGTACTAAAGCCACTGTCTCACGCAAGCAACGCAAATTGACATCGCGGATATCCTGCCCATTCAGGCAGACGTAACCGGCGCTGGGCGCGCGCAAGCCAAACAGCACATCAAGCAAACTGCCGTGTTCCACACCTGCACTAATCACTAAACGTTCGCCCGACGACACATGCAGGTTTATGCACCGCAGTACATCCAATTGCGGACTGTCAGGTAAGGCAGCACCGACCACATCAACTTGGTACCCTTGTGCGCTAGGACATGGTTCGGCACCGTGCGGATTTTCCTGGGGCAAATCCAGGAGATGTCCGATTTTGTCGAGACTGGTCAGCAGTTCGTAGTAATTATCCAGCGTCTTACCTAAACGGGTCAGGCCGTAAATCATCGCACTGACCACCAGTTCAGCGGCGATCAATTGCCCCAGGCTGAGCTGATGTTCGATCACCATCCAGCCGCCCATGCCCAGCAACAAGGTGTTAGCCAAGGTATGCAGCACTAATGCGCCAGTGTTTTGCCGAGCCAGCACACGAAAATGTTGATAGCTCGCTTCTAGGTAAGCATCGGCGATACGCTCTGTTTTCGCAGTCAAAAATGCACCGCCGCTGACTGATTTGCCCAATAACGCATTCGTGGCAATGTTTTCCAGCCAATCCAACGCCGCGTATTTGGCTTTGGATTGCGCTATCGCGGAGCTTAATCCGTTCTTACCCATCACAAATAGAATAATGGCCAGCATCGCGATCAAGAATAAATCAAATGCGAGCAATAAAGGGTGATAAAACGCCAGCAATACCATACCAATGACTGTCTGCAGCACATAGCCCAAGGTTTCCAGCAGCAATACCGAAGCGGTTTTTTGCAGCGTCACCACATCCAAAAAACGGTTCGCCAATTCCGGCAGATAGAGGTTATCACGGCTGGCAAGCATCGCTTGTTGCAATCGTCCTGCCGCTTCGCCGAAAAAGCGCACAAACAAGCGTCGTTGCAGCATATCGACCACATAAAACTGCAAGCCCGCCAGCATATTGCTGAAACCGACCAACACCAGCAACACTAATGTCAACACCAGCAACGGCTGGAACAACGCGCCAAAGGCGATAGTGTTAACCAACGCTTGCACGGCAACGGGCGTTGCCAGCGACATTAAGCCGATACCGACCCCATAGGCCAACAAAGTGTTGATATCCTGGTGTTCCAGCCGGATAAGCTGTTGTAAGCGTTCAAATGGAGTTTGATGATTCATGCGCCTATTCTCTAGCGATTATTTTCTTTGTGACCAAGTTGTATTCCTACCGGAATATATCAATAGGCTGATAGGAGTTAGGTTTACATGCGCCAGACCAAGCTAAGGTAGTGACAACAATATACGGGCATCAAATAAAATAGTAAAATAGAATAAAACGATTTTAAATATAGATTTTTACGATAATTAAAGAGCTATGGAACGTCTCAATTACCAACACTTGTATTATTTCTGGACGGTTGCCAAACAGGGTAGCGTCAGCAAGGCCTGTGCTTTGCTGCATCTGGCACAGCCGACCATCAGCGGGCAATTGGCGGTATTTGAACAAAACATCGGCACGCAGTTGTTACGAAAAGAAGGCCGTAAGCTCGCGTTAACAGACACGGGGCGGACGGTATTCAATTACGCGGAAGAAATTTTCACGCTGGGTCGTGAACTAACGCAAACCCTGAAAGGCCAGGGCAACGAGCGCGGTTTGCGCCTGCATTTGGGCGTTGCTGACGCATTACCCAAATTGATTGCCTATCGTTTGATTGCACCGTTGCTGAAGCAACCGGAACCTGTGCAAATCCATTGTTACGAAGACAAAACCGAACGTCTGTTGTCGGAAATTGCCTTGCACACAATTGATTTGGTGTTGGCTGATATGCCTGCCACGCCTGCCAGCGGGGCCAAGGTGTTCAATCACTTGCTGGGCGAATCGGCCGTAGGTGTGTTTGCTGCATCCAGTTTGGCGGGGCGTTATCGGCAGGATTTTCCTCGTTCGCTTAACGGCGCCCCTTTTTTGCTGCCAACCGCCAATACCGCGTTACGGCGGTCGCTGAACCAATGGTTTGATACCAACGAACTTAGTCCGTCGATACAAGCGGAAGTGGAAGACAGCGCATTACTAAAAACCTTCGGCGCGGCGGGGGTAGGTTTGTTTTTCTCGCCGATGGCGGTAGCAAATGAGATCAATCGTCAATACGGTACGGTTTTGCTGGGGCAAGTAGATGGCGTTGTTGAACGGTTTTATGCGATTACCGCACAACGAAAGTTGAAGCATCCGTCGGTTGCAGCGATTTTGATGAACGCGCAGGAAGATTTATTTGAGTGCGTGTTTTAAGATTAGCCGGTACCAGCGAAAACTAATAGCTGATCCGTAAATAAGTAGTTGATAAGAATACTCACTTAGTAAAGAATTACGAACTTAACCCCTCCAAAGGGCATCTTTAGCCGCCACCTTCCAGAACCAGATATGTTTATTAACACCCTACCGATCATCTTTACTTATACACATCTGTTTACCCCTCTTGAAGCCCTTATTTTTTTAGGTGCGGTTTTTTGTTTAAGTTATTTTTATGCCCCCGAAATAAATCATAGCTGGAAAGACATACCTGTTAAAAACTGGTATCTGTTGCTACATTCCGCCTGGTTGGGTCACGTTGCCTTATGGCGTGCATTCTGGCCGTTTTTTCTGCTGGTCAATATCATCCTTTATTATATCGACCACCGTATAAGCAACGTCACTTATACCATAGCCAGTTGGAAGACTGTCCATGGCATGCTGCTTTTGCCTATACTCTGGTGGGTCACATCGGTTTGGCGGTGCTCTGCAAATACCGCCCATAAACTATGGGGGGCCAGCGCCCGTGCGCTAACCCTCTATCTTCTTTTAGAATTGATCCTGCGTTTTTTTATCAGTACGCAATATCCCAACACTTTTTTCGATTGCCGACTGTTAGTCATGGAATACGGCGATTGCTTGTAAAACAACACTCGCTTAACAGCACTTAACCGCATATAGCCGATTATGGCAACAATATGCACACTATTAATTAACAATATAGCAATACATGGCTTATTTGGTGCAAATTAAAACACAATTGCACCGGACCGATACACCCAAACACCTTCACGTTCTGCAGAAACTATCCTGCTGCAATGATGCGCTACCCCCCCAGTCCTTTCTTATCAAGGCATGCAGCCGTTTACGGCAGCGTTAGGCCGCTACGTCCCGGCAAATGGCATGTAATATGCTGGTAAATGATATATTACCGGCGCTTATTCAGGGCAAAGCTGGCTTCATGCTGTTGTAACTAACATCGGCTATGATTACATTTTGCAACTGAACACTTGCGCCAGCCTTATCCTGAGGAAAGCCCATGTTAAGCCTATCCGATTTATTTGAAACGTCTTTCAAATGGCCGATCACGCTATCAGGCGAATTGATGGCCGTTATCCTGCTCGTGTCTTTTGGCATCCTATCAACGCTCGAATTTATTTTCCCACAGCAAAAACTGCCAGCAAGATCGCTACGCCAGTCCTACAAAACGAACATCAGCCTATTTGTTTTTAACAGCACGGCCATGTCCTTATTATCGGTTTCATCGCTTTTTTTGCTCGCCCAGCGTTACTCACAACAAGGGCTGTTGCGTTATCTGGACAGCCCCTTATGGCAAGCCATCCTGTCATTCGTCCTGCTCGATTTGCTACTGTACCTATGGCATAAAGCCTGTCATCAATTCGACCGCCTGTGGATGTTTCACCGCGTGCATCATAATGACCCTTACCTAAATATTTCAACGGCATTTCGGGTTCATTTTATCGAGCTGCTGGTCACGAACACGCTAAAAGCCGTTTATATTGTCTTACTGGGTGTCGACCAAATTATGGTGCTGGCTAATGAGGCTATCATCACGCTGTTTGTCATGTTTCATCACACCAATATTGCTTTTAAAGGTGAAAAATGGCTTGGATATTTTATTATTGTCCCATATCTGCATCGCACGCATCATTCCACGCAACGCAACGAGCACGACAGCAATTATGGCGCGGTACTGTCGCTTTGGGACCGGTTATTTAGGACATTGACTGAATTTGAACCCGCAGCAATTGGCATCAACGGACACTCCCCGCAAGATTTCACCAACCTGCTAAGGTTCGGTTTCACATTACCATCACTACCGCCCACGCAACCACTTAATGTTGACCTGGATGTCATGATCGCTGAAGCAGCCTATTACAAGGCAGAAAAACGCAATTTTTATCCCGGCTATGAGCTACTCGACTGGCTAGAAGCAAAAAAAGACATCATCAAACTGGTTTATGGTGATAAGACCATGCCCAAAAACAAGCATACAATGCTTAACTTTAAGTTGGGCACTTAAACTGACAATAGCCATGCCACTATGTTAATAAAAATACTTGGCGGGGTAACAAAGTTACCTCAGAATGGCGCAGAGGGCAGATGGGCGGCCCACTAGGGCTGACCATCGTCTTCAGAGACTGTGAAAGTATCTAAAATCCAGCGAGCTAGTAAAGCGATTTTTAGCAACATTTTCTAAAAAACGCACTAAATGTTGCTTAGCAAGCCAGTTTATTATTAAAAAAAGGGTTTAACGCCGTGTTTTTTACGCATAT
>JAURZI010000111.1 GCA_030653435.1 Methylovulum sp.
GCTGTTTAAAACGTGTTGCAATGCACGGGCAACTCTTGAAAAAATGTTCATGTTTCCTTTTTTGTGCCTGATTGTTGTTTTGATCTATCATGCGTGAAATAAGGGAAGTTTGTCTAAGTTTTCTTAAGTTGATGCCTATGAGTCGTAACGGAAGCCGCCCATGATATGGAACTTGTCCCAAATCGTCATTTGGTCCTGTAAATAAAGCGCCTTGGAAGTGCTTTCGGTGCCGATGTCGTAACCAGGGGCTTGGTTTCGATATTGCGCTAATTGCGCGGACGATACCCCAGGAGGGTTATCATCCCTGAAAATATTGATGGTATCAATCTTTCCAAAGGCGACCTGATATTCAAAATTGTTATTGTAATACTCGCCACCCAATAGCACTTTATGCTTGACACCGTAGGTTTCAAAATCGAAGGTGCCGTTGACCCAAGCGGTGAGCGAATCAAGTTTTTCCGGACCAAACCAGTAATTGCGATTTACATTGCCAAATTCTGGACTGCCTGGAATTCTGTCATCAACCCTCGTTAAATAAACCGTTTCCCATTGTTTCTGGTTTTGGGAATAGACCGTCCCGGCGTTGAGCTTAATTTTATCGTTGATGTGTTGGTCAATTCTGAAATCGATCAAATCGTTGGTGTTGGTGTTCGTTAAGTTGGGATCCATGAAGGTTGTCGAACGCGAAATCGGCGCCAACTTAGCATTGCCTGTACCTCGACCAGATAATTCAATGGCAGGTGTGCCGTTATCGTAAGAGTTATTTTCATCGAAATGCTCATACGAAAGCGTCAATTTAGTATCGGATGTGGCTTGCCAGCTTAAAGTCGGCGCAAAAAAGATGCGGTCTTTGTCGGTATTACGGAACGAGTTGGTGTCCAAATATGACAAGTCCATACGGTAATTCAGTCCGTGTTCTTTGCTTAATGGCCCTGTGGCGCTGGCTTCGGTGCGGTAAAAATCGTAAGAGCCAAAGCGTTGCTCCACCGAGTAATATGGATCGGCACTGGGTTGCTTGGTCGTCGTGCTGATAAAACCGCCCGGATCGCCGAAACCATACAGCATGGCGGAGGTGCCTTTTAACACTTCAACGCGTTCAACATTGGCCAAGTCGAATTTGGTTGCCGGAATGCGGATACCGTTGCGGTAATTGGCGGTACTTTGCAAAAAACCGCGCATGACAAAAGTTTCATAATCGCCGCCAAACGAATGCTGAGTCTGTACGCCACTGACGTTCTTGATGACATCTTCCAGGCGGTAAGCCTGTTGGTCGTGCAACACGCTTTTAGGAATCACTTGAATGGAGGCTGGCGTTTCCATGAGCGGCGTGTCGGTTTTGGTGGACGTGGAAGAATCAGTTACAGCATAGGATTTGTTATAGGGATCGTTGGTATTCCCAGGATCATAAGGATCTGCTTCCGAATGGGCTACCACTCTCACTTTTGGCAATGTGGTTTCGCTGCTGGATTGCGGTTTCGGTGTTTCGTTGGTGAAGCCGGTTTTTCTGAAATTAGGGTCTGCCGCTGCCACTGTCACGGTATTGGCATCGATAAAGTGGTAGGTCACCCCACTGCCTTGCAGCAACGTGGATAAGGCTTGTGCCGGGGTCATATCGCCTTCCAGCCCGTTCCCGGTCACGCCGCGCACCTGATTGGCAGTGAACAGGATTTCCATACCGGAATCAGCGGCTAGCCTCAACAAGCCACTGTCGAGTGATTGTAGCGGGATGCGGTAATGACGGGCAGCCTCATCTGCGTTAGCGGTACTGGTTAAGGCGATCAAGCCGAATCCCAGTCCGGTACAGGCCATCCTTTGTATTTTGGGGATGATAACTAACCTAAACTTACTTTGCTGCCCAGACGTGTCGTTCTCGCACATATTTTCTACCCTCGTTAATTATTGTAATAACTAACTAAGACGAAGGTGGCAGCGATTTTATACAGCAGGCCGTTATTTTAGATTGCGTGATCCGATATTTTTTGGTCTTAATGGTGCAACAGCACCCACCATGTTCCCAAGCGGGTTTCTTTTAAGCCCAGTATTTTCCGCACTTTGGTCAGTGCTGCTTCAGGATCGGCAAGGGAAAACAGGCCAGTCACACGTAGCTTACTAAGATTGTCGCTTCCTAAAAAGATACGGCCTGTGCGGTAACGCTCGATTTCTGCGACCAATTCGGCGAGCGGTTGATTCTTGACGATAACCTGGCGTTGCCGCCAGGCACCGGTGAGTTCGCTGTCAGCAGTTTCCGGCGCGTTCAGTATGCCGCTGCCGTGGGTGTAACGCAGTTGCTGGCCTTGCTTGATGAGCACTGGCGTATTTTTCGGATTATTCCCGCCGGCGGGTAGGCTGGCGGCAACGGCATGTTCCTGAACGTCAATATCTATGTCGCCGGAAGCCTTACGATAGACTTCAAACACGGTACCCAAAGCGTGCACTTGGAGTTCACCCGTGCTGACAGAAAACGGGCGGGCTTGATCCCCAGCCACGGTAAACTGGGCTTGACCGTGATGGAGGATGATTTGTCGTGTAGCGTCTTGGTAATCCACCGAGACCGCTGTATTGGTGTTCAAAAACAACAGACTCCCATCGGTAAGCTGGAAGGTGCGTTGTTCACCCGTGCCAGTATGGTAGTCACTCAGGTAAGCGTCCCACAGGCTGGCTTGTTCGGGCAATACCAAGTTGAGCGCGAATAGCCATGAAGCAGTCAAGGCCAACGGTATAAGCAGCCAGCGGCTAGGGCGGCGCTGTCGAAATGGCGCAACAGTAGTGCTTATATCAGGCCGTCCGCTGTTTGGCTTGGGTGCGGTAACCGCCGTTTTCATTTGCACGGTTTGGGTCATGGCCTCGAACAGGTCTTCGGCATTGGCGAAGGCATGAGCATGGCTGAGGTCGTGCGAAAGCCAATCGGCAAATTCACGGGTTTCGGATTCGGTCAACTCAAAGGTACGCAACCTAATCAGCCATTCGATGGCTTGTTGTTGCAAGGGCGGCAAACTGGCTGGGTATTTATCGGTAGGCATTAAGGCGCTCAGAAATCCGGGTCGGCACTGAGTAAGACGTTTGATAGGATCAAAATATTCACTATTTTTGATTGTTCAGGTTCTGGGTTCATTCTGGGCATTCAGCCTGAGCTGACAATGGCTCATGGCCTTAATCAACAGTCTATAGACTTTGACTTGGGAAACCTCCAAACGGGCAGCGATTTGGGTTTGTGTCAGCCCTTCGATGCTGTGCATTATGAAGGCATTGCGGCAGTCCACGGGGAGTTCTTCCAGCGCGGTGTACACCAACTGCAACTGTTGGCGGGCCATGACAATCCGCTCAGGTCCGGTATCTGGCAAAGTTTGTGCGTCGGAAGGGCGACGACTGGCCCCAGCTTCCCCATCGACCATGACTTTTTGCCGAACTTTCATTTTCCGCTGGTAATCGGTTGCCAAATTGACGGCAATGCAGAACGCCAAGGCACGGGCGTTATTGGGGGGCGTAGTTTGAATGAATTGCTGAAAGCGCAGAAAAGTTTCTTGCGTCAGGTCGGCGGCGGCTTCTTGGCATTTGATGCGCCCGGTAAAAAAGCTTAACAAATCGTCGGATAAGGCTTCGTTCCAGTATAAAGCCATATCGGTGGGCGAGGGTGCGGTCATAGTCAATGCGGTGAAATGGTAAAGTCCAGGGTTTCGGACATTATCTTATGAATAGTTGAGCAATGCTAATAAATTGGCAACTAACCAGCCATCCGCTTTTGCTGTTCAGGCAATAATTGTGGTGCTTGCCATGCATCTTCATGCACCACAGTGTTTTTGAAAAGTTTGGATTTGTTTATATTTCCATGCAGTTTTTCGATGTTGACACTGGATTTTAGTATGGGTTTTGAGGTATTTTCCATGCGACAATGCGAAAAAAATTAGCTAACAAATCGATTTTTTTACTATTTATCCAGTTTCTTCTTGGCCGCATCTGCAGCTACGCCAATCGCTTCGACGCTTTTCCGATATTCCGCTTGCTCTTTATTGGCGGTGTCGGCAATGATGCCATTATCGGTGTTTGCTTCTTTAATCAGGCATTCAAAGTAAACCTTCGCCTGTTGTTGCCAGTTGTTGATAGCGGCTATACTTTTATTGAAGGTTTCAACAGAGTCGTCTGCAATCGAAGGCGCGCTAGGTTTCACACCGCAATTTCTAGGTGTCCAGCCACCATTGGCAAGGTTTCCGGCTTGGGCTATACCGATAAATTGCGCCAATAATAGGCTAAAACTTAAAATAAACATATTCATGGTCATATCCTGAATTTGAAAAATGAATTAAAAATTATACCCCACTGTTTCTTGCGTTTTTACGGTCTTAAAACGGTTTTTTTCGGGAGTGTAAATATTTTCGTGTAACCGCTTATTTTCAATGCAGTTGAATTCCTTTGGTAGGAAGGAATATAAGCCACATCATCAAAGCCCCAGTATTACTCCCATATGAGTCAAAAAGCGTTGAAGTTTTTGCCAGAGGTCATTATTCAGCCTTTTCTCTCCGTAGGGCGCGCTGCGCGCACCATCGGCGGCTCGGTACCGGAAAAGGCGCGCGCGGCGCGCCCTTCGTTTCGTGTGACGGTAGGCGTTACCGGTTTTCAAAACTTAGATGTTTTCTCGATCAGATGGGGGTAGTTACAGCGATTCAAGATTTGCACAGGATTAAGTCTGAGGCGGACCTATCTTCGTTAATCTGGAAGACTCAAAATCACAGTGGAAGCTTCATTGAATGCATAAATGGAAGCCCTTCTGGGTTACCCCAAGCACTCGCCGACAGGCTGTCGTTCCGGTAACAGCAGGAATGCTAAGGCAGCAAAACACTCAAAGGCAATCACGGTGTGCTTGAGATTGAAACGCCACACGACCGTAACGGCATCATACGTGATTGGAAGCCGAGCATTAATCAGCTTACGATAATGTATCAGGACAGAATGCCTGATTTTATTTAATGGCTGTTTACACGACTTTTTTACACTCTCGTTTCCGCGCCACCCCAACGGGTTGCATTTCAATGAATAGAGTTCATGTATTGAAGTAGCACGTCTTTTGCTTTACCTTGCCCTTCCAGATAGTCATACCAACCGTTAGTTGGCGTCGCCATATTAATCAAAATATCTTTGGCTTGGGCGTATTGGGGATCGGTCATGATACGAGTCATCGCATCTTCGGGGATTATAGATTTAATATTTGAGGCCAACCAATTGCCATCTGCTACCGAGGTAATCGCTTCCATTAACACCGTTTTCCCATCTTTGCCGTTGAATACAGCAGCTTGGCATTTTGCCTCATCCCATACGGTGTCAGCCTTGCAATCCAGGGCGATAAAATCGACACTGCCGGACACACGCTTTGCTCCAGAACCTCCTGAAATTGCCTGGACATAGGCTTTCGCTATGGCTTTTTCAGTGGCATCGGGAGTGCGCTGGCAATAACTTTCAAACAAATCAGTTTGGTTTGACTTACGCAATAAATTTGCTCCTGCATGTCCGACGGGACTCACAGCGCCTTGGTTTTGCGTCCATTTGGCATGGCATTGGTCTGCAATGATTTCTTTCGAGCGCAAACAAGCATCGCCGCCATAATTCAGCGAAATTCGTCCAACCCGAAATTTACCGCTGGCGTTACCCATCCACGGATTCGCCCATTGGGTGATCAATTTTGGATCGGTGCAACTGATATTGATCAGTTCTGCCCATGTCGTCGCGTAAGTCACATATTCACCACCAAAAATGGTTCTGCTGTAAACCGGTGCCGCTTCACCTTTTTTATAGATTTCACCCACCCATTCCCACAGTTTTGGTGCACGTTTGACGGCACGTGTTACTCGATATTCATACCAGACATTGGCTTTCCAGTTAAGTTTAGTGACATCACTGCCGCCACAACCGTAGTCATCATTACCCGATCCGTCACCACCACCACCCCAATTTGCCTGGCGTTGGGCATTATTGGGCAAACTTGGATTGTTCTTTAAATATTGTAAGCCGACATGCCCCCACGCTGTAGTCGTATCTTTGCAACGATTAGCATCAATGCCGGAAACGCCTGCAAAATCAAATCCACGCGGATAGGCCATATCGCTAAAATTAGTTTGCAAAGCCCAATAATAAAGTGGAAACTTATTCGCATCCAATGCCGTCGCTGATGGTAAGGTCTTGATCATAAAATCAATTCCGGCCGAGGTGATTTTTGCTTTTTGAGGGTCTGAAGCGTCAAATGGCCAGACAAAATCACCGTACATACCACCTGGGCCGGTTGATTCCAGATGGCGCTGGAGTATGGCTTTCGCCTTAGTATCGCCCTCAAGATAAGCGTACCAACCGCTGTTTTTGGTGCTGAGATAGAAAAATATCTGGCGGACATCTTGATATTGCGGGTCATTACCGTAAACCCTGCGTATATCATCAATAGGCACAAGGTCGGCAATGTTGCTTGCCGTAATCATTTCCATCAGCAGCGTTTTGCCATCCTTGCCGTTAAAAACAATTTTTTGGCACTTTTGTTCATCGAATACGGTCGCCGCTGTGCAACCTAAGGCATCATAATCAATAGAGCCCGCCACTTTGGAACCCGGGCCATTGGTAATTGCCTGAACATAAGCTTTAGCAACGTCTTCAGGTAAAACTAAAGAACCAGAATCAGCTTGATACGAAAATCCAGCCAGAAATAGTATTGCCAAATAAGCTAAGCGATTATTCATTATTATCCTCTCCCAAAAAACGCGTGGATTGTCTTATTGATTTAAGCAACTAAAATAGGCTAGATACGCACGATATGGCTTCTCGTGTTAATGGCAAACACACAAAGCCAAAAAAGCCATGCAAATTGTTTTTTTACTATCATGAAGATAGTTACTGTTTCAGCGAGCTATCTAGTTTGCCTGCTTCTGGATCGGTGTTATCGTCCGGTTCCTTGCAAACCTGATTGCCCCATTCATGAACTTTGCCGTCAAGCAGGCGGATGGCTGTGTATTGCAAACAAAATGTACCGGCCAGCCCATCCGTTTCGTAATAGGCAATTTCCTCGTCGGTCGACAAGTGGTCAATTTTGTAAGGATCCCCCAGTCGTTTCAGCATGTCAGCCTTGCTCATGCCTTCATAAAGCCCCGTTTGTATCGCTTTGCGGCTTTCTGAAGGACCATAGATGATGCTGCAAGCGGACAAGCCTAATAAAATTATGCAAATGAGCTGCTTCTTCATGGTTTAGTATGGCCTTTAAAAATTGAAACCGAAATTAACACCAAAACCATCAATGTTGACGGTCTTATTTTGCGGCAAATCGCTGGTTGTGTAGGTCATGCCGATACGCATATCCTGAGCATCGATCGTCCGGCGAACGAAACTGCCTGTTCGCGAACTCTTTGTTGCGAGGGCTAGGTTAAAGCCGACTTGCTGCATGCTATCCATGTAAAGCGCTGCGTATTGGTCAGCCGTGCTGAAACGGGTGTCGGTAAAAAAAACGGTGCCTGACAATTTACGTCCGAACAACGACGGCCCTAAATAGTGCGAATAGTAAACTCCGTTCCTGAACACGCCGACATCAATATTGTCGGTTTGCGAACCGAAAACAGGATTACCATTCAAATCAAAGCTTTTAAAAACTTGGTCGCGTTGCGCCGAGGTCCCGTAGTAAGACAACATATTTTTAATACCGAACACGCCTCCGGCCAAACGCATGTCGTACTGGCTCAAGATGCCCGCCGAATAAATGATTGCGGAAGCGGTGTCTTTGTTGCTGTCCGAATCGATGCCGCCGACCCTGCTGAGCACCGTCAAAGCCCAAACGTCTTTCATGCTTAACAAATGCGACAATGGTATCGTCAAACCTGCGCCCAGCGAGGCGCTGTAATAAGAAGTTGAGGTGCCGGCATTATTAAAATTCGTGGTGTTATTATTTTCAATGTAGGACAACGGCAGGTTTAAAGATAAAACATAACCGTTACCCAACTTGATTTTGGTGTCCAGTGGCAAGGTGATCGCATCGGAAGTTCCTATGCCGCTATAACTAGCGCCCAACCCACTGGTGTACAAGCCGCTTAACGTGCTAGTGTCGGCCGCCTTCAGTGACAATTCAGAGGGAATCCCATTGGTAGCTAGAAAACGGTAGTCGTTGGCGGATTTTCCTGGATAACCCATAGTAAGAAAGCGCCCGCTGTCCTTACCGGTACGGTAAACAGTATCGCCTAACTGCGATTCTTCCAATGCCTGAGATGGGTGGGTTTTCAGTTCGACATCCTGCTGATAAGACCCTTTTTCAAGCGAGGCTGAACCCGATGTTTCTTCAGCATCGTCTAAGCTCATAGACTGCCCGGACATATCGAAATCCTGTTGAAACATCAACGAAGAAGCGCTGTTCGGCGAGCCGATTATTGCGTTTTGCAAATCGCAACTATGGTTTCCTATATAAACACTGCCACCGTAGTTTGAAACAAGGCTTGAATAACCACTACAGTAAGAGGAACTAGCTTGCGTGACATTAGATGTGATTAGCAATCCAATCACATGGGCTACAGCCCATTTAAGTTGGTTTGGCTTGAATTTCATAGAGTTTTTCCCCCTTATTATTTAGCTCAATAACTTCCCTTTGCAGAAAGGTGCTTTAAAGCAGCTATGCCGTGGCAATATAGTCAGGCCGTAGGCTAACCCGCAAAAACCGCATTGTCAATGGCACCTGTTATTAGTTCGTAGGTTGGGTTCAGTGTGCTAAAGGTTGCTATGATTTCTTCCATGATCAGATCAGGCCAGTAATGCTGCGAGCTACTCCCATATGAGTCAGAGCGTTGAAGTTTTTGCCATAGGTCATTATTCAGCCTTTTCCCACCGTAGGGGGCGCTGTGCGCGCCATCGGCGGCTCGGTACCGGAAAAGGCGCCCGCTGTGCGCCCTACGTTTCGTGTGACGGTAGGTGTTGCCGGTTTCAAAACTTAGACGTTTTCTCGATCAGATGGGAGTAAGACGCCTGTATTCTAGCTTTTTGTCCCATTAGCAAATAATCAGTTGCCGCCTGACGAAGGCATTGATTGAGAGGCAGCGTAAAATCATATGTACGCTAGCGCACTGTGTTTATTGGCGGAAAAGAGTCTAATCATGGCTGAACGGTTCCCAGAACCGGTTATTTCCCACTAAGCTCATTCAGATTTCGATACAGCAAGTGGCAACCGTTACCAACGTGGATGCTTCATTGCAATGCTTGGGTCCGACGTTTAACTCAATGGATAAAACATCATGAAAAAATTTTACTACCCCAGAAAGAATCAAATGCTGTGTGGTATTGGCCTAAGCGCCGTGGCTGTGTTGTTTAGCGCGGGTTGCACAAGCGTACCCGCACCGCTTGAACAAATGGCAGTTTCCAGGGTTGCTTTAAAGAGCGCGGCTAGTGCAGGCGGCAATGAATTTGCACCGGTGCAACTCAGGTCTGCGATGGACAAGATGGAAGGTGCCGAGCGGGCCATGGTTCAGGAAAATTATTTGCAGGCTAGGCAGCTTGCAGAACAGGCGCAAGTCGATGCACAACTTGCCGCCGCAGCCTCACGTGCCGCTAAAGCAGAAAAGGCCGCAAGTGCATTGCAAAAAGGCAATCAAATACTTCGTCAAGAAATTGACCGTAGCACCCAATAATTATTAATGGAGTCCATCATGCAAAACAATCGATATTTCCCCATGACCCTGCTCGCCGTTGCGATGGCGTCCGGGTGCAGTTCCATACCGCAAAATCCGGCCCTGATAGACGCGCATAGCCGTTACAACAGCGCACAAAGCGACCCGAATGTCACTAATCTGGCCGCACTTGAATTGAAAGACGCGAGTGACTCCTTAAACAAGGCCGACACGGCTTTAGGTAAAGATGAAAGTGTCGAAACGGTTAATCATCTGGCTTATTTGGCGACCCAGCAAGTCGGTATTGCACAGGAAATCGCCAAGCGTAAAACCGCTGAATTGGCGGTTACTAATGCCGATGCCAAGCGCAACGAAGTCCGCCTTGACGCAAGAACGGCAGAAGCCGATGCCGCCAATGCCAATGTGGCGCGGGATCAAGTGCTGATCGCACAACTTGAGGCCTTGAATGCCCAAAAAACTGACCGAGGTATGGTGATTACGCTCGGCGACGTGCTATTCAATACAGGCAAAGCACAATTGAAATCGGGCGGTGTCCGCAACGTGCAAAAACTGGCCGATTTTCTTAACCAATACCCACAATACAAGGTTCTGGTTGAAGGACACACCGACAGCGTCGGCAGTGAAGACTTTAATCAGGAGCTTTCCGAGCGGCGAGCTGATGCCGTGCAAACGGCTTTAATGCAGATGAATATAGGCAGTGACCGCGTCGCCATGCGCGGTTATGGTGAGGGATTCCCAGTTGCCAGCAATGAAAATGCTGGTGGCAGGCAATTGAACCGGCGTGTGGAAATTATCCTTTCCGATGCCAATGGTAATATTGTTCCGCGGTAATTTTAGCCGGAATCTTTGTATTCCAGGCCTTCCAGGTTTTAAAACCCTGAAAGGCCTGAATTCTGTTTATTTGTCCTGGATTAAGTCGATAGCCTAATTTTTCCAGCGCTTGCCAGTTTTTAGGCTGATCCGGTCATGGCATTCTCATCACACCGCACACCAAAATGTTTGTGACAGCGGTTCTCTATAGTTGATTATCGCCTTTACTAAAAATTAAAAATGTCTATGATGCTATTGGACTTAGCATTTATAGATATTTTTACGGATAGCTTATGTTTTTTAAAAACTGGTGGTTTTTTCGAAAGAAAAATAATGCCAAAAAATCAGACTATCAGCATTTTGGGTTTTCGGAGAAAACTTATACCCCTGTTGGTCAACTCGCTATTGGGATGTATATCGTCGAATTGGACAGGCCTTGGCTGGAGACTCCATTTCTGTTCCAAGGTTTTGAATTAAAAAGCGAAGCGCAGATTCAATCGGTTAAGAATTTCTGCAATTACGTTTATATTGACAAGAGTAAGGGTAAAAAACACATTCTCGTAGACAACCGGCCTAAAGCGCCAGCCAAAATTCTAAATAATCTCGATATTAACCAGCCACCACCGAAAAAAACGGGCACATTTGAACAAGAAATTTTGCGGGCTGACAATATTTATACAACCACTGAAAATGTGATTGAAAATTTTATGAAAACAGCCTCCCAAGAGGGCGAGGTTGATGGCTTTATAGCCAGGAAGGCTGTGACTGAATGTGTCAACAGTATTTTACATTCCCCTGACGCCATGCTGTGGTTGACTCAACTGAAAAAGAAAGACCAATATACGATGCAGCATAGTTTGAATGTTTGTGTCTTATCGGTTATTTTGGGTCGCTATCTGAATCTTTCAAAAGAGAATATGATTAATCTCGGTTTGTCTGGCATGCTGCATGATATCGGTAAGATGCGGCTCCCGCTGAAGTTACTTCATCATCGGGGGCAACTGGAAGAGGATGAGATAGCTCTTATGAAAACGCACACAACATTGGGCTATGAATTACTAAAAGCAAGCAATTGCATAGACATGTGTGTGGCAGAGGTCGCGCTTACCCATCATGAGCGTTTGGATGGCTCAGGTTATCCCCGCGGCCTCAAACTAGGCAGCATTTCAGACTTTGCAAAAATTGTTTCAATAGCCGATGCTTACGATTCTATGACTAGCGACAAGCCCAATCAAAAATCCCAAAATCATCTTGAAGCGATACATGCCATGATGAATAAGGCGGGTACTTATTGGGACAAAAAATTGGTGGTCAAATTTATCGAAAGTCTAGGCGTTTATCCGCCTGGCTGTTTGGTTGTTATGACCAATGGGGCTATTGGCATTGTTATTGAAGTCAATGAGGGCATGAAGTTACGCCCTAAAGTGATATTGCTTTTAGATGAGGAAAAGCACCCCGTCCCTGAACAGCTTATTGATTTGTCACAGTTGGTATGCGATAAAAAAGGCCAGGTCTTGACGGTGAAAACTATTGTTAAGGCGGAAGAGTGGAATATCGATGTCAGCAAATATTATCGACAAGGCCTAATTCAAAAGGGTTTTTCGGTAAAACAAAAGCAGGGCTAATACAGCATCAGGCAGTTGTCTGCCCGATGCTGCATGACGATCTTATTTCTTGGCTTTGTTGCGCTCGTTCACTTCTTTAATGACTTCTTCAGACACGTTTTTCGGACATGGCAGATAGTGCGAGAACTCCATAGAGAACTGGCCGCGACCGGAAGTCATCGTTCGTAAATCGCCGATGTAACCGAACATTTCGCTCAATGGCACATCTGATTTGATACGCACGCCGGTTACGCCTGCATCCTGCGATTTAATCATGCCACGGCGACGGTTAAGGTCACCGATCACATCACCAACATGGTCTGCAGGCGTAAAGGTGTCAACTGCCATGATGGGTTCAATCAGTTGTGGGGCAGCTTTCGGAATCGATTGGCGGAAAGCCGCTTTGGCCGCAATTTCGAAAGCAATCGCTGACGAGTCAACGGCGTGGAAGCCGCCATCGGTCAAGATAACTTTAAAATCCAAACAAGGGAAGCCGGCTAACACACCTTTGTCGAGCATGCTCTTAAAGCCTTTTTCAACGGCCGGCCAGTATTCGCGAGGCACATTACCACCTGTCACCGCTGATTCGAAAACAAAACCACTGCCTGGCTCGCCTGGCTCGATTTTGTAATTGATCTTGCCGTATTGGCCGGAACCACCTGATTGTTTCTTGTGGGTATATTCGTCTTCCACGGCTCGGGTAATGGTTTCGCGGTAAGCCACCTGAGGTTTGCCGACGATAACGTCTACGCCGTGGGTACGCCTTAAAATGTCAACTTTAATGTCAAGATGCAGCTCGCCCATACCTTTAAGAATGGTTTCACCACTGTCTTCATCGGTTTCAACATGGAATGAAGGGTCTTCCTGGATCATTTTACCCAGTGCGATACCCATTTTTTCAGAAGCAGCTTTATCTTTCGGTGAAATAGCCAGTGAAATGACTGGATCAGGGAAAACCATAGGCTCTAATGTTGCAGGGAATTTCGGATCGCATAAAGTATGGCCGGTCTGCACGTTTTTCATGCCCAGAACGGCAACGATGTCACCCGCTTGCGCTGATTCCAGCTCATTACGCGCATTCGCGTGCATTTCGACGATACGGCCGATACGCTCGGTTTTACCGGTGAAGGTATTCAACACGGAAGTGCCTTTTTCCAGTTTGCCGCAATAAATCCGCAAGAACGTCAATGCGCCAAAACGGTCATCCATAATCTTGAACGCCAGCGCGCGCAATGGTTTTTCGGCATCAACAATAGCAAAAGTACCGGTTGGGTTGCCTTCCAGGTCGACTTCAGGCTGTGGTTTGACTTCGGTAGGATTGGGCAAATAATCGATAACGCCATCGAGAACCAGCTGTACGCCTTTGTTTTTAAATGAAGATCCGCAGAACGTCGGGAAGAAATCCAGATTGATCGTGCCCTTACGGATACAACGTTTAATGGTGTCGATATCCGGTTCTTCGCCTTCCAGGTATTTTTCCATGACGTCGTCAAACTGATCGGCAACTTCGTCAATCATTTTTTCGCGCCATTTTTCGACATCGGCAACCATATCCGCTGGAACGTCTTGGATGGTGTAATTTAATGGGTCGCCGGAATCATCCCATATCCATGCCTTACGCGTTAATACATCGACCACACCGGAAAAATCATCTTCCCTGCCGATAGGCAAGGTCATGACCAGTGGATGGGCGCCCAGCACTTCTTCAACCTGTTTGACCACACGGTAGAAGTCTGCACCGATGCGATCCAGCTTGTTGATGTAAATAACCCTGGCAACTTCAGAGTCATTCGCATAACGCCAGTTGGTTTCTGATTGCGGTTCTACGCCGCCTGATCCGCAGAATACGCCGATACCACCGTCAAGGACTTTGAGTGAGCGGTATACTTCGATAGTAAAGTCAACGTGTCCTGGGGTGTCGATGATATTGAAGCGATGGTCTTTCCAGAAACAAGTGGTTGCCGCAGACTGGATAGTAATGCCGCGCTCTTGCTCCTGTTCCATAAAGTCTGTCGTTGCCGCACCATCATGTACTTCGCCGATTTTATGGATTTTACCGGTGAGTTTTAAAATTCGTTCGGTTGTTGTTGTCTTACCGGCATCCACGTGGGCGAAAATACCGATGTTTCTGTAAAGCGTTAGATCTGTCATGTGATTACTCTAAAGTTGGGCATAAAAAACTTTTTTGGTGACCACCCTTCAATAACAACTCGAAGGAGTTGTAACTGAAGAGGGTTCGGACCGGGGCAGTGAGCTAACATCTGTAACCGCCGCTATATTTACTATTACAGCTGCTCTGAAACCATCGCTTTGCCAGCATGCTCAGCATAGGTGTCGATGTAACTCAAAGCCAAGTGAAAGCGATTTATAAGTCACCATAGCCTCTCACTCCTCCAGCTTCGAAAGCCGCCTATTTTAACCTAGAATGGTTATAAAAATATAGGAAACCATCAATTTGTATTCCAGTAACGGTCGATTTCGCCTTGAGAGTGGCACTGGTCGCGCCAGTCATCTGAAAACGCAGGGGCCGCTGTTAATTTTTTTGGCTATCCATTAACAGTTCAGGAATCCGTCCCAGAAAAAGCAGCCAATCTTTGCCGAATGACAGTGAAGCATGCTTTTAGTTTGCTTATACACAAAACCTGTGGATAACATTGTGGATGGCTTGTTATGTTTACGGCTTACCTACTGTCTTTGTTACAGTTTTGTTAAATCGTACAAAAAATAGACAGTTAATGTTTTTCTTTATAATCAATTAATTAGCCGTAACAACTAAAGAGTTGGCAACAATAGTTGCTCCACACGCAGTAAGTCTGCCAGCGTATCTACGCCTGCGGGCGGTGTTTTAGCCACGGTTTTTACCAAAACGGCTTCACCTTGCCACAGTATCCGCAATTGTTCCAAGGATTCAATGGATTCGAGCAATGACGCATCCCAGCGGCAATAGCGCTGTAAAAAAGCCACGGTGTAGGCATATAAACCAATATGCCGAAGATACGGTATTTTCCCTGAGGGTTTGCCGCCTGCAACAGTAAAACAATCCCTGTCCCATGGAATCGGCGCGCGACTGAAATACAGCGCATAACCAGCATTGTTCAGCACCACTTTTACCGCATTAGGGTTAAATATTTCTTGTGGTTCAATGATTTCAGCAGCCAGTGTCGCGATACCTGCCTGTTGTTGCCCGGCTAATGCGTTGGCAACATCGCGGATATAAGCGGGTGGGATCAGCGGCTCATCGCCTTGCAGGTTAACAATGATGTCATCAGCGCCCCAATCGCATAATTCGGCAACTTCGGCAATGCGCTCCGTGCCACTTTGATGATCCGGGTGCGTCATCACGGCGGTAAATCCTAAGGCAGTGACGGTTTGCAAAATTCTATCGTCATCAGTGGCGACAATAATCGTTTCAGCCCCAGCTTCCTGGGCCCGTTCACAAACATGGGCGATCATCGGCTTGCCGGCTATCTCCAACAGCGGTTTGCCGGGCAATCGGGTAGAGCCGTAGCGTGCCGGAATAACTACTTTAAATGCCTGGCTCATTGATATAAGGCATCCACTTCTTCGCTGCTTAATTGCCGAGCTTCATCTTCCAGCATCACAGGGATGTCGTCGCGTATCGGGAAAGCCAAGCGGTCAGCCCGGCAAATCAGTTCTTGTTTGTCCTTATCGTAGCGTAGCGGGCTTTTGCAGATCGGGCAAGCCAGAATGTCCAGCAGTTTTTTATCTATCATGTTGTTTTCTCATGGTATATATGGAGTTAGGTTAAGCCTTAGTTGAGTTGCCCTTTAGTAAGTTTAACAATTGTTCACTAAACGCTGATTCAGGCACTGCGGCCACGGGAACGTACCAATGCTGTGCACCGGCAAAGCCAGTACATTTTACGGCATCTTTTTCTGTCATCAATACAGGTTGCTGGTCGGAAAATACAATGTCATCGGCTTGGAATTGATAATGGTCTGGAAAGCTGCTGCTTGTGCAAATCAACCCCGCAGCGGCGAGTTTGTTGAAAAACCGGTCGGGATTGCCTATCCCTGCCAGAGCATGGCATTCGACCTTGGCAAATTCGGCTAAAGGTTTTTGTTCCCCGCTCAGCATATTAATGGCGGTATCACCGACAAGCTGCATGGCATATTCGTTGTCTTCGTATTTTTCACCGTTGACGATGACCAGATCTACGGTTTGCAAACGATTTATGGGTTCGCGTAAGGGACCTGCGGGCAGGCAATAGCCATTGCCAAAGCGTCTTGCGCCATCAATGACGGCTACTTCAATATCCCGATGCAACGCATAATGTTGTAGGCCGTCATCGCACAGGATGACCGTGCAGTCCGCCTGGCTCAGCAGTTGTTGTGCGGCTTCAACGCGTAGCGGTCCGACCACGACAGGGCATGCGCTATGTTTAGACAGCAGCAGCGCCTCATCGCCGACACTTTCCGCGCTGCTGCTTCCCGTAACCGATTGCGGCCAGGATGCCGCTTGTCCGCCATAGCCCCGGCTGATGATGCCGGGTTGGTAGCCCGATGCCTTCAGGAATCGCGCCATCCAGATAATTAATGGTGTCTTTCCGGTACCCCCCACAGTGATATTGCCGACCACGATGACAGGAACCGGTAAATGATGGGTTTTTAACACGCCCACGCGGTATAAATATTTTCTGAACCGGACGATGTCGCTGAAAATAAAGCCCAGGGGCATCAGCCAGACGCCGATAAACGGATCTTTATACCAGATTTTTTCTGCCCATTTTTGCCACAGCCCGTAACGGCCGGCTATTGTTTTCATGGTTGGCTCCCTGGTTTAAGTGCGCTAAAGCTGATATGGCTGAAACCAGCAATGCTTGCCGCTTCCAGTGCTTTAATGACGGCTTGGTGGGGCGTGATGCCGTCGGCGTTAATGATAAACGGGGTTTGTTCGGCATTTGCCGAGGCTTTGCGTAATGCCTGTATTAACGTTTCTTGCTGTTGATTGACCAGTTCGTACGGCAAGCCGTCTTTGCCTTGCAAATAATAAGCGCCGTCCGCATCGATATTCAGCGTGACGTTATCGGGATAATCTTCCGCTGTTGCCGTATCTGCCTCAGGCAGTTTGATCTTGATTTCCGTTTGTCGGCTGAAGGTGCTACAGGTCATGAAAAAAAACAGCAGCAATAACACGACATCGACCATTGAGGTCATTGAAATTTCAGGGGGCACCCGTTTTTTACGGCAAAAGTTCATATGATAGCCTCACGGTCGCCATGCAATATATCGACTAATTTAAGTGCTTCCGCCTCCATGCCGACGACATATTCGTCCACCAGACGTTCAAAATAACGGTGGAATATCAGGCTGGGGATAGCGACCGTCAAGCCTGCCGCCGTAGTGACCAACGCCACCGAAATGCCGCCGGCCAGCACTGAAGGATCACCTATGCCTTGTGCGACTATCGCGGAAAAAGCCTGGATCATGCCCACGACAGTGCCTAATAAGCCCAGTAATGGGGCAATGGATGCGATAGTGCCTAGCGTGTTCAGGAAACGTTCCAGTTTATGCACCACTTGGCGACCGGCTTCTTCAATACATTCTTTCATGACGTCCCGGCCATGCTCACTGTTGGCGAGTCCTGCCGCCAAAACGAAACCCAGGCATGAACTGTTTCGCAATCGGTGCAGCGTATTATCGTCCAGCTTTTTTTCGCGCGACAAGCGCCAGACCTGGGGGACCAACTCGGGTGGCAATACTTTTTTTCTTTGCAAGGTCCAGAAACGTTCGGCAATGATAGCCATCGCTGCTATTGAACATAGAATAAGCGGCAACATCATCCAGCCGCCGCTTTTTATTATTTCAAACACGGTAATTCCAGAAGTGAGGGTGATAAGACAAGGATAGTCTGTTTTGAGTGCCAGTGTATTTTACCCTAAAGCTGTGCCTACAGCATTGTCCCGGCCTATCCAGAAATAAGTGATGAACCATGCGATGACACAGACGATCGCGCCGACCGAATACACAAACACGGGCCCCGTCGAATCCCAGTAATAACCGGCATAAAAACTGCCCAACATACCGCCTAAACCATAGCACAGGCTGCCGTATAAAGCCTGGCCTTTGCCTTGGTGCCGGTGACCAAAGTAAAGATGCACCAGATGTATTGCGGCAACATGTGCGCCGCCGAATGTTGCCGCATGTAATAATTGGGCCAGGATGAGTAAACCCGGATTATCAGCGCACCACGCTATCATGAGCCAGCGGATCACCGCCAGGGCAATGCTGGTGAGGAAAATTGCCCTGAGCGAAAAACGCGCCAATATGCGCCGCATATAAAGGAACAGCACAATTTCCGCGATGACGGCAATCGCCCAAAGGCTGCCTGTCAGTGTTGCCGAGTAGTGGTATTGATTGAGATAAATCGAATAAAAAACATAATAGGGGGAATGGGCGATCTGTAACAGCATGCCGACGGTAAAAAAGGCGATGACTTCCGGTTTTTTGAGGATTTGCAGGATACCGGTGGTTTGCAGGTCATAGCTTATGGCACGGGCTTCGGGGACGATTAAGGCCGTGAAGCCGGTCAACGCCAGTAATACCCCGATTGATATGGGTAGCGCAATCAACGGCAGGTCATCAATGATCGCGCCCACGCCGAGCACCGCAACAATAAATCCGATAGAGCCCCAGAGCCTGATTTGGCTATAGCGGTGCGGTTCTGCTTTTAAATGGAAGAAGGTAATGGCTTCAAACTGGGGTAAGCTGGCATTCCAGAAAAAGCTGAAGCTGGCGGTTATTAGCATAAACCACCAATAACCCTGAACAAACAAGAAGGCCGTGAACAATAATGCGGCAAAAAAAGACGTGATTCGGATGACCGGCATGCTTTTTTGGGTATGGTCGGCAATCCAGCCCCATAGGTTGGGAGCAATGATTTTTGTGCCGACCAATAACGCAAAGAGCTCGCCGATTTGTACGGTATTAAAGCCTATATCTTTCAGATAAAGGCTCCAGTAAGGCATAAAAGCGCCTAGCGCCGCGAAATAAAAAAAGTAGAACCCTGACAGCCGCCAGTAAGGAATGGACATTTAACGAGAGCCGCAAAGGTAAACAGAAAAAAAGGGATGTGTTGTTATGCTCTTCAGATAACTTTGTCCCATGTAGGGCGCGCCGTGTGCGCCAAGGCTTTTGCATATTCCCCAGGCATCGGAGAAGGCGCGCACGGCGCGCCCTACGCGGAGTAATTTATGCGGCTAAGACAATAACTGTTCCCTTGGCGCTTATCTTAAAATCGGCAAAGCTGACACTACACCGGCATTTTGCGCTCGATGCCGCAAGAAATGATCCATCAGCACGATGGCCATCATTGCTTCTGCAATCGGCGTGGCGCGAATGCCGACACAGGGGTCGTGACGGCCTTCGGTCACGACGGTAGCCGCTTCGCCTTGTCCGTTTATTGTTTTACCCGGCAAGCGCAGGCTGGATGTCGGTTTTAACGCGATACTCGCAGTAATCGCCTGGCCGCTGGAGATGCCGCCCAGAATGCCGCCGGCGTGATTGCTTAAAAAACCGTCCGGCGTCATTTCATCGCGGAACTGCGTGCCCTTAGTATTGATGCAGGCAAAACCGTCGCCGATTTCCACGCCTTTGACGGCGTTGATGCTCATAAACGCATAAGCCAGCTCGGCGTCAAGGCGGTCAAAAATGGGCTCGCCGAGGCCGGGCGGGACATTTGTTGCGACGACTTCGATTCTGGCGCCTATGGATTCGCCTTCCTTACGCAAGGCATCCATATATTGTTCCATTTCAACGATTTTATCGGCGTCAGGGCAGAAAAAAGGGTTGTTGTCGATGATGTCCCAATCCAGTTTGTCTATTTTGATCGGCCCCAGTTGCGACAGATAACCTCGAATGGCTATGCCCGCCTGCTCTTTAAGGTATTTTTTGGCAATGCTTCCTGCCGCCACGCGCATTGCCGTCTCGCGCGCCGAAGAGCGGCCGCCGCCGCGATAATCCCTGAAACCGTATTTTTGCTGGTAAGTGTAGTCGGCATGGCCGGGCCTGAAGGTGTCGGCAATTTTCGAATAATCTTTCGAACGCTGGTCGGTATTTTCAATAAGCAGGCCTATCGGCGTGCCCGTGGTTTTGCCTTCAAATACGCCGGACAGGATTTTGACTTCATCGTGTTCGCGCCGTTGCGTGGTATGTCTTGACGTGCCCGGTTTCCGGCGATCCAGATCATGTTGTATATCGGCTTCCGTCAAGGCCATGCCGGGCGGGCAACCATCGATAATGCAGCCCAAGGCAAGGCCGTGGCTTTCACCGAAGGTGGTGACCGTGAATAATTTTCCTATCGTGTTTCCAGACATTAGCTTAGCGCCGCTAAAAATAATTGGTGGTAAAGATTGACCTGTTCAGCGGTCAGCAAAAACACGCCGTCGCCGCCGCGCTCAAAATCCAGCCAATAAAAAGGTACATCAGGGAAGGCAGTTTGCAGGGCTTCTGCGCTACTGCCGACTTCGACAATTAAAATGCCTTTTTCAGTCAGATAATTATCCGCATCGGCGAGTATGCGTATGACAATATCCAATCCGGATTCACCGCCTTTAAAACCGATATCCGGCTCGGCGCGAAATTCTGCCGGCAATTGTTCCCATTCTTCCCGGCAGACATAAGGCGGGTTGCTGACGATGATGTCGTAGTGGGTTTCAGGCAGTTCTTCAAATACATCGGATTGATACAGGGTTATGGCGTCTTCCAGATGATGTTTTTTGATATTTATTTCTGCAACGGCGATTGCATCTGCAGACAGGTCTACCGCATCAACAAAAGCATCAGGAAAGGCGTAAGCGCAGGCGATGGCGATACAGCCGCTGCCGGTGCCTAAATCCAGAATGCCTTGTACCTGGTCTTCATCAACCCACGGCGAAAAGCGCTGGTCAATAAGTTCGGCAATCGGCGATCTCGGCACCAATACCCGCTCATCGACATAAAATGATAAACCCGCGAAAATGGCTTCGTGTGTCAAATAAGCGGCCGGGACTCGTGTTTTGATGCGTTTGTCGATGATATCGATAATGTGTTGGCGTTCATCCAGTGTCAATACCGTATCCAGATAGGATTCAGCCAAATCGTAGGGCTGATAAACCGTATGTAACACGAGAGCGGCGGCTTCATCGAGTGCGGTTATCGTGCCATGGCCAAAACTGACCTGAGTTTCGGTAAAACGGCTGGCCGCCCAGCGGATATAATCACGTAGCGTTGCCAAGGTGGTTAAAACTTCAGAAGGGGTAGTTTGCATGATTCAGGTTTATAGGGTAAGGGTAGGGAGCGGACTGTAACTTTGGTTTAAGGCACAGGCTTGCGTTATCGTTTGGGTCTATTAAAAACCTAAAAACCGTCAGCTTTGGCTTTGGCCTCTTTAGCGCCATCAAAGTTTTTTTGCATTTCTCTGGCCTTGGCTATCAATAACCAGCTGTGTTTTTTCAATCGGGTATCGTTAGAGGCCAACAGTGCCGATTTTTTGGCCAAATCTTCAGCCAGACGCGGCTTGGATTCGTTCAGCCGTAATAATGCCAATTTGTAATACAGCGTGGCATTTCTGGGTTCAATTCGTATCGCGCGTTCTATCGTGGTCGTGGCGGACTGGATATCGCCTTTTTCAGCATTTTGGTTTGCGGCGACCACCAAAGCGCCAACAGCGGGCGATAAAGTGCCAAAAGACTTTAACGGTTCAAATACCGGTGCGGGGGGCGGTGCAGGCTGCGGCAATTTTTCTTCGGCGGGCTCCGTCAGTGCCGGTTGCGGTGCGGTAGGGGCTGCTTCTGGGGTAGGCTCGGCGGCGTTTTGGGCTTGTTCCAGCGTTGCCAGTTCCTGCTCCTGTTCAGGCGTCAATAGAGATTGCGCCTGTTCCGGCGATAGCGGTTCAGCCTCAATCGCTACCGGTGCAGAGATTTCAGGTTCACGTAAGGGTTTGATTTCTATATGTTCAGTAGAGTTTTGGGCAGGCTTGGCTGGTTCAGGTTCGGCGGGATAAACAGGTTCTTTACGGTAAACCGCAGGACGATTTTCATAAACAGGCGCCGGTGACTGAGTGCCGTATAGTTCCGCACAACCGGCGATAACGGAAGGTAACGTGCAAATGAAGAAAAGTCGTTTGATTAGCATGGGTTGGGCGGATTGCCTGTTGTTGGGCTGGGTTTTGAAAAGATGCGCTGACCGCAATTATAAAGATCTTGATGGTTTTCTGCCAGCATGCAGACCGGAAGTTTGGGTAACTAACCCATCAGCACCGGTTGCTAACGGCTTGCTGTGCGCGGCAACATTCTTGCGGTGTTTGGCATCACCTATATGAATGACTTAAATTGTACAGGTTTATTTCAAATCCGGTAAACATACCGGGTATCCCTGTTGCCGTTGCGTTACAGGATGTTAACCCGCATACCGGCAAATATCTTAACCATGATGGGCTTTAGGCAGGGCAAGTAATAAAATAGCTTGCAACATCAAACGATAATCATTATCATTTACTACGAGCGATGAAGTGACCTCTCGCTATCCTCGTTTAACGTATGTTGATCCAGCATACGTTAAACATTTTTTCAGCGAATACGACACCCATTGGAGGGCCTTTTATGCCCCAACAACCCCCCACTTCTGAAAAAACCGAGTTGACTAGCCTGCACGCGGCAACTTGCCTGTCCATGACACAATTTATTAACGGGCATCATTGCCCTAAATTAGCCCATTTGATTGTGCACCAGCTCCGCCTGCTGGTTGGGCATCCCGAACTGGAACATAGCCCGGCCAGTCGCGAGATGTATCAAAAGCTATTGACGCATTGGCAAGAAGTCACCGCTTATTTACTGGAACAGCAGGCCGCGCGCCAGCCTCTGCCGAACTATCACTGACAGATTATGAACATTGAGTGCACCGCGATGAAAAATATCAACAATAATCCGTTCATTCCCCGCCAGAGTGTCGTGATTGTAGAGCAGGAAGCCGTCCCTGAACGACGCAGGGTCAGCAGTGCCGAGCTGTTTGGGGCGCAACATGAAATGCTCATTGAGCACAATAATGATGAGTACCGCCTCCGCATCACCAGTAACGGCAAGCTCATTTTAACGAAATAGACGGGTTTGCGGTGCCACTGTCCAGCCACCCAGTGCAGCCGATCCAGGTAGCCAGCCAGACATTGTGACCTGTTCTGTAATACCGCATCGCTGGCTGTGATCACGCGCTAGGCCACCGCATAACACCGGCACAGATGCCGGTGACGGTCGGGAGTGCTTGCCTCGATGGGATCGTCGCTGCCGCACGGCAACGCAAGCCCGGCGCTGCCGGACAATTCACCGTCGCCGGAGCCTATAGGCCTTTTATGCGTAGCCGCTTTAAGCAATAATCAAAAACTCATCCCCCAAGCCGGCAGGATGTCCGCTTAGCCCGATTATCGCTATCTCCGTCGCCGCCTCTTCGCCCAAGCCATCGGCATCATATGCCAGCATACCGGTCCCGGCATCGTAACTGAGAGTGCTGCTCAAGCCCACGGTCTGGCCGACTTGTCCCGCATAGGCGGTAAATATCCCGGCGGACAGTTCGATGATGTCCTCACCACTGTTGAAGTCCGTCAGCGTGTCGATGTGCTTGTTCACAAGGGCTGTGCTGAAGATAAAGCGATCCGCCCCGGCTCCGCCGCTTAGGGTGTCGCTGCCTCTGCCGCCGCCCAGCCGGTTGGCGTTGGCGTCGCCTACCAGATTGTCGTTAAACCGGCTGCCGACCAAGTTTTCTATGCTGACGAGAAAGTCGCTACCGCTGCCGATGCTGGTGGTTTGGCTCCCGTTGATCATCAGGCTGACGCTGACGCCGTCTGGCGATTGGCTATATTTCAGCGTATCGCTTCCCGCTCCGCCAAAGTAGCGATCATCACCCGCCGTGCTGCCGGTAAAGCGGTCATTGCCCAGGCCGCCGCGAACGATGTCATTGTCTTCACCGCCCTGCAGGGTATCGTCTCCGTAGTTGCCCTTCAGGATGTCGTTGCCGGTTCCGCCGTCTAACGTGTCATTTCCGCCCTTGCCTCGCATAATGTCAGCTCCGCCCAGGCCAATCAGAGTATTGGCCTGGTCGTTACCTCTGATGTCGTCATTGAAAAAGCTGCCAAGCAGGTTTTCTATGCCGATGAGGATATCGGTGCCGCTACCGGTGCTGATCGGTTGCTCGACTGTCGTCATCAGGTTCACGGTGATGCCGTCGGCCGACTCGCTGTAATCTACCGTATCAATGCCTGTTCCACCCAGGTAGTGGTCGTTACCGCTCGTATCGCCGGTAAACAGGTCGTCTCCGGCACCGCCGCGCAGGAGGTCATTGCCGGTTCCGCCGTCGAGGCGGTCATTGCCCACTCTGCCCGCCAGGCTGTCATTGCCGTCCTGCCCAATCAGCGTATTAGCACGCCGGTTTCCACTTAGGCTGTCGTCGTAATGGCTGCCAATCAGGTTTTCTATGCTGCTAAGGGTGTCCCTGCCGCTACCGACGCTGGCCTGCTGGGCTTTATTTGTCGTTAAGGCGACAGTTACACGATCCGGCGAAGCGCTGTAGTCTACGGTGTCGTTGCCCTGACCGCCCAGGTAGCGGTCGTTGCCGGCCATGCCGCCGCTAAACAGGTCGTCTCCGGCGCCGCCGCGACAGATGTCATCCCCGTCGTCGCCTATCAGCGTGTCGTTGCCGCCATTGCCGCGTAGTTTGTCGTTGCCGTCTCCGCCATCGATACTGTCGTTGCCATCCAGTCCAGTCAGTTTGTTGGCCTGCCGGTTACCGGTCAGGTTATCGCTGAATTGGCTGCCGATCAGGTTTTCGATGTTTTTGAGGCGGTCGGTGCCGCTGCCGACGCTGACCAGTTGTGCATTTACCTTATCCAGGCTGACGCTGACGCCGTCCGGCGAAGCGCTGTAGTCTACGGTGTCGTTGCCTCTGCCGCCCAGATAGCGGTCATCGCCTGCCGTGCTGCCGCTGATCCGGTCGTTGCCGGTGCCGGCACGTACGGTATCGTTGCCGGCGCCGCCGTCGATATGGTCATTGCCGCCTCTGCCCGACAGCAGGTCGTCGCCCGTCAATCCGGTCAGGTTATTGGCTTCTTGATTTCCGCTTAAGCGGTCGTTGAATGCGCTGCCAATCAGATTTTCTATGTTGTTGAGCCGGTCGCTGCCGCTACCGATGCTGATCTGCTGTGTTTTGTTGACGAGTAGGTTGACGCTGACGCCATCCGGCGAGGCGCTGTAGTCTACGGTGTCGTGGCCCTGTCCACCAAGATAGTAGTCGTTGCCACGGGTGTTGCCGCAAAGCAGGTCATTGCCGATGCCGCCGCGTGCGGTGTCGTTACCCAATCCACCTTGTATGGTGTCGTCGCCGCGGTTACCGCGCAGGTCGTCATGACCGTTGCCGCCTTCCAGCCAGTCGTTGCCAGTCCCTGCCTTGATCAGGTCGGAACCTTTGCGTCCGTGGATCCTATCGTTCGAGGCCCGCCCGATTATCACGTCATTGGCATAGGTACCGGTCAGTTTATCGGGTAACGGGGTGCCGATGATGATCGACGGGCTGATGTCCAGTTCGGTCTGACCGCTGCTTTGATTGCCCTGGGTATTGGTTACGGTCAGCATTAAGCTGCGGGTTTCGACGACGATAAAGTCTTCCCGACCGAAATACTTGAGACTGTGCAGGACGCTTTGGTAGACCGCCGGGTCGGCGCTGCCGCTTAGGGTCAGGATGCCGGTGATTTTATCGTAATGCGCCGTCAATCCCGTGCCTCGGGCATCCACTTTTAACCGGTCGCCAATGCGGAAGCCGTCCAAGGTGACGGTCGCACTGGTTAAGGCGCCGCCGTCGTTATTGTCGAACGCAAGATCCGTCCACGGCCGCACCGGTGCATGGCCTTCGGCATAGCTGGCGCGATCGGGTAGGCCGGTGATAACGATAGGCGGCAAGGTGACGGCGTTGCCGAGAAAGCCGGGGTCGACGATGATGCCATTTTCTTCCAGGTCATCGTCGCCTTTGGCCCCGTCGGTGAAGGTCAAGACGATGCGCTCGATGTCACCGTCGCCGTTAAGGTCGAGCAGTTGCGCGCCGTCGTCATAGGTCGACAGGTCGTTGTCGGCCATGTAGGCATAGATATGCGGATCGAGATTATCCGGGGTTTTGCCGATTTTGTAATAGGTATCTGAGCTGATGCCTTCCGGCAATTCGATGATGACGCGGGTCTGGATGCCAGCCCTGCTCGGATCGAGATCGTCCAGGCCGACGCTGCCGGGCGCGGCTTGCACGGTGAAGTCCAGCAGGCCGGTCATGACCGGGTCGGTTGGCAATTGGGCCAATTCGTCCGCGATGTCGCTGCCGTATTGGCTTGCCGCCTCGGCCTGCGACAGGATGTTGATGCTGCCAAATTGTGCATTGCTGTCCAATTGCGCCGGGCTGCCGGCAGCGGCGACATCGCCGACGAGCACGGCGCCGAAACTCGCCACCGGCGCAACTACGCCTTCATCGAACTCATCCGCCGAACGTAGCGGCAACGCTGTAACATTCGATTGCGCCGCATCGGCAATGCCGTCTTTATTGAAATCGCCGCCGTTGGCCGCGTTTTCGATGTCGGTCGTGATGCCATCCTGGTCGTTTGCGCCGATGTCAATACCTTGTATCGTAACCGTCAGCGTGGCGGTGCTGGTCTCGCCGGCGCTGTCGCTGACGGTATAGCTGAAGCTGTCGGTAAGCTGTGCGCCGAAGCCCAGCGCATCAACTTCCGTATTACCGGTTGCGACGGTGTAGGTGTAGCTGCCGTCGGCATTCAGGACCAGACTGCCGTAGTCACCGGACAGCGGCTGGCCGATATTGCCAGGTGCGCCGGTACCGCCGGTATGGATGGCGGTCACCGTTAAGCTGTCATTCGGGTCTGCATCCTGGTCGTTGGTCAGGACGTTGCCAACGGCTTGTGCATTCGCCAGCCCGCTGGCGGTGCTGTGGTCGGCGGCGGCCTGTGGCGCGTTATTGCTGCCGCTGACGGTACCGGTGGCGGCACTGGTTAAAGGGCCTTCGGCGCTGCCGCTGCCGTCGGTAAAGCGCACTTCGACGCTGATGGCTTTGCCGACGTCGGCTTCGGTTAAGGTGTAGCTGCTGCCGGTCGCGCCGCTGATGGCTATGCCGTCGGCTTTCCAGACATAGCTGAAGCTGCCTAGGCCATCGGGGTCGCTGATAGCGCTGGTGTCGGCGCTCAGGGTTTGGCCTTGAACCGGTGTGCCGCTGATGGTTGGCTCGCCTTGTGCACGGGTATCTATCGTCACGCTGTGCTGGCTTGAGGCGTCGCCGGTGTTGCCGACCGCATCGGTAGCTTTGGCGTTAAACACGTAGGTGCTACCGTTGTTCAATGTACCGGTAATAAAACTCCAGTTGCCTGATGCGTCCGCAGTGACTTCGCCCAGTTCGACGGTGCCGTTGTAAAGAGTAACCGTGCTGTTGGCTTCGGCGGTGCCGGTAATTTGCAATACGGTGTCGTCGGTACTGCCGCCGTTGCCGACCGGACCGGTCACTGTGCCGACATTGTCGGTGACCGCTGTGATGACCGGGGCGTTCGGTGCCGTGCGGTCGTAGATGACCGTCGCGCTTGCCTCGGTGGCCGCATTGCCGGCTACGTCATTGACGTTGGCGGTGACGATGACCGATCCTTCCGGCAGGCTCTTGATGTCGTCGGCACTGACTGTCGTTGTCCAGGTGCCGTTGCTGGCTGTGGCGCTTGTCGATATGCCGCCGAAGTTGATCGTCACCGTTTGCCCGTTTTCTGCCGTCGTCGTGCCGGTGAGAGTCACCGCGCTGTCGTCTTCGCTGTCGTTGATGATGTTGTCGTCGGCAAGGGTATCGATAGTCAGCGTCGGCGCCAAGGTGTCGATGCTGAGGCTGGGTGTCGTACCGGCGCCGCCGCTGTTGCCTGCGGTATCGGTGTAAGTTCCCGATGCGACGGTGATGCTGGCGCTACCGGAGGCGAGGTTCGCGGTCGGCGTGAAGGTTGCGGTGCGGGTCAGGCCCGTGCCGCTGATCGCGCCCAGCGTGCCGCCGGTGACGACGATGTCGCCCGTGCTGCCGTTCCAGGCGAAGCTGGCGCCGGGGTCTTCGCTGAACGTGAAGGTGATCGTTGCGGTCTCGCTGGCTTTGATGGCGCTGACGTTGCTGGTGATCGCCAGTGTCGGCGCCAGGGTGTCGATACTGAGGCTGGGTGTCGTACCGGCGCCGCCGTTGTTGCCTGCGGTATCGGTGTAGGTTCCCGACGCGACGGTGATGCCGGCGCTGCCGGAGGCGAGGTTCGCAGTCGGCGTGAAGGTCGCGGTGCGGGTCAGGCCCGTGCCGCTGATGGCCCCCAGCGTGCCGCCGGTGACGACGATGTCGCCCGTGCTGCCGTTCCAGGCGAAGCTGGCGCCGGGGTCTTCGCTGAACGTGAAGGTGATCGTTGCTGTTTCGCCGGTTTTGACGGCGCTGACGTTGCTGGTGATCGCCAGCGTCGGCGCCACGCCATCCACGAGCACGCCGGTCGTGATCGGCGCAGTAAATCCAAAGTCGGTCATGGCGTTGTCGGCGGCATCCTTGATCGCCGAGCCGTTGGCGCTGATCGTTGCAGCTGTGCCGATGCCGTTGGTATCCAGATTACCGTCAGCCACCGTGTAGCGGAATGTTGCCGTGGTGCTGTTAGTAACGGTGCCGACCAACTGGGCCTGAACTGTGCCGCCGGTATTCAACGTGACCGCGATGGAGGGCGTGCCACCGCTGATAGTCACCGCCTCAGAGAAAGTAACGACAAAATCGAGCGCATCACCGATCTTGTACGTGGAGTTTGATGGTGAGGTTATCGATTGCACAACAGGTGGCGTAGCATCGATAGCGGTCAGCACGATATCGTTATTATTGCTACCGCCTTGATAGGAGATCAAAAAGGTGCTGCCGCCCACGACTAACGTATCGCCTTCGTTTAAACCGTTGAACGTACCGGTAACAGCATCGGTACCGTCGTTACTGATCAGCACGAAGCTGTCGCCGACGTTAGGGGTAAAGCCGGTCAGTGCACTTAAGCTGGCACCGGTAATATTGACCGTGCCGATAACCTGAATCTGGTCGTAGCCGGTTCCGGCGGTGGTGCCGTTGATGTCCTGTGATAGCGTACCGCCCGAATCGATGGCCAGATTGCCGTTGACGGTCAAAGTTCCGGCACCGGAGACGCCCGGTGCCAGCGTGCCGCCGTTATTCACGGTCAGGATGTTGCTGGAAGAGGTCGCGAACACGCTGCCGCTTCCTCCCAGCGTCGCCCCGGAAGACACCGTCACGCCGCTGGTCGCACCGAGCACGCCGGTGACCGATAGCGTACCGGCCGAGACGGTGGTGGCGCCGGCATAGGTATGGGTGCCGGAGAGCGTCAGCGTACCGGCCCCGCTCTTGGCCAGATCGGCACCGCTCGCTCCGCTGATTACGCCGGACAAGGTCAGCGCATTGGCGTTGCTTACCGTACCGTCGCTGCTGCCCAGGGCGATGGCGTTGTCTATGGTAATGCCGCTGCCGGTTGCCTCCAGCGTACCGCCGTTCAGGGTCACCGTACCCGTGCCCAGATTGCTGTCGGCCGCCACGCTCAGCGTGCCGGCCGAGACGGTGGTGGCGCCGGCGTAGGTGTTGGTGCCGGATAGCGTCAACGTGCCTGCTCCGCTCTTGGTCAAATCGGCGCCGCCCGCTCCGCTGATCACGCCGGATAAGGTCAGCGCGTTGGCGTTGCTTACCGTGCCGTCACTGTTGCCCAACGCGATGGCGTTGTCTATGGTGATGCCGCTGCCGGTTGCCTCCAGCGTGCCGCCATTCAGAGTTACCGCGCCGCTGCCCAGATTACTGTCGGCCGCCACGCTCAGCGTTCCGCCCAAAACAGTGGTGGCGCCATAACTATTGGTGCCCGACAAAGTCAGCGTACCACCGGCGGACTTTGTCAAAGCATAATTTCCCGAGACCTGGCCTGAAAACGTGACGCTATTGCCGCTGTTGGTACTGATGGTCGCGTTGCCGGTGAGCGTCAGCGTGTTGGCCAAGTTGAAAGTAGTGGGGTTGGTGCCGGTGAATTGGAGCTTGGTGCCGGCATTCAGTGTGATCGAGCCGGTATTGAGATTGCCGGCCGTCTTCACATCGACGGTGCCGCTATCCACTGTCAGGTTGCCGGCGAAAGTGGCTGAATTGCCGGCGTTCGACAGCGAGAGGACATAGGAGTTGACGCTGGTTGCTATCGTCAAATTTCGGCCGGAGGCAGCCGTGATCTGGCCGGACAGCGTCGCGTTGCCGGCCGAAAAAGCGACGGTCCCGTCGCTGCTGCCGACGGTGATGGCGTTGTCGAACGT
This sequence comes from Methylovulum sp., assembly GCA_030653435.1. Taxonomy (GTDB): domain Bacteria; phylum Pseudomonadota; class Gammaproteobacteria; order Methylococcales; family Methylomonadaceae; genus Methylovulum. The sequence goes on from JAURZI010000111.1 coordinate 30,402, forward strand.
TTGGTTGATGGTGATCTGGGCCAGCGACAGCGTACCGCCGTCCAGGGTTACCGTACCGCCGACCAAGGCGTCATCGACCGCCACGGCCAGCGTACCGCCCGAAACCGTCACGCCCGAAGTCAGCCCCGCTTCATTGCTGGTGCTGGACAAGGTCAGCGTGCCGCTGCCGGTTTTGGTCAGCGCTTGCGCGCCGCCGGACAACGCGCCGGAAACGGTTACCGCCGCATCGGTTTGAATCGTCGCCGCGCCGGACAGCGCGATGGCATTGTCAATCGTGGTCGCCCCGGTCACCGAGAGGACAGCGCCGGCGGCCAGCGTGACCGTGCCGCCTGCCAGCGCGTTGTCATCGGCTATCGACAGCGTGCCGGCCGCTACCGTCACGCCGCCGGTCAACCCGGCTTCGTTGCCGGTGTTGGTCAACGTCAGCGTGCCGACGCCGGTTTTTGTTAATGTTCGAGCGCCGCCGCTTTCTGAGAACGCACCCGACAGCGTCACGGCCGCGCTATTGTTGACGGAGGCGTCGCCGCTCAACGTGATGACATTGTCGATGGTGGTCGCTCCCGTCACTTGCAAGGTCGTACCCGAAGCCAGAGTTACCGTACCCGTGCCTAAGTTGCTGTCGAGCGCCACGCTTAGCACGCCCGCCGATACTGTGGTCGCACCGGCATAGGTATTGGTTGCCGACAGCGTCAGCGTGCCGGCCCCGGTCTTGGTTAAATCAGCGCCGCTAGCCCCGCTGATAACGCCGGATAAGGTCACCGCGTTGGCATTGCTCACCGTGCCGTCGCTGCTGCCCAGGGCGATAGGGTTGTCGATCGTACCGGTGCCGGTGACCGTCAAAACGCCGCCATTCAGCGTCACGCCGCCGCTGCCCAGGTTGCTGTCGTCCGTAATCGACAGCGTGCCGGAAGACACGGTGGTCGTGGTGTAACCGCTACTGTTGCTGCCGCCGAGCACGACCAAGCCTGTACCCTGGCTGGCGATGATCAGGCTGCCATTGCTGATCGCGCCGTTGAAGGTTAAGTTGCCGCTGATGCTGTCGTTAATGGTGCGGCTGCCGTTATTGAGATCGACCGTGCCACTGAAGGTCTCGGCATAGGAACCGGACAGGATGAAGCTGCTATTCAGCACAATGTGATTGACCAAGGTATAGCTGCCGACCGTGCTACGCACCTTACTGTTGGAGCCATTGATGGTCAGCGTGCCGGAGCCTAACGCTGTGGCCGATCCAACGTCGACATAGCCGTTGGTGTTGAGCGTAATGCCACCGTCGAACGTGTTGTTGCCCGACAGGTACAACACATGACCACCGCCGCCGGCCACCGTCAGGGCGCCGCTGCTACTGCCGGCGATGATACCTGACAGGGAGATGTTGCCGGTAGCGACATCAAGGCCGCCGCCGTTGGCGGTGACCGTGACCGCGATTGACTCGTTGAATCCGGTGGCCGTGCGGGCACTCAACGTGCCGCCATCGAAAGTCAGCGTGCCGGTGTCGGGCAGGTCATCGGTCGCCAGCACACCGTCCTTGATCGTGGTGCCGCCGGTGTAGGTTGCGGTATTGCTCAAGGTCAGCGTGCCGCTGCCGGTTTTGGTCAACGCTTGCGCCCCGCCGGACAGCACGCCGGAAACGGTTACCGCCGCGTCGGTTTGAATCGTCGCCGAACCGGACAGCACGATGGCGTTGTCGATCGTGGTAGCACCCGTCACTTGCAGCGTAGTGTCCAATGCCAGCGTCACCGTACCGGTACCGAGGTTGCTGTCGGCCGCCACGCTCAGTGTACCCGCCGAGACGGTGGTAGCGCCGTCGTAAGTATTGGCTCCCGACAAGGTCAAGGTTCCGCTACCCAACTTGGTGACGCCGAAGCTGCCGGCGCCGTCGCCGATCACCCCGCTAAGGGTCAGGGCACCCGCCGTCACGCCGATACCGGCGTTGGCGGTTAACGTCACATTGCCGCTCAAGGTATTGGTGCCGCTGATATTAAGCAAGGCCCCATCGCTGGACACGCCGGTTCCCGCCAAACCGGTGATCGCTTCGGCTACCGTGATGCCGCCCTGCAACGCCAGCGCCGCGCCGCTGGTTACGGTGGTCCCGCCCGCGGTCGTGCCCAGCGCAGTGTTGCTCGCCGCCACCAGCGTGCCGGCAGAAACCGTAATGGCTCCGGTATTGGTATTGGCTCCGGTCAGGACGAGCGTTCCCGCACCGCTCTTGACCAACGCCGCCGCGCCAACCGATTCAGAAATGACGCCAGTCAAGGTGCCGGTGCCGATGGCAACATTAACCGTACCGCCGCTCGGCCCCAGAACGAACGAATTGTCGATAGTCGGGCTGTTGGTCAGGTCTAGTACCGCAGTGCTGCCGTTCAAGACGACTGCGTTGGCGCCAAGATTGCTGTCGCTACCGATGCTGACAGTGCCTGCCAGTATGCTGGTCGCCCCGTAGCTGTTGGTGGTACCGGTCAGGATGAGCGTGCCGCTGCCTTGTTTCAGGAAGTCGAAAGCGCCTGAAACCTGGCCCGAGAGCGTAACGGTATTATTGCCACTGTTCAGGGCGGCATTGCCGGCCAGCGTCACTGCGTTAGCCGCAGTTATGGCGCTCCCCGAATCAGTGAACTTGAGAACCGTGTTAGCGCCCAGGCTGATCGCCCCGGTGTTGAGATTGGCAGACGTCGCCGCCTCCAAGGTACCGCCGCTTACCGCCAGGTTACCGGCAAAGCTGCTGGAATTGTTACCCGACAGCGTCAGTTTGCCGGTACCGTCCTTGATCAGGCTTCCCGTAATGGTGCTGGTGAAGCCGCCGGAGAAGGCGGTGTCGGTCGACTGGCTGATCGTCAGCGCATTAGCGCCAATCGCCACCGTGCCGGCGCCCGACAGCGCACCGATCGTCTCGGTCGCCGACGCCAGGGACAGCGTGCCCGCCACCGCCACCGCGCTGTTGTCGGCCAGCGCCGTGCCGCTGCTGTTGTTCAGGGTCAGCGTGCCCGCCAAGATCGTGGTGGCGCCGGTGTAGGTATTGGCCCCCGACAGGGTCATCGTGCCGCTGCCCGTCTTGGTCAGGCCGCCGGTACCGCTCATCACGCCGGAGAAGGTGGTGGATGTGCTGTCGCCGCCCGCGGTCAGGGTATTGGCACCCAGAGCGACGGTGCCCGCGCCGGACAAGCCACCAATGGTTTCATTTCCGCCCAGGGTAAGCGTTGCGCCGGAAGCCACCGTAACGGCACTGCTATCGGCGATCACCGCCGCGCCGCCCGTCGTCAGCCCGCCAGCCGACACCGTGGTGGAGCCGGTGTAGGTGTTGGCCCCTGACAGGGTCAGCGTACCGGAGCCGGTCTTGGTCAGGCCGCTGGTGTTGGTGGAGGAGATCACGCCGGAAAAGGTGGTGCTGGTGTTGTCGCCGCCCAGCGTCAACCTGTAACTCAGGATGACGTTGCCGGCCCCGGCCAGCGAGCCGATGGTTTCGTTGCCAACGCCCAGAGTCATGGTGGCGCCGCTGGCCACGGTCACCGCGCTGCTGTCGGCAATGCTGCTGCCGCCGCTCAGCGTCAATCCGCCCGCGTTCACCGTGGTGGCGCCGGTGTAGGTGTTGGCCCCGGTCAACGTCACCGTACCGATCCCCGATTTGGTCAGCGCACCCGTGCCGCTGATAACACCGGCATAAGTCCCATTGCTCGCCTGGGCGAACTCCACCGTCGCGTTGTTGACGATGTTCCCTTGCAGACTGGAGGTATCGCCCTTCAGCGTGCCGGCGTTCACCGTCGTTCCGCCGGAATAGGTGTTGCCAGCGTTGGACAGCGTCAGGGTCTGACCACCGATCTTGGTCAGCGCCCCCGTCCCGGTGATCGCGCCGGAAAGCGTCGCGCCGGAATTGGCGACGAGAACCGTGCCGCCGCCCGCCCCCAGCGTGACGGCGTTGTCGACCGTGCCATTGACGTTGGCGAGCGTCAACTGGCCACCGTTCAGCGTCACCGCGCCGCCGCCGAGGTTGCTGTCGGCGCCGATTTCCAGTGTGCCCGCCGACACCGTAGTGGTTCCGGTGTAGGTGTTGGTTCCCGACAGGATCAGCTTGCCGGTGGTGGAGGTCGTGCCTGTTTTGACCACCGTCCCGGTCCCGGTCCCGTCAGCGATGACCGACGAGATGGTCAGCGCGTCGCCCGACCCGTTGGTGACGTTCAGCGCGCCGGCCAGTTGCAGCGTCTGCCCGGTGATGGTCAGCGTGCCGACCGCGTCGGCGTCGAAGGTCACGCCGGCGGCGACGACGTAGGCGGCACCCAGCGTGATTGTCGAATTGGCTAAACCGGCGTCGAAACCGACGGTCTTGTTGGCGGAGGCCAACGCCAGCGCTTCGCGCAGGTCAAGACCGCCGCCATCCACCAATTCTTCGGCGTAAGTGCCGATGGCGTCGGAGCCAATGGCGGCGACCGTCACGATCAGCGAATCGGAAACGGTGATCGTCAACGATTCGTCGTAGTTGGAAGTTCCGTCGTTGACCCGCAGCACCACCGTGTAAGAGCCGGCGGTCGTCGTCGAAGGCGTGGCGGCGCGCAAGTCCGTCCCGTTGATGTTGAACAGGTTGTAGGTCGCGCCCGTAGTCGCGCCATTCACCGACACGATGGAATAGGTCGGGCCGCCGCCGTCCACGTCGGTGCGCGTCAGGGCGCCGACGACCGTGTTGTTGGCGTCGTAAACGCTGACGGAAGTCGCCGACAACGCGATGTCGGTCGGGGCATCGTTGACGGCGGTAATGCTGGTGCCAATCGTATTGGTGTTGGCTGAAATCGCCGTGGTACCGCTATTGACCGAAGAATTTAGGGTAACCCGAGTTTCGGAACCGGCCGTCGCACTGTAACCGCTGGCGTTAGTGTTATCTAACGCCCGTACAGTCAAGGCTGTCGGTGCGCCGTTATAATTCGCCGCCGGTACAAAGCGCACCAACGTGGAAGCGGACAAGGCCAGCGCGGTACTGTCGTTGGCCACGGTGCCGATCGCAAACCAGTTCGAACCTGCGTTGGTGCTGTATTGCCAAACGCCTTCGGTGCCGCTGTTGGCGGTGTTGCCCACCACCGCCACGCCGCTCAAACTGGAACCTGTATCCACGTCGGCAAAACTCAGGCCGGTCAACGCGCTGATCGCCGAGCCTGCTGGACTCGATGTATCTTCGTTGACCGCTGATAAAGTCAGATTGCCTAAGCCTGTCGGCGCGTCGTTGACGGCGGCCACATCCACCTTCACTTGGACGGCCGTAGTAGAAGCCGCTGTTCCGTCATATGCTTTGACCGTGAAAGCGTTGAGACTGGAGCCGTTGGCATCGGCCGCGGCTTTCCAATACCATGTACCGCCGGTACTGAGTAATGTGGCTCCGGCCGTCACTTGAGTGGTTAATCCGGAATCGGTATATAAGGTACCGGTTGATACCGCTTCGACTCGGAAACTCTTTGCATCGCCAACATCGGTATCAGCGTAGTTGGAGGCGGCCAACAATGTGGCATAAGTGATCGCATAACCGGTGTCTTCGGTGGCTCCGGTCAAGGTGGAGATCGTGCTTAGGGTTGGGACGGCGTTGGGGGGGGAGATGATGTTATCGAAGATGATATTGTCAAAAATCGGGCAAAATTTCCCATCCGCAGCTGTGATGGTAATACTGGTTATTCCCTGAAAATCCGAGGCAGTTGTTGGAATGAAGGTTATTGTGCCAGGGGCACTACCAACGGCAATATCTGTGGCATCAAATGTAATTGTCTGGGTTTTCCCCGTGTTAGTCGTCACCGTAAGCGTATCATCACCAGGATTAGCAATAGCATTAACATCATCACTTATAATAAAACTGGTAAGGTCGAAAGTTTTTCCGCCTTGAACCGAGATAACAACCCGTGATTCCACGACAGTACTTTCAGCACTTACATCGGCACTCTGACCAGTTAAACCATTAAGCGTGTCCCAGTCAGTGGTCAATGAAATGTTTTTATCAGTCGAAGTCAGTACAACAGTTTCACCGGATTTAGTCTGCGTGAGTGTTTTTGTCCCGGTACCAGTAACAACACCGCTATCAAAATCGAACGTAATCTCCGCCAGCAGGCCTTTGTACGAAGCTGCGGCGGTATCCGTAATGGCAACTTTCGCTTCGATAGAACCGGTCGCGGCTTCCAATACCCAGTCGCCGCCCCGAACCGCCGAGCCGGTCAGATCGTCAGACGCTACCACGTCGGCTCCGGTGGCGTTCGCTATCGCCGAAATAAACGCCGCTCCAGCCGATCCTTCAGCCACATTGCAACCATAAAGCAATATATCGGCATCCTGACTCAGCGCGCTGCCGATAGTGCTTAAATCGCCGATATGGTCCGGCAGGTTTTTTGTCGTTAAGGTCTGCGAGCCCAATAACAGCGCGCCATCGGAGCCGTGGGACACGATGTGGATGGCATCGATGCCGCTACGGCCATCCAGGATTTGCGCCATTTGCGTGAGGCCGTCCTGCCCGGCATCGAGCACATGCACTTCCGTACCTGGCTTGGCGCCATCAATCAGCGCCTGGTAATCGGCGACGTTGCTTTCGATAAAGAGGATTTCGACAGATTGCGGTTCGACTGAGGGCGGTACAGCAGCAACCAGGGCTTGGGCGTCCTGGTTGCTGACGGCGGCATCCTGTGCAGGAAATTTGGAGGTGATTGCAGGAGCCGACTTATTTGAATTCATTGTGTCTGCTTTTTCTTTAAGTATGGTTTTGATGAATGTCATAGGGGGACTCTCTGCATTGATAATAATAGGTTACCGGAACAGTCCGGCTTAAGTGCTTTACGCATTGTCAATAGGCCTCACGCGAGCCGGGAGTTGATACTACAGCTATCCTTAATCTCTACGAAGATGCTGCCGCAGGATGGCGGCAAGCAGCGTGGAGCCGGAACGGGGCAGGCCGGAGATAAAGTAGTAACTGCTCATGATTTACTGCTAAACATAGGAATTTCGTTGTATTTTTGATAGACGTTTTTTGTAATATTAGTTCAATGTCTAAAAACTACAAAGTTTTGATTTCGTAATTTTCGGCTGCCGGCCTGCGATGGAGGCTCAAAACAAGTTTTTGCAAAAACAACCCCTCCATTTCAAATCAGGATACATAGAGTTGACTTTTTTAATCAAATAATCTGCGTTGGACGGATCTATGGTCTCGTCCGCAAGTTTTTTTATGTAGGGTACGCATCGCGTACCTTTTGCATTGATTTTTATCACAATTATAAAAAGGTACGCGATGCGTACCCATAAAAAACCGAAAACTTGACCGTTTGAAATATATTAAGCTAAGCGAGCTGAAGTACATGGTGTTTTGTACCCGCCGACAGCATTGCCCCTTGAGCGCAGCTACTCCCATCTGATCGAGAAAACGTCTACGTTTTGAAAACCGGCAACGCCTACCGTCACACGAAACGTAGGGCGCGCCGTGCGCGCCTTTTCCGGTATCAAACCGCCGATGGCGCGTGCAGCGCGCGGTGGGAAAAGGCTGAATCATGACCTCTGGCAAAATCTTCAACGCTTTTTGACTCAGATGGGAGTAAAAGGCTTAGTGCCCGTAGGGCTTAAAAGTTCTTAACCCGTCAAGTTCAGGACAATTGTTTTTCAACGTCTCCTAAAGCATAGCAGCGGCGTTGTTCGAGTTGCACATACAGCGGTGCGACCCTTTGTTGCAGTATCGTATGCGATGAAGCCGGCGGCTCATCGGCACTGAAGCTGATACTTGGGTCCTTGGCATGAAAACCGGCCCGTTGCCGCAGGCGCTCCAGTTGTCCCGAAGTGCAATCGAACCCTTGCCGGGGCAGCAGGTCTTGCCACAGGATATCCGGTAATTGCCGGTAATTGATTAATTGCAGATGCTCCACATTAGCGAACGCCGCTTCAAAAAATCCGGCCAATACCCTGGCGCAATAGCCGTCCAAATCCCCGGCCGCCAATGTTTCCTGCGTCAACGAGGCTATCATGCCGGGCACCATCTGCGGCCCGCGCCGACGCTGATGGGATGCCAGTATGGCTTCAGGTTCGCGGTAGAGAAACCAACATGGCGTATGCGGAAAAGCGGCGCGTATTATCGGCAGGGAGTGAATATGCCAGCTATCGAGTTTGATGAAAAAATGGCTTTCCCCGGCGCTACGTCGTTGTCCCAAGGCCAGAATCAGTTGCCTTAGGTTGGCGCTACCGCCATCGGCTTCTGGCGCTGTTTGATGGAGGTTTAAGAAAGCATCGACGATTGGCGGTTCCGACATCACAATGCAGCAAGGCAACGTTGCCAATAATTGGGCGAGCAACGTGGAGCCGCAACGCGAGCTGTGAAAAATAAATGCGCTCGGTGTCAATGCCGGTTCCAGGCGCGTCAACCTATCCAATTCTGTGCGGCAGATATAACGTTGCGCCGGATCTTGCTGTTGCAGCGTATCCGTGAAAAACGACGCAGTAAAGCGATTCGGAACATACCGCCAAACGATTTCCCGGCCTTGCAGGGTTACCGGAAACCAATTGTGCAGTGATGCTAACGTATCGGCGGCAACGGGTTGACCGCGTAATAACGGCTGGTCATTCAACATGGGTAGCCTAGAAAGAGGAAGGCGCGGCCAGGCCGCGCCTAACCGGTTTAATTTCTGGCAGGAAAGATGCCTTCCATGGCGATGATGTAGTTAAGTCCAAGATAGGGTTGCATATTGGAAATAGTGGCAGAGCTTACGACGGGAACCGTTAGTGGTGTACCGCCGCCGGTATTGGAGTTTGTCACTGTACCGCTACCCGTCACTGTGGTAGTGACGCCAGCCAAATTGGCAGGAGTCGTTTGCGCTGTACCGGAAGGTAAATAGATCGCAGCTGAGGTTGAACCTGATGCCGGCGAACTGGTCAAGGTGCTTCCGGCTGCAAAAGCGGTTGTTGCAGGTGGCACCGCATGAGCGGTCGTATCAATGCTAATATTGGTTGTAGCGCTTAAGCCGCTTAAACTCATCGTCGCCGTATGCGTATGTGACGGTAGATTGCTCGTGTTGAGGCTTATCGTTGCCGTACCGTTAGAGATAACCGTTGCATTGTTTGAGCCCCCTTTTTCGCCTTGCACAACATTTGCCAAGCCTGGCCCTTGAGCCTGTGAGCCGACGACGACCCGGCCGCGCAGATCGGGTATGCCGAAAGTTGTCTGCCCATCCCCGCCATACATGGTGCCTAATAGCGCAAACATTGCCGAATTCTGCTGAATCGGCACTGTTTGTCCATTGCAAAACAACCAACCTCTGGGTGGATAATTAAATCCCACTGCCAAAATAGTTCCCATAAATGCATCCATAATAAATTCCTCTTAATGTATATGATTAAAACGCAACGATAATAGACTCGCTGCACGATAAGGTTACCTGGTATTCAATTACGCAAAATGCTGATGTTTTTTTTGTAAAAACCCTAACAAGCAGCCTACATAAAACAATAAATACCAGATTATTGAAACTAAGCACTAGCTACCGGTAATACGATTTTATTCAAACTTCAAGCGATAAGATAAAAACAGGATTCAAATTTACTTCACAGCCGCATGTTATTTTTACTTACTCCCATCTGAGTCGAAAAGCGTTGAAGTTTTTGCCAGAGGTCATTATTCAGCCTTTTTCCACCGTAGGGCGCCCTGCGCGCGCCATCGGCGGCTCGGTACCGGAAAAGGCGCGCACGGCGCGCCCTACGTTTCGTGTGACGGTAGGTGTTGCCGGTTTCAAAACTTAGACGTTTTCTCGATCAGATGGGAGTAATAAAGCCAGGGCTATGATCTGGTTTTAAATCCGGCCAAACAATCAGTTGGCGGTCGGAAAGATAGCAGATCATACCGTTAAATAAAACAAAAAAGATTATGGGCTAATCAGCTCAGCAAGCAGTTTCCGTAACGTCGGCAGCTAGATAACGGAATAGCTCTGAACGGCCGCAATTCGGTTTTTTATATAGGGTACCGGCATACTGCCGATGAATTACGGTATCGAGGGTTTATTCAGTGCACTGCACAGATTCCAATCGATTAGCCAAACTCAATGCCGCCTCTGTGCCGCTCTGCCGTAATTCGGCAATGACCTCACGCACATTTGCATCGGTGATATTGGGGTCGCCGTATTTCGGTTCGGGATTGGCAACAAACCCGGCCGCATGAAAAATATCGGTCAGCCATTGATTCGGGATGCAATCAAGCACTAAATGAATGCGATGCACTGCGCTATGATTTTCAACCCGGTGCCTGCAATTGGCATTCATATACCAAGTGCCGCCCGCAGCAAAATGAATCGGCTCGTCATCCAGCCAAAACAACACTTCTGGGTCGGTGATAATAGGAATATGCAAACGCGCCAAGCCATCTTCAAAGTTGGTTCCGGGATCGGTATGTTCGTGGATGACGCCGCCCGGCGCCAATGCCATCAGGCGCACGGCGCAGGTTTCGCATTTGAAGTGTTGCAGGATTTGCCGGAAATAAGGGCAGCGCGCCAAGAGCGGCGTATCCAGGAATTGGTCGTTCGAAAATGCCAGAATATCATCGTTACGGCCGTGCGGAGAACGCAATGCCTGACAGTGCCAATACCCTGCACCGGCAGCTTGATCATTGTAATGAGGCACCCATTGATCCGGTAATAAGCGCTGCAAATCGGTTTGCAATGCGGTCAGGTCGAAATCGAGCGGCAAACGCAAATGGCGGGTAGCCTGTTTCATAGCGTAATCCCCGCTTGCCAGCGCATCTGTTCGCTTAAGGCATCTTCGCTAACAATTTGGAAGCCGGCAGAAAGATAGAGCTGGCGTGCTTTGAGGTTATTTTTTACTACGCGCAAACTCAAGTTTGCCTGATGAGTTTCGGCCATTTGCTGAAGGTACTGCACCATATACCGCGCCAAACCCTGTCGTTGTACACCAGGCAGGACTGCAATGTCGATCAGGCGGATATCGCCGACAGTGTGTTCGAATACCATGCGCCCCAGCGCTTGACTTTGAAATTCGAGAATTTTGGTTTGAGCATTGGGATGATTCTGCTGCACGCCCAGTGCATGAATCTGTTGTTGGGACCGAATCAAGTTGTCGATAAAGTCCGAATCCATCGGCAACCTGAGTAAATCTTCGCGGGTTGAACGATAAAGTGTGTCGATAAATTCTTGATCGCGCTCATGGACGGAGCGTATTTGTAAATCGGGCGGCGGCATCTCTATCATTTTTACGAAGTTTAAAATATTTTTTCTGCTATCATGCACACCGTCGACTTTTGACGCAAATCTATCTGAAAGGTTAGCCATGAATCTTAGTCTTGAACAAGCTTCTCCGTTAGTGGGCACAAACTTCACAATACACACACAGGCAGGTCTGATCAGCTTGCAATTAATCGATGTCGCAGAATTACCGCGCCGCAATATACCGGAACAATTTCGCACTCCGTTATCATTGGTCTTTACCGGGCCGCCCGATATACTGTTACAGCAAGATATTTATCTGGTTGAGCATGCTGAATTGGGACAGAATCAATGGCTCATGGGGCCCATATTATCAATCAATCCCGGCGCTAAGGATGATAACAAACTCTACTATGAGATAATGTTCGCTTGAGAATAGCGGGGTCGCCGGGTTCTGTCGCAAAATCAGGAATGAGCGCGCAATAAATCTGCATAATCATTCAGACCCTCGTTAAGCTATTTGACGCGTAGGGAGTGCCTTTCCCGATGCTTGGAAAACGGTACTCAGCGCTGGTGGCGCGCACGGCACGCCCTACAATCGCTCAACTGGTTACAAGCTCATTCCTGACTTTGCGACAGAACCTGCCGCTTCACCGTAATTGGAATGCCCCTCATCATGACTCCCATACAATTATTCTGGTTGATCCTTGGCGTAAGCTGGGCGGTCATCGAGCTGCTCATTGCGCTGAAAACCCGTGTTCCGGTCAGCAGCTCAAATCAACATCAATACCGTTCCGAACGGCTGATTTGGGCGGTGGTTGCCGCTGCGTTGCTTGCGGCGCTATGGCTTAAGCACCTGCATCTGGCAGCCCTGCCGATAGCGGCGTTTAACCGCCAGCTGCTAGCCGTGGTTCTTTTCACGCTGGGTTTGGCGTTGCGCTGTTATGCGGTGCTGAGTCTGGGACGGTTTTTCAGCACCACTGTGGTCACGCGCGACCAGCATGCGCTAATCGACACCGGGCCTTATCACTGGATACGCCATCCTGCCTATACCGGTTTGTTGTGCGGCTTTTTCGCAGCAGGTCTGGCGATGGGCGATGCCTTGGCGCTGTTAATGTTGGTCTGCCCGGTCATTTATGTGTTAGGCCAACGCATACGCATCGAAGAACAATGGTTAATAGAACATTTCGGCGAAGTCTATTATGATTACTGCCGCCGTACCAAAAAACTGATCCCCTGGCTCTACTAGCCGCGTTTGGCTAGCTCCGCATTGCTAAAACTTTACAACATCATACCCATGCCTATGTCTGAAAAAAAACACATTGTTATTGTCGGTGCAGGGCCTGGCGGCTTGTGTGCAGGAATGCTGTTAAGCCGACGCGGCTTTAACGTGACTATTTTTGATAAAAATTCTGAAGTCGGCGGACGTAACCGGCCTATCCGTTTGGGCGAATTCGTGTTCGATACCGGCCCCACTTTTTTGCTGATGAAGCATGTGCTGGATGATATGTTTGCCTTATGCGGCAGGCGTAGCGGCGATTATCTGCACTTTATCAAACTCGACCCGATGTACCGATTGCTGTTTTCCGACCGCGCCGTCAATGTGTATTCCGACCGCGATAAGATGCGTGAAGAACTGGCGCAAGCGTTTCCAGAAGGCAGCGCGGGCTATGATGTTTACCTGAAACAGGAAGGCGAGCGATTTGCCAAGCTTTATCCGTGCATAAAACGCGATTTCAGCAGCCTGAAAGCCTTTTTTTCGCTGGATTTGCTGCGTGCATTGCCCAGTCTCGCCCTCAACCATAGCGTGTTTTCCAATCTGGGAAAATATTTTAAAGAAGAAAAGCTGCGTTTGGTGTTTTCCTTCCAATCCAAATACTTGGGCATGTCGCCTTGGGATTGCCCGGCCATGTTTACGATGTTGTCTTATCTGGAACATGAATACGGCATTTATCATGTGCAAGGCGGCTTGAATAAAATCGCTGCAGCGATGGCGCAAGTCATCACCGAGCAGGGCGGGGTGATCCGCAACAACACGGCGGTGGCTTCGTTGATCATTGAAGACAAAATCGCCAAAGGCGTGCGTTTGCAGGATGGCAGCGTGATTGCCGCCGATGTGGTCATCGTCAACGCCGATTTTGCCTATGCGATGACCCAGCTGGTTCAGCCCGACGAACTGAAACAATACAGCCCGGAGAAGTTAGAAAAACTCGATTATTCCTGCTCGACATTCATGCTCTACCTGGGCTTGGATACGTGTTACGACCTGCCGCACCACACGATAGCCTTTGCCGAAGATTATACGACCAACATCAGCAATATTTTCCATAATAAGGTCTTGAGCAAAGACTTCTCGTTTTATGTGCAGAATGCCTGTGTCAGCGACCATACGCTGGCGCCTGCCGGAAAATCGGCCTTATATGTCTTGGTACCTATGCCCAATAACGATAGCCATCTGGATTGGCCTGCGATCTGCGCCGAAAAACGCGAACAAGTGCTGGACGTGTTGGAAGCCCGCTTGGGTTTGACGGGCATACGCGGGCATATCGAATGCGAAAAAATCATCACGCCGCAAACTTGGGAGATGGAGGAGTATGTCTTTAAAGGCGCGACCTTCAGCTTATCGCATAAATTCAGCCAATTGCTGTACTGGCGGCCACATAACCAATTCCAGGAGCTTGGGCAATGTTATCTGGTGGGGGGCGGCACGCATCCAGGCAGCGGTTTGCCGACGATTTATGAATCGGCGCATATTTCCGCCCAGTTGATTTGCCGGAAACATGGGGTTAATTTTGGGCTGGAGTCGTGATTAACGCGTTACCGGCCATCTCCGTGTTAACGGGGCAACCCATAACCAGCTATCCCGTCACTAGCCCCGGCGACATCAGCGGGATAATGACCAGCGCCAGACAAGCCGCCATCATCTGGGCGCAAGTCGACACTAAACAACGCGCAAAACAACTGGCGTGCTTGGAAGCCGTCATGCTGGCTGAGCTGGATCTTCTCACCGCAACCATCATGGCGGCGACCGGCAAGGTCAAAACTGAAGTCCTGCTTGGCGAAATCTATCCCGTGCTGGCTTTATTGCGCTATTACCAGCACCACGCCGCGCAGATACTCGCACCTTGTCCTATCCATACCGCACCGCTGGAATTTCCGCAGGCCCGCGCACAATTCGAACGCCGCCCTTACGGTGTCGTGGCGGTTATTTCGCCGTGGAATTTCCCCTTGCAGCTGACCTTAAGCCCGTTGCTGACGGCGTTGTTCAGCGGCAATGCCTGTGTGTTTAAAATGTCCGAATTAAGCGTGCCGGTCGGCGAATTACTGGTGCAATTGCTGGCGAGGCTGGCGTTGCCGGAAGGTCTGGTACAGCATGTGATAGGCGAGGCAGAAACAGGTCGGCAATTAATAGCCGCCCGCCCCGATTTGGTTTTTTTTACCGGCAGCGTCCAGGCGGGCAGGGCAGTGATGGCCCTGGCCGCGCAACACCCGATACCGGTGATTCTGGAATTGGGTGGCAAAGACGCGATGGTCGTGTTTGCTGATGCCCATTTGCAACGGGCAGTGAAAGCCGCGTTATACGGCGCGTTCAGCAATAGCGGGCAGGTCTGTGTGTCCATAGAGCGCTGTTATGTCGAGGCTGCCTGTTATGCCGAATTTGTTGCGATGCTGGTCGATGCCGCGTCGGCTATTACCGTCGGTCACGGTGCCGTCGGCGATCTGGGCGCACTGACGACGCCAACGCAATTCGCCGTCATCGAAGCCCATTACCACGATGCGTTAGCCAAAGGCGCACAAGCCTCATCGCCCTTGCGCCTGGAAGGCCGCTATTTGTATCCGGTAGTGCTGTGGGATGTCACGCACGATATGCTCATCATGCGTGAAGAGACTTTTGGGCCGTTGTTGCCGGTGATGGCGTTTACCTCGGAAGCACACGCCGTAGATCTGGCTAACGACAGCGATTACGGCCTGAATGCCAGCGTCTGGAGCAAAGACCTCAGTAAAGCCGAACGCGTTGCCAAGCAATTGCAGGTCGGCAACTGGGCGGTGAATGATGTCATCAAAAATATCGGCCATGCCGGTTTGCCGTTCGGCGGTGTTAAAAACAGCGGTTTTGGCCGTTATCACGGCGCGGAAGGCTTGCGCCAGTTTACCTATACCGTCGCGGGCTTGACCAGTTACAGCGCCCTGGATGACGAGCCTAACTGGTTCCCGTACTCAGAGGCCCGTTATCAAGCCATGCGCGGGTTTATTGATGTCATGTTCGGCAGCGGTTGCTTATTTCGGCGCATTGCCAGGAATTGGCGGGAATTACAGGTGTTCCGCGCTTATGCTTCATTAAATTTGCGGCAGCATGCACGAAACATTTGGATCTTTATGTTCAACAAATAAGCTGTCCGGACTTTAGGGCAAACACGGGTTAAACAAGGTAACTATCATGCATTATCAAGTCCAAGTCCCCGACGCATACCCGGCGGGTATCGTAGAAGTTTTTTCGCCTTATGACGGCAAGCGGATAGGTTCGGTCGAAACCATAGATGCCGTTGGCGCCGAGGCGGCGTTAAAAAACATGGCGGCGGTGTTTCGTGACCGCCGGCACTGGATACCCGCCTATGAACGCATCGCCATTCTCGAGCGCACGGTGGTGCTGATGCGGGAACGCGCCGAACAGTTAATTGCCATTGCCGTTGCTGAGGGCGGCAAACCCTATATTGACACGAAAATTGAGCTGTATCGCGCCATAACCAGCATGCAAAACTGCATAGACTGTATCCGCACCGAACACGGCACGGAAGTGCCCATGCAGCTTAATTTAGCCTCGATGAACCGTCTGGCCTTTACGCATAGCGAACCCATAGGGCCGGTGGTTGCCGTGAGCGCCTTCAACCATCCAATAAATTTGATCGTACATCAGCTTGGCCCGGCTATTGCCAGCGGTTGCCCCGTCATTATCAAACCTGCCACGGAAACCCCGTTATCCGCTTTTGCCTTGGTCGAAATCATCCATGAGGCCGGTTTACCGAAAACTTGGTGCCAAGCGGTTGCCGTTAACCATTTGGCCGTTGCCGAGCAATTGGTTATCGACCGGCGCGTCGCCTTTTTCAGTTTCATCGGCAGCGCTAAAGTAGGCTGGATGCTGCGTTCAAAACTGGCGCCGGGCACCCGTTGTTCGCTGGAACATGGCGGCGTAGCTCCGGTGATTGTCGCCGAGGACGCCGACCTTGACAGCATGCTGCCGCTATTGGCGAAAGGTGGTTTTTATCATGCCGGTCAAGTCTGCGTCTCTGTCCAGCGCGTTTACGGGCACCGTTCGATAGCCCAGTCCATCGCAGAGCGTCTGGCTGCGTTGGCGGAAACTCTGGTGGTGGGCGATCCCGCCAGCGACAAGACTCAGGTCGGCCCGTTAATCCGGCATACTGAAGTGGACCGGGTTGAAACCTGGGTCAATCAAGCCCTACAGGAAAACGCCACACTGATGGCCGGCGGCAAGCGTTTGTCAAATGCCTGTTACCAACCCACGGTGTTATTGAATCCGTCCGAAGACAGTAAAGTCAGTCAAAACGAAATTTTCGGGCCGGTTATTTGCGTCTATGATTATGATGAAATCGATGATGCCATTAACCGCGCGAATGCCCTGCCGTATGCTTTTCAGGCGGCCGTTGCAACAAAGGCTATTGATACCGCCTTCTATGCTTACAAGCATCTGGCTGCATCGACGGTCATGATCAATGACCACACGGCATTCCGGGTTGACTGGATGCCTTTTGCAGGGTTGCGGGAGTCTGGTTATGGCGCGGGTGGCATCCCTTATACTTACCGGGCCATGCAAATTGAAAAAATGGCGGTTTTTCATTCGGCGGTCTTATAATTTTGGATTTGAGGCGCAGTGGAACAGAAAACCGAGTTATAGGCATCGGTGACAAGATCATCAAAATTAGAGTTCTGTCGTTATTCTCTTAACCATCGTTGCATCTGCGGAAACGCTTTCCAGCCTAATTTTTCGGCCTTGTCTGGCTCAGCAGTTAAACCCATCCACTGCAACAATGGCACCCCGATATTGCCGCCGTTGCTAAAAATATCTATTAGCCAGTCGGAGTCGCCTTTATAGCCATTGGGATGAAAGACAACTTCCGGTGCCAGGTTTAAATGCACCAACGCCGCCCACGACCAAGCTAATGCGGCTAACTCATCACCGGCATTTTTGCTGACATCGTTGTGTAAAATATTGCGTTGCGTACCTGGCATCACCGCTAAATGTCCGGCTTCGTGTAATAAATCCCCCGGATATTTCAACTTGGTTTCGTCCACCACTAATGTGCCTTTATCAATCAGAATGCCGGGCAAGATAACATGGTCAGAAACTTCTCCTGATTGTACAGGGATACCAATGTCGGCAATAAATTCGGTAATTTGTCGTGTTAATGGATTAGAAAACACAGCCACGTATTCCTCTTCGTTGATTATTCGGCGCCCGGAGCCTTGTAGGTTGTACATATCATCTATGATGTTTCAGTCATGCCAATTCGTCACTTTAATAACCAGATTCTTTGATTTTATGGCGGCGACTTTCGTTGTGTTTGTATGGCTTGGTGTGACATCGACTGCAATAGTGAATTACTCCCATCTGAGTCAAGAAGCGTTGAAGTCTTGCCAGAGGTCATTTTTCAGCCTTTTCCCATCGTAGGGCGCGCTGTGCACGCCATCGGCAGCTCGGTACAGGAAAAGGCGCGCGCTACGTTTCGTGTGACCGTAGGCGTTTCCGGTTTTCAAAACTTATACGTTTTCTCGATCAGATGGGAGTTAAATAATGCCATATAACCGACTTTAATGCTGATAAATAGTCGTCAATGGGGAATCGGCCAGCTAGTTTAGGTGCTGGGGTGTCATTATGAGAATAGCCGGCATAAAGGCGCGGCCCACCCTAGTCGCGGGGTAATAGATCGCTGGAACACATTGATTCGGTCACGTCCTTGCCGATGCCCCGGTAGCCGGTAAATCGCCCGGAAAAGTCGAACATCGGTTCCCCGCTCACCATTAAATATTGCCTGGAGCCATCGGCTTTGGTTCGGCTGTAGACGAAATCCAGGAATGGACGCCGGGCGGCCAGGTTCGCCTCAAGTACATTCCGTTCGGCTTCATTCCAGTGTGCGTCTTGATCTTCCGTTCTGCCCAGCGTGTCGTTGACCCGAATGCCCAGCATTTCATGCACAGGACCGTAAATCATCGTGAAATGCCCGTCCTTGTCCTGCTCCCAATACCAGTCGGAGGACAGCTCGGTCAGGCGGCGAAAACGCGCTTCGCTTGCGCGCAGTTCGGCTGTTCGCTCCAGCACCGTCTGTTCCAGCACCTTGTTATAATCCCCAAGTTTTTTGTATAGCAACCTCACTTCCAACATATTATGGATACGCGTATGTACTTCAACCAGATCAAACGGCTTGCTGACAAAGTCCTTTGCGCCCGCCGCGAGCGCCCGTAGCTTGTGGCCCGGTTGGGCTGTGATCACGAGTACCGGAAGATAACCGTCCGGTTCAATTTCCTTAAGGCTTTCCATCACCTGGAAGCCATCCATACCAGGCATCTGCATGTCGAGCAAGATCAGCTCGTAACGGTTTTGTTGGTGCAGCGCGTAAACGGCGTAGGGGTCCGTGGTGGAAGCAATGCAAGCATAGCCTGCATCACGCAGCATTTCTTCAAGCAGTTGTACATTGGATTGCTGATCGTCAACGATCAGAATGCCTGCGTTAAGAATTTCCTGTTCGCTAATCATCGTGGTTATCCGGTTTCATGGGTGCCGAGTCGTTCATCGGCCAAGTCCATTTTAGAAAATGTCAGTGCATCATCCAAGGCATTCATAAATTCATTGATCTTGATGGGTTTGGTGAGATAACGGAAAAATCCCGCTTCCAGTCCCTTCTCGATATCCCGTGGCATGGCATTGGCGCTGATGGCAAGCACCGGGATATGTGCGGTTACCGGTTCTTCGCGCAGGATTTTCAGTGCCTGGAAACCGTTGATGCCGGGCAGGTTGATGTCCATCAGGATCACGTCAGGGACATGACCGCGTGCAAGCGCAATGCCGAGATTGCCATTGCGGGCGCTCAGCATGCGTACATGGGGGTGGCCTTCGATGATTTGCTCGACCAGCATCAGATTGGCCGGATTGTCTTCCACATAGAGCAGCGTGCGTAGCGCTACGGTGTCCTGGGTTTGCAGCGCAGTTTCTGAGGGCAGGGTATTGCCGACATCAAGTTGCGGTGTCATGCTGCGGATTAATTCGATCCAGAATTCGCTGCCCACGCCGACCGTGCTTTCCACGCCGATGGTGCCGCCCATCAGTTCGACCAGTTGCTTGGTCACTACCAGACCGATGCCGGTCCCTTCCTCGATACCGGTCTCTTGCCCCAGGCGATTGAACGGCTGGAACAATTGCTTGAGCTTTTCCGCCGACAAGCCCGCACCGCTGTCCTTGATGCTGATACGGATGTGTTCTGAGGCGCTCGCGGTACATTTCACCTCGACCATGCCATGCTCGCGGTTGTATTTGATCGCATTAGACAGTAGATTGATCAGAATCTGCTTGACCCGCGTTCTATCGGCAAAGGCGAACCACGTGTTGTCAAAGGGGAGAAAAGCGAGTTTGATGCCACGTTGCTCCGCCTGCGGCTCGATCATGGCCTGGCATTCGAGCATGAGCTCGATCAACGAAACCGGTTCTTGCGACAAGGATAACTTGCCGGACTCGATCAACGCGAGATCGAGAATTTCGTTAATCAGCTCCAGCAGATACCAGCCCGCCTTGATAATCTGATGTAGCCGCCCCTGCTGGCTGGCTGTTGCCGGTGGATTGCCAGCCTCCAGCAATTGCGCGAAGCCCAGGATGGCATTGAGCGGGGTACGCAGCTCATGGCTCATGCTGGAAAGAAATTCAGACTTGGCGAGGTTGGCTTTGTCCGCCACGAGTCTGGCACACTCCAGTTCGTCGTTCTTATCCCGCAGCACCCGATCCAGGCGTTTGCGTTCGGTGATGTCGCGCGCTGCGGCGAATACGCCCTGTAGCTGCCCGTCGCGGTCATAGAACGTAGTCGCATTGTAGGACACCACCGTTCCGCCGCTGCTTGCCGTAAGTTCGTAATCGGTGACTTTTTGCTCGCCCAGCACTCGCTCGATGCCCGCCTCGGCCCGCGCGGGGTCGGTAAAGTAGTTCTTGAACGGCGTGCCGATCAGCTCGTCGCGCGTGCAACCGGTGAGCGCCTCCATTTGGTTGTTGACATCGGTGATAATACCGGACGGATCGGTAGTCATCAACGCGTCGATATTGGCTTCGAACAGCGAGCGCGTGTAGAGTTGATAGTCGCTCAGGCTCTGATCTAGCCGCGCCCGTTCAGTTTCCATCTGCTTGCGTAGGGTGATATCACGTAAAATGCCGGTGAAGTAACGCTGACCACCCAGACTCATTTCGCTGACCGCTATCTCCATCGGGAAAACGCTGCCATCCTTGCGCCTGCCGACCACCTCGCGTCCGAGACCGATGGCGCGCGATTCGGCACTTGCACTGTAATACTCGATGGAACCCTTTTGCTGGTCCCCATCAAGTTCGGGTATCAGCAGGCTGAAGTTTTGTCCGATAAGTTCTGCGGACGAGTAGCCGAACATCCGCTCAGCGGCCGGGTTAACGGTCTCGATAATGCCGCCACGGGCATGCAGGGTAATGATGCCATCCACCACGGTATTCAGAATCGTCTGGATCAATGCGGCGCTGTCGCGTAAAGCCTGCTGGGTTGCATATTCCTCGGTGACATCACGAAACACCAGCACGGCGCCGACCACCTGGCCGTCTCGGCCCCGAATCGGGGCGCAACTGTCGGCGATAGCGCACTGGCTGCCATCGCGTGCAATCAGTACGGTATGGTTGGCCAGTCCCTGTATCGTGCCGTGCGCCAGGGTTTCCATGACCGGAATGGCGGCGGATTGGCGGGTTTCCTGATTGATGACGTGAAAAATGTCATCTACCGGCCGACCGGCTGCTTCCGCCTGTGTCCAGCCGGTGAGCTGTGCGGCGACGGGATTCAGGAAGGTGACACACGCCTTCGCATCGGTGGCTATCACGGCATCGCCGATGGAGTTGAGCGTAACGGTGAGCTTTTCCTCGCTGATCTGCAAGGTGGCGTTGGCCTGTTGCAGTTGCTTATTCATCTCCACTTGCAGCTCAAGCACCAGCGCAGCCGCAATGTTATCGTTCGCTTTCAACGGAGATTTATCCTACGCCGTGCAGGCGTCGTCGTTGCTAAGGGTGGGATCGAAATTTTTTCGGACATGATTGACCTTGTTGCGGTGTTATCGGTTGAGTTATGGAATGCCATGAGTGCGTAGGATCGGAGCCGTCAGCGCAACCATGCTGATTGTTTATTGCATAGCTATTTATACGCTAATTCTGGCATATTCATCACATTAATCTTAGTGTTCCTTGGCGGTTGCCGCATCGCTGAGCAAACGGTGGAATTCTTTCTTGACGACACCGTAGCATTCGCAAGCGCGGGATTCCAATCCTGACCGGTCGAGTACCGTGATGTGACCACGGCGGTAACTGATCAAGCCTGCGCGTTGCAAATTTCCGGCGGCTTCCGTAATGCCTTCCCGGCGTACGCCGAGCATGCCGGCAATTAATTCCTGGGTCATGGTCAATTCATTCGTAGGCAATCGGTCTAGCGTTAGCAACAACCAGCGGCACAGTTGCTGTTCTATCGAATGATGCCGATTACAAACCGCAGTCTGGGATATCTGCGTCATTAATGCCTGGGTGTAGCGCAGCATCAACCGCATCATCGGCCCTGCGCGATTGAATTCCTCCAGCATCAACCGTCCCTTCAACCGGTAACAACAGCCTCCAGTCTGCACCGTGGCTAGGCTGGGCGTGGTATTGCCGCCCATAAACAGGGAAATGCCGAGCACGCCCTCATTGCCCACGCCCGCGATTTCTGCCGATGCGCCATTCTCCATGAGATAGTGCAGGGACACGATGGCGGTCGTCGGGAAGTAGACGTGTTGCAATTGACCACCGGATTCGTAGAGGACTTCACCTAGCGGTATCGAGACCAACTCCAGATCATCTGCGATACGCTCCAGCACTTCCGCAGGTAGGGCGGCGAGCAGGCGGTTCTGCTTGGGGTCATGTTGTGCTGACATAATGACGACTATTTTCTTGTTTCTAGGGTATGCAACCGATAGGGTAAACATCAAAATGCAATGGGACAACGAAAGTCGCGCCGATAAAGCTTACGTTGTGGGCTTGTTTATAACACACTATGCCAAGGCGGATGTGCCGAATGACTAAAAATGGTGCGATAGCGCACAAAGAGATGGACGCGCTGCACGTATACTCATCACCGGAACCCCAACCGGCTGGCCTTCATCATTGTCGTCTAGCTTTGCCGCCCTTGGGGGGCGGATGCCTGTTTGCATAAACATGCCCCAGCCCATTGGCTGGAAAACATTTGAAAATGGAATCTTAATGAACAACTCAAAACAACCTATATTCAGTATCCCCCTGTTTTTAATGGCTTACTTAGCGTTTACACCGTTATTATGCGTAGGGCAGGCATTTGCTGACAACTTGGCGCCGGTAAAGCTTGGCACAGCGAGCAGCTTTGTCATTTTAACGAAAACCGGGATCACCAACATTCCGACTTCCAGGATCGTCGGCAACATGGGCGTCAGCCCTATAGCCTCAACCGCGATCACCGGATTTGCGTTAGTACCGGACAGCACGAATACTTTTTCGAAGTCGCCACAAGTCACCGGAAAAATCTATGCGGCTAACTACGCCACTCCGACCCCCGCCAAATTAACCCAAGCAGTTCTTAACATGCAAACGGCCTATCGCAATGCTGCCGGACGCATAAACCCTGATTTCACCGAATTGTATGCCGGGAATATTAGCAATAAAACCCTGGCTCCCGGCCTTTACAAATGGTCAACCAGCGTGTTGGCAACTAAGGATGTCACCCTTAATGGCGGATCGACCGATGTCTGGATATTCCAGATTTCAGGAAACCTTACCTTGGCTTCAGGCGTAAACATCAGGCTCAGTGGCGGCGCCCTGGCCAAGAACGTGTTTTGGCAGGTCGCAGGTGGCGCCGGAGTAATACTTAGAACGACCTCCCATATTGAGGGAACCGTTCTGGCAAAAACGGCAATCCATATGCAAACCGGCGCATCGCTTAAGGGTAGGGCATTGGCCCAAACAGCAGTGACTCTGGATCACAATGTCGTCAGGATCGGGCGCTGAACGCGGTAGCGTAACTTCAATTTTTCGTTCCCAGGCGCACTGCCGCTAACTTTAAGCGATGGGCAAGCACTGCGCTCCGCTCCGTGTCGGTAAATTATTTAGCCAAACTCTTTTAGTTAATGGTGGATACCGCCGCCTGTGACATAGCTTGATCCGGTATTGGGTTCAGTGCCGCTTGTTCCGCCCAAATCGCCATGGTGGTAAGTATTGCCTCCCCGATGATGGTCGCGAATGGGGCATCGGCAGCATCACGGCCTGTGCCTATGCGTACAAAGCCCTCAACCGGCGCCATTCGCGTCGCGTCAAACAAATACCAGCGCCCCCCCAGGTAGGCTTCAAAAAATCCATGGAAATCAGGCGGCTGCAACGCCACGGCATACCCTGAAAGATAACGTGCGGGAATACATAAGGCACGACACAAGGCGATAGCAAGATGTGCATAATCCCGGCATACGCCCACGCGTTGTATCAATACGTCGCAAGCGCTGGTGCTTTCGCCGCTACTGCCTGATTGATAATCGAGATGGCTGTTTATCCAGTCGCAAATCGCGGTAACCCTGGAATATCCAGGCAGGACGTTGCCGAACGTCCGCATGGCAAAATGAATCAAGCGGTCGGACTCACAATAACGGCTGGGATTAAGATAGGGCAATACTTCGTTTGGCAATTGGGAATACCCGGTTTCGACTATGCCTGTCGTATCATAAATTTCAGGGCGTAAATCCACATTCGCACGGTATTGGAGATGCAGCTCGCAAGGTTCGACAGTGAGCCGGTACACCTGGATATTTTCAGTGCCCAGACTGCCGGCCTCGTATTGGATAGCGGGGGTTAACTGCACAGACTCCTCGCTGATGGTCTGGTGTGCAGTGCGTGCCGCCGCCACGTTAAACAGAAAGCTCGTGGACTTTGTGACCGAATACGTTAAATCACAGCCTATTTGAATAATTGTCATGCTTGCTCACTATGTGCAGTGTAGTAAATGAACAACCACCTGCTATAGCGGGTGGTTTGTATAACGGGCTAATCACCAAAGATGGCCTATAGCTGCCAAAGCGCAGCTTTGTTCGGTACAGACAATAACCCTGCACCCTCTGTCCTGAGACACTTGGGCTCATTTCGACATTGTGATTATGACATTGTGTTTATATTGATGGAGAATGCGCTTGCCGTCTGTCTGCTGACGCACATACCCAGCATCAGTACATGAATTAATATTAACGTTCTGATTTCAAGGCCGGCTAGGTTTTTGAAACTTGCCGAATCGCTATTGAGAAGTTATTGTGACCAGCCATGGATACTGAAATCGCCTTACTCCCATCTGAGTCAAAAAGCGTTGAAGTTTTTGCCAGAGGTCATTATTCAGCCTTTTTCCACCGTAGGGCGCGCTACGCGCGCCATCGGCGGCTCGGTACCGGAAAAGGCGCGCGCGGCGCGCCCTACGTTTCTGAAATCGTCTTAAGCGCTTTACCTTGATAAGTATCACTCATGTATGCCCACTAATGGTATAAACCCGTATCTATAAACCGGAGAAATAAAATGACTTTAACAGTACCCAACGCAGTGTTTAAAACCCGTGTCCGCGATGAAAGTGTCGGTGGTGACAATCCTTTTCGTTGGCAGGATGTCAGTACCGATGATATTTTTAAAGGCAAAAAAATCGTCGTATTGGCGTTGCCGGGGGCGTTTACGCCCACTTGCTCCAGTAAACATTTGCCGGGCTTTGATGCCAAATACCAAGAGATTATCGATCAAGGTGTTGATGAGGTTTATTGTTTAAGTGTGAACGATGCCTTCACGATGTTCCAATGGGGCAAGCATTTGGGGGTCAAGCAGGTCAAAATGTTGCCGGACGGCAACGGCGATTTCACTAGGGGCATGGGCATGCTGGTTAAAAAAGAAAATCTGGGCTTTGGCTACCGCTCATGGCGGTATGCGATGTTCGTCGATGATAAGGCTATCGTCAAATTGTTCAGCGAGCCTGGTTTAGCAGATAATTGCCCGGATGACCCTTATAGCGTCAGCGATGTGGATACGATGCTGGCGTTTTTAAGACAGCGGTGATTTTCGCCCGATTTGTTTGGCAATCAAGCTGGAGCTGAAATGACACCTTACGATTTTGACTTGTTTGTCATAGGCGCTGGTTCGGGCGGCGTCCGGGCCGCGCGTATGGCCGCCGGCCTGGGTGTCCGGGTTGCGGTTGCCGAGAACCGCTATCTCGGCGGGACTTGCGTCAATGTCGGTTGTGTGCCTAAAAAACTGTTGGTCTATGCCGCGCACTTTCAGGAAGACTTCAAGGCGGCAAAGGGGTTCGGCTGGTCGGTGGGGAATCCGCAATTTGCCTGGTCGAGTTTGCTGGCCAATAAGAATAAGGAGATAACCCGCTTGCAAGGCATTTATCACAATTTGCTGGTTAATGCCGGGGTGACGGTTATTGACGGGCAGGCCAGTCTAGCCGATGCCCATACCGTGCGCGTCGGCGACCAGCATTACCGGTGCAAGCGTATTTTGGTCGCCACTGGCGGGTGGCCGTCGATACCGGACTTTCCTGGTAATGAACATGTCGTATCCTCCAATGACATGTTCGCATTAGAGCAATTGCCTGAGCGTATCCTGATAGTCGGCGGCGGTTATATTGCGGTGGAGTTCGCGGGCATTATGCACGGATTGGGCGTAGACACGACGGTTTGTTATCGCGGCGATAAGTTGTTGCGCGGGTTCGACGAGGACCTCAGGACTTTTGTTGCCGAGGAAATGCACAAAAAAGGCATTCATATCCTGTTCAATACCCAAATCAAGGCGGTCGAAAAAACGGCTGGTGGTTTCGTCGCGCTGACCGAACAGGGGCGTCGTCTTGAAGCCGGACTGGTGTTATATGCCACGGGCCGCACTGCCAATACTGCCGGTTTGGGGCTGGAAGCACTGGGTGTCGAACTGGGGGAGAGCGGGGCCATCAAGGTGAATGCAGGTTATCAAACGAACATTCCGTCGATTTATGCACTGGGCGATGTCACCGACCGCTTTAACCTGACGCCGGTTGCCACGGCTGAAGCTGTGGCATGGGTAAACGGGATTTATGCCGGGCAATTTACGCCCGTGGACTATGATCATATCCCGACTGCGGTCTTTAGCCAGCCCAATGTGGGGACTGTGGGCTTGACCGAAACTGAAGCGAGGAATCGTTATGCGGATATCGATGTTTATAAATCCGTTTTTACGCCGATGAAGCATACGCTTTCCGGCCTTGATGAAAAGACATTGATGAAAATGATCGTCAGGCGTAGCACTGACCGTGTGCTGGGCATCCATATGGTCGGGGCGGACGCGGGCGAAATTATTCAGGGGATGGCGGTTGCGATTCGGGCCGGGGCGACCAAAACGGTTTTTGACTCAACCATCGGCATCCACCCTACCGCCGCCGAAGAATTTGTCACGATGCGGAAACCGCTCCCATAAGCGCGCGATTCAGCGCCATGCCTCTCCCCGGCTTTTGCCTTTTTAGGTACGCATCGCGGACGAAAGCTTGTAAAAGCCGTATTGTGATTGCCATTGCTAAATAAAACAAACGCGATGACTGTCCGGAGCGTCGATAAAACCATTGCAAGGCTTAGCCATGCCGTTTAACAGAGGACACCTCATGAAACCATTAGCTGTATTAGGGACTGGTTCAGACGCTGGTAAAACGACCCTAGTCATGGCCTTATGCCGTATTTTGTCAGACCGTGGCTTTAAAGTCGCGCCGTTTAAAGCCCAAAACGTCTCGAATAATTCCGCTGTGACGAAAGAAGGCCGGGAAATTTCCAGGGCGCAATGCTTGCAAGCCGAAGCCGCCCGCGTTGAACCGAGTTATCTGTTTAATCCGGTGCTGCTGAAATCGCATGGTGAAAATTCGGTGCAGGTGATAGTCAACGGGCTGGTTTACCAAAACCAAACGGTGTCCACTTATTATGCTGAACTCGACCGCTTAAAAGCACAGGTCAGTTTAGCCTTTGCATCGCTACAGCAAAGCTATGATGTCGTCATTGCCGAAGGCGCAGGTTCGCCGGTTGAATTGAATTTGCTGCATAAAGATCTTGCCAACACGTTTGTCGCCAAAACCTTCAACACTAAAAATATCCTGGTCGCGGATATTGAGCGGGGCGGGGTGTTTGCGTCGATTTACGGCACGCTGGAACTGATGGATCCGGTCATGCGCGGCAATCTGGTGGGCGTGGTTATCAATAAGTTCCGTGGCGACCGGCGGTTTTTTGATGACGGTGAGAAGATTATTGAGCAGCGCTTCGGCGTGCCGGTTTTGGGCGTATTGCCTTTTAAGCCGCTGAATATCGATATGGAAGATGCCCAGTCCTTGGGTAATTACCAGCAGCGTTTGCGCGATGTCAAAATCCGTATTGCGGTCATCGTTTATCCCGGACTCAGCAATTATAACGATCTGGATGCGTTGATGGCTGATGAAGCCTTATATGTAGAACTGATCTATGCTTACCGACCATTGGAAGGCTTTGATATGGTGTTGTTGCCCGGTAGCAAAACCGTCATTCGCGACTTGCAATGGTTGAAAGCGCAAGGCTTGTTCAAGGCTATCCAGCACTTTAAAAAAGCGGTGTTCGGCATTTGCGGCGGCTACCAGATGCTGTGCAAACAGTTGCACGACCCTGAAGCGCTGGAACACGGCCCGTCGGGGCACGGTGGCGAAAGCTCCGGCGTGGAAACAGGCCTGGGTTTTATTGATGATAATGTTGTTTATCAAAACCCGAAAATTCTCATGCGCGGGCAATATGCGTTGTTTTCATACCCTGCGGTCAGCGGCTATGAAATCCACTGCGGACGTATGGATAAATACCCCTTGTATTATCACGATGGCTGTATTGCCGGCACCCATGTCCATGGTGTTTTTGATGATGACCGACTCCGTAGTGAGTATTTTGGCGCCCTACATCCCGCTTACCAGGGTTACGACTATGGCGCTTACCGTGCAAAAGCCATCCAGGGGTTTGCCGATTGCGTCGCTGAAAATCTCGATATGGCGGCTATCTTACAGGCCTTGCAGGGGGATTAATGGGTTTGACGGTTGTTTGCATGGGCTGTTTTTTCCGTGAACGGCCAATAGGTTAATCATCCACACCGGCCTGTTCGGTGATGCTTTTAGGCAAGGCTTTTTTGACTTTCACGCCCAGGTCAACAAAGCTGCTCGCCTGGCGTATTAAATTGCCGTTGCCTTGGGTGAGTTTATTCATGACGGCGTCGTAAGTGCTGTGGACGGTGCTTAATTGCTTGCCGAGCTTGTCCAGGTCATCGACGAAACCGCGTATCTTGTCGTACACGACTCCGGCCTTATCAGCTATGGCCTTGGCGTTTTCGTTCTGGCGCTCATAACGCCAGATATTTTCGATGGTACGCAGCGTCGCCAGCAGCGTGGTCGGCGTCACGACGATGATTTTATGCTCAAAGGCGTCGCTGAACAGCCGTTCATCCGCTTGAAAGGCGGCGATAAATGCGGATTCTATGGGCATGAACAGCAGCACGAAATCCAGCGACCTTAAACCTTTCAACGCGGCATAATCCTTGTTGCTTAATGACTTGATGTGTTCGCGCACGGCATCGGTGTGCTGCTTTAGTGCGTTGATCTGTTCCAGTTCATCGTCGGTTGAGCAATAGCGCTCATAAGCCAGCAACGATACCTTGGAGTCGATAATGATGTCCTTGTCTTCAGGCAAGCGGACGATGACGTCGGGTTTGAGGAGTTTATTGTCGTGGTCGCGGAATGCGCCTTGGGTTTCGTATTCTATGCCTTTGCGTAGGCCTGATTTTTCCAGCACTTTTTCCAGGATCATTTCCCCCCAGTTGCCCTGGGTTTTTTTATCGCCTTTCAAGGCACGGGTCAGGTTTAGCGCTTCCTGGTTCATTTGTGCGGTATCGCGGCGTAAGGAAACGATCTCTTCGCGCAAGGAAATACGGTCTTTGTTTTCGTTATCGTAGACGGTTTCTATGCGTTGTTTGAATTCGCCCAGTTGCTCGCGTAGCGGCGTCACAATATGGTCCAGGCTGGTTTTGTGATGTTCGGTGAATTGCTTGTTGCGGTCATCGAAAATTTTACCCGCCAAGTTTTCGAACTGGGTGTTTAAGCGCAACTCGGCATCCATCAATAACTGTAGCTTTTCTGCCGCATGTTTTAACTGCTCATCCATACGGGTTTGCAGCTCGGCATTTTTTGCCTGGGCTTCGGTAAATAATTGTTGCAATTGTTTCAGCTCAGCTTCTTTAACGTGCAACTGTTTCAGTTTTTCTTCGGCGACAGCCTGTTCGGTCAACAGCCGGGCCAGTGCCGATTTGTGTTTACGGCCGGGCAGATACATCAGCAACAGGCCTGAAGCAAAGCTGATTAAGGCTAGCAGGCCGGAATCTATAGTGTTCATATAAGGACTTATGGAGGTTAGGGTGCGGGTTTTATGTTGATTTTAAAAATCATTCTATAACGGCACGCGATGCGGACCATAAAAATACGTGCGCTGGCGTTCTCTGCCCCAAACCGATTCCTCCATGTCCGCCTTGAGCGTCCGCATTGCATGAAATCCACGTTATCTGTATCCTGCATGCCCATGCAAATAAATTTGATTTCGATAGGGAACCGTATGCCGGGCTGGGTGCAGCAGGGCTATGACGAATATGCCAAGCGCCTGCCGCGTGAGTGCGAGTTGGTGCTTAAAGAAATTGCTGCCGGTAAACGCAGCAAAAACAGTGATATTAGCCGTATCGTCAGGGACGAAGGCGAGCGTATGCTGGCGGCGATTCCTGTCGGCGCGCATGTGGTCACGCTGGATCTACCCGGTAAACGCTGGACTACGCCTGAGTTGGCTCATGCCATGCAGGGCTGGAGGGAAAGCGGTCAGGCCGTGGCGTTGCTGGTCGGTGGCCCGGAAGGTTTGGCGGATTCAGTCAGGTCACTGGCGCGTGAATCATGGAGCTTGTCGGCATTGACCTTCCCTCATCCTCTGGTGCGTATCGTTGTCGCCGAGCAGCTATACCGCGCCTGGAGCATTCTTAACAATCACCCGTACCACCGCTGATGTCCGCGCAGCTTATTCTTGCATCTGCTTCGCCTCGCCGTAGGGAACTGCTGGATCAAATTGGGGTCACCCACACAGTTTATCCGGTCGATATCGACGAAACCCCGTTGCCCGATGAACAACCGCTGGCTTATGTGCGACGCTTGGCCGCAGAGAAATCGGCGGCTTGTGCAGCGCGGCTGGGTTGCGGCACGCCGATTTTGGCGGCAGATACGGCCGTGGTGTTAGGCCGGCTTATTATCGGCAAACCCAAAGATAAACAGGACGGACTGACCATGTTGAGGTTGCTGTCCGGTAACACACACCAGGTTTATACCGCGATCTCGTTGCGTGGCTGTCGAGGTCACGGTCAGGCCATCAGCGTGACGGACGTGAGCTTCAGGGCTTTGACAGAAATGGAAATACAGGCCTATTGGCGTAGCGGCGAGCCGTTGGATAAAGCCGGCAGTTACGCCATCCAGGGTAAGGGCGGGTTATTTGTCGCATCCATAACAGGCAGCTTTTCCGGCGTCGTCGGTTTACCGTTGTTTGAAACCGGACAACTTTTAGCACAGCAAGGCATAGATATTACTAATGAGTGAAGAAATTTTAATCAATGTGACGCCCCCCGAAACGCGGGTTGCGGTTATTGAAAACGGTGTGTTGCAGGAATTGATTATCGAAAGGACCCGCGAGCGCGGGTTGGTTGGTAATATTTATAAAGGCGAAGTCTGCCGTGTGTTGCCGGGCATGCAGGCGGCTTTTGTCGATATTGGCCTGGACCGTGCCGCATTCCTGCACCTTTCTGATTTGTGCAGCAAGGAGTTGGAAAAAAAGGGCTCGGAAAATATCGAGCATTATCTGCACGAGAGCCAGCATATCGTCGTGCAGGTGGTCAAAGATCCGTTAGGCAGCAAAGGCGCACGTTTGACGACGGAAATTGCCATCCCGTCGCGTTATCAGGTTTATATGCCTTATGCAGGCAATTCCGGGGTTTCGCAACGCATAGAATGCGAAGCCGAACGCGTCCGCCTCAGAAACTGTATTGACGCGTTCAGGAAAGAGCATCAATGCGGCGGTTTTATTGCCAGGACGGCGGCGGAATGCGCGGAAGAATCGGTATTGGTCACGGACATGACCTTTTTGCTGAAATTATGGCAGTCGATTTCGGCAAAAATTGCCAATGCCAAGGCTAAAGAATTTATCCATAAAGATTTGCCGCTAAGCGTCCGCACCTTGAGGGATTTATATAAAGAAGGCATAGACCGGGTGCGTGTAGACTCCAGGGAAACTTACCACCGGCTGCTGGAGTTTGCCGAGATTTTTGTCCCGGAAATCGTGCCGGTCATAGAACATTACAGCGGGGAATGCCCGGTGTTCGATATTTACAGCGTCGAAGACGAAATCAGGAAGGCGCTGGAGCGCAAAGTCAAATTAAAGTCGGGCGGACATTTGGTCTTTGACCAAACCGAAGCGATGACTACAGTCGATGTCAATACCGGCGGCTATGTCGGCGGACGCAACCTGGAAGAGACGATCTTCAAAACCAATCTGGAAGCGGCGCAAACCATAGCGCGCCAGCTTAGGTTGCGGAATCTGGGCGGCATCATCATTATCGACTTTATCGATATGAAAAGCGAAGACCATAAGAAACAGGTGTTGCAGGCATTGGAACGTAATCTGGAAAAAGACCGCGCCAAAACCAAAATCACCGAAGTGTCGGTGTTGGGTTTGGTGGAAATGACCCGCAAGCGCACCCGGGAAAGCCTGGAACATATATTGTGCGAACCGTGCAGCGCCTGCGGTGGCCGCGGCGTATTGAAAACAGCGGAATCCATGTGCCTGGAAATATTTCGCGAGATTATCCGTGAAGTCAGGTTGTATAAAGTCAAAACCTTGCTCGTGCTGGCATCAAATAGCGTGGTCGAAATGTTGCTGGATGAAGAAGCCGACATGCTGGCTGAGCTGGAGACCTTTTTGGGCGTGCAAATCAAGTTCAGGGCCGAGGCGCAATATAACCAGGAACAATATGATGTGGTGCTGCTGTGAGGGCAGATGCTTACGACCACGGTGGCGCGCCCTACGCTAAGTATCGTTTAGATGATCCATCGAATTAAGCGGGCAACGCGGCACCTCATTTTCTGGTCCCTGGTCACGATGGCGCTCGGTTTGACCGGTATGCGGCTGGTCTTGTCAGGTATAGAGCGGTATAAGACGGAGCTGGCCGACAATATCAGCGCAACGATAGGCACGCCGGTGACTATTGGCCGCTTAAGCGCAAAAATGCGCGGCTTCAACCCAGAGCTGGTGTTGAAAGATATAGCGATTGCCTCGGTGGCCCATGAGGATCCTGCCGTTGCCCTGAAAGAAATACGCTTGGGTGTCAATCTGCTCGAACTGTTCGTCAATAGAGATTGGTTGTCGTCGGCGTGGGTCACGCTGGTGGGCGCGAAATTATCGGTGCAGCGTAAAGCTGACGGCAGTTTTGCCGTTATCGGCTTAAAGGCCAGGGATGGGCAGCCGCTGTGGTTGTTTCAGGGCAATAAATTTGAAGTGTTGCAAAGTGAAATTATCTGGCAGGATGCCGGCAGAAAAGCGGCGCCGTTGAAATTTGAGTCGGTCAATCTGTCTGTCATCAACACGGACGGGCGCCACAAGATCAATATGCTGGCGATGTTGCCCAAGCATTATGGCGATAGCCTGACGGTATCGGCTGATATCAGCGGTGATCCGTTTGCCGCGGCGGCTATGGATGGCCTGGTGTTTGTTGACGGAAAAAATTTACAAGCGGCCCATTGGCTGGCCAGTGGTTTGCCCTGGGGAATGGCGGTCCAATCCGGCAGCGCTGATATAAAACTCTGGGGCCGGTTGCAGCGTTCGCAACTGCTCTCGGTCAGCGGTGCCACGCAAGTTCGCGGCATCAAGCTGTTGCGGCCGGGTAAAGGCGAATATGCCGTCAACTCGTTGGGCAGCCGTTTCCATTGGCGTCTGGATGAGGGCAAGGACAACACCCGGCAGTGGCGGCTGGATGTCAAACAATTAGTCATGGAAACCGCCGACCCGCTTAAGCGTATAAAAAAATGGCCGGATACCGTTTTCAGCGTGTCCGGTAGCCACAGTAGCGTGGCTGAGCTACAAAAAATGGCCTTGTATATCGAACAGGTCGATTTGCAGCAAGCCGCGCAGATGGCTTTGTTTTTTGCGCCCATTGCCGATGAAACCGCCGCCTTGCTGGCCCAGGCCGAGGTCAAAGGGAGGCTCAACCGGCTGGCCTTGTTTGCCGATCTGCAAGACCACACGGTAGCGGTGGCCGGCAGTTTTACCGGCCTTAGTTATGCGCCATTGTTGGCAATACCCGGCATACAAAACCTGAGCGGGCGAATACAAGGCACCGACCGGCAAGGTGTCGTGCGTTTTTCGACTAAAGATGCAACGGTAACGTCACCGGCCTTGTTCCGTGAGGCGCTGGTTGTCAAACGCTTAGCCGGGGCGCTCAGTTGGAAACAAGACCAGGACGGCTGGCTGTTGTCCAGTTCCAGCATGAACCTGGATTTATTGGGCCTGCAAAGCGAAAGCCGTTTGCGGGTCAGCCTGCCCAAAAACCACGAAGCGCCGCTGCTTGATATGCAAACAGCCTTGGTTTGCGATGATGCCAGCCAGTTAAAGCATTATTTTCCTACCGGCGTCATGAAACCAGCCGACATCGATTGGCTGGACCGCGCTTTTGTCAGTGGCCGGGTGCAGCAAGGCCATTTGTCATACTACGGCAAGCTGGGCCCGCTTGCCGCCATGACGGCCATGCCCGGTAAAAAAGCCCGGCCGAATCCCCGCCCCGACATACTGCCCGGCGAAGAAGGCGCTTACCACGTGCTGGCTAGCGAAATGATCGACGGAGCCTTGTTTGAAGCGTTGCTGGATGTCAGGGAGTTGGAACTGGATTATGCGCCTTCTTGGCCGCGCATTACGGATATAGCCGGTGAATTGGTGTTCTTGCAAGGCCGTATGGAGGTCAATGCCTATCAGGGCTACAGCAAGCAATTGAAGACCGGCAAGGCCGTTGTCATCAATGAGGCGGTAGGGAAAAGCAAAGTGTTATTGGTTCAGGGCGAGGTGGACGGC
Source organism: Methylovulum sp. (assembly GCA_030653435.1). Taxonomy (GTDB): domain Bacteria; phylum Pseudomonadota; class Gammaproteobacteria; order Methylococcales; family Methylomonadaceae; genus Methylovulum. Next base: position 64,988 of record JAURZI010000111.1, read on the forward strand.
GAGATTGCCGAAGCCTTGCGTTTTTTGCAGGAAACCCCGTTGAATTCGCGGATGGGGGCGTTGATAGACGCGATTGCGCCGCAAGGCAGCACCCGAGTTACACTGGATTTGGCGATACCTTTGGCGCGGGGGGTGGAGCCCAAAGTGGATGGCAGTGCAACGCTCGATCATGCCGGTTTGACGGTCAAGGCGGTGGATGTGACCGTCAGCAACATCGACGGCTTATTACGGTTCAACGAACAAGGCATCTATAGCGATGCTATAGATGCCGCCGCTTTCGACCATCCCATCCGCATCAATATAGATAATGGCGATAGCCAGACCCGCGTCAATGTATCCGGCAAGGCCGAGATACATGCCATTGAAAAACAATTCGGTTTACCGGCTTGGGGTGTCGCCGACGGAGCGATGACTTACCAGCTCAAGCTGACCTTGCCTTATGAGCACTTGGGCATTGCGGCAGTGCATAATACGGCAGCCAAAGCGGCTGAACTGGCGGTGGACAGCGATTTGACCGGCGTCGGTTTGTCGCTGCCCGGTAGCTTGGCAAAGACCAAGCTGGAGTCCAGGCCGTTGTCAGTTGTTTTTAGCCTGGGCGATAAGGCCTTATTGCCGATGACGGTTGCTTATGACCATAAATTGACTGCGGCGCTACGCTTCGACACCGCTAAACAGCGGATAGCTTCAGGCCATGTCCTGCTGGGTAAAGGCGTGGCCGTGCAAACAGATGACCCCGGTATAAAACTGGAAATCAATAGCGATAAGCTGGATTTAAAGGACTGGCTGGCAATGCCGACTGCCAAAAACAGCCGGTCCGACGTGGACATCAGGGAGCTGGCAATCCATAGCGCCGATGCACAGTGGGGGGATACCCCGCTAGGCTTGTTTGATCTGGCGTTAAAACCAGATGGCAGCTATTGGGCGGGTAATATCAATAGCGTGTTTGCCAAGGGCAAGGTGCACCTGCCTGTCGCCACGGGCAAAGGACGGATCAGCCTGGATATGGAAATGTTGGATCTGTCCGCATTGCAGCGTCTGAAGTCCCGACCTGGCGGTCAGCCGTCGGAAAATAGCGGGGAGTTGCTGCCTGACGACATGCCGTTGTTTGATATGACCAGCTATAAAACCTTATGGGAATCCGTCGATCTCGGCTTGCTCAGCGTAAAAACCGAACGCATGGCGCATGGTATCGTGCTAACAAAACTGGAGCTGGACGGTTTGGCGCAAAAACTGGACTTGTCCGGCAGCTGGAAGCGCAATGCCGGCGTCATGGAAACGTCTGTGGCAGGCCATCTGGACATGCCCAATGCCGGCACCTTGCTGGCGCAATTGGGTATCAGCCACGATCTCGTGGAAACCAGCGGCGCTGTTGATTTCTCGCTGCATTGGCAGGGTGCGCCGCAGCAATTCAGCTTAGCCGCGTTAAACGGCGAGATGGATATTCATTTTACCGACGGGCGTATTTTAAGCATAGAGCCTGGCTTCGGACGCATGCTGGGCATATTGGCTATGGCCCAGTGGATTAAGCGCGTGCAGCTGGATTTTAGGGATATTTACCAGCAAGGCTTGACTTTCAACACGATTAAGGGACATTTCATGGTACTGAACGGCAAGGCAAGCACACAGAATCTGGTGGTCGATGCCGTTCCGGCAACCATAACCATTACCGGTGATACCGATCTGGTCAATAAAACCATTGACCAGCTGGTCAATGTCGCGCCAAAAGGTGCTGATGCCGTTCCTATTGCTGGTACAATTATGGATAAAGTGACCAGCCTGATTGCGCGGACAATAACCGGTGAAGACCAGGAGGGTTTCCTGTTGGGCTCGCAATATCTGGTCAAGGGCTCGTGGGATGCGATGCAGGTTATTCCGTTACACGACCATGATGGCTTGCTTCAGAAGACGTGGACGGGTATCACCGGCTTTCCGTGGCTACCGCAACAGCAATAATTAAGAGAGACAGTATGAACAAATGTGCAGCCATACAAATGGCTTCCAGCCCCAATATCCGATCTAACCTGATAGCTGCCGGGCGACTGATAGAAGAGGCGGCAACAGCAGGGGCAAAACTGGTGGCATTGCCGGAAAACTTTGCCTTGATGGGCGACCATGAGCTCGACAAGGTTAAGGTGAAAGAAGTTGACGGAACAGGTCCGATACAGGATTTTTTGGCGACGGTAGCGAAACAATATGCCGTGTGGGTGGTTGGCGGCACGATCCCTATTGCCGGTGATGCCCATAATAAAGTCCGCGCCAGTTGTCTGGTTTATAACGACCGCGGTGAACGGGTTGCGCGGTATGACAAAATTCATCTGTTTGATGTCAACGTTCCCGGCACCGATGATGTTTACCGCGAGTCGGATTCGATAGAAGCAGGCCATGAACCGGTTGTCATCGACACGCCTTTTGGCCGTTTAGGCCTAGCCGTTTGCTACGATCTGAGGTTCCCTGAGTTTTTCCGCAATATGGGCAAGCAAGGCGTCGAGCTCTTGGTCATCCCGTCTGCGTTCACGGCAGAAACCGGCGCCGCCCACTGGGAATTGCTGCTCAGGGCCAGGGCGGTGGAAAATCTGTGTTATGTGATAGCGCCCAATCAAGGCGGTTTTCATCTGAATGGGCGCAGGACTTTCGGGCACAGCATGATTATCGATCCCTGGGGAGTCGTGCTGGATTGTTATAAAACCGGCAGCGGTTTTGTTTGTGCGGACATCAATAAGGAGCGGCTGGAAAAAGTCCGTAGCAGCTTTCCGGTATTACAACATAGACGTTTTGCGTGCGAATGATGGAACAGACAATTAAAAGCGTATTGCTTGCCGTTGCCCTGGTGTCTTGCGGCGTAGGTGAAGATCCCCGTTATAACAGCACCGATATGCTGGAGCGTCCGCCGGTCTTGCCACGTAACCGGCAAGCGGGTGATGCGGATTGTTGCGATGATGCCGTTATACCGAAAAAACGCCATAAAAAAGGTTTGGAGGATGATGTTTACCTGGGTCAATCAACGCCGCTGCATATCAAGCTCAAACAGCCGTTTGACAACGCTTGGCTGACACTGGGTTTGGCGTTGAAACAAAGCGAAATCAGGATAACCGACCATGAGCGTGATAAAGGGCTTTATTATGTGGCCTACCATGCCGGCAGCATTTTTGAATCCTTGGGTTCGTTGTTAAAAGTGGAGCCCAAAACCGTCCTCTATGTGTTGAAAGTGGAGCCGGACGGCGTTGAGACCAAAATCAGCGCGGTGCTGGCCAGCGCCATGGAGCAAAGCAGCGGGCTGGAAAAAGGCCGCTACGATGATGAGGCTGACGACGATGCGGAGGAGCTGTTGTATAAGGTGTTTGAAACCTTGCGCGATGACCTTGAAGAGTGATTTCGGGCGCGCCGCCCTGAACGTACCCGCAAAACCTAGTGCATAAGCCGCCCGTAGCAATCCTTCTGCTGCATAGCATAACATTCGAGGCACTTTGCCGTGCCTTATCCCTTGAACATTATCCTCAGCTTATAAGACTGGCGGATTTTGCCCGGCCGGTCAGGTCGGGTACGGATTGAAACATGGAACTATTAAACTTGGCGAGACTAGCGATTCTGATACCTGCCGGTATACAGGATAGTGCTATTGAAAACATCATGGGCTGTTTGCTCAGCTCACCCGTCGATGCGGCGGATATTTATTTCCAGTCCACACATTCAGAATCCTGGGTCATGGAAGGCGGCATCATCAAAGAAGGCAGCCACAATATCGAGCAAGGCGCAGGCGTGCGTGCCGTATCCGGCGAAAAAACCGGTTTCGCCTACAGCGACCGTATTGAATTGCCGGTCTTGTTGGAAGCGGCGAATAACGTCAAAGCCATACTCAGGCAAGGTCAGGACGCCCAGGTCGGGTTGGTGCATGTCGGCAACCCGGTGCGTTATTATCCGGTCGTCAATCCGTTAAAATCGCTAGCCGATCAACAGAAAATCGAATTGCTGCAACGGGTGGACAGCGAAACCCGCAAATTGGACAGCCGTATCGAAGAAGTCATCGTCAGTTTGGTCGGTGTCCATGAACACATCCTGGTCGCCAACCAGGATGGTACCTTAGCCGCCGATGTCAGGCCGCTGGTGCGTATGAATGTCAGCGTTATCGTGGTCGAAAATGGCCGGCGTGAACAAGGCAGCATGGGCGGCGGCGGGCGTACCGATTACCGTTATTTTCTGGAAAACGACCGTGCGCTGGATTTCGGACGGGAAGCCGTGCGGCAAGCCTTGGTTAATCTGGATGCCGGCGAAGCGCCGGCCGGCAATATGACCGTCGTGCTGGGGCCGGGATGGCCGGGCATTTTGCTGCATGAAGCGATAGGCCACGGTCTGGAAGGCGATTTCAACCGCAAAGGCACCTCGGCGTTCAGCGGCAGGGTCGGCGAACGGGTGGCATCGGATTTATGCACGGTCGTCGATGACGGCACGTTGCCCGGACGGCGCGGCTCTTTAAGCATTGATGACGAAGGTACGCCGACCGAACAAACCGTCCTGATAGAAAAGGGTATCCTCAAAGGCTATATGCAGGACAAGCTCAACGCCCGTTTGATGGGCGTCAAACCCACCGGTAACGGGCGGCGCGAGTCCTATGCCAGCCTGCCGATGCCGAGGATGACCAACACCTATATGTTGCCCGGCTCGCATGACCCTGAAGAGATCATCAAATCCGTCAAAAAAGGCTTGTACGCAAAGAATTTTGCCGGCGGGCAAGTGGACATCACCTCCGGCAAGTTCGTGTTTTCCGCCAGCGAAGCCTATTTGATCGAAGACGGCAAAATCACTCGTCCCGTGCGGGGTGCAACCTTGATAGGCAACGGCCCGGATGTGTTGACCAAAGTGTCTATGGTCGGTAATGATCTGGAGCTGGACAGCGGTGTCGGCACCTGCGGCAAGGACGGGCAAAGTGTGCCGGTGGGCGTCGGGCAGCCAACCTTGAAGATAGACGGGTTGACGGTTGGAGGGACGAGTGTTTGATGGGAATTTATTAATTATTAACGTCATTTGAGTTTCGGATAGTCAACCAACCAAAATAAAGAGAACACCGTGCAAAATCAGGAACAAATCGCCCGATTAAAAAACACCGTCCAAACTTTGCTGGACGAAGCCACACAACAGGGCGCGAGCGCAGCAGAAGCGGGTCTGAGCCAGGAAAACGGCTTGTCGGTATCCGTGCGTTTAGGCGATGTCGAAACCATAGAGCACCATTGCGACCAAGGCTTAGGCATCACCGTTTATTTCGGCCAGCGCAAGGGTTCGGCCAGCACTACCGATTTATCGGCGGAGTCGATCAAAGAAACCGTCAGCGCCGCCTGTAGCATCGCGCGTTACACCAGCGCAGACGATTACGCGGGCTTACCCGAACCAGCGTTGTTGCAAACCGAATTCCCCGATCTGGATCTTTATCACCCCTGGTCTGTCACTGCCGATCAGGCCATAGCATTGGCGCTGACCTGCGAAGACGCCGCGCGGGCTTATCATGCCGAAATCAGTAATTCCGAAGGCGCGACCGTTAACACCCATCAGGGCATACGTGTGCTGGGCAATACCCTGGGCTTTTTACACGGTTATGCGTCCACCCGGCATTCCTTGAGCTGTTCGGTTTTGGCGCAACGCGGCGACAGCATGCAGCGCGATTACTGGTATACCGTCGCCAGAAATGCCGATTTTATGGAAGACGCCCTGGCGGTGGGCAATAAAGCCGCCGAGCGCACGTTACGTCGTCTGGATGCGCGTAGTTTAAGCACGCGGCAGTGCCCTGTGCTGTACAGCGCCGAAATTGCCACCAGTTTGCTGGGTTCATTAATTGGCGCAGTCAGCGGCGGCAATTTATACCGCAAATCCTCGTTTTTGCTGGATGCGCTGGATACGCCTATCTTCCCCGAATTTATCCATATTTACGAGCAGCCGTATTTGCTGGGCGCACTGGGTAGCGCGGCTTACGATGGCGAAGGCGTGGCGACCCAAACCCGCGATATCGTCAGCGACGGCGTGTTGCGTAGTTATGTATTGAGCACATATTCGGCGCGTAAGCTCGGCCTGCACAGCACCGGCAATGCCGGCGGCGTGCATAACCTGACTATCACGCCAGGTCAACAGGACTTTGAGGCGCTGTTAAAGCAGTTGGATACCGGCTTGTTGGTCACCGAACTGATGGGGCAGGGCGTTAATATGGTCACCGGCGATTATTCGCGCGGCGCGGCGGGTTTTTGGGTGGAACGCGGCGTGATCCAATACCCGGTCGAAGAAATCACGATAGCCGGTAATTTGCGGGATATGTTCAAACACATCGTTGCGGTTGGCAATGATGTGGATTATCGCGGTAATGTCCGCACCGGGTCGATACTGGTTGAACGGATGTCAATTGCCGGGGAATGAGCCGTCTTCAGATCATAGCGCTGGCATGGCTGGTATGGTCAACAGGGGGGGCCGCCCAGCCGCTTATCGTCCTGGATGCCGGGCACGAACCGTCCAGGCCCGGGGCAACGGCGCGCTGTCGGCTAAAGGAAGTGGCATACAACGATGCGGTTGTGGCCGAGCTGGCAATGGCGCTCAGCGCTTATCGGGTCATATTGACGCGTACTGCACAGGCAGAGATACCGCTGCAACAGGGTGTATTACGCCAGTATCTTGGCTCCGATGCACAGGCGTTGTGGGATAAAAATCCGAGCTTGCTGGCCCGAGCGGCTTTGGCGAATGAAAAGCAGGCGGATCTATTTATTTCGATACACCACGATTCCACAGCCGAACGGCATCAGATTAGCGACCCCCAGCTATGTGGCGGTCAGGGCGGGGAAAAATTGCACGAGGCATTCAAGCGGCAATACCGGATAGGCTTCAATATTTTTATAGATAATAATGCGGCGGAGCCGCGCCGCAGCTTATCGCTAAGAGTTGCCAAACTGATAGGCAAGCGCCTGCGGGCCTCAGGAAGGGTGGCATCGGATTACCATGATGATGATTGTCTGTCTTGTCGCATGATAGACGGCGATCTAGGCTTGTGGCATCAGGATTTGGCGGTGTTAAGGCATACCCGCATGCCTGCCGTGCTGATTGAAGTCGGCAATCTGATTGATGTCGAAGACGAAACTTTTATTAGCACCGCCGCTTTTCGCAGGCAGTTTGCCGACCTTATCAAATCAGCACTGGCGGAGTATTTTGCGACCCACTATCCCGAGTAGAAGCTCAAACGCTATGTTTTTCCCTAAAGATTTTGTAGAGACCGCCGAAGGGCTTATGTTCGCGCTTGTGGCGCAGGGTACGGAAGCGCATGCCGGTCAGGATAAGGTCTTGTGTTTTTTACGCTATGTAAAAGAGGCGTCTGGCTGGAAAAAATATTCGACCGAACCCGCCAATGCTTTTTTGCAACAGCATCACCCCGATTACCTGCATTACTCGCCGGTACTGGCCGCCAGCCTGCATGCGGTAGGCCTGCCCAAGATCGTCAAACATCACCAACCTAAGCAACGCTTGCGGGCGATGATGCAAGACGGCCCCAAAGATGCGGTGGAACAGGATGTGTTCCATTTGTGCTCGTTGTTGCAACAGGAAGGCCTGGATCTGGCGCAAACCGGCATTACCGGCTCAGTTTTGGTCGATGTGCAAAATCAGGCCTCGGATATCGACTTGGTGTGTTACGACCGCGATGTGTTCCATGCTTGCCGGGCGATCACCCGCGACTTGATTAAGCAAGGCTTGTTGCAGGATCTGGACGGGCAAGACTGGCAGCAGTCCTATCAGCGTCGTTCGTCGGCGTTAAGCATGGCTGATTATGTTTGGCATGAGCGGCGCAAATACAATAAGGCCGTCATTAACGGGCGAAAATTTGATTTGAATTTTATTGACTGCTCGCCGCATCCCGAACCCGGCCAGTATCAAAAATGTGGGCCGGTCACCGTGCAATGCCGGATTATCGACGATCATCGGGCATTTGATTATCCGGCTGAGTTTACGCTAGACCATGAAGACATAGGGTCGGTCGTCAGTTTTACGGCGACCTATACCGGGCAGGCGATCAGCGGGGAACGGGTCGAAGTCTCCGGCGTGCTGGAGCAAAACCAGCATGGCGTCAAACGTATTGTCGTCGGTTCCAGCCGCGAAGCGCACGGTGAATATATCAAGGTGGTGCGTGCTTAATCCAGGCGCTATTGCGGCAGTCATTTTTGATATGGATGGTCTGGTGCTGGATACCGAGAGCACCTATTGCCTGGCTTGGCAACAGGCCGCAGCGGCTATGGGGCACGATCTGCCGGATGAGTTTTGCAGGTCGCTGTCCGGGCTGCATCACCGCGAGGTGGAGCAAAAACTGCTGACCGTTTGCGGCGCGGATTTTAAGCTGTCTGTCTTCCACCAAGCCGCCGGTAGGTTGTGGCGCGACTATGTCAACACCCACGGCATCCGCATCAAGCCCGGATTTGTAGAATTGCTGGACATGATCAGGCAACGGCAGCTGCCTTTTTGTCTGGCGACCAACAGCCATGCCGTCAATGCGCTTGAATGCCTGGAGCTGGCGGGTTTAGACGGTGTGTTTGCAACACGGCTCACGCGTGATGATGTGGCCTGCGCCAAGCCTGCCCCGGATATATTTTTAAAGGCCGCCGAAGTTATGCGAGTGGATATTCGCCAGTGTCTCGTGCTTGAAGATTCTTATACCGGCATTGTTGCCGCACACCGGGCAGGGGCATTTCCGGTTTATGTGCCGTCGGTGCGCCCTGCCGATCCGGCAGCCATTGCCTTATGCAGCATGATGGCGGATGATTTGCGGCAGCTGCTGGCTATCATCTGAGCATTCCGGCAGGCGGATATCGCAAGACTGACATTGCGCCTTAGTTCACCCTTGGCGGGAACGATCAGGTATAATTCCGCCATGCCCCTGCCATCACTTTTCAACAGCACATTAACTTGATAGATCAACATTCCACAGTCTCCGTTGTTGCACCTGCCAGATTGCACATGGGTTTTTTTGATTTAAGCGGCTCACTGGGCCGCCATTTCGGAAGCATCGGTATCGCGCTGAACGAAATCAACACCCGCTTGGTGGTGACGCGCGCCGATACCTGCCGTATTACCGGGCCTTCCGCTGAACGGGCAAAACAGTGTTTGACACAGCTATGCCGGGCATTAAATGTATCCGACAACCTTAATATCGAAATTGAAGAAGCGATACCCGAACATGTGGGCCTGGGCTCTGGTACACAAATGTCTTTGGCCATTGGTTCTGCGCTTAATGCTATATACAGTTTGGGCTTGACGGTGCGGGATATTGCCGCAGTGACTGAGCGCGGGTTGCGCTCCGGCATAGGCATCGGTATTTTTGAGCAGGGCGGTCTGGTGGTCGATGGCGGGCGCGGTGAAAAAACCATTACCCCGCCGGTGCTGGTGCATATGGAGATACCCGACAACTGGCGTTTTATCCTGGTTTTTGACCAGCGCGGTCAAGGTTTGCATGGTTTGCAGGAAATTCAGGCGTTTAGTGAGTTGCCGCCTTTCCCGCAACAGGAAGCTGCGCGATTGTGCTATTTGCTGCTGATGCAAGGTTTGCCTGCCGTTGCCGAACATGACCTTGCCAAATTCGGCGATGTGATTACCCAGTTGCAACAGTCGGTGGGCGGACATTTTGCAGCTGCCCAGGGCGGCGTATTCACCAGTCCCGAAGTGGCGGCAGCCATGCAATGGTTGGCCCGGCAAGGCGCTGTGGCAATCGGGCAAACCTCATGGGGGCCTACCGGTTTCTGCGCGGTGGCGGGTGCGGATGTGGCAGAAGCGCTTAGGCACCAGCTACAGCAACAGTTTGCCCATTTTGATAAATTGAGTTTTGTCACCGCCAGCGCCAGGAATAGCGGTGGTTATATCCGTATCGTCAAGGGGCAGGGTGCGCTATGTTGAAGCACTGCCCGGTCTACAAATATAGCGATAACAAGCACTGAAGAAACGACGTTTTTACTGGTTTACCGTTTCGTGCGCCTTACTGTCCTCGGGCAATTGCCCCCACATGGCCTTCTACCTAACATCCATGCAGTCGTCCGCAGCAATTACGGTTATCAATATGGATGGGGTTTAACACGAGAATTGATATGAATAAACACTACCAACCCGCGTTACCTCAAACCGGCTGGGCCGGTTTGCAAGAAAACTGGCGTAGCGATTTACGCTCAGGCTTGCTGGTTTTTTTGCTTGCTTTGCCTTTGTGTTTGGGTATCGCGGTCGCTTCCGGCTTCCCGCCGTCGGCAGGCATCATCACAGCGATAGTTGGTGGCGTATTCGTTTCGCGTATCAGCGGATCTTACCTGACCATCAACGGCCCTGCCGCCGGTTTGATCGTTGTCGTGTTGGCTGCGGTGCAAGCCTTGGGTCAGGGCGATGCGCCGGCGGGTTACCGATATACGCTGGCGGCGATTGTCGTGGCCAGCGTGTTGCAGATTATGATGGGTTTTTTTAAGCTGGGACGCTGGGGCGCATTTTTCCCCGCTTCCGTGGTGCATGGCATGCTGGCGGCGATAGGGTTGATTATCATTGCCACGCAAAGCCATGTCATGTTGGGTGTAACGCCGCAGCCCGGAGGCTTGCTGTCGGTTATCGCCCAGATTCCGCATAGCCTGTTGGCGATGAATACCGAAACGGTATTGATCAGTTTTTTAGGTTTGGAAATCATGCTGGTTTGGCCGTTGCTGAAGAGCAGAATTCCGGCACCGCTTATTGTCGTGCTGATAGGCGCGCTGTTTGCCTGGCATTTCGGCCTGGACCGGCAAACCATGCTAGGCGGGGCGGGCTATTTGGTGGCTATTCCCGATAATTTTTGGGCGGGTTTCGCTTTTCCCGATTTCTCCAAAATCAACACGCCAGCTTTTTGGGAGGCCGTGCTCAGCATCAGCTTAGTGGGTAGTCTTGAAAGTTTGCTGAGCGCGGCGGCGGTCGATAAACTCGACCCTTATAAGCGGGCTTCCGACTTAGACCGTGATTTGACGGCAGTCGGAATCGGCAATCTGGTGTGCGGCCTCATCGGCGGCTTGCCGATGATTGCCGAAATCGTCCGCAGTTCGGCCAACATCGATAACGGCGCAAAAACGGCCTGGGCCAATTGTTTTCACGGCTTGCTATTACTGTTGTGTGTCGTCTTGCTGCCGGGGCTAATCCAGCATATCCCCTTGGCATCATTGGCGGTGTTGCTGGCCTATACCGGTTTTCGGCTGGCTTCGCCCGACGCCTTCGCCAGGGTAAAGCTCATCGGTAACGAGCAGTTGCTGATGTTTGTCGTCACCATTATCGGGGTGTTAGTCGTAGACTTACTGACCGGTGTCATGTTGGGCATAATTGTCAAATTGGCGATTAATCTGCTGCGTGGCGTTTGGCCCGGCAATTTGTTCAAAATCCATTTCACTATCGAGCAACAAGACGACGATACGCTGGTTATCAAACTCTTGGGTTCGGCGCTGTTTTCTAATTTTCTGCCGTTAAAGCAGGCGCTGACCACTGTGGCGGCAGGCAAGACGATAATATTCGATTTTACGGGAGGTTATCTGATCGACCACACCGTTATGGAGTTTATTCATGACTTTAGCCTTAATTACGAGGCACAAGGCGGACTTTGCCGGCAAACAGGCTTGGCGTTGCAGACGTTTTCCGACCATGCGCTGGCAGCGCGGCTCATGACGGCGGATGATAGGAAATGAGGGTTGCACCGCGTTGATGGGTGGTGCAAAACAACCGCTTGGTGGTTGTTTTGCACATCACGGCTGGCTTTATTTTTTAGGTAATCAGGAAATATTGTAAATAAGCATTGTAAATCAATTTATTATAATTCATTGCGCTCTTGGCATGGTTATCGCTTGTTATAAGTTACAGGCTTTACACGAGAGGATAGATTAATGAGTGGAATGAACTTACCCGCTTTACCAAAAACCGGCTGGGCCGGGTTAAAAGAAAACTGGCGCGGCGATTTGCTGTCAGGTTTTCTGGTTTTTCTTATAGCAATGCCCTTATGTTTGGGCATTTCAATGGCGTCCGGCTTTCCGCCTTCTGCCGGTATTATTACGGCAATTATCGGAGGCGTGCTGGTTTCGCGCATCAACGGTTCATTCGTCACGATCAACGGCCCGGCGGCGGGTTTGATAGTGGTCGTGCTGGGCGCCGTGCAAGAATTGGGTGAAGGCGATGCCATGGCCGGTTACCGTTATACCTTGGCGGCCATCGTGGTTGCCAGCGTGTTTCAAATCCTGATGGGTTTTTTTAAGGCAGGACGCTTGAGCTCGTTTTTCCCGGCATCGGTTGTGCACGGCATGCTGGCGGCTATCGGCATTATTATCATGGCGAAACAGATCCATGTTGTCTTAGGTGTTGCGCCGGTCAAAGGCAGCAGTTTGATCTCAACCATCGCCCAGATTCCGCACAGTATACTCAATCTTAACCCGGAAATAGCCATCATCGGTTTTTCAGGGTTGGCGATATTGATTATCTGGTCCATGGTGAAAAACCCGGTATTAAAAATGATTCCGGCACCGTTGATAGTAGTGTTGGTCGGGATGGCTTTTGGCCGGTATTTTGATCTGGATCATGAGCATATTTATCTGTTCTTACCGGATGCGACTTTTTTACCGCATCATGAAGAAACCGTAGGGCCAAAATTTTTAGTGTCTATTTCTGAAAATTTTATGTCCAGCTTTTATTTTCCCGACTTTTCAAAATTGGCCACGGTAGAGTTCTGGGAAGCGGTAGTCAGCATCTGTTTGGTAGGCAGTCTGGAAAGTTTGTTGAGTGCGATGGCGGTGGACAAACTGGATCCGCATAAACGGCATTCTAATTTGGATAAAGATTTGACCGCCGTCGGCGTGGGCAATCTGGTGTCTGGATTGATTGGCGGCTTACCGATGATTGCCGAGATTGTCCGTAGTTCGGCTAACGTCAATAATGGAGCAAAAACGCAATGGGCCAATTTTTTTCACGGCTTGTTTTTATTATTGTTCGTCGCGTTGTTTCCTCGCCTGATTCATAGCATTCCGTTAGCGGCGTTAGCGGCCTTGCTGGTGTTTACCGGTTTCCGCCTGGCTTCGCCGAAAGAATTCGCCAAGGTGATGGGCTTCGGTAAAGAACAATTGTTTATGTTCGTCGTGACGATAGTCGGCGTGATAGCGACCGATTTCTTAGTCGGCGTGGCTATCGGCATAGCGACCAAGTTTACGATACACCTGATTCGCGGCGTCAAACTGAATAATTTGTTCAAGATTAATTTTGAGATTACCCGTCAGAATAACGGCACGATTTTGGTTGCTATTTGCGGTGCGGCTATTTTCTCGAACATGATGGCGTTAAAAGAGGCGCTGATGGGTTTGGAGCCAGGCAAGACGGTGGTCTTCCAATTGAACGACGCTTATTTGCTGGATCATACGGTCATGGAATTCTTCCATGACTTCCAGCATGACTATGAAGTGCGGGGCGGGCAATGTCAGTTTATGGGCATGGAATACCACGAAGCCTACGCAGACCATCCGTTGGCCGCACGGCGCATGAAGCAAGATTGGGCTTAAAGCGCACCATCGGGATGGGGCTCACATTACGGGCGGTCTGGTTTGCCGTCCGCTCCGTAATGTTTCAGGCCATGTCGCTGATAAAATGAGGGACGGACAACCCGCGTCCTGCTTTGAAAGCCACGAAGATGGGCAAAGTTTTGCCCGCTTCTTGGCTTTACCCATTTAGGAATTTTTAATGATCCTTCTATTAGCCTATTGCGCGGTATTACTGAGCTTTGTTTCCGGTTTGCTGGCGCTGTTGATGAATCAGCGACACGCTTTGTTGGCGCTGTGCCAAACCTGTTTTAAAAAATTTCCGGGTAGCCGTAATCAGTGCCGGGCATTTGTTTTTGGCAATCTTGATGAGCAGCGTTTCCCGGTTTTTTTACGGCAGGCGGTGTTTGTTATATTGGGTTTATCCGGGCTGTTTGCCGTGCTGGCAGGTTTAAGTGTGTTGGTCAGTAAAGATGTTATCACCGACCAAATCGGTTTGGGTTTGCCCTGGTTACCCTGGCATGTCCGTTTCGATGGTCTTTCCGGTTTCTTCTTTTTAATTATTGGCATAGCGGTTGGTGCGGTCAGCCTTTATGGGCCGGGTTATGTCAGTGGCTACCAAGAAAGTCGGCATCCTTTTGCGGTTTTAGGTTTGTTTACCGGCTTGTTTGTTGCCGGCATGTTGTTGGTTTTATTAGCCGACGATGCGTTCATGTTTATGATCGCCTGGGAACTGATGTCGGTGGCTAGTTATTTTCTGGTGGCGTTTCAGCATGAAAATGCGGCTAACCGCCGGGCGGCTTTTCTCTATTTACTGATGGCGGAGGTCGGTGCGTTGGCGATTATTTTAGGCTTTGGCGTCCTGGCCAGTTTTGCCGATGGTTTTACCTTTGATGCGCTCCGTGAATCACACTTATCGGCAACCTGGGCGAGTATCGCTTTTGGGCTGGCATTGCTGGGTTTCGGCATGAAGGCGGGGATAGTCCCTGTTCATGTCTGGTTGCCGGAAGCTCACCCGGTCGCGCCGTCGCATATTTCCGCATTGATGAGCGGGGTCATGCTTAAGGTGGCCTTGTATGGCTTGATACGTTTTAGTTTTGATTTACTCGCTGATATACAGTGGCAATGGGGCGTGGTGCTATTAATCCTGGGGACGGTTTCGGCATTGGGCGGTATTCTTTATGCGATGGTGCAAGCCAATCTAAAACGCTTGCTGGCTTACAGTTCCGTCGAAAATATAGGCATTATTTTTATGGTGCTGGGTTTGGCGATGATTTTTATGGATAACGGTCACCCCCAACTGGCCGCATTAGGCTTTCTGGCGGCTTTGTTTCACGCCTTCAACCATGCCTTGTTCAAGAACTTGCTATTCCTGGGTGCCGGCATACTCCATCATCAGACCCATGAATTGAACATCGACATGATGGGCGGGCTGATTAAAAAAATGCCGCAAACCAGCCTGCTATTTTTGATAGGTTGCATGAGTATCTCTTCGCTGCCGCTATTTAACGGCTTTGTATCCGAATGGCTAGCTTTTCAAACCGCGTTACAGGCCGATGTGTTGGATAACGGCGTTTTGCGAAGTTTAATTCCGGTCGCAGCAGCGGCTTTGGCCTTGACGGCGGCCTTGGCGGCGGCGTGTTTTGTCAAAGTGTTCGGGCTGATATTCCTGGGGCAATCGCGCTCGCAGCATAGTGAAAAAGCGCGTGAAGTCGCCGATAAAACCATGCTGGCAGGGCCTATGCTATTAGCTGCATTATGCTTTTTAATAGGCATTTTCCCAGGGCTGGTCATTAACTTAATCAACAGCGTTTCGGAACAGTTATTAGGGCAGACCATGCCCAATGATTCGGCTTTGGGTTGGTTGTGGCTGGCGCCGGTTTCTGCCCAGCAGGCCTCTTATTCGCCGGCATTAGTGCTGATAGGCGCGCTTATCGCAGGTTGCGTCAGTTTTTGGTATTTGCGCCGTGACCCTGTCCTGAAAACCATGCGTAGGGCAGCGCCCTGGGATTGCGGTTTCGGAGGTTTAACGCCGCGTATGCAATATAGCTCCAACGCTTTCAGCATGCCTATACGACGGATTTTCGCCAAAGTATGGCTGATAGACGAACGCATCGACAAAGACATGCAAGGTGCGATGGACCAGGATGTGGCGGCCGTGCATTATCACATTGATATTCAGGATCATAGCTGGCCGCTTTTGTATCAACCGATAGGGCATGGGATTAACACGCTGGCCAAACAGGTCGGGCGCATACAAACTGGGAATATCCGCACTTATTTAGGCTATTCGTTTGTCACGTTGGTATTGATGTTATGGGTGATTAGCTGATGGTTAGGTATCTAGGGGTAATACGATGAACGGCTTGATCGCAGCCATACAAACGCTGTTATTTGTCGCGCTGGCGCCATTGTTGGCAGGTTGGCTTAAAGTGTGCAAATGTCGGTTACAAAACCGCAAGGCGCCGCCCTTGCTGCAACCTTATCGGGATTTAATCAAACTTACCCATAAACAACCGGTAGTCGCCGGACAGGCATCGTGGATATTCACCAAGGCGCCGTATATTATCTTTTCGGCAACCATGCTGGCGGCATCGGTGGTGCCGTTGTTTGCCGTTGATTTACCGACTTCGGCCAGCGCCGACGTGATCGTCATGGTGGGGTTTTTTGCTTTTGCACGGTTTTTTCTGGCGTTGGCGGGCCTCGATATCGGCACCGCATTCGGCGGCATGGGTTCGTCCAGGGAAATGACGATTTCATCATTGGCGGAACCTGCAATGCTGATGGCGGTTTTTACGCTGGCCATGACGGCATCAACGACCAACCTGTCGATTGCCATTACGCATGTATTAAATGAAGGGCTGGTGCTAAGGCCGTCGTTTTTATTTGCGCTGTTTGCGTTAATACTGGTTGCTGTCGCCGAAACAGGCAGGATCCCCATTGATAATCCGGCAACGCATCTGGAACTGACGATGATTCATGAAGCGATGATCCTTGAATACAGCGGCCGCCATCTGGCGCTGATTGAATGGGCAAGCCAATTGAAACTGATGATTTACGGCGTATTGATAGCCAATATCTTTTTGCCCTGGGGGATTGCCGAAAACTTTTCTGTCGAAGCGTTGGGCTATGGCTTGCTGGCGATTTTAGCCAAGCTCGCCGTATTGGCGGTTTTGCTGGCACTATCGGAGACCCTGGTTGCCAAAATGCGCCTGTTCCGGGTGCAGGAATACCTGAGCTTCGCCTATTTATTAGGCTTGTTGGGCATGTTGAGCCACATCATTTTGGAGGCGTCACGCTGATGAATATTGAGCTACAGGATATCTATACGCAGGCCATTTTATCAATGGCTGCCCTGGTGGGTCTCACTTCATTTTTAATGTTGGGACAAAGCCGCTTGTTACGGCTAATTTTTGTGTTTGCGTTTCAGGGCTTGTTATTAACCATGACGACAATGGTCGCGGCTTACAGCACGGACAATCAGCATTTGTACATTTCAGCCGTGTTGACTTTGGCGCTGAAAGTCGTGTTTATTCCATGGATGCTAAGGCGTGAAGTGTTGAAGATGAATTTGCACCGGGATATTCAGGCATTAAGCAATCAAACGACATTGATGCTGGGCGGCGCCAGCTTGATGGTGTTCAGCTATTATGTCTTGCATCCTATTGTACAAACAACATCGCCTGTCATGCTGAATGCGCTGGCGGTAAGCCTTTCTGTCGTGTTATTAGGCATGTTGCTGATGATTTCACATCGTCAGGCTATTGCCCATGTGGTCGGTTTCATGTCGATAGAAAACGGTTTGTTTTTTGCCGCCATCGTCGCTACGAATGGCATGCCTATGGTGGTTGAGCTCGGCGTAGCCTTCGATGTATTGGTGGCTGCGGTATTGTTCGGCATTTTCTTCTTCCATATCCGTACCAGCATTGATTCACTGGACGTGGATCTGTTAAACCGTTTGCATGAGGTGGATGAACAGGGGGCAAGGCATGACAAAAACCGGTCTGCCGTTATCAATCCCCATACTGCCGACTACGAGGTGAACCGATGATAGCCGCCTATCTCGTCTTAGTGATCCCTTTTTTGGGTATCATTCTTTTTGCACTGTCAGGGCATAAAACCGACACCGGACGAATCAATATCCGCTTAAATGCAGTCACGTTGCTGGCGACGCTTTGGCTTGCGGTTAACGTGCTGGATGCAGGGACGTTGCTGTCAGCAAACAAAGCTATTTTGGTAGACTCGTTTAACGTTTATTTAATTGTGCTGACGGCTTTTGTCGGTTTAACCACATCAATTTTTTCTTCGCCTTATATGGCGCATGAAAAAGAACTGGGCAAGTTGACTGACCAGCGCCTGAAACTGTATTACTCCATGTATCAGGGGTTTATGCTGGCGATGTATCTGGTGTTGACCACCAATAATATGGGGGTTATGTGGGTGGCTATGGAAGGTGCGACACTGGCGACCGTCTTGCTGGTCAGCTTGTATCGCACCCCTGAATCTATTGAAGCCGCCTGGAAATATTTTATTCTCTGTGGGGTGGGCATTGCCCAGGCCTTGTTTGGCACAATTCTATTATATTACGCCGCCGCCCAGCTGGGTGACATTGGCGATGATGCGTTGCTGTGGTCGGTACTGTACCAACAGGCTGCCAACTTAAATCCGGAAATCCTTAAAATCGCCTTTGTGTTTTTATTGATAGGCTATGGTACAAAAATTGGCTTGGTGCCTTTGCATAACTGGTTGCCCGATGCCCATTCGGAAGGGCCCACGCCGATGTCGGCGATATTGTCAGGATTGTTATTGAACGATGCCTTGTACGCCGTCGTGCGTAATAAAATGCTGGTGGATGGGGCAACGCATAGCCCTATCGCGGGGCATTTGATGATGGGTTTCGGATTGCTGTCCTTTTTGGTAGGGGCGTTATTTCTGCATCGGCAAAAAGACATTAAACGGCTGTTCAGTTATTCGTCCATCGAACACATGGGGTTGATGACTTTTGCCTTTGGTATCGGCGGGCCCATGGCGACTTTCGCGGCATTGCTGCATATGACTGTGCATTCCTTAACCAAATCAGCCATTTTTGTCACCGTCGGCCATGCGGCGCAAGTGGCCGGCACACAAAACATGAGTAAAATTCGCGGCCTGATCAAAACCCAACCGAGGATAGGCTGGGGTTTATTGATCGGCACGATTGCCATTGCCGGGTTTCCGCCCTTCGGCGTATTTACCAGTGAATTCCTGGTCTTGCTTGCCACGATGCACAGTTATCCCTGGTTAACGTTGCCGCTGTTATTGGGCATCGGTATCGCCTTTGCCGGTTTGTTCAGGCACATACAGCCGATGGTTTATGGTGACAAACCCGAAGGCCAGATGCCGGTTAAAGCCAATTTATTGCCGGTCATGATCCATCTGGGTTTGGTGTTGTGGTTAGGTCTGGCCATCCCCGGCTTTCTGGCTAATTGGTTTTCGCAAGCGACGTTATTGATTTCAGGGAGTACGCCGTTATGAATGCTTGCTGGACAATAGAGTTTTTGAACCGACTCAGTACAGACATTACCGTCGCGCAAAGCGAAGCGGCATCAACGACTATATGGCAAATCGAAAGCCGGCATTGGCAACGGTTTGCTGAACTGGCCAGCCAATGCCAGGTTCGTTGGGTTGCAGGATGGGCGGAGCACCTTGATGCCCGGTTTCTGGTCAACGCCTGTTTTGAAAACGCCGGCGTTTATATTGTGCTGAGAACGGCCATCAGCTGCGCCACTCCAGAGTTACCCTCACAAGCCACCGTTTATCCGGCCGCCAATCGTAGCGAACGCCATACCCAGGATATGTTTGGCATCCACTTTATAGGGCACCCCGATAAACGCCGGTGGACGCGTCACCAGGCTTGGGACAAACACAGCTATCCCTTACGCAAAGACTTCCCTGTACACGGCAAGCCGCAAGACATTACGCCGCCCGATATGGATTATCCCTTTATAAAATCCCACGGCGCCGGCGTTTATGAAATTCCAGTTGGCCCCGTACATGCGGGGATTATTGAGCCCGGACATTTTCGCTTCCAGGCGGTCGGCGAGCTGATTTTAAATCTGGAAGAACGCTTGGGTTATGTACACAAAGGCATAGAAAAAATTGCCGAGGGCAGGGCGCCGGAAGCTTTAGCCCGTTTAGCAGGGCGGGTTTCCGGTGATACTACCGTCGGACACTGCTGGGCGGCGTGCCGGGCCATGGAACAAGCGGCAGGTATTGAAATTCCGGTGCGCGCATCCTTGCTGCGCGGAATTTTGGCGGAGCGCGAACGCATTGCCAACCATCTGGGCGATATAGGCGCACTTTGTAATGATGTCGCGTTTGTCTTTGCACAAATGCAGTTTACCCGTTTGCGGGAAGGGTGGTTGCGCGGCAATGCAAGCTATTTCGGCCACCGTTTATTAATGGACAGGATTATTCCAGGCGGGGTTGCGTGCGATGTGTCGGACTCGGCTTGTAGCTTGATTAAACAGGAGATTGTTCAGTTACGCGCGGAGCTGTCCGAGCTTGTCCCCGCGCTGGATTTGAACTCGTCACTGGAAGACCGGTTTTATACCGCAGGCTTGCTGTCCACAGAAATCGCCGCCGCTTTCGGTACGCTGGGTTATGTGGGTCGCGCCAGCGGACAGAATTTTGATGTGCGCCGCGATGCCGCTTACCCGCCCTATACTCAGGTAAGGGTTAGGGTTCCGGTGGAAGCGCAAGGTGATATTGCGTCAAGGTTCTGGGTGCGTTACAAGGAAATCAATGCGTCCTTGCATTTGATAGAAGATTTTATCGATTTGCTTGCTGCCGGTGATATTCGTGCCGAATGGCAAACACCACAGGCGGATAGTGAAAGTTTGGGCATTGTTGAAGGCTGGCGCGGTGAGATTACGGCTTACATCCGTTTCGGCAGCGACAATAAAATTGCCCGTTATTATCCGCGCGACCCCAGCATCCTGAATTGGCCTGCGCTGGAAAAACTGGTTCTTAATAATATCGTGCCGGATTTTCCTGTTTGCAACAAATCCCTGAACGGCTCTTATTCAGGCAACGATTTATAGGAGCAGCCATGTTGAGACTTTTTAGCAAAATCCTGAAAACAGGCGTCATCACGGAACGCTGTAAAACACCCAAGAACGATGAATTGGAACAACTGGGCATTGAGATCAAACGCCGTATCGACAAGAAATTTTCCGGCAGCATCGCCATCAGGGAAGTCGATGCCGGTTCCTGCAACGGTTGCGAGTTGGAAATCCATGCCTTAAATAACCCCTATTATGATATTGAACGCTTTGGCATCCATTTTGTGGCGTCGCCCAGGCATGCCGATGTGTTATTGGTGACGGGCCCGGTATCTCGGCATATGCAAACAGCGTTACTGCGTACTTACGAGGCGACGCCAAACCCGAAATGGGTGGTGGCGGTTGGCGATTGCGCGGTCTGCGGGGGAGAATTCGGAGTGTCTTATGCCAGCTGCGGCGCGGTTTCCAATGTGATTCCGGTCGATGTGACGATTCCAGGCTGCCCGCCGACGCCGCTGGCCTTGATGAAGGGATTGCTGGGGTTGATTAAAGCATAACGGCAGCTCAGGATAGGCTAGCTGTTGTCTTGTGAATCCTAATGGTGACCTAAGCCATTAGGATTTTTTTATGTAGGGTAGGCATCGCCTATCAGAACAGAATGATGGTAAGGATCAACATAAAAACTGCGATGCGTACCGAAAGCAGTGCTGTTTCCCAAGTCGCAACTTGGGAAACAGCATCAACACGCCAAATGCCTGTATATAGCCGTGCGAACTATTACTCCCGGCCTGAAACCCAATCTTTGTTGCTATGGCAGCTGTAGCGCATGATACAGCTAAACAACCGTTATATTTATTGCATATTAATAGCTTTAATAATCAATTGGTTGGATGGTCTGTTCGATCGATATTTCAGGCGCGTCGGCAAACGGCAATTTATTGTCGGTATGCTTAAGTCCGGGCCATTGCTTGAGTAAGCCCAACCGGTTCAAATCAACCACTGATGGGTGGTTTTCGCTATGATCTTCTTAGTGCAGGATATCAATAATTTAAATACCATTATAAATCAATATGCTATAAAAAATATAACATGGCGTATTAATTGCTTATACACAATAAAGCACGTTAGGTTTAACTGCCGGCAATTAATCGAGATTAAATTCCATGACTAAAGCATCGCCAAAAATAAATTTACAAGACTATCCAGAGTTGCACGCGTTTGATCTGGATGAAAGCATCGCTCATATCGCCCATTGGCTACCCACACAAGGGCCTATCAAGGATTTTATCCACCACAATACCCTGCATGCCGTCCAGCATCACCCGTTCCATAAAGGTGTTGCCATAGCGGCAAAAGTGTTTGGCGCACGCAGTTACCTGCCGGCAGCCGATTATCAGGCCCTGTATCGGCAAGGCAGGATCAAGGATTTTGCCGTAGATTGGGCCATCGCACATGCCGGTTACGGACTGGAGCAGCATTCGGCATTACGTGAAAAGTTATTTGTCGTGGATAGTAATGAGCATTATCCGCCGGTTTCGCTAGCTAACCACGGTATCCGCAATAGTTGGTTGACGCATTTGGAAATTGATTTGAATTCCCAGGTGCATCCTGTTTTGTTTCGCTTGTTGGCCAACTTTTTGGATCAGGGCATCAGTCGTTGGACGTTGTCTAAAAACGGTGAGTCCTTCTGGAATTGCGTCTGGCGCTTGGCGCAAAACAGCCTGCTGCCGCTTTATCCTTTCGATGATGTGGTCGTGCGCGAATTATTAAACCAGAGCCCAAATGAAGTCATTCTGGCTTGTCTGGAACGGATAGTCGGTGCTGAAGACCTGTATGAACAGTATCTGTTGGAGATGATATTGGCCCATCCCGGCTGGTCGGGCATGGTGCGGCTTATCGAGCTTGACCCTAAATCCCTGCTGGAACGCCGGGACATTTCGCTGAAAGAAATGATCGCGGTGGAGATGCTTGCCGAGCTCGCTATCCTGCGTAAAAAACGTGGCGCTGGGTTTGCTGCGGTTGCCGCCATGCCGGATACCGACGACATCCCGCTGTTGCACGATTATGAAGACAAAGCGGTCGTGCCGTTAACACTGAAAATATGGCATGAAGCCATGGAATATTCGCTGCATGCCGAATTGTTGGCAGCGCTAAAGGCCCAAGATGCCCCGGCAAAACCTAAGGCTGCGCCGATTGCACAAGCCTTCTTTTGTATCGACGACCGCGAATGTTCGTTGCGCCGTTATTTGGAAGAACTAAACCCTGCTATTGAAACCTTTGGTGCCGCCGGTTTTTTTGGCATTGATTTCCTGTACCAGGGGTTTGACGATGCTTATCCGGTTGCCCAGTGCCCCAATATCTTGACTCCTAAGCACTTGATTATGGAGTCAAACCTGAAGCCTGAAACAGAGAAGGACGATTTGGCGGAGGGTTTTTCCGATTTGCATATCATGCCGCATTCCTTATTTCGGGGTTGGCTGTTTACACAAATCTTAGGTATGGGCTATGCGGCACGCATGCTTTGGGATGTGTTCCGCCCTGGTTCACAGTTGTTGAAAATTAAGAAATTAAGCGAAGTGGAAGCGCATACCCATTTGCATTTGTTGCGGGAAAACGATGAGCCGGATGCAGACGGGCGCTTGCTGGGGTTTTCATTTACCGAGATGGCCGACAAGATTGAAGGCTTGTTGCGTAATATCGGCTTGACTAAAAATTTCGCAGCACTGGTCGTTGTCGTTGCCCACGGTTCCAGTAGTGTCAATAATCCGCATTTTGCCGCTTATGATTGCGGCGCTTGTTCGGGTAAGCCGGGTGCGCCTAATGCCCGGGCGTTTGCCTGGATGGCCAACCACGCGTCGGTGCGGGAGATTTTGCGGGAGCGCGGCATAGATATTCCAGACAACAGCTATTTTGTCGCCGCTTTGCATAATACCAGCCGTGATGAAATCACTTATTTCGATAAACATCTGTTTGCACAGTATCCGGCCGAGGCCTTGCAGGCTTTCCAGGGGACTATGCGGCAGGCTTTGCAGAAAAATGCGCTGGAGCGTTGCCGCTGGTTCGAACTGGGGCCGCAGTCCAATGCCCATGACGAGGCGCACGAGCATGTTATCGCCCGCGCATCGTCGATATTCGAGCCGCGGCCTGAGCTTAACCATTCCAATAATCTGTATTGCGTGGTTGGCAGACGGTCATTGACCCGGGGATTATTTCTCGACCGGCGCTCATTTCTGCATTCTTACGATCCAGGTTCCGACCCTGACGGTAAGCTCATCGTTAAAATTCTGTCGGCGATTATTCCGGTTTGCGGCGGCATTAATCTGGAATACCTGTTCTCGCGCATCGACAACTCGATTTATGGCGCCGGGACCAAGCTGCCCCATAATGTTATCGGCCTGTTAGGCGTTGCCAACGGTGTCGAAGGCGATTTACGCACCGGCCTGCCATCGCAGATGATAGAAGTTCATGAACCTGCACGGTTGTTGATCGTGATCGAACAAACGACGGCGCTGCTGGATAAGGCTTTTGCAAACCTGGGCGGACCATTGAGGGCGTGGCTGGATAACGACTGGGTCAGATTAGCCGCATGCCATCCCGATAACCGTGGGCTGTTTTTTTACCACAGCACGGGTTGGGAGCCGGTTGAGCTGCCTGAAGACTGTGCCGTACCCTCGGCTAACCGCTCGGAAACCATTATCGTCGGCCAACGCGCAACGATTCCGGTGCATTTATTAAGGAGCCATGCATGAACGCATTATTACTGGCCTGCCAGTTTTTACCCTTATTAGGTTTTTTAACCATCGCTTTATTCGGCAATACTGAGAAAAAAATCGCGGCCCTCAGCTTCTGGACAACCCATGCCATGGGGCTGAGTATTATTGTGTTGTTGGCGATTTGGGCTTACAGCGGCTTTTCTGCCCATGAATTTGAATGGTTCACATTGTACGAGCGCGGTAGTTACCGGTTCCCTCTCCTGTTCTTTCTCGACAAAGTCAGCGCCGTTTATCTGTTCGCCGTATGGGTCATCTTCTCGGTTATCGTCCGTTATTGCAGGAATTATTTGCATAGGGAAAGCGGCTATAAACGGTTTTTTATGACTATTTTCAGCTTTGCATTCGGCTTGAATATGGTTGTGCTGTCCGGTTCGATAGATATGTTGTTTGCCGGCTGGGAAATTGTCGGTGTTTCATCATTTTTATTGATTGCTTTTTATCGGCACCGTATCCAGCCGGTACGCAATGCCTTGCGGGCGTATACGGTTTACCGGTTTTGCGACATCGGTTTATTGCTGGGTGCGTGGATGGGCCATTTACTGTTCCACGAGAGCGACCACTTCAGCCAGTTATCGCTGTTGTTTGAACACAATGCGTCGCCAGCCAGTTTTCCGGCTTTATTGCTGATGTCGTTGCTGATTTTTATCGCTGCATCGGGCAAATCCGCGCAGTTTCCTTTCTGTTTCTGGCTACCCAGGGCGATGGAAGGGCCGACGCCGTCCAGCGCGATTTTTTACGGCGCGCTGTCGGTGCATTTGGGGGTGTTTTTATTACTGCGTACCTCGCCGATCTGGAGCTATCACATCCTGACCCGGACGTTGTTGTTTGGTATTGGTTTGCTGACCGTGCTGATTGCGAGTTTCGCGGAGCAAACCCAGTCGAATATCAAAGGCCAAGTGGCTTATGCGTCAATTACCCAGGTAGGCTTTATGTTTATGGAGCTGGCATTGGGATTGGAAACCTTGGTATTGGTGCATTTTTTGGGCAACGCGTTTCTGCGTTGTTACCAGTTGCTGGTGTCGCCGTCTATCGTCGCCCACATGTTACGTGTCGAAGGCGCCATAGATACGGCTATTGATACTAAAAAACCGTCTTTGCAAGCCTATTTACCGGTCTCGATACGCGACACGTTGCCGGAAGTCTTGCAAAACACGCTGTATGTGTTCGCGTTGCAGGAAGGTAACCTGGAGTTGTTAGTCCGTTCGATACTCTGGACACCGCTAAAACAAATGGGCGCGAATATTAACCGCGCTAATGTCTGGTTAAAACTGGCGATTGGCGCGGGTATTATCATGGTGTTTATGCTGGCGGTATTGACGGGTGTGATGGATTTCACTTATCTGGCTGTGCCTGCCGTGCTGGCTATGGTCATGGCATCGTTAAGCGCGTTTAGCCAGAAACACAGTTTTATCAGCATATGGAACGCCGTTGCGTTGAGTTGTTTATTAGCTGCCAGTGCGGTCTGGTTTTTACACCCCAGCGACTGGTCGTATATCTTGTTATTTGCTACGGGTATCATCCCTTCCTGGCTGCTGGGCATCCTGGTACTTGGCAAATTGCCTAAAAATGAGAACTTCCGGGATTCCCCCTTTGCCTATCGCGCCATGGCGGAAACCAATCCCGGCTTATCGCTGCTATTGTTCCTGAGCTTTTTGGGTCTGGTCGGTTTTCCGATCACGCCGGCTTTTATCGGCGAAGACTTGCTGCTTTATCATGCCAGTAGCCACCAGCATTCGTGGGTTGCGGCATTAATTGCCGTATGTTTTGTTATTAACGGCATTGCCGCAGCACGCGTATTCCTGCGTATCTGTATGGGCAGGCCATCTGAAATTTCCGAGGCTTAATAAAGCCTTAACTCATACGGTAAGCCTTGTTGGGCGGCTCCGTTACTTCACATATCTTAAAGGGATAAAAAATGATTAAGAAAAAAATAAAAGCCTTGGGCGGAGCGATGCTGCTGTTAAGCTCTGCTTTTATCCTGGCTGATGCGACGGCTGATGACGACGTGTTTCAGGATTCCGGCAGTTGGTTGCAAGTTGTCGGTGAAGGCAGTCTGAAAACTATCGACCCTAGCCTGGAAAAAGGCCGGATCTGGGTGGAAGGCCAGTCCCGGTTCGATAACGATTGGAATCACTGGTATCAGGGTATGGTGCGGGCGGCGGTTGGCTATTCGCTGAGCGACAGAGCAACGGTATGGGCAGGCTATACTTGGTTGCCCACGCAAAATCTGGGCAAGAGCTATGTATCCCAGCAGGATGTTTGGCCCGCTTTCCGTTATGTCATGCCCACCCGTTTAGGCACGCTGTCTTTCAGGACGATGGTCGAAAGCAATTTCCTGCAGGGTAGCGAGGTGCGTGTCCGTCCGCGCCAGATGATACGCTTTATGCACCCATTGCAAGCCGAGCCGCGCTTAAGCCTGATTGCCTGGGATGAATTTTTTGTCCGATTGAATTCAACACCTTATGGTGGGCAATCGGGATTCGACCAAAACCGCGCCTTTGCCGGTTTAGGTTGGTCTTTTAATAACAATATCCGGGCCGAAGCGGGGTATATGAACCAGTATCTCGATGATGCCACCCATACCAATAATACAATGCGGAACTTGATCATGGGTTCGGTGTTTATTAATTTTTAAGCGCGGGCAATAAACGGCGCGTGAGTTTCTCCGATTATTTTTTGTACAATCATCGGCTTCAGATAAGCTTGTCGCCGATTGATGGAGCCAGTATGCGTATTTTGTGCCTTATAGTCCTTATCGTGATTACTCTTCTTGAGATAGGCCCGATTCCTATTTCCGGCCTCATTCTGATTTGGGTCGTGCTGTTTCGGCCGTTGTGGTTTTATCAATTGGTCGCCAAAATCTACGACAAAAACTAATGTGGCACGCCTGACGATAGAAAAATCAAGGCAGGCTTATCGGGATGCTGAGCCATGAAACCAGTTCAGCCGGTCATGAAGCGTCACTACCGTGCCGATGATGATTAAGGTCGGCGGGTTGATTTGTAGGCCGGCCACTTTCGCCGGCAAGGTTGCCAGCGTGCCGGTTACGACACGCTGGGTCGTCGTCGTGCCTTGTTGTACCAATGCTATCGGCAAATCTTTGGGGCTGCCGTGCTCGATCAAGGACAGACAAATTTTTTCCAGACCTACCAAGCCCATATAAACCACGATGGTTTGTTGTGGCGCCGCCAGTTGGGTCCAGTTTAGGTTGATGGAGTTGTCTTTTAAATGCCCGGTGACAAAAGTGCAGGATTGTGCATGGTCTCTATGCGTTAACGGGATTCCGGCGTATGCCGCGCAACCGGAGGCGGCGGTAATGCCGGGTATCACCTGAAACTGGATGCCTTGCTGCATCAGCGTTTCAATTTCTTCACCGCCACGCCCGAAAATAAACGGATCGCCGCCTTTTAAGCGCGCCACCCGTTTACCGGCCTTAGCCAGATCGGCCAGCAGGATATTGATGGATTCCTGCGGCAAAGTATGGTTTTTGCGCTGTTTGCCGACATAGATTTTTTCAGCATCGCGGCGTGCCAAGTCGATAATCTCCGGCGATACCAAATGGTCATAAACGACGACATCGGCTTGCTGCATCAGCCTTAATGCTCTGAACGTCAGCAAATCCGCAGCCCCCGGCCCTGCACCTATCAGATAAACTTCGCCGGTATGGGTAAATGCGTGTTGTTCGTCCAGACGTTGTGTTAATTGCTGTTCGGCTTGCTGCTCATTGCCGGAAAAAACCAGCTCGGCAATAGGGCCTTGAAATATATTTTCCCAGAATACCCGACGTAGGGCAGGTTCTTTAATATGCTGCTTGACGGCAGGCCGAAATTTTTCCGCAAGCTGCGCCAATCGTCCGAATGCCGGGGGGATCACGCTTTCTATTTTCGCTCTGAGCAAACGCGCAAGAACCGGCGCCGCGCCGCCGGAGGATACTGCGGCGATGATCGGCGAGCGGTCGATAATCGCCGGAAATATAAAGCTGCATAGCGCCGGGTTATCGACCACGTTGACGGGGATATTGTGCGCTTCGGCGGTTTGGGCGACTAATTGATTGGTTGGCTCGTCATCCGTTGCCGATACGACGAGCCGGAACCTTTGCATATCAGATGCTGTAAACGCTTTTTCGATAAGCGTCAGTTGGTGGGTCGTCTGCATTTGGCTGACAGCCGGGCTAATGGTTTCGGCTATGACGGTAATGCGTGCACCTGCCCGTGCCAGCAATTCAATTTTTCGTGCGGCAACTTCGCCAGCACCGACTACCAGACAGTTTTGTGCGTGGAGTTTGATAAAAACGGGGAAATAATCCATTTTCTTGCGATGTCGTCGATTTGAGGGGATGCTATTATAAGCACCCTGGGTTAATTAAGAAAATTTGAGCAAACGATGATTGAGTTTAATATAGAAGTGGATGCCAGCGGCCTGATCTGCCCGCTACCTTTATTACGTCTGAAAAAAGCCTTGGTGGCGATGGACAGTGGAGACATCGTCAAAGTGATAGCGACTGATCCTGCGGCGCATCTGGATTTTGGCGTTTATGTCGATCAGGCCGGCCATCAGATCATTGAGTTTATAAAATACCCGGAGTCACAGATTTTTTACATTATGAAGAAATAGCATCCACGAAAAAACACCGCAAGAACCGTATCGTTTTTGCGTGGACGGGCTTAAGCACTAGCCGTTATTTGTCCTTCGCATCCGCTTCAGTTTCCGAAACGACTGCGGCATAGCAGTCCATCATGCTTTCTGTAAAATTGGCATTGGCTTCTGCCAGCGCTTTTGCCGAACCGAACTCAGTACGCAATTCTTCCAAGGTTTTTTTAGGGTCGGCAGACTTAGATAAGGTCAGCATCTTGGTATAGTTACGGTAAGCGGTCAGGCGGGTAGGGTCCAGCGGAAAAATACCCGGCATGTTTTTCGCGCTGGTGTCGACGACGCACTTGGCCAAATGTTCAGGCTCTACGGCGTAATCCTTAAGATGCTGCTCTTTTTGTAATTGTTGGTCTTTTTGTATTTGTTCCATGACAGCTTGTTGATATTGTTCTTTATCTGCACAAGCCGGCAGCAATAACACAGATAGCGCGATAAGCAGTTGTTTTTTCATGTGTGGGTTTACCGTGGTTGGGTTAATTCTGAAAGTTGCGCCATTATACGCATAAGTTTTTAAGTTTAGGCTTTGTCACATATCCAGCATGGCCTGTGCTATCCATTCCGCCGCTTCAGCATTGATGTCGGCTGCCTTGCGGCCTTTGCTGTTGATAACAGGGCCTATTTTTACCGTGATGGTTCCAGGATATTTTAAAAAACTGTAACGCGGCCAACAATGGCCGGCATTGTGAGCCACCGGAATAACCGGATAACCGGATTTCTCCGCCAATATGGCGCCCCCGGCATTGAATTTTTTGACTTCGCCAGGCGCCGTCCGAGTGCCTTCAGGAAAGACCAACACCCATATGCCTTCGTTTAAACAGGCTTTACCCTGCTTAACCAGGGATTTAAGAGCTTCGCGGCGTTTTTTCCGGTCTATGGCTATCGGTTTCAGCGTTGCCAGCGCCCAGCCCCAAACCGGCAGCCATAGTAGCGAGCGTTTTAGCAGCGCAGTCTGCGTCGGCAATATCAGCCTTAAGGCGATGGTTTCCCAGGCGGATTGATGCTTGCTGAGCACAATCGCGGCCTTAATCCCCTCAATGTGCTCCAGTCCCTGGACTTCATGGCGGACGCCGCAGAAGATCCTGGCGATGTACATGACAAAACGAACCCAAAGGCAGGCTAGGCGATAGCGCACCGAGAAAGGAAATACGACGCTGCATAATAGCACTAAGGTGCCGAAAACCAGCGACGACAGCATCATGCTGACCAATAATACGGTAGAACCCAGGTACAGCTTAATTTTACTGCCCTGATACGATATGTTTTGCGGCGTCATAGAGAGTGTCAAAAACGGGAATGTTGAGATAGGGATAGTCGATCAAGGTTTTTTTGCCTTTACCGGTTTTAACCAGCATAGGTTGCGCCCTCGCCGCCAGACCGGCTTGGATGTCACGGATTGAGTCGCCGATAAAATAACAGCGGGATAAATCGACTTGGTGTTCGGTGGCGAATTGTTCCAGCAAGCCGGGTTTCGGTTTGCGGCAGCAGCATTTGCTATCCGGGCCGTGCGGGCAAAAATAAATGGCGTCAATATTGCCGCCATGTTCGCTGACCAGTCGGCGCATCTTGTCATGGATTTGTTCCAGCATGGCGGCATCTAACAGGCCACGAGCGAGTCCGGATTGGTTAGTGATTACGGCAACCCGGTAACCCTGCGCGCCCAATAACGCAATGGCTTCCAGGCTGCCTTCTATGGGCAGCCATTCTTCCGGGGATTTGATGAAATCGTCGGAGTCTTCGTTGATGACACCGTCCCTATCCAACAAAACGTAGCGCTGTTTGTCCATCACGATTGCAGTTTGGAAATGTCGGCGCAGGTTAAAAACTGCCCCGATAACAGGTTTAGCAAGGCCAGGCGATTTGCACGCAGTTCCAGGTCGTCGCTCATGACCATGACGTTATCGAAAAACGCATCGACATCATGCCTTAATTGCGCCAAGCGATTGAGCGCCCCTTGATAATCACGTTGCGCCAATAGCGGTTCAATGTCTTGTTTCGATTGTCGCGCGGCGGCTAATAGCTGTATTTCCTGGGGTTCTACCAGCGCGCCTATGCTATCGGTTGCTGCGGTGGCGGATTTTTTCAGGATATTGCCTATTCGTTTATTGGCGGCAACCAGCGCTTCCGCTTCGGGTTTGTGCCGGAAGTTTTTAACGGCTTGCAGGCGCTGCATGAAATCCAGCGGTTCATCGGGTTTTACCGTCATGACCGCATCAAACTCATCGGCGCTATAGCCCTGATCCAGGCAGTAGCCTTTCAGCCGATCAAACACGAAATCGACAACCGCAGTCTGCGTGGCGGCCCTATCGAAGTCGTGCGAGAAGGCGGCTAGCGCCATGCCAAGCAAGCTGCGGATGTCGAGGTTTAGTTTGTTTTCTATAACTGTCCTTAGCGTACCCAGGGCCGCTCTTCTCAAGGCATAGGGGTCTTTATCGCCGGTCGGTATCAAACCCGCGCTGAAAATGCCCGCCAGCGTATCGAGTTTTTCGGCAATCGCCAGGATTTGTCCGGTCGTGCTGCTAGCCGTCGGACTGCCGGATTGTTTGGGGAAATACTGCTCTTCCAAAGCCAGCGCGACTTCCGGCGCTTCGCCTTCGGCCAGCGCATAATAACGCCCCATAATACCTTGCAAATTGCCGAATTCACCGACCATTTCGGTCATTAAATCGGTTTTAGCCAATAATGCGGCGCGTTTGGCGTAGTCGATATTGGCGCACAATTGCGTGGCGATGGTTTCTGCGAGTTGGCCTACGCGCTGTGTTTTAGCGGCGACAGTGCCGAGTTTTTCCTGGAAAACGATAGAGTCCAGACTGGCAACACGCTCTGCCAAGGTTTTTTTGCGGTCCTGGTTCCAGAAAAACTCGGCATCGGCAAGGCGCGGCGTGACGACGCGCTCATTGCCGTGCTGTATCGACTCTGGACGGGTGCTTTCGATATTACTGAAGGTGATAAAGTGCGGGAGCAAGCCGCCGTCGGCATTTTTGACCGGAAAATATTTCTGGTTGGTCTGCATCGTCGTAATCAGCACTTCGGCAGGCAAGGCCAGGAAACGCGGGTCAAAGTTGCCGGTGACCGGCACCGGCCATTCATTTAGTGCGGCAATTTCTTCCAGCAAATCGTCTTCAATATGGGCAATGCCACCCACATTGGCGGCCGCTTGTTCGGCCTTTACGCGGATAATGGCTTGGCGTTGGTCAATATCGGCAATTACTTTGCCTGGGTTGAACAATGCTTTTTCATAATCCTCCGGCTTGGCGATAGTGATTTTCTGCGGCGCGTGGAAACGGTGGCCTAGCGTGGTGTTGCCGGTGGTCAGACCGAGGATTTCCGTTTCGATAACCTTGTCGCCAAACAGCAATACCGCCCAATGCACAGGCCGGACAAATTCCGTTGCAAAACTGCCCCAGCGCATCCGCTTGGCAATCGGCAACGCAGCGATGGCGGCGCGGATAATGTCGGGGATAATTTCTGCGGTGGTTAGTCCTTTCACGGCTTGTGTATAGCTTAACCACTCGCCCTTGTCCGTTTTCAAGCGATCCAACTGATCGAAGGTCGTATCGCAACTGGTCGCAAAACCCAACGCCGCCTTGCTGGGCGAACCATCGGGCGCAAACGCCGCCTGTATCGCCGGGCCGCGTTTTTCCACGGTTTTGTCCGGCTGCGCGGTCGCCAGATTTTCAATCAGCACCGCCAAACGGCGCGGTGTGGCATAGGCTTTGCCGACGGTGAACGTCAATTCGGCGGCGTTAAGGCCTTGTACGATGTTGTTCAATAAAGCGTTGCTGAGTTTCAGCAGGGTTTTAGGCGGCAGTTCTTCGGAGCCTAATTCGAAAAGTAAGTGTTGTGTGTCTGTCACAGGGCGACCTTTTTTGATTTAGTTGTTGCTACAGGTTTTGTAACATGGTTTTGTCGGCGTTATAAGGGTTTGCTTTCAGATGCTCAATCCATTTGGCTAATAGATTGATGCCGCTGGTGTTTTGTGCTTTTAAATCTCGAAATAAATTTTTAAACCGCTGATCGGTTTTGATGGATTCACGTTTTGATATTTTTGTGAGTTCTTTTAGGGTCGCTGGTAAATCATGGCTTACCAAAGAGATTCCATAAAACACGGCTTCATCAAGTAACCATTGTTCAATCGGTTTGTGAAATATTAAATAATGATTTTTATTGTTTCGGACATGGAGTTCTAAATTTGGTTTGGATACCCATAATTCAAAATCGTCGGTATGCTCCAGTTTCCGTTTATCCCTATCAACAATGCCAACTGCGAAATTGTCGTTCAATTGTGTCCTGATTAATTTAACAACATCATTGCAAGTGTGCTGGTGATTGTATCCTTGAGAACCTTTAAACTTTTGCGGTGGAACAATCGTTTCAACCAAATTGGTATCTAAGTAACACTCTGGGATGATGTGGTAATTAATGTTCTTAATCATCCGTAAATAATTCGTGGTTGAAAAATAAATCTATACCGTATTGGTAAACATCGTTTACTTCTTCATCGGTTAAACGCCTAATGACTGTTTCGCCATTTTTAAAGTTGGCGATAAAAATAGCCACGTCATTGCGCTCATATTCCAAGAAGTCATTTAACACATAAGGGCTGTGAGTGGCGATGAAAAATTGGTTGGTTTCTGAATCGATAATGTCTTGGGTAATTTGCCTTATGTAAGGCGGAAAACAATGGGCTTCGGGTTCTTCAAAAAGAAGGATTGATTCTTGATTTGAGGCGATCGCTGCTTTGAAAAAGAGAATACGTTGCAAAGTATCCGCTATCGAGTGATAAGGAAATGAAATAATGTTATCTTCTTCTAAAGTCTTTATTAGCCTCAGCGCATAGGTTGCATTATCAAACAGAAGTTTTAACCCATATTGAGAAAATATGTGTGACAATTCCGTTTTCAACTCTTTATGGAATTGGATAACATCAAATAAATTCGTGCCATAAGGAGGCAATAAATAAGGCATAAAGAATTTTTGTTTTTCAAAAATAAATGGCTGAGGAAATTTATAAAACTTAACCTTAGAAAATAAATTTTTATTTTGTTTATGAGAAGGTACAAGCTCTTCCTCTACGTCAATTGAATACGATAAATTAAAACTTTCATCTTTTGAATTCTTAGATTTTTGCTTTATTTCTAGATCTAACCAACCCACATCATTGTAATAAATCGAGCAGTTACTACTATCAGTTGTAATTGTTATTTTTTTATACACATCGCCATTAAAAAACAATTCGGCTAAGTTCTCAAATCTGAGAAACAGCGATATTTTTTTGCTCTTGTTATATTTCAAATAAGGCAAACCAAACAACCCAATCGCCTCCAAAATATTAGACTTACCCAAATTCGGCCTACCAATCAGCAAATTAATGCGCTTGCAATCGCTTAAGGTCACATCCTTAAGTGATTTGAAGTTAGTAATTTGAACTGAGTTGAAAAAAATTTCCATGTGTAGTTGTCTAAGATTTGATATGTTGTTACGAATTTATGAAATGATTTAAATTACCAATAGCTTGATCAATAAGACTTATTGGGTATTTTGTTTCAAATCTATTGCTTGACTTCAAGCATGGATAACTCTCTTGAAAGCGAATCTTTTCGCACCAAGCCCATATAAGTTCAATTCTCATATTCATATCAAGGTCGTTTAATCGATTCTGAATAGTCATATAACCATCTTCATTAGCAATAATTTTTTCAAGCTTATTGATTCTATTGTCGTAATTTTCAAATTGTTCATGGACTTGTTTTTCTAAAGCCTCTCTTTTCTCAATTTCTTTTACAAGTAAGCTAACATTGCTTTGTAATAGATTTGCTAAGACTTTTAATTCTGATTCTCCAGATTGTGAAGGAGGTGGATAAAAGCCATGTCTTCTAATAGAAGGGAGAACTTCATGAAATATCCAACGTTGAAATTTTTTTGAGGCGGGACTTAAGTCCCGCGAAACGACCCTATACAGCCCTGGTTCAGTGACAAAAAAATCATGGTCTCCAGAATCACTATGAGCAAGATATTTTTCATCCTCTTCCAATGCTTCCATTGAAGCTTTTAATAATCCTTTAAAACCTTGAGTTTTACCTTGTTCATTAAAGGCTGAATTTTCTTTTGCTAAGATTTGGACAACATCAGGCAATGAAAATAAAACCTCTCCATCACGGTGCATTGTTTTAATTTTTAAATCGCCAGAGAACCCTGAATAAGAGAGCGTTAATTCAGACATAGCTATACCTTCTATTTTTAGCTTTGGCACATCGGAAAACCCAACGACTCACGCCGCGCATAATAAGCTTCAGCCACGGCACGCGATAAAGTCCGCACCCGCAAGATATACCGTTGCCGTTCAGTAACGGAAATCGCGTGGCGTGCATCCAGCAAGTTGAAGGTATGCGAGGCTTTTAAGACCATTTCGTAGGCTGGCAACGGCAGACCTAACTCAATCAACTTGACGCATTCCTGTTCGTAAGTGTCGAAGCATTGGAACAAGAACGGCACGTTGGCGTGCTCGAAGTTAAACGCGGACATTTCCACTTCGTTTTGGTGGAACACATCGCCGTAAGTCACGACACCGTGCGGGGTTTTGGTCCAGACTAGGTCGTAAACGCTTTTCACGCCCTGTAGATACATCGCCAGCCGCTCCAGGCCGTAAGTGATTTCACCGGTGACCGGACGGCATTCCAGGCCGCCGACTTGCTGGAAGTAGGTGAACTGCGTGACTTCCATGCCGTTCAGCCACACTTCCCAGCCCAAGCCCCACGCGCCCAGGGTGGGTGATTCCCAGTTGTCTTCGACGAAACGGATATCGTGTTCCAGCAGGTCGAAACCCAGAGCCGTCAACGAATCCAGGTATAAATCCTGGATGTTATCGGGCGACGGTTTCAGCATGACTTGATATTGGTAGTAATGCTGCAAGCGGTTGGGGTTTTCGCCAAAACGGCCGTCGGTCGGGCGGCGCGACGGCTGCACGTATGCGGCATGCCAGGGCTCAGGGCCGATGGCGCGTAGGAAAGTCGCAGGATGGAAGGTTCCGGCACCGACTTCCTGATCCAAAGGCTGCAATAATATGCAGCCTTGATCTGACCAGTAAGCTTGCAGTGCAAGGATGAGTCCCTGAAAAGTTGAGGTATCGATGTTTGTACTGGACACGGCGGCTACTTTTAAGATGCGTAAAAAGGGCGCAATTATAGCTTAAAAATAGGTTTTCAGTAGCTTTGCATGGTGTTGTGGCTGTGATTAAAAGTGCGGTGGCTATGCAGCTGAGTAGGGCGTGCTGCGCGCGCCTTCTGTGTAGCTTGGTATTAATCAACGCTTAATTTTGACTCCCTCTGGCGCGCGCGGCACGCCCTACGCTAAGATAATCAATGTTGCTTATACCCAAACAAATAACAACAGCTTACACAGGCTTGTAAGTAACCGATCATAAATCCTTTAACATCATTAGGGTAGGAGCGGCCCCTTGGCCGCTACGGTCCCCCAACAACAATTCAAACGCCGCCAGCGGTATCGGCTTGCTGAACAAATAGCCTTGGCATAGCGGGCAGCCGTGCTGTTCCAGAAAAGCCCGTTGTACTTCCGTTTCGACGCCCTCGGCAATCACTTCAATACCCAGGGTTTTGGTCATCGCAATGATGGTTTGTACGATGACCGCATCGGAGGGTGCACGGCTGATATGTTGCACGAACGATTTGTCGATCTTGAGTTGGACGAGCGGTAATTGGGTCAGGTAGGACAGCGAGGAATAGCCGGTGCCGAAATCGTCCATTGAGAAATGGACGCCGATTTTTCTGAGCTCATCCATTTTGGTGATCGTGTCATCAATATTGCTTACTAACACACTTTCCGTCAGTTCAAGCTTGAGTCGACCGGGGCCAATGGCGTTTTTTCCGACCACGGCAACGACTTGCTGCACAAAATCAGGTTGGTAGAACTGGCGTGCGCTGACATTGACGGCAAGCTGTAAATGGCGGGTCAGGGCCTGGTCTGCCCATGTTTTGAGTTGGGCGCAGGCTGTTTCCAGCACCCATAGCCCGATAGGCACAATCAGCCCGGTTTCCTCCGCCAAGGGGATAAAGTCCAGCGGTAAAATGAGCCCATGTTCCGGGTGTTGCCAGCGTATTAACGCTTCGGCGCCGACAGCTTGACCGTCGTGGGTGTTCTGTAGCTGGTAATAGAGCTGGAACTGGTTTTGCTCCAGGGCTCGCCGCAAATCCATTTCCAGGGCCGCGCGTTCGGTCAAGGTTGTCTGCATGGCCTGGTCAAAAAAGCATAAGGCGTTGCGTCCCGCGTGTTTGGCCTGATACATGGCGATATCGACGTGTTTCAACAAATCATCATGGCTTAGCAAATGGTCGAAAAACAGCGTGGCGCCGACGCTGGCCGTGCATTGGAATTCCAGGCTTTCCAGCTGATAGGGATAAGTTAATGCCGCCAATATTTTTTTGCCGGTAATCTCGGCATGAATGGCGGCGTCCTGGGCATGCTCACCCAGGCTTTCCAGCATCACGATAAACTCATCCCCCCCTAAACGGGCCGCCGTATCACCTTCGCGCAAGCTGTTTAAGAGCCGTTGTGCGACGTGTTGCAGCAAGAGATCCCCCATGTTATGGCCTAAGGTGTCATTCAGGATTTTGAAATTGTCCAGGTCAATAAAAAATAACGCACCGTATTGTTTATTGCGCGCACTGTAGTTTAACGCTTGATGCAACCTGTCTTTTAACAATCGCCGGTTAGGTAAATTAGTCAACGGGTCGTAGAACGCCAGCTGGTCGATCTGCTCGGACGCCAGCTTTTGCTCGGTAATGTCAGTCAACGTCGTCACGCAATGGAATTCGATGCCCTCAAACTCTGGTACTGCCGTGATAATCTGCCATTCGGGATAGATTTCGCCGTTTTTGCGCCGGTTCCAGACTTCACCGTGCCAGCTGCCTGTCGTTTTGACACTATCCCGCATGGCCTTATAAAAGGCAGCATCGTGGCGTCCAGACTCGAACAGGCGCGGTGTCTGCCCGACCGACTCTTCGGCGCTGTAGCCGGTGATTTTAGTGAAGGCCCGGTTCACCCTTAGGATCACATTGTTGGTATCGGTAATGAACATGCCTTCTTGTGATTCAAAGGCGATAGCGGCGATACGCAATTCTTTTTCAGTCAACTTGATTTTGCTGATGTCCGTCAATGTGACCCGCACTATCGGCGCCATATCCCAAGTCTCCCGGTATAGGCAGTCGAGATGGGCGTCAAACAACGCTCCATCGGCATGGCTCATCTTCAGCTCGAACGCTTGCTTTTCGCCGTTGGCGTGCTGCATCAGGTTCAGGAACAAGCGATGCCAGCGGTCCTGATCCTGAGGTGCAACAAGCTGCGAGAAACGGTGATTGATTAGTTTAGCGCGGTCGGCGCCCAGCAACACCGTGCCGGTCAGGTTGATTTCACTGATCAGGCCTGCCCGGTTGATAGTGATGTAACTGACCGGGGCAAACTCGTACAGATCCACGTAGCGGTCCCGCGACTCTTCCATGGCGGTATGGATCCGCCGCAATTCTTCATTCTGCATCTCCAATTCGATTTTATGCACGATGAGTTCATGCAGCAATGCTTCGGCAGGTTGGGCGGTCGGTGATAATAAATTGGCAACCAGAGCCTCGGCTTCTGCCCGTAGGGTCTCGCGTGTCTGTTCCTGTTTCTGGCTCATGTCGTATGCTCCTTAGCCGGCTCAGCGCCGATTTCTTCCGTCGTCAGCAAAATTAACGACGGGTTGTTGTTCTTACCATCAATGCGGCGGGCGTTCAGTATCATTTTGTGATAGCCGATGCCGGGAAAATCATGTGCTACCACATAGCCTTCAACCGTCCGGTCACGGGGCAAGATGATTTCCAGCAGTTCGCGCAAGGCGGGGATATTCCACTGCTTGTTGCCCAGGTCGTAAACCTTGCGTCCCACCGTGTCTGCAACCGTGACTTGAAAATACTGGTAGAAGGCGCGGTTGGCGGAAACCGCTCGCAAATCGCCATCCAGCACCAACAACGGTTTGCTTAAGGTATCGACAACACTCTCGGCCAGTTCGCGCGCCAGCTGCACCGCCGTTTCCGCCGCCACGCGCTTGCTGATGTCGGTGAAGGTCAGCACGACACCTTCAATGACATTGTCCAGGGTGCGGTAGGGTTGGATACGGACGAGATACCATGCGCCGTCATGGATATGCACCTCCTGTTCAAACGGCGCCAGCGTGTCCAGCACGGTCTGCGCCTTGGTCAGCAGCTCTTCGCCTTCGAGATTGGATTTGATGTCGCCCAGCGGACGGCCCACGTCCGAAGGCGCCAATCGATAGATATGGGTGGCCTCGCGCGTGAAGCGCCGAATCAGCATGTTTTCGTCCAGGAACACGGTACCGATATTGGTGTTGTCGAGCA
Organism: Methylovulum sp.; assembly: GCA_030653435.1. Classification (GTDB taxonomy): domain Bacteria; phylum Pseudomonadota; class Gammaproteobacteria; order Methylococcales; family Methylomonadaceae; genus Methylovulum. Next base: position 104,368 of record JAURZI010000111.1, read on the forward strand.
GGTTTTTCATGTCATTCTGCATGCTGGCCAGTTGCTCGATTTTGGCTTGCAGTTCCGAATTGACGGTGATGAGTTCTTCATTGACGGATTGCAGCTCTTCTTTGGAGGTCTCCAATTCTTCGTTAGTCGATTGCAACTCTTCATTGGTCGATTGCATTTCTTCGTTAGTCGACTTGAGCTCTTCGTTAGAGGCTTGTTGTTCTTCCATCGTGGCTTGATAGCTTTCTTTCAGATACGCCAGATCACGCTCCAGTTCTTCTATACGTCCCCGTTCGGCGGGTTTTGCAGCCCGCTTACGTGCCGACGCGGCGGCTGTGCCGACAATGTCCTGAAAGCTTATCAGCAGCAGGTTCTGGCTGCCATCCGAGCCGGATAGCGGTCGGACGCTCAGGTGGATGCCGGTAAAATCGCCGTTGGTCTTGACTTGCAAGGCCTTATCCAGCGTTGGTATTCCCTCGTTGGCTGCCGCGCGTATTGCGGAGCGCAGTTCCAGTTCCAAACCTTCGCGGGCCATTTCAATGACGTTAAGACTGGCTTGTCCGGGGGCTGGGCGCAAGTATTTGCCGGTTTCGCTATGCACATAAAGGATATCCCCTTTAAGATCGGTGATGACCGAGGCGGGCGCAAAGTATTGCACCAGCACCCGGCGAGTGAGTTCGGCAAAATTGGTTTCCTTGGGTTTAAGCATGGCTGCGTCGGGTGTTTTGTCGCCGGTTTCTGCGGCCCAGGACGCAACATGCGCCATTACTGCACGGGAAGATGTCGCGGAATGGATGGCGCGGTAAAATTTCCATTTACGGTTAAGCGATGAGAACAGGTCGGTATAGTTGCTGATGCTTTCCGATGGTGACAGGAACAACACCCCGCCCGGCTTGAGCGCGTAGTGGAACGCCGGAATCAGCCGGTTTTGCAGTTCCGCTTCCAGATAAATCATCAGGTTGCGGCAACTCAGCAGATCCAGCTTGGTAAAAGGCGGGTCTTTAATGACGTTTTGGATGGCGAACACGACCATCTCGCGGATTTCTTTTTTGACCCGATAGCCTTTATCTTCCTTGATAAAGAAACGGCGCAAGCGTTCCGGGCTGACATCCTGGGCGATATTGGGCGGATAAAACCCTGCACGGGCAATGGCGATGGCATCATCAGCCAAGTCGGTACTGTAAATCTGCACCTTGAATGCCTGATGAGTCTTGTCCATCAGTTCGCGCAGCAGTATGGCGATAGAATAGGCTTCCTCGCCGGTAGCACAGCCTGCCACCCAGACCCGGAATGCCATGTCGTCCGGCCTGTCTTTGCACAGTTGCGGAAGAATATCCGCTTCCAGCACGGCAAACGCCTCCGCATCGCGGAAGAAGCTGGTGACATTGATCAACAGTTCCTTAAACAAGATTTGTATCTCGGCCGGATTTTCCTTCAGATAACGGGCGTAAACGTCGGTGTCTTCGATGTTGTGTTGCGACATGCGGCGTTCGATACGGCGGCCAATCGTGCTTTTTTTGTACAGCGCGAAGTCATGGCCGGTGCTGCTACGCAATTGCATCAGGATGCGATTTATCCCGCTTGCTGTCTTGGGCGTAGCGGGTATGTCGAGGTGTGCGGAAGCCCTGCGGGTATCGGTCAGCAGGGCTTCCGGCATGTGCTCGACGGTCAGTATGTGGCTGGCATAACCCGCTTGTATGGCGCTAGTGGGCATGCCGTCGTATTTGGCCGAGGCCGGTTCCTGCACCAAGGTGATTCCGCCTGCGCCGAGGATGGCGCGCAAGCCCAGCGTACCGTCGGTGCCGGTGCCGGACAGGATGATGCCGATGGCGTTGTCTTGTTGGTCTTCAGCCAGTGAACGCAGGAACGCATCAATCGGCATGCGCTGCCCGCGCGGCTCATTGGGTATGCTCAGTTGCAGCTTGCCGTGGAATATCGCCATATCCCGGTTGGGCGGGATGACATAAACTCCGTTAGGCTTAACAGGGATTTGATCCTGCGCCTCGACCACCGGCATCGTTGTGGTGCGTTGCAGAATTTCTGTCAGCAGGCTGGGGTGACTGGGGTCGAGATGTTGTACCAGCACGAAAGCCATGCCGCTATTTGTCGGGGCATGGCGGAAGAATTCTTCCAGGGCTTCTAAACCACCTGCGGAAGCGCCGATACCGACTATCGGGAAGGCCACGGCTTTTTCAGTAGCGCTCTTGGGCTGCATGGGTAGAGGGCGGGGTGGTGTTTTTTTATTTTGCACAATGGCCTCTGGGTGTGATTAACCCGGTTATGGCTGGGTCGTTCGGCATTCTAGCATCCATACCTCAGTTGGTAGAACAATTGCATAGGCTGCCGGGGGTTTATCCCGTAAGGTTTTTCATGCGCGGGTGCTGGTTGAACGTTTATAACACGATTTCGGGTTATGCTTATGTACGGAGCCGCACAGAGTAGCGGCTATCAACAGTATAATCTTTGTCATACGGGCAAAAGCGCTAAGAGGCTTTGCAGAGGGCTTATCCATGTAGCATACATCTAAAGTCCGAACCCCATTAAGGTAAGGTGTTCAAAAGCCGCCTGAATGATCCAGTAGCCTTATCACCACGCCTTGCTCGTTGAGCAGGCAGGAGAAAAACAATGATTAATCCTGACCAGATCCAGCCTGACATGCCCGTTGTCTGTTCCCAAGACGGCCAGTTCGCCACTGTAGAACAGATGGAGGAGGGCACTATCAAACTGAAGCCGGATGATGCCGGTCGGCACCATTACATTCCGTTAAGGTGGGTGGTTTCAATCGAGGACGGCAAGGTAAAAATAGACCGCACGGGAGAGCAAGCCATGCAGGAGTGGTCGACAACTTCGCCGGATTATATAGACGATTGACTTTTCTACCAAAGAAGCTAGCCCGTAAACAGGGTCGTAGTGAGAGAGCCGCAATAATGGAACATGCAGTGCGTCTGCAACCCATACCGGGTAAAGCAGGCCTGCCGCAATAAAATTTAGTGAAATTGGGGGAACTAGGGAAGCCAAGGTTAATTTTGATTTATTCAGCAAGGCTCCGTATACTGCAAACCTTATTTGTTAAGGAAGGCGCCCACCAGCTTGATTTATGGCTAAACACTGTCACAGGATAGGGCATGCGCTGTTTACGGGGCTGCCGATTCTGGTTAAGAAGTGACGAAAGATCAATGAAACCCTCACGTAATCTGTCCTTATTCTCGCGTAGCCTCTGGTTAACATTGGCGATATTTATCGCTTTTGCTTCGGTTTTCGGCATTTACGTCCGCTCGGAAAAACAAGTTGATCGCGCCAATAAGTTGCGCTTGCAATCGTTTTTGCTGGCTAATGAATTGCGCCAGTCTTCCGATGACCTGACTCGCATGGTGCGTACTTATGTGCTTACCGGCGAGCCCATCTACAAACAACATTTTCTGGAAATCCTCGCGATCCGCGATGGCAAGCAACCCCGTCCGATCGATTATGACGATATTTACTGGCATCTGGTGCTGTCCGACGACCAGCGCCCCCGTCCTGCCGGGCAAGCGGTTGCACTGCTGGAGCTTATGCGGCAAAGCGGCTTTACCGAACAGGAGTTCGCCAAATTGGCGGAATCCAAAGCCCATTCCGATGCGCTGACCCGCACCGAATTTGCTGCAATGAGGCTGGTTGAATCCAGCCAGCCGCCTACCGATGCCGACCGTTTGCAAGCTAGCCTGATGTTGCAGGATGCAGCCTACCATCAGGCCAAGGCCGCGATCATGCGGCCGATCATGCAGCTCTACGAGTCGATGGACCGACGTACATTCAACATCGTCCATGCCGCCGAAACCAATGCCCTGTTGTTGCGTGTGCTGTTCATTGGCTTTGGTGTGTTGCTGGTGGTCATGCTCTGGCGCGTTTACCGGGCATTGCATACTACGCTAGGTTGCTCGCTGGGCGAGCTGCACGGGCATATTACGCGTATAGGCAGCGGGGATTTATCAACATCCATCCCTATCGCCAAAGGCATGGAGCATAGCGTGATCGCCTGGCTATCGGAAACACAGGTAAAACTTGCCGAGCTGGCGGCTGAGCGCAAGGCATCGGAAGAGGCCACGCAAAGGCTGACCCAGCTTTATGCCGCATTGAGCCAATGCAACCAAGCCATCGTGCGTTGCGACAATGAAGCGGATTTGTTCAGGCAAATCTGCCTTAATGCCGTGGCCTTTGGCGGTATGAAGCTCGCTTGGATAGGCCTGCTGGATGAGCAAAGAGAACGCCTCAGGCCTGTCGCGTCTTATGGCAATGGTGTCGACTATCTGGAAGGCATACACATTTCTATTAATGGGGACGAGGTGGCGGGGTGTGGGCCTACTGGAACAGCCATACGGGAAGACCGTCCCTATTGGTGTCAGGATTTTCAGCATGCCACCGCTACTGCGATATGGCACGAGCGCGGCGCTAAATTTGGCTGGAAAGCGTCTGCTGCATTACCTTTGCACAGGAACGGGGTGGTCATCGGCGCGTTCACGTTATACGCCTCGGTGCCCCATGCCTTTGACGAATCCGCACGCAACCTGCTGGTGGAAATGGCCTCCGACATCGATTATGCACTGAACAATTTTGAGCGCGAGGCTCAGCGCAAGCAAGCGGATGCGGCATTGGCAGACGCCCATAAATTGCTCATGACGGTTATTGACACCGCACCCATGCGTATATTCTGGAAAGATAAAGCATTACGTTATCTGGGTTGTAACCCTGTTTTTGCCCACGATGCCGGGGAGGCTTGTCCCCAGGATTTAATCGCTAAAGATGACTACCAGTTGGCATGGCATGAGCATGCCGATAGATATCGCGCGGATGACCATCTAGTCATGGATTCAGGCATCCCAAAACTTTTCTATGAAGAACCGCAGGCCACACCTGATGGCAATACGATTTGGCTACGGACATCTAAGGTGCCGTTACGCAATGAAGCGAATGACATTATTGGCGTTTTAGGCATTTACGAAGATATAACCGAGCAAAAGCGCAATGAAGCGCGTATCCAGTATCTGGCAAATTATGATCCGCTCACCGGATTGCCGAACCGCTCCCAGCTGGACGAGCACGTCAAATACGCTATTAGTTTAGCGAAACGCAACAGCGGGCAATTGGCTTTGATGTTCCTCGATCTCGACCATTTTAAAGACATCAACGATACGCTCGGACATAGCATAGGCGATGCCCTGTTGATCGAGTTGGCCCGACGTTTGCGCTTGACGTTGCGTGAGGAAGACACCGTGACGCGCTTGGGGGGGGACGAATTCATTCTGTTGCTGCCCGGTGTCGGTGCAGACGATGCGGCAAAAGTGGCGCAGAAAATGTTGGATGTCATTGCCCAGCCTTATCAGATTAATCAATACGATATGACGCTGACGGCATCCATCGGTATTGCCATTTATCCGAATGATGGCGAAGATCTGGAGACGCTCTCCAAAAACGCCGACGCCGCCATGTATCGGGCTAAACAGGAAGGCAGGCACGCTTCCCGTTTCTTTACCCCGGAAATGCAGGCGCGTTCGACCCGCAATTTGCAATTGTTGAATGCCTTGCGCGGTGCCTTGGAGCAGGGGCAATTGCATGTGTGTTACCAACCGCAAGTGGCCATAAAAAATGGCTTTATCATAGGCGCGGAAGCCTTGTTGCGTTGGCATCACCCCGGATTCGGCATAGTGTCCCCGGCAGAATTTATCCCGATAGCGGAAGACAGCGGACTGATCTTACCGATAGGGGAGTGGGTGCTCAGAACCGCCGTGCGGCAGGTAAAAACCTGGATAACGGATGGTTTTACCCCGTTGATCATGGCTGTCAACCTGTCGGCGGTGCAATTCCGTCACCCTAACTTGCCTGGATTAATCACGCGGATACTCGATGAAGAGGGCTTGCCGCCCGAATATCTGGAGTTGGAGTTGACCGAAAGTGTCGCGATGCACAACCCGCTAGACGCCATCGCGGTGATGAATAACCTGCACGGGCGTGGCATCCGCATGTCGATAGACGATTTCGGCACGGGCTATTCCTCGCTGAGCTATCTGAAGAAATTTAAAGTGTACAAGCTTAAGATCGACCAGTCCTTTGTGCGCGACATCAGCACCGACCCGGAGGATAAAGCCATCGTCAGCGCTATTATTAATCTGGCGAAGAGCCTGGGCCTGAAAACGATTGCCGAAGGCGTCGAAACGGCGGAGCAACTGGCGTTTTTGCACGAACAGGATTGCGGGGAGGCGCAGGGTTATCTATACAGCAGGCCGGTTCCGTTTGGTCAGTTTGAGGCGCTGCTGAAGCGGAGTCCTGGCGGGTTGTTGTGATGGACGGCATGGCTCTTTACCCGATAACGCGCAACTATTGGCTTACCTGAAATCAAAAGGCATCATGCCGCCAAAAAATAAATCATCAAAATCATCTTGGCGGGTGTTTTTCGGGATTTTATAGGTTTTAAGCCATGCCTTAAATGCGGCAGGATTTTCCAGTGAATCAATGTCTTGTTTAATGGACACTATATCGGCCTGTAGCTGGCGGATGTCGTTGTTCAGGCTTAGCAGCAATTTTTGTGGTGATAAGCGATCATAAAAACGCATGTTTAATTGTAATGTGAACATGTGTTCAATTTGATAAATTTCCTGGCCTAGTTCGGCCAATTGGTCTTTGAGGATTTTATTGAAATATTTCAGACGGCTGTCCGCCATTTGACTGAGTTGTGCGGCATCTATTTGTTCAACTTCCAGCTGTAATTCCAGCAATTGCAATAAGTCTTTTTTGTCGTAAGCGGTATTGACGCGCTGCATCAACTCGGTCTTGCGCTCCCGTTCCTGTGCATCCGGTTCACGGTCAGGATGCAGTACGGCAACTAATTTGCGGTAAACTTCCTGTACCGATTTGCTCGCAAGCGCATCTTCCTCTTGTTGACGGGCTTCTTTTGCCAATTGTTTTTTGGTTTTTTTACGCGGTTTAACGGCTGCTGCTGGCTGTCCTTCTGCTTTTTCGCGCAGTTTTTCCTGTAAATGAGCCTGGAATTTCTCCGGCGAACTGATATCGAAATCGTCACCCAAATCCACGTCAAACATGTTTTTGGCAATACCTTTCATGAGTTCGCCAATCGCCGACTCAGTTTCTTCGTTAATGGTATCGTAATCGTCATCGCTGTATTTATTGAACAACGATTTCACCTCCTCGGAGTTCTGTCCGTGGATTAAGTCTTCGCAGATATCGCAAATCAGATGTTTGATTTTTAATTTATCGGTTTTTTTAAACAGCGGTTTGTCATAAAACTGATCCAAGGTCTGTATCCACGTTAACCTGAGATTGTTAAACGTATCCAGCAACACATTGTGCTCATGGTCAACTTTTTGATGATAGATAGGAATGGTTGCTTGCCATTCCAGCAATAGCTTTTTTTGCCGGTCAATTTGCTTAGTCAGGCTATTAAATTGTTTTTGGGCTGCCGATAAGGTTTTCTTTTCCGCTTTGGGATCAATGCGGACTATTTTGCTGGTGTTTTGGGTCATGGTGTTAATCTCGTTAGGTAGCTAAATGTAAAAGGAGGTGATCAGTTAGCGCTAGTACAATGGCATCAGGCCTGACCGGTAACTATTTAAAATTTATTTTTAGCCATTAATCAGCTTACTATCAAGCGGCCTGATGTACGTGCTGCGCGCGCCTTCTTTGGGTTGCCTTACAGCACAGGGTTTTACCCGGAGACTGGGCAGTTATAAAAATTATCACTTAATTTGGGGAATTTTGCGACACAATCGTGGAAAACACACTCAAAAACAGCAGGTCGTCAATGATTTTTTAGGGATGACTATCTATACTATGAGCTTCGTTCTTCGCGCCGATGATGATGGTAAAATTGATCCCGCAGCCAATGGAAACCATTTTTGTGTTGGTGAAGCGGATGTTGCACTTTGAATGTAAGGCTTTATTTTGATCGGGGAGACAGGTTATGAATATGAATTGGACGCAAGTCTATGCGGCTATATGGAGGCAGCAAACCAGCACGTTGCGCCCAGTCAAGGCTATCGACCCTATTACGCTCGACGCGTTGATAGGTATGGATAGGCAAAAAGCGGAACTGGTAAAAAATACTGAACGGTTTCTTGCCCATAAACCAGCCAATAATGCGTTGTTGTGGGGCGCCAGAGGCACAGGGAAATCATCCCTGGTTAAAGCGATGCTCAATGCTTATAAAGTGGAGGGCTTACGCTTGATTGAAGTGTTCAAGGGTGACTTGTATAACCTGCCTTATATTGTTGATGGCATCAGAGGCTTGCCGCAGCGTTTTATCATTTATTGTGATGATTTTTCATTCGAAGCCAATGAGAGCTCTTATATGGCGTTAAAAACCGTGCTCGAGGGCTCCATAGAACAGCCGCCGGAAAATGTGCTGTTGTATGCAACATCTAACCGCAGACATTTGCTGCCCGAATACATGAAAGATAATCTTGACTCAAAATTGATAGACGGCGAGCTGCATTATTCCGATGCGGTTGAAGAAAAAATAGCGCTGTCCGACCGTTTTGGCTTGTGGTTGTCATTTTATCAGGCCAACATGGATGGCTATCTGGACATCGTGGACAGTTATTTTCCGGATTATCGCGGCGACAAAAACGTATTGCACGAAGCGGCGAAAATGTTCGCGATGTCCAGAGCTTCCAAAAGCGGCAGGACCGCGAAGCAATTTTATAATTATTATGCGGAGACAGGCTTATAGGCGGTACGGGGTTAAACAGCAGGTTTGCGCGCCACTACAATCCCAACACCTGCTGTGCATATTTATCAGCCCCCGAAGGCAATGGTGCCGACGGGGACTGGATCCAGGCAATAATATCCTGCCATAGCACCGGTGCCTGAAGGTCGCGTAACAGCATGTGATAGCCGTTTTTATATAGGGCGACCATTTTTTTCTGTTGTTGCGCTTGCAGCATGTGTTGCACAAATTGGTAAGTCGGTTGCCTAGGAATAATCTCATCCCTGTCGCCGTAAAGCACCAGCGTTTTTTCATTGATTCGGCCGGCGTTTTGCTGGGCTATGTCCATCAAATCAGCCAAGCCATAAAGCGTTTCTACGCGCGTGGCTTTTATAACCAGTGGATCTTTGCCCAAGGCCCTGAGCATGGCGATATTGTCGGAAGGCATGACCTTGATCCCTTTGCCGGTCAAAGTCAGCCACGGCAAGGTGTGCGCCAATGTCCATAACAGGCCTTGTTGGTACCAGGGCATCGTCGCCCTGGCCCATACGGCCGGGGCGGCCAGTATCAGCCCGTTCACGCGGATTTTTGCGGTTTTCGTCATTGCGGCAATAATAACGGCGCCGCCCATGCTTTCGCCCAACAAATAAACCGGTAGTCCAGGATGTTTGTCTTTAACCAGTTGGACAAATACATCCAGATCCTGGATATAGGCATCAATGCCGCTCCATAAGCCCCGTAACGGACTGCCGCCGAAGCCGCGTTGGTCATAAGCATAACAGGCTATGCCCCGTTGCTGGAAATAGTCGCCGGGCTGTTGAAAAAAATGGTTGTAATCGTTAAAACCATGTATGGCAACCAATACGGCGCTTGTTTTGTCCGGCTGGGGCAACCATTGTGTAACCGGTAAGTGGACGCCATCAGGCGTGATATATTGCTTTGCCAGCAATTGCCCTGCGGTGATGGTTGCGCCCGGTTTATGGATGCCCGGTAAACAACCGCTGAGTAAAGTCAGCAGCAGGCTGCACAGCCACAGCCGCGTTGTAAATACAGGGCTAGCGTAGCGGTGACGGTTACTGCCATTGATAATCCGATTGGAGCGGCTCAGCCGTTTATGGGTTGACATCAGGCTTACCAAATTGCCGGTATAAAGTGCTGGACGTTGCGTATGATCAAATGATCCCCGGTTTGGGCAATAACATACAAGCCTTGGCGATAAGCATAGTGTGCGACATTATCCGGTAACACCATTGCCGTCACTGCGCCCATAACGCGTTTGTTTGCATAGGCAGGCAGTAACCGTTTCAGTTTTTCCAGACGTTTGACATGCTCGTCGATATCGTCAACGCTTAATGTACTTTTGCATTCAACGGCAATGACATCGGTATCATTGACTACTAATAAATCTATTTCAATACCTGCACCATCCCGTTGGGCGCTCACATTTTGATGGACTTCATGGACATCTATGCCGCGCTCCTGGAATAAACGCACTGCCGCAGGCCGTACCATTTCTTCAACAAAATCCCCCAGCTTGTTACCCAAACGGCCTATGCTTTCGGTGACTTGTTTTATTTTTCGATCAGTCTCCTGCATTTTTCTGTCAGTCTCCTGCATTTTCCGATCTGTTTCCTGCATTTTCCGGTCGGTTTCCTGAAATCTTCGGTCAGTCTCTTGAAATAATTTCCAAACATCAGCTAATGTCGGTTGGGATAAGCTCATAAGTTACCTCGGTGAGTGAACAACAGTGACCTGTAAATCGCCATTAAGTTTAATGGCTCTCATAAGCCGCGCATCAAATGGCCGCCATGCTGTTTTAACCAGAGCCGTTGGTTATGAAAATCCGGCAAATGCTCTGCAACTAACTGCCAAAAACGAGCAGAATGGTTTCTGACCTTGATATGGCACAATTCATGCACGACGACATATTCCAGCACTTCGGGCGGTGCCATGATCAGCAGCCAGTTGATGTTGATGTCGTTATGGATGCCGCAACTGCCCCAGCGGCTTTTTTGGGTTTTGATGATGACCGAACGCGGCATTAATTGCTTTTTCCCGGCATGTTGCCGTACCCGTTGTTCCACTTGCAAGCGCGCCTGTTGTTTCATCCAGTGCGTCAATGCGGTTTTGATCGCGTCGCTGTGTTCGGTTGCGGGCAGGCTTTCCGGCACATGGGCTATCAGCGTGTCGGCAAAACTTATTTTTACCCGCTTTAGTTTAGATGGCAGTACCCCCAGCTTATACGCCGCGCCTTGGTAAGCAATCGCTACGCCTTCGCGGTAGAACACCGGGCTAACAGGTTCAGGCTGTTGGCCGACGACTTTGTTTAATGCGGACATGATCCATTGCTGTTTGTCGCTGACAAATTGATGCAGCTTATGTTCGGCAACTTGCGGCGGCGCGACGACTTCGATCTTACCCGTCGTGACAATAATTCGTGTCCTGGTCGCCCGTGGGCTGCGTCGGATGCTATATGAAAACGGCAGGCCGGGCATCGTCAATCCAGTAAAAAATTGCTGGGCTGCCTGTCATCCAGTGCCGCATCAGTGGTTTCGTCCTTTAAATTGACGCCGGAAAACTGTAAGGTTTCGGCTTCCTTGACTAAAAACAGCAGTTTTTTTAAAGCCTGACCATAACTCAAACCGTGGCTGTGGATATTGGAAATGCAGTTGCGGTCGGCATCGGTGCTAAGGCCTGATTTGGCCTGATATGTGAAATAAATGCCCAGGCTGTCTGGCGAGCTAAGGCCTGGACGTTCGCCGATCAACACGATGCACAGCCGCGCGGCAAAATGCTCGGCGATAGCATCACCGACGGCCACCCGCCCGTGTTTGACTAGGCATACGGGCGGCAGCCGGTAACCCAGGGCAAGTAATTCAGGCAGCAATAAAGCCAGCAACGGCTCGGCATGATGGGCTATGGCAGTAGACGATAAACCGTCGGCAACCACGACCACCGCATCAACTGTCCGGCTTGGACTCTGCCGTAAACAGTCCATGGCCGAGGCGTTTAACAAACGGCCCAGATCAGGCCGTTGCAAATACATGCGCTGGTTTTCTGCCTGCGTTTGCAAGGCCAGCGTAGGGAAACCCAGCGCCTGTATGTGTTGGGCGACGCTGCTAAAATCCAGCGGGATATTGACGGCATCGCGCGCCCAGGCGTGTGCGAGGGAAAACTCCAGACAGGCACGGGTCGGCAGGCTCATGCCGGCCCGACCTAAGGCGATGCGCGCCGGCGTGAACTGCGTCAAGCTGTGCCAGGGATCGGGCGTAGCCGCAGGTGCTGGTTTATCGTTGATGCTCATCGGCGGAAGCCTGTAGTTGTTGTAAAGCCGGTTTAAATAAGGCGGGTATATCCGACAGCGGCTGCAATTGGTTGTCAGTGTTGAATATCTGGTGTTGTTGCAGCCATTGCTCAAATTCAGGGGCGGGCCTCAGCCCCAGCACTTGGCGTAAATAAAGCGCATCATGGAAAGATGTGGATTGGTAATTGAGCATGACATCATCGGCGCCGGGAACACCCATGATAAATGTGCCGCCAGCCACGGCAAACTGGGTCAGCAGCATATCCATATCATCCTGGTCGGCTTCGGCGTGGTTGGTGTAGCAGACATCGCAGCCCATAGGCAGGCCCAATAATTTGCCGCAGAAATGGTCTTCCAGCCCGGCGCGGATAATCTGCTTGCCGTCGTAAAGATATTCCGGGCCGATAAAGCCGACCACGGTATTGACCAGCAACGGTTTAAATTTTCGGGCGACGGCATAAGCACGGGCTTCACAGGTTTGTTGGTCCAAGCCTTCATGGGCATTGGCGGATAACGCACTGCCTTGTCCGGTTTCAAAATACATGCAGTTGTCGCCTAAGATCCCGTTTTCAAACAGGCTGCCGCGCCCCAGTTCCTGTACGGCGGCGTGGGCTTCATGTAATAAATTGAGATTAATGCCGAAGCTGTCATTGGCTTTTTGGGTTCCGGCTATGGATTGGAAGACCAAATCGACCGGCGCGCCTTGCGCGATAGCTTTCAAGGTGGTTGTCACATGCGCCAGGATGCAGGCTTGGGTAGGGATGTGATACCGCTCGATGACCTCATGCAGCATGTGCAGCAAGCGGCTCGTTGCTTCCAGATTGTCGGACGCCGGGTTGATACCGATAACGGCATCGCCGCAGCCGTACAGCAATCCGTCCAGTAGGCTGGCAGCCACTCCGGCGGGATGGTCGGTGGGATGGTTGGGTTGCAAACGCGTGGACAAGCGGTTTTCCAGGCCGATGGTGTTGCGGAAGCGGGTAATCACGCGGCATTTTTTAGCGACCAGGATCAGATCCTGGATACGCATGATTTTCGATACGGCAGCGACCATCTCCGGCGTCAAGCCGGGGGCCAATACGCTGAGCGCTTCGGTGCCGGCTGCATCGGACAACAGCCAGTTGCGGAAATCGCCGACGGTCAGGTGGCTGACCGGCGCAAACGCCGCGCTATCATGCCCGTCGATAATCAAACGCGTGACTTCATCCTGTTCGTAAGGCACCAGTGCTTCATTAAGGAATTGTTTGAGCGGCACATCGGCAAGCACCCATTGCGCGGCGACGCGTTCAAGATGGTTGGCGGCAGCCACACCGGCCAGATAATCACCGGAACGCGGCGGTGTCGCCTTAGCCATCAGATTACGCAGGGTTTTAAAATCGTAGGCTTGGTGGGTTATGTGGGTTTTATACATGATTGACTATCCAGATATGTGGAATGTCCAAATTAGCATACCATTATGAAAGCGGTGTTGTTATACACGGTTACCGGATAGGAATCCATAGCCTGGATAGGCCGCGATAATTGAATTCATGATGGTGGCATGGACCGCTCCATCTTAAATTTTCTTACCAAGACTCAGGAAACTCTAGTAATATTCTATGCGTTAATGCTGTTAATTACTCTCAAGGAGACTACCATGAAATTAAATACTGCTATATCCCGTCCAGAAGCCAGTATTCTGGCGACCAACAAAATGTTGCGTAACACTTACATGTTGTTGTCGTTGACCTTGCTGTTCAGCGCGGTGACTGCTGGCGCGGCCATGTACCTTAATCTACCTCATCCGGGTCTGATCCTGACTTTGGTGGGCTTTTACGGCTTATTGTTTTTAACGACAAAATTCCGTAACAGCGCCATAGGGCTGGTCTGTGTGTTTGCGTTGACCGGCTTTATGGGCTTGACTTTAGGGCCTATTTTGTCCATGTATATCAAAGCGTTCAGCAATGGTCATGAGTTGATCTTGATGGCGTTGGGTGGCACAGGCGTGATTTTCCTGGGGCTTTCTGCTTATGCACTGACCACGCGTAAAGATTTCAGCTTTATGGGCGGATTTTTGATGGTTGGCATACTGGTCGCTTTTCTGGCGGGTATCGGTGCCGTTGTTTTTGCCATTCCCGCGTTATCGTTGGCGGTTTCTGCGATGTTCATCCTGTTGATGTCCGGCATGATTTTGTTTCAGACCAGCGCAATGGTCAACGGTGGTGAAACCAACTATATCCTGGCGACGGTGAATTTATACGTGTCTATCTACAACTTGTTCCTGAGTTTGTTGCAGATACTGGGCGTTTTTAGCGGCAGGGAATAACTGATTAGCGTATCGGGCGCACCCGCCGGATTGCGCCCGATAGGGTTTAGCCTAACGCAATTGCCACGTCGAACGATAGCTGGTTTCTTTATCAAAATCTTCCCAGACATAATCCGGGGTGACTATCGGTTTGGTAGGGATCATAAAAGTCACCAAATCGTATGCCCCGCTCAATGTACGGCCCATCATATGCACCAATCCCGTCACTAATCCGGCTGTCGCGGCATACGCAGGGCCGTGTGCTTGATTAGCCACCATAATGGTTTTGGGGATCTCCACGATGCCTGTCGCTGCGTTGGCGATGCCGTTCCCCAGTTTTGCGCCTAACCGGGCAGGGTAACTTGATGCCGTCGCATCGTAAGATATGGAAAAGAAGAGCGTTGATACTATCAACACTGTTTTTAATAGCTGTTTCATCAGTGACTCCAGAAAATGATACAAAATAAAACCGGTTTCAGGTTTAGGATAGTATACCGTAAATGCGCTGTATGGATGAGTTGCAATGGCAGGTGTTTGCTGTACAGTTGTTGCAGACATGTAGGGCGTGCCATGCGCGCCTTTGCTCTCAAAATGCGCGCATGGCACGCCCTAGGTCGGATTTAAAACCGAGAGCATCCCACTTGGGCGCCGGGTTGTTTTTATGTGAATCTACAGGAAAAATACTCTGAAAAAAAATTCAGCGGCAGCGAAAATGAGCTTGCGCTCACAAATTAATGCCAGAATCTTCCTTACCAGTGTTGCGATACTGATTTTAGGAGGCTCTGTTGCGGTTTGGCAAGCCCGTAGCGCGGTTAGCAAGGAAATTGATTCATCGCTGAATCTGGCCGCACAGCTTATTAAACTGAATTTTCCGCAATCGCAGCAAAGCGCTGTGGATGTCAGCGCCTGGTTGCCGCGTTTTGTGTCATTGGAACAAACCCGGCATTTGAAAATTCAGCTCAAAGAACCTACTGGCGAAGTCGTTAAATTTACTGCCGATCATAAACGCGTAGCTGATGCCGAGATGCCGCCGCGTTGGTTTATCGGGCTGGTTTCCAGCCAATATCCCGATGTTGAGCAACAGTTGACGACAGCCGACGGCAAGCAACTGACGCTGATTATCGAGGCTGACCCGCTGGATGAAATCACCGAAGTCTGGGCAGAAAGCTGTGTATTTTTTATGTCCTTGCTGGTTATGGCCTTATTGACCTTTGTTGCCGTCAATCTGGTGTTCAACAAGGCGTTAAATGCGATAGCGCAGATTGTGGACGGTTTGAAGACTATCGAGCAAGGTGATTACCAGCAAAAATTACCGGATTTTAAGACCCAGGAATACGACCATATCGCCAAGGCCATTAACCATATGACGGCTGTGTTGGATGCCGCACACCAGGAAAACAGCGCGTTGACCTTGCATTCTTTGGAAATACAGGAAGAAGAGCGGCAGCATTTGTCCCAGGAACTGCATGATGAGCTGGGACAATCGTTGACGGCCATTAAAGTCATGGCGGTGACGGCGAAAAACCAGAATGCTGATACCGAACAGCTCACCGATGCCATTATCGGCATTTGTGATCATCTGATAACCGTCGTGCGTTCGATGATGCGTAATTTACATCCTTTGGTGCTGACTGAGCTGGGCTTGAAGGCAACCTTGGAAGATTTGTTAAATCACTGGGCCGGCAGAAATCCGGAATTGGTGCTAACGCTATATTGTGCTGATGAGGTTGACAGTCTGGAGCAGAAGATAACGATCCAGATATTCAGGATCGTGCAGGAATGTATCACCAATATCGTCCGCCATGCCCAAGCTACAAAAGCGACGATTACGCTCGGCATTGCCCCCGCAAACTTATTACAACTACAGGTTAGCGATAACGGTCGCGGCTGTGAGCAAGCAACCATAACAACCGGCTTTGGCCTATTGGGCATGCGGGAGAGGGTCAACAGCCTGGGCGGCGTATTGACCATTCAAACTCGTCCCGGTCAAGGTATGAGCATAAGCGCGAGTATTCCATTACCATGAAAGAGACCATTAAAGTCATATTGGTCGATGACCATGCTGTAGTGCGCGCCGGTTTCCGTCTGTTGCTGGCCTCGGTTGACAGCATTGACGTTATTGCCGAAGCCGAGCGTGGCGAGGCTGCTTGCCAGCTTTATCTCGAAAAACAGCCGGATGTGATGGTGTTGGATTTATCCATGCCTGGTATCGGTGGGCTGGAAACCCTGCGACGGATTTGTAACCGCGATAGTCATGCAAAAATACTGGTCTTTAGCGTACATGACGAAGCGGTATATGTGCATCGTGCGATGAGTGCAGGCGCTAAAGGCTATATCACCAAAAGCACCGCGCCCGATATTCTTCCGATAGCGATACAAACAATAGCCGCAGGCGGTATCTATGTCGAAGATGGCTTGATTGGCACTAGGCCGGCAAGCGCTAATAGCATGGCCTATCGGGCCATTATTGAGGGTTTGACGCCTAGGGAATTCGACGTTTTTCTGCTCTTGGCAAAGGGTTTGACGGCACACAAAGTGGCCGATGAATTATGTCTGGGCTATAAAACAGTCGCCAATTACGGCACGCAAATTAAAAATAAACTTAATGCGTCTACGGCCGCCGAGTTGGCGCATATTGCGATGGTTTCAGGGGTGATAAAAGGCTGAATATTGCTGGAACCGCCTGCTTGCCGGGCTTTCCCGGTTAACCTATGGCAATATCAACGGCCTGTTCTACCTATCCTAACTGAGCTAAACTTATCCTTTTCCATCATGAACCAGGAGTTTCCGCATGAATGCACACACTGAAGCGCGCCCCCCATTTCCGCCCTTTACCCGTGAGACGGCAATCCAAAAAGTACGCATGGCTGAAAATGCCTGGAATAACCGCGATCCGGAGCGTGTCGCGCTAGCCTATACGATGGGCAGCCGTTGGCGTAACCGCGCCGAATTCCCAGTAGGCCGTGAGCAAATTATTGCGTTTTTGACGCGTAAATGGGCTAAAGAACTAGAATATCGCTTGATAAAAGAACTCTGGGCTTTTGACGGCAACCGGATAGCTGTCCGTTTTGCTTACGAGTGGCGTGACGAAAACGACAGCTGGTGTCGTTCTTACGGTAATGAGAACTGGGAGTTCGACGAACAGGGCTTGATGCGAACCCGTTATGCCAGCATCAATGATTTACCGATTACGGAAGCCGAACGAAAATTTCATTGGCCACAGGGCAATCGCCCTGATGATTATCCTGGGCTAAGTGATTTGGGATTGTAAAGTTTAGGCCGCCGTCGCAAACAACATCTTATTAAACATTCAAACAACTATTTTCCCCCGTAAGGCCTTAACCCGGCCTTGCCGGATTTTATTGTCCAGGCGTTTCAGCTTGGCGCTTTTCGTCGGTTTGGTCGCTTTACGTTTTTTATGCACGACAGTCACATGTGTTATTAAATCCTGTAGTCGGCGGTAGGCGTCCTGTTTGTTTTTTTCCTGGGTACGGTACTGTTGCGCCTTGATGACCACCACCCCCTCTTTTGAAATGCGCTGGTCATTTAAAGCCAACAGCTTTTCTTTATAAAACTCGGGCAGGGATGACGCATGAACATCAAAACGTAAATGCACGGCCGTAGACACTTTATTGACATGTTGGCCGCCAGCGCCTTGAGCGCGAATGGCATAGACCTCGATTTCATGGTCTGGAATGCAAAGCTGGGCGGATATTGGCAACATGGCGGGCTATCCTTTGAAAAATGGGGCGGGCTGCAAACCCGTCCCAGCAACGCATATACTCACGGTTTAACAAAGCGCCAGGATCCAATGCGTACTTTTCAGCAGTCATTGTCCTGTCCAGGGAAGAGTACGCGCTATGTAGCCTATTCCTCGTCCAAATCTTCCGCCAGTAACTTGCCTTTTTTGCCGTAGCTCGGCGCGATGCTGATTAATAAGGTAATGAACGTAGCGACATAAGGCACGGCTTGTACCGACAATACCGAGATCCAGAGTTTTCCGCTCAAATTGTCGAAATGTTCCAGGGTTGCCATGGCGGCAATGGCTGAACCCAATAAGATTAACAGCAACAGTTCTTGCCGGATAATCATCAGCCCGGCAAACAACGGGCCCTGTTTTTCATACTTAGGGGTACGCATGAACGGCTTGCCGGATGTGAACAGACCTTGTATCGTGCCTTTGGCGACGGTATGCGTCAAAGCCAAGCCCGATAGCGCCGCGCCCAGCGACTGCCATACCGAACAAGGGACCCGCGCTTGATAAAGCCATAAACCGCGCAGAATTTTGAAACTGAACAAGCCAATAGTGGGCAATAAGAAGGCGTTGACCGGCAATTCACTGTGTATCGGGTCATAGACGATGACTGCGGTCAACAGTAAACTGGTGCTGGTGAACAATAAGGCTAACGCATCTGAAAACCACGGCAACCAGCCCGCCACAAAATAGTAGCGTTGGGCTGCCGTCAGCGGTGATTTTTTAGTCGGCAAAAAGCTCCGCCAATGGCCTTTAATGATCTGCATGGCGCCATAAACCCAGCGGAAGCGCTGCGTCATATAGCCTGAGAAAGTGTCCGGCATCAAGCCGCGGCCAAATGAATCCTTGACATAGACTGAGTCGTAACCGGCTTCATACAAGCGCAAACCGAGTTCGCTGTCTTCGCAAATACACCATTCCGCCCATTTACCGACTTCCAGCAACGCCGATTTCCTGATCATCGTCATCGTGCCATGCTGGATAATCGCGTTGTATTCGTTGCGCTGTACCATGCCGATATTAAAAAATCCGGCATATTCCCAGTAGCATATATTTTTAAACGTGCTTTGATGACGGTCTCGATAATCCTGCGGTGATTGCACAAAGCCGACGTTTTCATTATCAAAATACGGCACCATGCAGTTGAGCCAATCCGGCGACAAAATATAGTCGCTGTCAATCACGGCAATGATTTCGGCATCAGGGGCGGTTTGTTCCAGCGCATGGTTAATTGCACCGGCTTTAAAGCCCGGCCAGTTTTCCAGATGAAAGAACCGGAACATCGGCCCCAAGCGTTCGCAATCGTCACGCACCGGCTCCCAGATGGCAGGATCTTTGGTGTTATTATCCATCACCAGCACTTCCAGATGGGGGTAATCAACTTTTGCCAAGGCTTCTAAGGTCTTACGCACCATGGCTGGCGGTTCGTTATGGATAGGCAGATGCAACGATACTTTGGGATATTTGAATGCGGATGTCGGCGTCAAGGGTTGGAACGTTCTTGCGCTTTTCCGGTGCCAGATTACCTCGGCGATCTCCAAGCTTTCTATCATCAGGATAAATGCAGCCAGTATCTGCATCAAGATCAGGATGACCCAAAAAGCGATGGTCAACGGCGTCTGGTATTGCTGGGCGCCGACCGACACCGACCAGAATATGGTTGATGCCGCCAAATTGGTTATCACGCCAAAAAACACCACGCCAGGCAGTTTCAGGCTTCTGCGCGTGAACAAAAACAAGCCCATTACGACAATGCTGAAAATTCCAGCGCCCGTGGCCCAATGCTCCCAGTTCGGCAAGGTCAATACATCGCCGTCCATAGGGTACTTGGCGATGCGGTCGGCATTAAAGATGCCCCAATACGCGCCTGCCGAGCCTTCTATTGATTGTTTCCAAGGCTGGTCGAACGCTTCAACGATGTAATAAGTAACTTTTTCCTGGTCGGCTCGGTTTAAAAAATCACGTAATACTTTGGCCTGATTAGACACCGATGCTGTGGCATGTTTGGCGGGTTGACCATCGGATGGCCAACCGATTTCAGTGATGATAACGGGTTTGTTCGGATAAGCTTTCTGGACATCGTGATAACGGTCGAAAATGTAATCAACAGCATCTTCCGCGGCAATCCCTTCCCAGTAAGGCAGGATATGCACGGCTATAAAATCGACTTCCTCCACCAGTTTGGGGTGTTTAAGCCATTCGGCCCAGGTTTCCGAGGTGCTGACTGGCCGCCAATTGCGTTTCTTCACTTCGCGTATATATTCAATCAGCGCGGCTTCAGGAATATCATTACGCAACAGCACCTCGTTGCCGACCATGAGCCGGATAATTTTCGGATTATTCTGGCGACTGATGTCCAATAAGGTTTCAATTTCCTGGCGGTTCTTTTCCAGGTTGCCGTCAATCCATGCCCCCAAGGTCACATTCAGGTTGTGCTTGGCAGCTATCTCCGGGATTTTATGTTGCCCTCTGAGCATGCTATAGGTTCGGATGGCATGGACTTTGTTTTCGAGGAGCGCCAAATCCTTGTCAATATCCGCTTCATTGACGAAGATATTATCCCTGGGGTCATCCGTTTTACGGGTAGGGTCGTAAGTCAGCCCCATCGTGGTTTTTGTCCAGGTTTGTAATTGCAGCGGGTTGTTAACATAGCTCCAAATGCTGAAATTAATCATAACCAGCAATGCGAGTGCAATTAAAGTAGCTATCTTTGTTTTCATCAGGGTGCTCGAAAGTTTTCGCTTAATGCGAAGAAGTATTGGGTTTGTTGAGGATTTTATTAAGATTGTGCAGCCATCATGCGATGATTTTCACAGAAACATTAGAATACGGCCAGCCCTTTATTTTACACGGGTTATAACACTAACAAGAAATTATTTAACAGCTGGCCTGTGTTAAGATGCAGGCGCAGAATGCTACAATTACTCTTTAACAAAACATCTTCCCGTTCATCCGTGCAAACAAAACAGGCCGTCCCCGTTTATACCTGGAACACCATTTATAACATCGCGCTGGAACACAAAAAGCAGCTGGTCTATTCGCATATCATTGCGATCCTGGCGACTGTCGCCAGTGTGCCGGTGCCCTTGCTGATGCCGCTGCTGGTCGATGAAGTCTTGCTGCATCAACCCGGCGCCGTCATCAATGCTTTGAACCGGGTCTTTCCCGTGGCCTGGCAACAGCCGATGTTTTATATCGGTGTCGTGCTGTTCGCCAGCCTAGTGTTGCGTATTGTCGCCATTGCCTTCAACATCATCCAGTCGCGCCAGTTTTCCTGTATCGCCAAAGATATTGTGTTCCGTTTCCGTAAGGACATGATAGGCCATCTGCAAAACATTTCGATGGCTGAATACGAAAGCCTGGGCACAGGCACGGTGGTCACGCATCTGGTCACCGATCTCGATACGATTGACAATTTTATCGGCAACACCATCAGCAAGTTGCTGATCGCGGCGCTGACGATTGTCGGCACGGCGGCCATTTTGCTTTGGATGAACTGGCAGTTGGGCTTGTTTATCCTGTTGCTGAATCCGGTCGTGATTTATTTTACCCGCGTGGTGGGCTCCAAAGTAAAACACCTTAAGTCTAAAGAAAACTCAGCTTATGAAGTCTTCCAACAATCCTTGACCGAAACGCTGGAAGCCATACATCAGATTCGTGCCAGCAACCGCGAGCAGCATTATTGCCAGCAACTGGTCAGTTCGGCGCTGGCCGTTAAGGATACCGCCATTGCCTTTGCCTGGAAAAGCGATGCCGCCAGTCGGTTGAGCTTTCTGGTTTTTCTGTTTGGTTTCGATGTGTTCCGTGCCGGCGCGATGCTGATGGTGTTTTACTCAGAGCTCAGCATCGGGCAAATGCTTGCGGTTTTTGGTTATCTGTGGTTCATGATGGCGCCGGTACAGGAAATCCTTAATATCCAATATGCTTTTTTTGCCGCCAAAGCCGCCCTCGCGCGTATTAACCGGCTTAATACCTTGCAACAAGAGCCGCAGTATCCGCATTTGGAGGACCCTTTCCTGGGCAAAAAAACGGTGGCCGTGCGCGTCAAAAATCTGCACTTCAGTTATGGCGAGGAAAGCATACTCAACGGCATCAACCTGCATATTAAAGCGGGCGAAAAAGTGGCTTTGGTCGGTGCCAGCGGCGGCGGCAAATCCACTTTGATTCAAACGCTGATCGGCCTGTACCCCAGTGATGAGGGGCAGATCTATTTTGACGATGTCGCCATTGACCATATCGGTCTGGATGTTGTCAGGGAACATGTGGTCACCGTATTGCAACACCCGGTGCTTTTTAATGACACGATCCGCGCCAACCTGACTCTGGGCAAACCGCTTTCAGATACTTTGCTATGGCATGCCCTGGCGATTGCCCAGTTGGATGATGCTGTTAAAGATCTGGAGCTAGGCCTGGACACCATCGTCGGCCGCCACGGCATGAGGCTGTCCGGCGGTCAGCGCCAACGCATGGCGATTGCCCGCATGGTCGCCGCCGACCCCAAAGTGGTTATCCTGGACGAAGCGACATCGGCGTTGGACAGTGAAACCGAATATAAGCTACATCAAGCGTTAGGCGCGTTTTTAACTGGTCGCACCACCATTATTATCGCCCACCGCCTAAGCGCCGTTAAACAAGCGGATCATGTTTATGTGTTTGAAGAAGGCAAAATCTGCGAACAAGGGCGTCACGAAACATTAATCCAGCAAAACGGCCTTTATGCCAAACTTTATGGTGAGTACCAATAACACATGTTTGAACTATACGATTTGCACTGCCATTCGACCGCTTCCGACGGCGCATTGTCCCCGACTGAAGTCGTGCTGCGCGCACATCGGCATGGCGTCACGGCGTTGGCGTTGACCGACCATGACACGACCGCAGGGCTGGCCGAGGCGCAAGCCTGTGCGGCAACGAACGGTGTCAAGCTGATACCCGGCATAGAACTGTCCACCTTATGGCAAAACCAATGCTTTCATATTGTCGGTATAGGCATTGACCCGGAGTACCCGCCTCTCGCTGAAGCGACAGTTAACCTGCAAAATACACGCCTGGAGCGGGCGGAAAAAATTGCTGAAAAACTCGCCAAAAAACGCATACCCGGCGCTATGGACGCCGTAAAGAAAGTCGCAGGGGAGGGGATGATAACGCGCAGCCATTTCGCGCATTTTCTCGTCTCGCAACACCATGTTGACACCGAGCAGGAAGCTTTTGACCGTTATCTGGCAAAAGGCAAGCCTGCTTATGTCGCTACGCCGTGGGCGGATATGACGCTGGCCGTCAGTTGGATCACCGAATCCGGAGGCATCGCGGTGTTGGCGCATCCGTTGCGCTACAAACTCAGTGCTAACTCGATGAAACGCCTGTTGACGGCATTTAAGACCGCTGGCGGCCAAGGCATAGAAGTCATTACCGGACGCATTAATAATGACGAAATCAGCAGGGCGGCAACTCTTGCCGTGCGTTTTGAGCTGGCCGGTTCTACGGGTTCCGATTTCCATTGCCCGGACCAGTGGGTGGAGTTAGGCCGGCTTGCCCCCCTGCCTGTCCATGTCAAACCGGTATGGGAGTTGCTTAATTAGCATTACCCGCATTCCCCCCAACTCTCAGCCAGGATTGTTTGTATGATAACGTTTACTACCGCCGATCTTTGCGATGCCCATTCAGCTGAAAATTACTTCCAGATTGCCGAGCCGCTGTTTAAATCTTATGGTGCCAAGCCTGTGTTTTGTGGGCGCATCACCACTTTGAAAACATTTGAAAGCGATGAACTGCTGGCCCAAACCCTGGCGGAAAAAGTCGATAACCGGGTATTGGTCGTCGATGGCGGCGGCTCGCACCACTGCGCGTTACTGGATGCGTCGCTGGCAAAAACAGCCGTAACAAACGGCTGGCAAGGCATTGTTATTTATGGCTGTGTCCGCGATGCCGCAATTCTGGAGCAACTGCCTCTAGGCATACAGGCACTGCATGCGTACCCGTTAAAAAGCCATAAAAAAGGCCACGGTGACCGCGATGCATCAATCAGCTTTGCGGGCGTCAACTTTAAAAAAGATTATTATTTATATGCCGATGCTGATGGAATCGTCGTCTCGGCAACCCTATTGCGTTAAAATAACTTCACATTAACCTACTAAAGAACTCAAGATATGCAAATCGTACTCGCTAATCCTCGTGGCTTCTGTGCCGGTGTAGACCGCGCCATTGAAATTGTCGATCAGGCGCTCGAAACATTTGGTGCGCCTATTTATGTGCGTCATGAAGTCGTCCATAACCGCACCGTGGTCGACGGCCTAAAAGAAAAAGGCGCCATTTTTATTGAAGATCTGACCGATGTTCCGGTCGGCTCGCATTTGATTTTCAGCGCCCACGGCGTTTCCAAGCAAGTGCAGCAGGAAGCAAAAGAACGCAAATTGACCATTTTCGACGCCACCTGCCCGTTGGTCACTAAAGTCCATTTGCAAGTCGCCAAACATGCTAAATCCGACCGCGAAGTCATCCTGATCGGTCATGCCGGGCACCCTGAAGTGGAAGGTACCATGGGGCAGTATGAAAAATGCACTGAAAATGGTGGCATTTATCTGGTAGAAACCCCTGAAGACGTTAAGAATCTTAAAGTCAACAATCCCGATAATCTGGCTTATGTCACGCAAACGACATTGTCCATGACCGATACGCAGATCATGGTAGATGCCCTGCGCGCCCGTTTCACGTCTATTCAAGACCAGAAAAAAGATGACATTTGCTATGCGACCCAAAATCGCCAGGATGCTGTCCATGAATTGGCAAAAACGGCAGACACGATCCTGGTGGTGGGCTCGCCTAACAGTTCCAACTCCAACCGGTTGCGGGAAATCGCCGAGCAGTTGGGCAAACCTGCGTTCTTGATAGACACCGCCAACGATATGCAGCAAAGCTGGTTCGACGGCGTCAAGGTTGTTGGTGTCACTGCCGGGGCCTCCGCACCCGAAGTGCTGGTACAGGAGGTCATTAGCCGTTTAAAGGAATGGGGCGGTCAAGCCACGATTGAAATCCAGGGCATAGAAGAAAAAGTAGTGTTTTCCTTGCCTAAGGGTCTGAAAAAATAAGCCGCAGTGTCGACCGAACCCGAAACCGTTCGCCTAGATAAGTGGCTGTGGGCCGCGCGTTTTTTTAAAACGCGCAAACTGGCCACCGAAGCCATAGCTGGCGGCAAGGTCCACGTCAACAACCAACGCTCTAAGCCGGGCAAGGAAATCCGTTTGGGCACGGTACTCACTATCAGCAAGGAACTGTACCGCTGGGAAGTGACGGTCACCGCGCTTAGCAACCAGCGGCGCGGTGCCAAGGAAGCGGTGCTGCTTTATGAAGAGTCCCCGGAAAGTCACGCCAAACGTCAACAGCAAATCGCCCTGCAACGCGAGCAGCGGGAATTGTTTCCGCATAGCGGAATGGACTACAAACCTAATAAAAAAGAACGGCGTTTGATACATCGCTTTAAGCAAGGTTAAGCGGGCTGTGTTACAAGCAGGTCGGCGGTTTCGGCAAACCCGCCAGTTTGCAGGCATATTTCAGCGGCCCATCGGGAAACAAACGATGCAAATAACGGCTGTTACCCTTGGCTTCGCCAAATTGTTTGGACACAGCCTTAGTAAAGACTCTCGCATTCGGCAAATGCTTATAGCTCAAGTAATAAGCACGGATAAACAGGATAATTTCCCAATGCGCGTCGCTGAGCTGGATATCGTTAAGTTCAGCCAACTGTGTTGCCACGGTTTCGTTCCAGTCCCCCCAATGGATTAAAAAACCTTGTTCGGTTAATGCCGGTAAGCGGCCAACCTCACTTATGTCCACGACTGGATCACCGGATTGTTGATTGTGACGTTGACCAAGCCATCGTAATCTATAATGGTGATGCCGCTGACCAGCTCATCGTCGGCTATGCCTCTGGCTCCCAGGTCGGCGGCTAGGGCATAAAGTTGGCATTGGGTAAGTAATCCGGCCAGCTCATGGGCCAGTTTGCCGTTGCGTAATAAACCCAGCACAGAGTTCTCAAGAAAAACCACCTCATCGTCTGGACATATCCGCTGCAAAACTGCAAGCTCAACCGGCGACTTAAAAATAAGATGTAACATTATTGGGAATCCGTTAATTTAAGCCCGACAATGCCTGCAATGACTAATGAAATCGATAGCAAACGGTGCCAGTCGCCAGACTCTTTAAATAACACTATACCTGCTATTGCCACACCGACAGCGCCCATACCTGTCCATACTGCATAAGCGGTCCCCAGCGGCAGGGATTTGATGGCCAATACCAACAAATAAAAACTGCCGCCGCCAAACACCAGGGTTGCCAAACTGGGCCAAAGCCGGGTAAAGCCCTCATTATATTTAAGGCTTAATGCAAACAAGATTTCTACCAATCCTGCAGAAAATAAAAACAACCACGCCACGCAACCCCCTATTAACAATAAATATATAATCTTTTCTTACTATCCGGCCTTGCGCTAAAGCTATGTGCTGTAGGGCCGGCCGAGCGCCATCAAGGGCTAGACAGACTGCCCAAGCCAGAGCAGGCAGGATAGTTAAAATTTCAATCTTACGGCAAAATAAGTAATATTTCTCAAAATCCTCGATATTTTAACCGGCAACCGTTTTGCGCCCTTCTTTACGCCCTAGTTGTATGCTCACCCATTGTGCAAGAATCGTCCATAACCGATCTTGCCGACAGTGAAAATCCGAAGATGAAGCCTTGCTGATGGCGATTGGTGCGATAGGCTGGGTGCAGCGTCTTGCCTGTGATTTGCTGGCGTATCAGGCTGTGTAATGGTTTAATAAAAGTATGCCGCGCTGCATAGCTTAACGAGCAGGCTGAAGCTAAGTCCAAATCATCGCCTACAGGTCGCGGGCTGGGCAGACAGCTGCAACACAGGCATGCTTTTAACCTTACGGAGATAATCCAATGTCGAAACCCGCTGAAAAACTTTCGTCTGTCAATGCCAATCCCCACTGGACCACGGAACAGGAACATTATCAATGGATTGCCGAGTCGGCTTATTACAAAGCCTTAGCCAGGGGGTTTACACCTGTCCGCGATCAAGATGATTGGCTAGAGGCACAAAAAGAATATGAGGAGGCGATGCTAAAGCAGAAAAAAAATGGCTTGGTGAGTTTGCGGTAAATTTGTAAATGTATAGGGGGGGCCGATTGTCCAGCACTGTAGGGCGCGCTGCGCGCGCTATCGGCGGCTCGGTACCGGAAAAGGCGCGCGCGGCACGCGCTACGTTTCGTGTGACGGTAGGCGTTGCCGGTTTCAAAACTTAGACGTTTTCTCGACCAGATGGGAGTACATCAACATAGACGGATGTGGTAAAGCATTGGGCACATTTTTGTAGAATGGCTATGGCGGAGTATTTTATTTTTAATCATTTAACGGTTGAGCCTCCTGAGTAGCGCTGCCACCAGTTTACGCAATTCCTCCAGCACCAGCACCGACAACGCCACGCCGCTGGCGATTAGCCAATCCGTAGCCGTCAGATCGGTAGTGTGGAAGATATGCTGTGCGGGTGACCAATGAATGACCAGTATTTGCAACAGGATGACACCGAACAGCGCCAGCCAGAGCCATCTGTTGCTGAAGAAATGCCGGTTAAAACTGCTGCCTTTTTCGGTTCTGGCATTAAACACATTAACGACCTGAAATAACACGAAGGTCGTGAAAGCCATGGTGGTGGCGTGCGCCGCAATTATTCCGGCATGCACACCATCCTTGGCGCCGGTCTGCAAACTAAAATATAAAACGCCTAGGGTACCTGCCGCCATCGTCAGGCCGTAGCTGAACAGGTTGCCGAAGCGCCGCAATGACAGTATGCGCGATTCGGGATCGCGCGGCGCTTCGTCCATCGCGCCGGTACGGCAAGGGTCGACGCCTAGTGACATGGCAGGCGGGCCGTCCATGATGATGTTTATCCACAGCAGCTGCACAGCGGTGAACGGTACCGGCATGCCCAATAGCGGCGCGGCGGCCACGGTCAAAATGGCGCCGATATTGGTTGACAGCTGGAAGCGGACGAATTTGACCATGTTTTCGTATATACCCCGTCCTTGCATGATCGCTTTGGCTATGGTGGCAAAATTATCGTCGGTCAAAATCATTGTTGCCGCTTCCTGGGCGACATCCGTGCCGGTGACGCCCATCGCTATGCCGATGTCGGCGCTTTTTAAGGCCGGTGCATCGTTAACGCCGTCACCTGTCATCGCGACTACATGGCCGTCCGCTTTCAGCGCGTTGACTATCCTGACTTTTTGTTCTGGAGCCGTGCGCGCGAACACGGCAATGGCGTTAATGCAGGCCGCCAGCGCATCATCGTCCAGCGCCGCCAATTCATGCCCTTCCAGCACATCGCCGGTCAAGCCCAGTTCCTGAGCAATCGCAAAAGCAGTGACTTTCTGGTCGCCGGTAATCATTTTGACAGCGATACCGGCCCGTTGGCACAGCTTGATGGCAGCGCGGGCTTCGGGTCTGGGCGGATCCATCAAGCCCACCAGCGCGACGAAGGCCAGTTCCTGTATATACTGGAACAAATCGCCATCCGCCGAAAACTCGGCACGCGTTAATGTGCGCGTGGCAACGCCGATAACCCTCAGACCGGTGACGGCCATCGCCTCATTTTCCGCCAACAGCGCATCGGTATGGATGGCTTGCGGCAAGCCCTGACCATCGACCACTGTGTTGCACAGTTTGAGCAACACTTCCGGCGCTCCTTTGATGAATACGGTGACGATGTCGCTTTGTTCATGGCGATGAAATGTCGCCATGTATTTATGTGCGGCGTCAAAAGGGATTTCCGCAATACGAGGCAGTTGCGCGGCTGCTTGCGCCTTATCGGTACCGCCTTTGGCGGACAGCACCAGTAATGCGCCTTCCATCGGGTCGCCTATCACGCGTTGTTCCTGTAACTGGCTGTTATTGCATAAGGCTAGCGGCAATAACAGGCCGCTCATATCAGCAGGCATTGTGTTACCGGTCGCGGGTAAAATTTCACCGGCGCTGTTATAGCCTTCTCCGGTGACGCGGTAGCGCCGGCCTTGATAGAAAAGTGAGCGCACGGTCATTTGGTTGACGGTCAACGTGCCGGTTTTGTCGGTGCAGATTACCGTCGTGCAGCCTAGTGTTTCGACGGCGGCTAAACGTTTGACGATGGCGCGCTGCTTAGCCATGCGGTGCATGCCTAATGCCAAGGTTACCGTGACTACGGCCGGCAAGCCTTCGGGAATGGCCGCTACAGCGAGGGCGATAGCGGTGAATGCCGTTTCAATCAGCGGTTCACCACGCCACAACGCACCGGCAAATAATAGCGCAACCACGAATAAGGCAATCATTGCCAAGCGTTTGCCCAAGCTATCCAGTTGACGCTGTAATGGCGTGATGCCGTCTTCTGCTAACGACAACAAGCCTGCCAGCCTGCCGATTTCAGTGGTCATGCCGGTCGCCGTCACCAGCATTTCCGCACGTCCCCGCGTGACGGCATTGTTCATATACAGCATATTGCTGCGTTCGGCGATAGGTGTGGCTTCAAGCGTAAGCGCCCGCTCCTGCTTGGCAACAGGGGCCGATTCCCCAGTCAGCGAGGATTCATCGGCTTCCAGAGCCTGTATGCTAAGGATGCGTCCATCGGCGGGTATTTTGTCGCCTGCTTCCAGTATCACGATGTCGCCGGGCACCAATTGTTCAGCGGGTATCACCAGGATAATGCCGTCACGGCGTACTTTGGCTTGTAGTGCGAGCATCTTTTTAAGCGCGGCCAGGGATTTTTCGGCTTGAAATTCCTGATAAAACCCCAACAGCCCGTTGATGATGACGACTACGAGTATGACGATGCCATCTTTTATATCGCCAATCGCTGCGGCTAATAGGGCTGCGATTATTAGCACGACGATCAGCAAGCTTTTGAACTGGGACAGCAACAATAGCCACGCGGAGCGCGGCGGTTTTTCGGTTAGGCGGTTAAAGCCGTCACGTTCCAGGCGCTCGGCGGCGGTTATCGCGCTCAAGCCCAGACTATCAGAGCCTTGTTCGGCGAGGGCCTGTTCCGCTGACAATAGATGCCACGCCGGAGCTTTACTGGCATCAGGCGATGTGGCTGATTTTACCTGTGCCGGAGCCACGCTACGGCTGCCCAGCAGATATCCGGCAATCAGCCCCAACAAGAGCACTGCCAATAATGTTGCCAGCAGTAATGCCGGGGGGGCTGAGCAAATCGTGTTAAAAAAATCGCTAGCGTGAGGCATTGCTTTGAGTCCCTGTTCAGTCGGAAGACATGACGTTATACCGCTCATTCTTCATTCAATTGGCGGCTATTGCAACCTAATTTGTAACTAAAATCACCTATGTAAGGTGTGCCGGCTGCACCATCAAAGGGCTGGACCACTATCCAGGCTGGATAACGCGCGCATGGCGCGGCAATTCATTCAAGTGGTTGAAATGCCATAGGCTGGTTTCTGGCCTTCACTCCGGGATAAAAAAATTCGTACTAAACCTGCCAAGCCCGTCCTGTGGTTTAATAACGCTGTTTCGATGCACACGCCGGTAACCGGGTTGTGCGCTTGTGCTTAGGGGTCGGCAATGGTCGGCTGTTACATTGGACTTATCATATGTATTATCAAGGTGTCAAAAAATCCATTATTCTCCGTCCCATCGGTAAAAAACGGCCCCAATTCGGCGACATTCATCCGTTATTGGAGCGTATTTTTTTGGCGCGGGGGGTAAGTTCGGCAGCGGAATTAGATAGGGCGCTGGCAAAACTGCCGTCGCCGTGGCTGTTATCGGGTATGGAGCAGATGGTTGCGGAGTTGGTTACGGCGCTAGACCTGCAACTGCGGATTTCCGTAGTCGCTGATTTCGATGCCGACGGTGCAACCAGTTGTGCTGTTGCTATCAAAGGCTTGCAATTACTGGGGGCAAACCATGTGGATTTTGTTGTGCCCAACCGTTTTGAATACGGCTATGGGTTGACGCCGGAAATTGTTGAGCTTGTCAAATTGCAGCATCCCGACATCATTATTACCGTGGATAACGGCATCTCCAGCATAGAGGGTGTTAAGGTGGCCAAAGCGGCGGGCATTAAGGTCTTGGTGACGGACCATCATTTGCCCGGGCTTGAGCTGCCTGCGGCTGACGCCATTGTTAACCCTAATCTGACCAATGACCCATTCCCCGGCAAAGCATTGGCCGGTGTCGGCGTGATGTTTTATGTGCTAATGGCGCTACGGAACCGGCTGCGGGAACAGGGTTGGTTTACGGCGCGCCAACAGCCGGAGCCTAATCTCGCGCAGTTGCTGGATTATGTGGCATTAGGTACGGTGGCCGATGTCGTGGCTTTCGACCAGATCAATCGGATCCTGGTGCATCAGGGTTTGCTGAGGATACGCACAGGACGCAGCCATCCAGGTGTGAGGGCACTGCTTGATGTGGCGGATAAAAATTCGCTGACGGTGACGCCGGCCGATCTGGGTTTTTCGTTGGGGCCACGGTTGAATGCGGCAGGGCGTATGGATGATATGTCCCTGGGCATACAATGCCTGCTTACCGACGACCCCGTGCTGGCGAAAAACATTGCCGTCCAGCTGGATGAGCTGAACAACGACAGACGTGAAATAGAAGGCCAAATGAAACATGAGGCGATGGCGTTATTGTCGGAAATGAAAGCGTTGGACGAACACCATTTGCCTGCCGGGGTTTGTCTGTATGACGCTAACTGGCATCAGGGCGTGGTTGGTATCCTGGCGTCACGCATCAAGGATAGGTTGCATAGGCCGGTTATCGCGTTTGCTCCAGCCGGTAAGGATCTGATAAAAGGGTCGGCGCGGTCTATTCCAGGTGTGCATATCCGCGATGTGTTAAGCGATATTGCCGCCGCGCATCCCAAAATACTGAGTAAATTTGGCGGGCATGCAATGGCCGCCGGTTTAAGCTTGACGATGCACGATTATCCGGCTTTTGCACTGATGTTTGACGAGATGGTCGGCAAGCGCCTGGCTGATGTTGATCTGGAGCAAAAAATATGGTCTGACGGCGAACTGGGCGAGCATGAAATGACCATTGCCGTCGCGGATTTATTGCAACAGGCGGCGACCTGGGGACAGGCATTTCCTGAGCCGGTTTTTCATGGGGTATTTGATGTGGTTCAAGCGCGTATCGTCGGGCAACGGCATCTTAAATTAGTGTTGCGTAACCCAGGCGGCGATTTGCTGATTGATGCGATAGCCTTTTTTGTCGATCATATTGAACAATGGTTGGGGCTACGGCAAATCGTTGCGGCTTACAAGCTGGATATCAATGAATACAGGGGTAACCGCAGTGTGCAATTTATTTTGCAGTATCTGGAAAAAATAGTATGAAGGGGCGCATACCCTCTGAGGCACAAGTCAATCTTTAGATCGTGTAAAAAAATGCGGATAAATTCGTAGCCCGTATAAAAAAGGGCCGATAAATCCGTAGCCTATATAAAAAAAGGGCGGATAAATCCGTAGCCCATATAAAAAAAGGGCGGATAAATCCGCCCTTTGTCACCGATACACTCGAAAAGTGTGCCGTTATTTTTTGGCTTCAGCCGGTTTTTTTGCTGCGTCAGCCGGCTTGTTTTCAGCGGCGGGTTTTGCCGCTGCTTCAGGTTTGCTTTCAGCAGCGGCATCTTTGTCTTCTGAAATATCTTCTTCGACAATGATTTTTTCTTCAACGGTTTTGCCGTTGGCATCTTTCACTTCTTCAGTGACCACTTCTTCCGTAACGACTTTGCCTGCTTCAGCAGGTTTATCGCTGTCAGCTGCGGCTTTTGGCTTTTCATCAGTCAGTGGCACCAGGATTTCAACTTTAGCTTGTTTGCGTAAGTTTTCCAGCATGGTTTGCAGTTTTTTGCGTTGCAGGAAGGGGGTCAATTGCTCTTTTACGGCTTCCAGCGGAGGTGGTGTTTGTGCGCGTGAATCTTCCCTCAAAATAACATGCCAGCCAAACTGGGTTTGCACAGGCGCGCTGGTGTATTTGCCTTTTTCCAGCGCGACTACGGCTTTAGAGAACGGCTCAACCATTTGGCTGGCGACAAACCAGCCTAAATCGCCGCCGCTTTGTGATTCTTTGGCATCCAGGGAGTTTTTGTTTGCCAATTTGGCAAAATCAGCGCCTTTATCCAGTTCGGCGATGATTTTTTTAGCTTCTGCTTCGGTTTTTACCAAAATATGGCGGGCTTTGTATTCGGTCGCGTTAGCCCCGCCAACTTTGCTGTCATATTCGGCTTTGATTTCTGCATCAGTGACCGGATTGGTTTTCATGAAGTTTTGCACATCGGCTTGCGTCAGGATTGATTTTTTGGCATCTTCAATATTCGCCAGCACTTCCGGTGATTTGTCGAGTTGTTTTTGCACGGCATCCTGAACCAGCAGTTCACGTTGGATCAGTTCTTCGACTAATTTTTCTTTAGGGATAACTTGCCCTTGGCTACGCGCCGCAATTTCTTTTTCCAGATTGGCCAGCGTTTCCTTGGCGATATATTTGCCGTTAACGACGGCGATGGCATCCGCTTTGTTGACAACAGGCGCGGCAACAGGAGCTGCGGCATTATCAGCGGTTTTTTGGTCGCAACCGGCAGCCATTAAAGCGGTGCCGACAACAAGCAGGGGCATAAAAGATTTTTTCATGGTATTCATTAGCTAAGGTTTCCTTTAGTTTTTTTCAGAGGGTGAAAGGGCATTAATGCCTAAGGCATGAATCTGTTGTTTCATCAAGTCGCCCAGCGCTTGGTAAACCAGTTGATGGCGTTGGACGGATGATTTGCCTTCAAAAGCATCCGCGATGATGGTGACATGATAATGACCGCCGCCGCTACGTGCGCCGGCGTGCCCTGCATGTGCCGCGCTGCTGTCAATAATTTCCAGCAAATCTGGTTTAAAAGCATCGGTTAATGCGTTCTTGATTAATTCGGTTGTCATTGTGGGAATACTTTTTTAAAGGGTTTAACGGTGATTTTGGCATAAACGCCAGCATCAATATAGGGGTCGGCGTCAGCCCATTGTTGGGCGGACGACAAATTATCGAATTCAGCGACAATCAGGCTACCGGTAAAACCGTCTGCACCGGGATTTTCGGCATCGAGTGCAGGGTGGGGGCCTGCCAACACAAGCTTTCCGGCGTTTTGTAATTCCTGTAGCCGGGCAATATGGGCGGGCCTTGCAGAGATTCGTTTGTCCAAACTATTCAGGGCATCTTCGCTGATAATGGCGTATAACACTCTATTCCTCCGTTTCGGGGACGTATTTATATAAAAAAATCATTTGTAAGACAATAAAAATAACCATCAGGGCTGGCACGCCAAAGGTTTTAAACGTCACCCAGTCGTCAGTTGAATAATTGTACATGACATACAGGTTGATAAACCCTACGCTGATAAAGAAGCCGCCCCATAGCATGTTCAAGCGCCCCCATACTTCGGGGGGCAAGCTTATGCTGGATGACATCATGCGTTCGACAAACGGTTTTTTTCCAATCACCTGGCTGCCCAGGAAGGCTACGCCAAACAACCATTCGATGATGGATAATTTCCATTTGATAAATTGTTCATCCTGCAAGTACAGCGTCGCCCCACCCATAACTATTATGAGGCCTAGCGTAATCCATTGCATCGTTTCAACTTTACGGTGTTTAAACCAGTTATACGAGACCTGAATAATGGTGGCGACCATGACCACTGCGGTTGCCACATAGATGTCGTAAAATTTATAGGCGATAAAAAATAAAACAATAGGGAAAAATTCGAAAAGTTGTTTCATAGGGTCAGTTTAAGGGGAGGGGGTTAAGCGTAAGTGTCCACGCCTGTTATGAATGGGGTGCGCTGGGCTTGCAAGCTCTGGTTGAGTTCCTGGTGATAAGCATTAAGCGCGTTTAAAGTCCGTTTATCAGTGGGGATGTAGGCGTTGTTTGGGTTAGCGGAATCGAAATTTGAACCGGCGGCTTCCGAGATATTTAATACTTTATTCGCAGGATAGGCACGCAGTAACGACTGGTTTTCTTTGCCGGCAGGGAGTTCGGTTTTTTCATTTTGTTGGGTATTGTTGCTTTTGCTAATGAGCTGCTGATTAAGCCGGGCAGGTGAAAAAGTCAACGAAGAACTATGAATTTTCATATTGTTACCTGTCAGGATTCACAAGGTTGTCGCGCAAACGCAGAGCGCGTATTGTAGAGTTATTAGCCACAAAAGTACATGGGGCGATATTCGCTTCTGATAGAATAACCTTTATTTGACAGGAAAAAACGATGTCCAAACAGATACAAACCGAATTGGAGGCTGCGGTGTTCAGACGCTTGGTCAGCCATTTGCAACAACATACCGAGGCCCAGAATATCGATCTGATGATACTGGCGGATTTTTGCCGGAATTGTTTGGCGAAATGGTATGTTGCCGCTGCGACAGAGCAGGGCGTTGCCATTGATTATGAGGCAGCCAGGGAGATGATTTATGGCATGCCCTACGGCGAATGGAAGGATAAATACCAAACCGAGGCGACTGCCGAGCAATTAGCGGCTTATGCCCTGAAACAAGACGCCAGGCATGACGGCTGACCGCTTGCATTATGGGGCGGTTTCGTCGGCTAAGGTTTGTATCCGGTAAAAACCGGCTCCTTCGTCGCCTAAAACGTCTGCCAGCCAGGGTAAAACCCGCCGCATTTCAGCCGCCAGCGTCCACGGTGGGTTGACCACGATCACACCGCAAGCTGTCATGCCATGCCCATCAGAATCGGCTTGCAGGCCCAACTCGAACAGTTGCACGTCCTTCATGCCGCTTGTGCTTAACGCCCGTTCCAGCGCCAAATTGCGGTGGCGTTCGACCACCGGGTACCAAAGTGCGTAAGTGCCGGTAGCAAAGCGTTGGTTCATGTTGATTAACGTTTCTACGGCGCGCGTATAATCGCTTTTGATTTCATAGGATGGGTCGATGAGCACCAGTCCGCGGCGTTCCTTGGGCGGCAATAAGCCTAGTGCGTGTTTCAAGCCGTCGGCATGGAACACCGTGATGCGCTTGTCCTGTTTGACGATTTTGTTCAGCGCCTGCACTTCGGTGCTATGCAGTTCGCACAGCAACAGCCGGTCTTGTCGGCGCAGCAGCTGTTTGGCTAGCAGCGGCGAGCCCGGATAGCGGCTGAGCTGGGGCGTAGCATTAAACTGTTTGATGATGTTCAGATAGTCGGCGACACTGTCCGGCAAGTCATCGCGTAACCATAATTTGCCGATGCCGTTGTCAAACTCGCGGTTTTTTAGCGCATAGCTGCCGTCCAGTGCATAGTCACCTGGTCCTGCATGCGTGTCTATACAGCAATAGGCCTTGTCTTTGCGGTTTAAGTGACCAAGGATTTGCGTCAAAATGAGATGCTTTAATACATCGGCAAAATTGCCCGCATGGAAGGCGTGTCGGTAACTCAGCATGGGTGGATTTTATGATCGGCAGGCAACAGGATGGATATTAACGGCTGAACCAACAGGTTTGGTTACGGCCTTTGGATTTGGCGGTATAAAGTGCGGAGTCCGCGTGATGCAGAGCGATTTCACTATTGGCGTTTGTTGCCGATAATGCGGCGACGCCGATGCTGACGGTATAACTTATCTGGCCTTTTGCATGCGGCAGTATGGCCGCGGCTACCTGCATCCGTAAGCGCTCGGCCATCGCCAGGGCATCGGTTCGATCGGCACCCGGCAGGATGATTGCAAACTCTTCGCCGCCCAAGCGTGCAGGCAAGTCAATGCTGCGTACGTTAGCCCTGATCAAATCGGCAAAATGGCGCAACACCTCATCCCCGGCAGCATGACCGTAGGTGTCATTGATACGCTTAAAGTGGTCCAAATCCAGCATCAGCAGCGCTATCGGCGCGCTGTCCAATCGGGCTAGCCGTGCCGTCTCCTGCTCCAAATGCTCCAAAAATACCCTGCGGTTGAACAGTCCGGTTAAAGAATCGGTGCGGGCCAGCCTTTGCAGCTCTTCCTCCATGCGTTTGCGTTCGGTAATATCTTCCTTAATGCCGATAAAATGATTGATTTCCCCGGCCTCATTGCGTACCGGGGAAATGCTCAGTTCTTCATGATAAAGCTCGCCATTCTTGCGTCTGTTGATGATTTCCCCGCGCCAGGTATCGCCTTTAAGGATGGTTTTCCACATGGCTTCGTAAAAACCTTGATCTTGTAAGCCTGATTTAATCAATTCAGCCGGTCGTTTGTTCAGCACGTCCTGCAAATCATAGCCACTCGATTTACAAAAGGACGGGTTGGCCCATTCGATATACCCTTCCTTGTCGGTTATGACTATGCTATTGGCGGCGGCTTCCAATGCCGCCACCAATAACCGGTTATGGGCGTCCATTTCGACGCGTTGCATGGCATAGCGGATGGCGCGTATCAGGCTGTCCGGGCTGAACTCGCCTTTGACCAAATAATCGGCCGCGCCTGCTTCCAATGTATTCAGGGCAAATTCAGTGTCGTATTGCCCGGTCAAGACGATAATCGCCACGCCACGGTTGGTTTTTTTTATCATACGCACCGTGTCCAGCCCTGAAGAGTCAGGCAATGACAAATCGAGCAACACCACATCAAAGGGCTGTTGCGCCAATTGTTGCTGTGCTTTGCTTAAGGTGTCTACGCAGATCACGTCAAAAGACGCACTGTGCGGCTGGCGTAAACCTATTTGCACCAGCCGTGCATCGCCTATTTCGTCTTCAACCAATAACACCCGGATTGATTTGAGCATATTCATGCCGTTTTCTCTTGCGGCAAACGCACTAGATCGAACCAATAATCGCCCAGCCTGGTGATGGCTGCTATCAGTTGGGTAATATCGATGGGTTTGGTGATGTAGCCGGCGGCGCCCAGGTCATAGGAGATGAAAATGTCGCGCTCTACATTCGATGTGCTCAGCACGACTACCGGAATGGTCTTGAAGGCTTTGTCCGCTTTAATGGCGGACAAAAATTCGTAACCGTTCATGCGAGGCATGTTGATGTCCAATAGGATCAGATCCGGACAAGGCGCATTGTCATATTCGCCGTTACGCCTTAGAAAGTCCAAACCTTCGATGCCACCTGCCACATGGCTCATGCGGGCGAGTATTTTGCTTTCCTTAAGCGCCAGTTTTACTAAATAAGCATCGGCAGGCTCATCTTCCAGTAATAAAATTTCAAAAGGTTTAGGCTGGGTAAGCATTAACTGTCTCGTGTGTATTGGGGTAAATCGAATAATACGGTGAGGCCGCCGCCGGGTGTTTCTTGCAAACTTACTGAGCCGTTACAGCTTTCGACGATGCGTTTGACTATGGCCAGGCCGATACCGGTACTCCTGGGGTTGCTGCTTAGCTGCAAGCGTTCAAAGACACGAAAAACCCGTTCGCGGTAGGCTGGTGGAATGCCGGTGCCATTATCGGCAAAGCGGCAATATACTCTGCCTGCTTTTAACTCGCCACTGATACGTATTATGGGCGCCCTGTCTTGCCTGGCATAAAGCAAGGCATTATCCGTCAGGATGCCCACAAGGCTGTGTAAACGCTGTTTGTCGATCTCGATTTTAGGCAATCCCTCAGCACAGTCAATGCTTGCCTTGTGTTCCTCTATATATTGGCCGTAACGCGCTGTCACTTGATGCACTATATGTGTTAAATCAACGGCTTCAATCGGCCCGCCCGGTTCGCTAGCGACCAGGTAAAGATCAATGTCACTGACTAAGGCCCGCTGCCGTATCGCGCTTTGTTCAAGGTAGTAAAGGCTTTGGGAAATGTCATCGTTCATTCCGGTTTCGTACAACTGCTGGCTGAGCTGTTGGGTAAAATTTAATATCCGTCGCGTCGGTTCTTGTAAATGGTGTGCGGCGATGACGGCAAACTGGTGTAGGGTGGCTTCGGCATGTTTAAGTTTGCTGATGTCCGTGCAAGAGCCGATATAACCGAGGAACACCCCTTGCTCATCAAACCGGGGGACGGCGCAATCAAGCAGCCAACGGTATTCGCCATCGTAGCGCCTCAACCGATATTCCATCTGGAAGGGTTGTCGCGCATCAAAACGGGTGGCGTAAACGGTCTGGCAAAGTCGGGCATCATCGGGATGCACATGTTCCATCCAGCCGTTGCCTAATTCCTGTTCCAGGCGGCGTCCGGTGAAATCAAGCCAAACCTGATTAAACCAGTTGCATAGCTTGTCGGTACCGGACATCCAGATCAATACCGGCGCGGCATTGGCAACGCTACGGAAGCGGGCTTCGGATTCTTGCAGCGCCGATTCAAAATGCTTGCGTTCGGTGATGTCCCGCGAGGAGGCGAACAATAAAGGTTCGCCGCCTATTTCAATACCACGCGCACTGATTTCTACATCGATAACCCGGTTGTCGGCCCTGCGGTGCCGGGTATTGAAAACAGCGGGTTGCCGGATTAATTGTTGGATTTTACTTAATAGCTGTTCCGGCGACCATTGCCTATCCCAATCTTTGATATTCAGCAACGTGCCTACCGGATAGCCCAACATTTGATAAAAGGAATCGCTGGCTTCCAGCAACCGGCCTTGGGCATCGAGTACATGTAATCCATCGGTGGCGGTTTCGAGCAATAGCTGGTAGCGCTGTTTTTCTTTGGACAGGTTTTTTTCTATTTGTTTGCGTTCAGCGAGATACGTGGCTTGGGCCATGCCGACCAGCGCCAATATCACCGTATAAAACCATAAGTTAGTCAGACCGGTTTGGGCAATGTCGTCGGCAAAATAACCCACTCCGTGTATCGCGCCCAGTAAGGCTTGGCCTGCTATCATGACGATAACAAGTACAGTGCCGTGGATGCCCAGGTAAATAGCGGTAAACGTGACAAACAAAAACATCAGGAAGCCGCGGGCCAGTATACCGATAGCATCATGGAACCAGCCCAGGAATACAATCTGCCCCATTAAAAAAGTCAATAGCAATGGCAGCGCCAGTTCGAGGATGCTTGTGTGCTTGGGCCAGTGATAAGGCGGTTGCCAAATTAACATTAGCGGCGTCAGCAATACGATACCCAGGGTGTCGCCCATCCACCAGCGGGTCGCGTCCAGAATAAATATGCCGGTCGGGGACGTGCCGGACAGCAGCAGCACGGCGGCAACGAATACGGCGCCGATTATGCAGCCTATGCCGGCGCCCAAGACGATCAGGCGCAGATAATCCCGTAAGGAAATGATGTTTAAATTAAATGGCCTGCCGCGTGCCAGCAAGTAGTGGGCCAATAAGGCTTCCAGCGTACTGCCTACGGCAATGGGCAAAGCCACGGCAACGGGAAGTCCGGTTAGCGTGTTGTTCACGAATGCTCCTGCCAGCACCGCCCAGGCATAGCGTTTGCCGCCCAGCAGCAAGACCGCCAATGCCAGACCGCTGGGCGGCCAGACCACGTTCACGACGCTGTAGGCGGCAAAAAAGCCCAGCGTCAGCTGGGCTAGCAGCAGGTAAAGGATAGCCACAGCGACTATTTTAAAGAGAGTCTGTGCAGTTTCCGTGGGCATCATGCTAGGTTTGTGATAACCGGGATTTCAAACCAAAAGCAACTACCCTGATTTTCCCCTAAGGATTCGACGCCTATTCGGCCGCCGTGATGCTCGACAATTTTTCGGCACAGCGCGAGCCCCACACCCGTGCCTTCAAACCGGCTGCGCGTTTGCAGGCGCGAGAACACTTTAAACAACCGGTCAGTTTGGGCAGGATCGATGCCTACGCCTTGGTCGCGCACGGTTACCCTAAACACTCCGGCTATCGTCGAGCCTTCGATGTCCACATGAGGAGCTACTCCTTCGGCATGATATTTAACGGCATTACTAATCAGGTTTTGCAGTAAGCGGCTCAGCTCATCACGACTGGCCACCAGCTCCGGCCAATCCCCCGATACCTGCACACAGGCCCCGCTGGCGCTTATTTCCGGTTCCAGGAATGCCAATGCTTCAGCCAGCACCTCGCGGCTGGCAATACGCGCCATGGGCGCAGTGATGCGTCCGATCCGGGAGAAGTCCAGTAAGGACAGGATCATTTGGTCCATGCGTTTGGCGCCATCAATTGCAAACGCCAGGTATTGCCGGGTGTCGTCATCCAGTTGTGCCGCCAATGCCCGCTCAATCAACGACAGGTAACTACTCACCATGCGTAACGGCTGGCGCATATCGTGCGAGATGGCATAGGCGAATTGTTCCAGGTCGGCATTAGAACGATGCAGTTCTGCTTCCACTTTTTTGTGCGGCGTGATGTCTGTGGAAATGCCGCATAAGGCGTAGATATGGCCGTGGCTGTCGCGCAAGGGCAGTTTTATGGACAGATGGCTGTGTTGTTGGCCGGTTATCTTGAAGGTGTTGGTTTCGACGATTTCCAGGCGTTCGCCGTTTTCAAGGACACGGCGGTCATTGGCTTTGGTTTGCCCGGCGTTGTCGGCAGTAAAGAAATCGTCGGCTTCGTGCCCCACGATTGCCGATAACGGTGCGCCAAAAAGTTCGCAAAGCGCATGGTTGACAAACTGATAACGGTAATGGGTGTCTTTGATATAGATACAGGCGCCGAGATTGTCGAGTATGGCCGCTAATTTATTTTCGCCTTCCCTTGCGTGGTTTCTGGCCTGTCGCAACTGTCTGTTTTTCAGCAACAGCAGCAAGGCCAGCAATCCGATGACTACACCGGCTAGTGCCAGAATAGCGGCTTGGTAGCGGTAGCGCACGATAATGTCCCGCCAGGTAAAGGTGGGGGCCGTATCAAAAGGGGGGAGGCGTAACGCCCTCAGCAAGTCTTCTACCGGTCCGTAATCGGCCGGGATGGTAAAGCCGTGATAGCCGAAGGCGCGGGCCAGCGGCCCCTCATGCTCAATCATCAGTAACAGGGCGGTGACTTGACGGGCGAGTTCTTCATCGACATTCGGCGTCGCAACGAATGGCCAGTTCGGGTAAAGCCGGGTGGACAATACATAAGGGAAGCTGGGCAGGTCTTGCCGGTTGAGAATTTTAAACTGGTTGAGCTTAAGTTTGCCGGCTTTGTCCATTGTTTCCAGGACACCGGTACGCACGAAACCCACATCGGCTTTTTTTTTCAGCACCGCATCAACGACGTTATCATGCGGCATTCCGGCTTCAAGCAGCCGGACATCATCATTCACCGCAATGCCTGCTTCTGCCAGTTGGTAAGCCTGGGCCTGATAGCCGCCTAAGGACGAGGTGCTGGGTGCCGCCAGTATTTTGTCTTTGAGATCCGCCAGCCGGTTAATATCGTTACGTTGCTTCAGGGTGAAAATCACACCGCCCAAGGCGTCCAATGGCTGCTGGTCCACCGAGTCCTGTAAGGTTGCCAACACGCCGGACAAGGCGTTTTTTTGCCGCAATTGCATGTAATGTCCAGGGTTGGTGAGGACGAAATCGAGCTCATGGCGCTGCAATTGGCTGTCCAACTCAACAAGATCCAATATCCGTATACTCAGTTGTTTGCCCGGTAGCGAGCGCGTCAAATATTCGGCTAACGGTTGCCAGCGGGCTTCCATAGCAATCTTGGGGTTGGTCGCCAGAATGCCTAAGGTCATGGTTCGCTGCTGGGAAAACCCCGGCGCCGACATCAGCATGTATCCTAAGGCTATCCATAACAAGCAACGCATCTTAATCCTCTTGCGGCAAATAATCGGCGCTGATCAGCTGGGCCAAGGCATCGCCACGGGCAATAAAATGCTCTTTGACCATTAGCGTCGAAAGTGTTTGGGCGACATTGAGCAACGGGCTATCCGAAGCAGCAAGCAATTTCCGGTTGGCGTACAGATCGGGCAGGTCTATGCCCCGGAACGTGTTTAATACCTGGTTGCCGGGGACCTGCAAGCGCTCCGCCATGCGGTAAGCGGCATCCAGAGGATTGCCGCGCAGGTGTTTCAAGGCGCGCAAATGCCCTGCCACTAACGCTTTAACGGCGGCCGGGTTGCTTTGTAAGGCATCCGTTCTGACCGCCAGCACATCGAAAATGGTGTTGGGCAGTTTCCTGCTGTCGAACAGCAGACGGGCGTCTTGGTTGAGCAGCTTGCCGGCGACCGGCTCATAGGTGATCAAGGCATCCACTTTCCCGTCATGCCATGCGTCCAGATGGTCATTGATATTAAGCGGCACCGGCAGCACGTCTGTTGGTTTGAGCTTCGCGGCGGCTAAGGTTTTAAACAGCATTAACGCGCCTAATGCCGATTGTTCAACGCCGATGCGTTTGCCGACGAGCTTATTCAGGCTGTCGATGCCGGGTTTGCCCAACACCTGGTCGGCCCCGACCGACATATCGAAAACCAACACCACGGTCAAGGCTATGCCTTGCGCCCTGGCGCGCAGCACTTCATCCAGTGTCAGCGCCGCGCCGTCTGCCTTGCCTTCCGTCAGGGCTTGCAAAGATGCCGTAGCGGACGTGGTTTCTTGCAGTATCAGGCCTTGCTGCGGCAGCCAGCCTTCGCGGCGGGCTAAAAACATCAGCTCATAACCCGGCCAAACATGGCTGGCTATCGTCAACGGCGGGGTCCGGCGAACATCGCAGCGGATGAGCGCAGGCAGCATGATGAGCATCAGCAGCAGGGCCAGATTGCGGTGCAGGGAAAACATCAGATGGGCCTTTTGGGCAAAAGTAGGTATAGCATCGGCGATGCGTCAGAACATTTTGCTGAATATGGTCATGCCGATTTCAAACGCGATCAGCCCGATAATGATTAATTCCAATATGGATGAATGCCGGTGTTTTTGTTCGTCCGCCAACATTTCAAATAATTCGTGGATAGTTTCCAGTTTCTTCGACAGCACTCCGGTGCGGGGAGCCACTTCAAGATATTTGGCGGCAATGCTGTAAAAGGTTTCGTATTCGGGATATTCCCAAAAAAAATCCGGGGTATCCAGTAAATCGTAATTCAGGATAATGTCGCTTTTGGTTAAAAACAGTTGTCCACGGATTTTGGCAATTTTATGGCGGCTTAGTTTGATGCTGCCGTTTTCTGCCAATGATTTCGGGATATAGCGCGTATTATTGATCGTACTTATCGCATTGGTTTCAAACGACGCCAGTTTTATCGACTGCGCCATAGCTTGTGACAACGAAAACATCAGGATAGGATCAGAAGACTCAATTTCAATATGGTCTTCGATAATGCGCGTGCCGGCGCAATCCAGCGCGAAAGTGAAATGGTCCTCTTCTATAATGTCTAACGGGTTTTCTGCATGCTGCAATAGCAACTGGCGCAATTTGGCTTGCTGTTCGGCACTGACATTCCACAGCACAACGGCTCCGTAAGCAA
This sequence comes from Methylovulum sp., assembly GCA_030653435.1. GTDB lineage: Bacteria > Pseudomonadota > Gammaproteobacteria > Methylococcales > Methylomonadaceae > Methylovulum. The sequence goes on from JAURZI010000111.1 coordinate 148,671, forward strand.
ACACGACTGACCAGGAATGGTCATCTTCTATGAGTAGTGAGCCTTTAATAATCCGTATCAGTGTTGAATCGGAAATTAAGTTTGCCAGTGCGCTAATGTCAAAACCTTGGGCAAGGCAGTAGGCGGTGCAGTGCATGGTTTTATGGTTTTCCGACATGACGGGTCCTCACAGGCAACGGCGCAGGCCGGATCGCCCTCACACGCCCTGATGCACAAGGTATGGGGCGTATAGGTGATCCGGCCTGCATTCATAATGATTATAATTCAAGGGTCATCGGTCGGCTATTTTCAACAGCCAGCCGTTTTCAGCTTCACAGCGCGGGGATTTGGCACTGACTTTGATATTGATACGGGCTGCCGTGTTGACTAGGCTATCAGGTAATTTGCCTTTTACCAGATAATAAGGATCCTTGAATTCAGTAGTCAGTTCAACCGGTATGTTTTTTACCGTGGCGGAAATTTGTTCAGGTTTGTGGATGTTCAGCGCAATAAACGAAAATTCGGCGCCGGGCACTACGGTTTCAAGATGCGCGGGTTGAAATTTTGCCAGATGTGGTTTTACGCAGCTACTGGCGCTGCCTCCGCCGCCGCCAGCCCCACCGCCATGACCGCTATGATGTTCTGTAGCTTCGGCAACGCCGACGGAACATAGCGCGGCAAGCATAAGTGACATTATTTTTTTCATAGGTTTTTCCTCTCATTATTTTTATTATCATACGACGGCACGGTCATGTTGCCATGTCGGCATGTAGCGTGCAACACCTTCATTTTATTGGCCTCAGTTCAGCGAATATATAGGCAGTGCCATCACTGCCAATTATAGTCCAGTGTGCGGGCCAAATTCTAAGCTTAACGCCGCTTGGGTTTACGCAATGGTTTAAACGGCAACACCAATAATGACCAAAAACCGAGTTCAGATGGGTTGCGAAATGTTGGCAAACCAATAGGCATTATGGTTTGCGGCAGGCTGGGCTCTGCCTTATAGGTGCGGAACAGCCTATCCCAGCAGGATAGGGAAAAGCCGTAATTGCTGTCTGTTTCGGATGGTAGCGTGGAATGGTGAATCCGGTGCATGTCAGGCGTGACTATCAGCCGGCGCAGTTTGTTATCCAGCGCCGGTGACAGCTGGATGTTGCTATGGTTAAACGTTGCCGCGCCATTAAGCATGATTTCAAAGATCATGACCGCCAGCGGATGGGCGCCGATGAGCGCAATGCACAGCACTTTGTAGGCCAGCGACAACAGGATTTCCAAAGGATGGAAACGGATTGCCGTAGTCGCGTCTATAGCCATGTCGGTATGATGGATTTGGTGTAAACGCCAAAGCACCGGCCATTTATGTGCGGCGATATGCTGACCGTAAATTGCTATATCGAGGCCTAGCAGCGTGATGATGATAGCCAGCCAGCCGGGTACGGCGAGCAGGTTAAGCAAGCCATAACCGTGTTCGGCGGCGGTTACGGCGCTTAATCCGGCAAGCCCGCCGACGCTGATACGCAAGATCAGCATATTGGTTGCTGCCAAGCCCAGGTTAACCGGCCAGCGTTGTTTCCGGCGGACAGGCATCAATCTTCTGGGGCTAAGGTACTCCCAGGCTATCATCAAGCTGAAAATGCCGAGTGCCGCAGTTAAGCGGATTAGGTTTTCCATCTATTTCCCCTTGTTATACAGTGCAGCCAAGGCATCGGGGTCGGCTCCCAGGAAATACCGCCAGCGCAAGCGCCACATTAATACTATCGTTTGCCATACGCCGTGCCGTTCCCAGCGGCGACCCGAACTGCTGACTTTTGCATCCAGGCAAATCGGGCGGCTGAGTTTATTGAGCGTCTTGCACAGGGCGATATCTTCCATCAGGGCAATGTCGGGATATTGGCCGATGGCTGAAAAGACGGTATGGCTGACAAAGATCGCCTGGTCGCCTGTGGCTATGCCAGTGAGTCTGGAGCGCCGGTTCATCATAAATGCAATCACTTTCAACATGACCGGTTTGCCGCTTAAGTGAATGTCAAAATGTCCCCATTGCCCAGGGGAGCCTAGCTGTTGCCTTATTAAATGCAGGGCGTTGGGCGGCAGAGAGGTGTCTGCATGCAGGAAAAGCAGGACATCCCCGGTCGCCTGGTCGGCGCCTGCGTTCATTTGTCTGGCGCGCCCTGTTGCCGAGCACACTATTTTGTCGGCCAATGCGGCAGCCCGTTCTACAGTGTTATCGTCGCTGCCGCCATCGGCAACGATAATCTCGGCGGTGCTGCGTAAGGGTTGTAAGGCCGATAAGCAGCGTTGGATGCCGTCCTCTTCATTCAGCGTCGGGATGATGATGGAGAATTTCATGGCAAATCAAGGCTCAAGCTAAGCGCGTCTGCAGCGCACGCCCTTGACTTTCGTCGGTAAACACCGGTTTTGCTCATAAAGGCTCAAACAAAGCCGTCAGGTCCTCGGCTGTCAGTTGCAATGCCGCTTCGCTTTCCCCGGTTTTATAGATGCCTTCCGCCAATGCCCTCTTTTTCTCCTGCATCGCGACAATTTTTTCTTCGACGGTGTTTTCAGTGATGAGCTTGTAGACAAACACCGGCTTGTCTTGACCGATACGGTGGGCGCGGTCGGCCGCCTGGCTTTCCGCCGCAGGATTCCACCAGGGGTCATAAATAATCACAGTATCGGCTTCGGTTAGGTTTAAACCGACGCCGCCGGCTTTCAGGCTGATTAAAAAGACATTTACGGCGCCGCTTTTAAACAGCTCGATTGCTTCGTCGCGCTTTTTGGTTTGCCCGGTCAGTTTGGTGTAGCTTATTTTGGCAGCGTCCAATTCCTTTTCTATCAGCGCGATCATGCGCGTAAACTGGGAGAATACGAGGATGCGGCGACCTTCTTCCAATTGTTCGGGCAGGATGTCCATCAGCAGATCGAGTTTGGCGGATTCTTTTACTTTTTGTGCTTCTTTCAGCGGCAAGGTACGGGGGTCGCAGCAAGTTTGGCGCAATTTCAATAAGGCATCGAGTATCGTGATATGGCTGCGTGACAGGCCTTTTTGGGCTATCGCATCGCGGACTTTTTGTTCCATGGTCAGGCGTATGCTTTCGTATAAAGCCGCCTGCTTGGGATACAGCGGTACGGAACGGATGATTTCGGTTTTGGGCGGCAGTTCGGTGGCCACGTCCTGCTTGGTGCGGCGTAGCATGAAAGGTGCTACCCGGTTCGACAGCCGGGCCCTTTGCTCGTGGTCGCCATGCAGCTCAATCGGTGTGCGGTAGCGTTTTTTGAAAGTTGCGTTGTCGCCAAGAAAGCCTGGCATCAGAAAATCAAATTGTGCCCAAAGTTCGCCCAGATGATTTTCCATCGGCGTGCCGGTCAGGCAGAGCCGGTGCCGGGATTTGATTTGGCGCACCAGTTGCGCGGCTTTGGACAGCGGGTTTTTAACGGTTTGGGCTTCGTCGAGGATCAGATAATAATAATCGCGTTCCAGCAACGCATCCTCATCCCTGGGTAGCAAAGGGTAGGTGGTCAGTATCAAATCGTAATTGTTGATCTTATCGAACAGTTGTTTGCGCTCGGCGCCTTGCAGCGTCAACACCCTTAGCTCCGGCGTAAAGCGTTCCGTTTCCCGCCGCCAGTTGCTCATCAAACTGGTCGGCGCAATGATAAGACAAGGCGAGGTCATGCGCCCGCTTTGTTTTTCCAGTAAAAGATGGCACAGCGTCTGTATGGTTTTGCCCAGTCCCATGTCGTCGGCGAGGATGCCGGCAAACTGGTATTCGCGCAGGAATTGCAACCAATTCAACCCATGCTGCTGATAGTGCCGCAGTTCTGCGTGGAAATTGCTTGGCAAGGCCACATCCTGGATGCCGGAAAAGGATTTTAACTTGTGCCCCAGTTCCCGCAACGCCTTGCCGCCGGTCAGTGAAAACAGGCCATAGCTGTGTTCTTCCAGATCGGCAAGGCTGGCGACATTAAAACGCGATAATTTAAGCGTACCGTCTTTGCCCATGGTGCTGGCGTTGAACAATTCATACAACACATTAAGAAAAGGTTTCAGCTTGGCGCTGGGCAGGTTCAGGTAGGTATGGTCATGCAGCGGCAGGCTGAGGGTGTCCGGGAGGTTTTCAGGGTCGTAGTGTTCCAGTACCGGCATAATAAGCGGCAATAACGCATAAGACTTGCCGTTGATGTCTATGCTAAAGCGCATTTCAAACCAGTCATTCTGGTTTTCGTCGATCTCGGCATTCCAGTTTTGTGCGGTTTGGAAGTTGAGCCGGAAACTGTCGTCTATGTCGATAACCCAGCCCTGGTCTTTGAGTGCGGGCACACCATCGTGCAGAAAACTTCCCCAGCGCGTGGCGCTATCCAGGATGGATTTTTCACCGGGACTGTAAAATATCAGTTCCTGTAGGCCAACTTTTTCAGCGGGCATATACGAAAAGCCAAGTTCGCCCAGGGCATATATCGTCGCGCGTTCGCTTTCCACATCGCGTTGGACACGCAACAGTCCCTCTGCTGTTTTTACCGTGCTGTAGTCTTCAGGCACCATTGCAGAAAGCAGATGCCCGTCGTAATAAAAGCCTACCGCCATAAAATGACCGTACCGCTGAGTGTCGAGTTGCTTGCCGAATAACAGTAACCGGGGCACGGGCTGCTGCCCGTTGAGTTCGGTGATGGTGATTTTTTTCGGTGCCGGCAAAGGCAGTTCGGGATGTTCCAGTATCAGGCGCTGGCTGAACTCATCGGCATGTTCGGCGGGTATCAGCGGTGCCGCGAGTATTTTTTTCAATTGTTCGGCAGTGGGGCTGGGCGGCTTGAAAGCGCCTATTGTCGCCGTTTTGCTGTCTAGGTACTGTGGCGGGTCGGTAAACAGCAGGATCGTGGTCGGTTCAATCTGTATGCTAAGCGAAAAATCACCGTTGTCGGTTTGTTGCCAAACCAGCGGTAACTCCCGGTCATCTCCTGCATGCAGCGGCGGATTTTCGCCATGCTGCCAATACATACGGCCCGTTTTCAACATCTTGCACAAAGCCAGATGACCGGTGGTACCGGCCAGCACCGGAAAACCGGCGGAAGTGTTCAATGCTGTCAGCAGTTTTGCAATCTCCCCATCTTCGGGCTGTACATATCCCAGATAGGAATAACTGTAACGTAGATTGTTTAAGGTCGTTTTTCTGCCTTTATTTAGGCCACCGGTTTTTTTTTCTTTCGTGATTAAAAAATCAACCACCAGATCATGCGGGTTTTTGCCGGGTTTAAGGATATAGGCGATAAATTCTTCATAACTATCCTGCGGGGGCTGGGCCGGTTCAGACAAGCTGGTCAGCCAGTCCAGGCAATTGGGTGCCGTAGCCGCTGGGGTCTGCGTACCGGCCTGATATTTAAGGCAAACTGCGGCAATATGCTTGCAGTTATAACCAACCGGACAGGAGCAATCACCGTCTATTTCTGCGGAACTGTAATCGGGGCGCCAGACGATGCGGATATTTTGCTTGTACGGATTAATGGCGCTGCCTTTAACAGTTGCATTGAGCTGGACAAACAATGCGCCTTCGCTTTTAACAACAAGATCTATCACCATGCCTTTTTCAAAATAGTGCCTGCCCCGCTCATAAGCAGTGTCTTCACATTCATAACGTATATCGGAGCGCAGCAGTTTTTTAGAATTATTCATGGATGAGTGATTAATGCGAAAACAGACCTTCTATTGTATAACAAAATCAAACAGGCAATAGCTTGCCGCGCCTGCATTCAGCAATTCTCATTATGGCACCCGGCGCCTAAAATAGCCGACCGATTCCCCATTGAAACCGATTTATGAGTGCTCCCTTTGGATTAAACGCGTTGACCTATAGTGACAAATTCCGGCGGATAATTGATACATACCCTGTTGGACTTACTCCCATCTGAGTCAAAAAGCGTTGAAGTTTTTGCCAGAGGTCATTATTCAGCCTTTCCCATCGTAGGGCGCGCTGTGCGCGCCATCGGCGGCTCAGTACCGGAAAAGGCGCGCGCGGCGCGCCCTACGTTTCGTGTGAGGTAGGCGTTGCCGGTTTTAAAAACTTAGACGGTTTCTCGATCAGATGGGAGTAATATTTTACCTGCTGACGTTCGAGTATAATCAGCGTGCGATGAGTGGCTCCATGCTCTGTCACCGAAAGCGAAATCTGCCTACTCTTCCACAAGGCCATGAAACTACCCTCCTGTTTGAACAAGACGTACTGGACGATAACCCGCAATTTCGTGCCAGCGGATTGGATGGATGACTGGGAAACGTCTATTGTCTGAGTCCCCGTTAGTTGATGTTGATCCAATGAAGTCGTCCAAACATGAGAAAGCTATGGGCTATATCCTTGTGGAAACTTATGGATAACTTGAAAATGATGGCTGTTAACCTAACCTGTAACCGACTATGTCTGACCTAAATGACCCTAGGGTATTATTTGCTGCTGAACGCACACTACTTGCATGGAACCGCACCAGCCTTACTTTTATGGCGTTCGGTTTCATGATCGAACGCTTTGGCCTGTTTGTGCATATGCTTTCGCCACAAAATGGCGGGACACTACAGAGAGGCTTCTCGTTCTGGATTGGCCTCGCTTTTATTGTCTTGGGTATATTGGCCGCTATCGTCGCCATTGCCCAGTACCGGACATTCCTCCGCACCCTTAAGCCCGTTGAAATACCGGAAGGCTACAAAACGAACCTAAGCGTACTGACGACCTTGGCTGTCGCCATTCTGGGGATCGCGCTGACAGTCCACTTGTTTATACTTTTTTATGGGCAAGCGGTATTACCCATCCTAAAAAATATGCCCCTCACAAATTGAACAAAAAAGTTTTCCCCCGTAAAGGATTTAGCCTTCACCCTCCACCCCATTTTGGGTGTTACTTTTTGGCAGTTCCGGCATCCTTTTAAAAAGTGCGACGGGACTCCCATCCAACACCTTAAGCGCCTGCCTTAGAACCTCCTGGTCAAATTCAGGCATGGTCTGGTTATTGGCTTTTTGAATAAGCCCCAAAGCCATCGCAACCCGTTGTTCCAAAGTGGTTTCTTCGCCTTCCAGATCGGGATGCGCTTCGATGTAGAAGGTATTGTCCAGCCAACCTACCTTAATAGGCTGTTTGACAATGTAGACAGGAGTCCCTACCGGCACCGACTGGTACAACTCCTCAATGTCTTCAGGATACATCCGGACGCAACCATGCGTGATTTGCATACCGATGCCATAAATCTTGTCAATGTCGGTGCCGTGTATCAGATACCCGCCTGGAACAGCCAAATGCAACATGTAAGCCCCCAAAGGGTTATGCGGGCCTGGAGCGACAGTAGCAGGCAAAGGGTCGCCATTGGCGGCGTGTTCACGCCTTATTGACTCTGGCGGATGCCAGGCCGGATTTTTGACTTTGCGGACAATATGGGTTTTACCCAGCGGGGTTTTCCAATCTTGTCTGCCAATGCCATGTGCATAGGAAATGACGTGTGGCGCTGCGCCTGTCTGGACTGGCGGATAATAATACAGCCGATATTCCGCAATATTTAAGGTGATGCCTTCCTTCGGCGTGTCGGGGAGGATACGTTTGTTGGCCAAGCGGACAATCTCATTTTTTTTAATATGCCAGCGATCAAGCTCAGGGTTCAGCCGGACAATTTCAGTTTGACCCAAGGCAAAACGCCGGGCAACATCCAATAAAGTCTCATTTTGTTCAACTCGGGTTAATGGCACATCATCCTGAAATTGGGTGATGACGTTATCATGGCTGTTTTCTGGCAAGTCATAAGTCGTGGCACAGACATTACTGACCATGACGGACAATAAGACCGAAACAGCAAACACTTCTGGAATTTTCATTACGGTCAGTTTCTCAGGAAAAATAAGGGGCCATCGACACCATTGGGTGTTTTTAAGCCGAAAATAAAAGCAAGGGGCTTGGCGGTTACAGCGTTGGAAAAATAGCCTATCAAAACGGTTCTTTAAACGGCCTTAAATCCAGCTCATGCGTCCATGCGCTGGCATGTTGCTGATGGATAGCCCAATACGTTTGAGCGATGGCATCCAGTTGCAATAAACCGCCTTCGCCTTTGGTTTCAACGTAAGCCGGAAATTGCTTTCTGGCACGGTCACCGTCAAGCACACCGTCAATAATGGTATGGACGACGTGGATGCCATGCGGGGAAAATTCCCTCGCCATGCCTTGCGCCAAGGCCCTTAAGCCCGCTTTGGCGGCAGCAAATGCCGTGAACGGTGGCCTGGCGCGCAATGAAGCGGTAGCCCCGGTGAAAATCAGTGAGCCCTGCTGTTGCGGCAACATCGTTTTGACGGCGGCCTGACCAAACAAAAATGCCGCCAGACAATTTTGTTGCCAGAGCGTGGTAAAGGTTTGGACATCCATGTCCAAAAAAGGTGAAGGGATATTGCTGTCCACATTGTAAACAGCAATATCCAGCACACCGCCCCGTCCTCTTATCACATCGAACAAGCGGGCGACATCCCCCTCAACCGTCGCATCGGTGATAACTGGAGTTGCTATACCATCGGCTTGCACAATGCTTTCAGTAACGGCGTGTAATTTGTCTTCACTGCGCCCGGCAATAAAAACATGCAAACCTTTGCCAGCGAAATATTTCGCCAACGCAGAGCCTAAGCCTTGTTCGGGCCCGACGCCAATGATAACGGCTGAGTTTTGGGTCATGGCGGCTTACTTCCCCGCCGCCGTGGCTTCCGGCACTTCAATCAATCTGCCGGATTTGACATCGTAAATATAGCCATAGACCGGAATGTCCGAAGGCACTAAGGGATGGGATTTGATACGCACGACATCTTCAAGGACGCTTTGCGCCTGGTCTTTGATAGTCAACCAGCTGATGTGGTTGGCCTCGGCGGAACCTGGGCCTTCACCGCAATCATGCCAACCGTTTTCATCAATGGCGGCGGTTTTCAGGCTGGAAGCCAGCAAACCGCGCATGATGTCGTCGGTAAACGTTTCCATGCCGCAATCGGTATGATGGACTACAAACCATTCCCGCGTGCCTAAAAGTTTGTAAGAAATGACCAAAGAACGGATCGCATCGTCGCTGGCCCGTCCTCCGGCGTTGCGGATGACATGGGCATCGCCTTCGGAAAGACCGGCATATTTTGCAGGGTCGAGACGGGCATCCATACACGTCAGGATAGCAAAGCGGCGGCCTGGAGGCATAGGCAAATCACCTTTGTCAAAATTTGCCGCATAATCATGGTTCGCGCTTAAAACTTCATTTAATACCGTAGTCATTATTGTTTCCTCGTGTGGGTTAATAATCAGTGCTTTGACACGCTTGTTGTTATTTTTTTCTGCCAAACACTAAAGTGAAATTATTGGCGGGCATGTCGATTTGTTCTTTTAATTCCAGGTCGTGATCGGCTGCGGCTTTTTTCAAATCCGCAACATCTTTCAAACCCCATTCCGAAACGCCAGCTGAACTCAGTTTTTCATGAAATGCTTTATTGGAGTCGGTGGTAAATGCACCTTCGACTTGGAAAGGCCCATAAATCATCAAAATACCGTCATCATCCAATAAATTTGCCGCGCAACGCATCATGCCGTCGGCAATGGAAATAGGCGCGACTTGAAAGATATTGATGCAAAAAATTGCCGAAAACGAATTGGGTATTCCGGAATTGAACCAGGTTTCCGGGTCAGTCAAATCCAGATGTGCCGGATCGGCGATGTTGTCATTGTTATGGTCTACCGTCAGTTTTTTGATGTTGTCAAACACCTCAATATCTTTATCGGTAGGATGAAAATGCAAGTGTCCGAAATGCGGGGCAAAAAAATTGATGTGCATTCCGCTGCCGCTGGCAAATTCCAAGACTCTGGCAGGGTTTTTCGGCAACTTTTCTTTCAAAACGCCTAATAACGGCTCCTTATTGCGGTTGCCGGCCCAAGCGACATATTCGCTTAAGGGATGGGGGTTTAGTGGTGGTTTATTGTCAGTCATGATCATCTCCTCATTATTATTGTTGTTGTAGCAATTTTAAATACGCAAGTGTTATACCATCTTTTTTCACAGATATATCTATTTGAAATCAATGGCTTGAAATTTTCTATTGCCCATTTAGAGAAGACGTGCTTCAATCTATGAAAAAATAATTCACAAATTTCTTATGAGCAGCCCACCACTTTCTGATGTCACCCCCATTTTTTTCTTGCAAACCTTTATTCTGGAATTGATGCACGCCAGCGAACAACAAGGACAAAAGCACTGCGAGCAATTGATTGAACATATCGCCAAAACCGCCGGCTGTTTTTTTGAACAAACCTACCGCGAAGACACTGGGCACAACGACCCGCTTGCCTATGACCGTTATATCGAACTCATTCTCGGTTTGAAAAATAGCATTGGCGGCAAGTTTTCCCTGGCTTCCAGTACCCCCGACTGTATCACCGTCACCAACACCTGCTGCCCGTTTGGTGAACAAGTGAGCAACTTTCCCGAACTGTGCCGGATGACCTCCAGTGTGTTTGGTGGCATTGCCGCGCGAAATTTTGGCTATGCCAAAGTTGAAATCAAGAAAAGCATCGCCCGCCATGACGGCGGTTGCGAAGTCTGTATCTACACCAATCGCGCGGCGGCTACAGGCCATCCGGGTATGGAATACACCGACACTACGCCAGTTAAAGTCACGCAAGATATGGATGATTTGCACTCGCGTATTGAGGCCAGTATGCAGCAACTCTGGCAGAAACAAAGCCCCAACACCGCGAAAAAAAAACCCTCGCCTGCGATCATTGCCAAATCGCCGACTATGCAGAAAATCCTGCAATCCATAGAAGTGATTGCGCCAACCTCGGCAACGGTGCTCATCCAAGGCCAAACGGGAGTCGGTAAGGAACTGATCGCCAAGGCGATACACGCCATGAGCGGACGCTGCCAAAAACCCTTTATCGCCATCAATTGCGGAGCCATTCCTGAAAGCCTGATTGAAAGCGCATTGTTCGGCCATGAAAAAGGTGCGTTTACAGGCGCAATTGAAGTGCATCAAGGTTATTTTGAACGTGCCGAAGGCGGGACGTTGTTTCTCGATGAAGTGGATACCTTATCGCCAGCGGCACAAACCCGCTTGTTACGCGTGCTACAAGAAGGCGAATTGGAGCGGGTCGGCGGCAAACAGACCTTGCCTGTCGATTTACGCATCATTTCCGCGACCAACCAACAATTGGAAGAATTGGTCAGTCTAGGCAACTTCCGCAAAGATTTGTATTTCCGCCTCAATGTCATCCGTTTAGGCATCCCTCCTCTGCGCGAACGCCCGGAAGATTTGCCCTTTTTAGTGCAACACATCATCCAAAGCCTGAACAAAAAACACAACAAACAAGTAGGAACGGTCAGCCGCGACGTCATGCAGAAAATCCGCAATTACACCTGGCCCGGCAATGTCCGCGAATTGGAGAATATATTGGAGCGCAGTATTTTATTTACCCAAGGCAAGGAAATGACGGTATTGGATATGGAGCTTCCCGACGCAAAATCTTGCCTTGAAAACTGGAAAGGCATCAAAGAGCAAGCCATCAGCAACGTTGAGCGGGCATTCCTTGAAAACGCCTTAACACAGCATCAGGGCGATATAAAAAAAATCGCTGTTGACATGAATATAAGTACCCGTGCAGTTTACGGAAAACTGAAAAAATACAGCATCAAGTTAACTCATTACCGCGAAGGTTGATGAGTCTGTTTTGGCATAATGAGTCCAAAAACAAACGGCTCTCAACGAAAACAGCGTTGACGGGATGATGCCGAAGATAAAACCCCACGCCAGACAGGAAAAAATCGGATCAGGCACGATCATCATCGAACCCGGCACCGCTGATGCCGTCATCAAAAATATCGGGTTCAAGAGCGTTGCGCCCGCTTCGACTATTGCATCCGCCAAGCTGATCACTGGATTGTTCACGACTGTGCTAGGTGATGACCTGTATTGCCACGAGCCGTTTTCCGGGCGTTACTGTCCAAAGGTTTTGAGCTTATCCTGGTTTTATAACCCGGAAAGCCCAATTGTTCGTCTTCCCACCCCCAAAAAACGTAAATAGGGTAGCTTGCGGTCATAATGAAAAGAGCTGTCCTGCATTAGTCGGAGCTCAGCCCTAATGCCTGCCACGGCGATGGTATTTATGATTGTGGGGCGCAGGGGGTAAGCCAATGTAAGGATTGATGAGCAGCGGCTGATTGACAATGACAGGGCGTTTTGCCGCTTCCGCCAATTCTTCTTGCGCTTTTGCACTACGGTTTAGCGCATCAATGGCAGCTTGCCTGTCTGCCGCTTCTTGCCGCTCCTGTTCGGCCTTGCGTGTTGCGGCTTCTTTAGCGGCAAGCTCAGCTTGCCAGGTTTTTAATTTGGCTTCCGCTTCGGCAACCTTGGCGGGGTCTGGCTTTTGTATGGCTATGGCTTGTTGGTTGACAGCGCCGGCAGGGCAGGGCGCATTTTGATAAATGGTTTTTTGTCCCGGAATCTGGCATTTAACAACGTCGGCCTGGGCCGGAACAAGCGTTGCCGCCAAGCCTATCAAGATGATGTATTTCATCACTTGCCTCTCTCATGGTTTAAGGCTGGAGCCTTTAGCCGTCGCCTGTTCTTGTTGTCCGGCAATCAAAATCCGCGCCAGCCTTCGTAATCCGTCGGACGAAATCTCAATGCCGAACGGTGCGCCTAGGGTTTCCAGTTGATAAATGATGTCGGTAGCCGCTATGAAGGTCATGTAGCGCAAGCTTTGGACTTCCGGCAACTGTTTTGCCAGCGTGTGCAATTGCGGTGCCAAGCGTTCCCATGTCGTCATAAAAAAGCTTCGTACCGGATCTTCACCCTTGGTGTCATGCTCTTTTAAGCCGGCCTGAAATGCGCTACGGGATTCCAGCAGGATTTCTGTCAGCGTGTCGCGTAGTTCCTGGGATTGCGTATCATCGGATGCCTGCTGTATAGCGTTGCTTAAAAAAGTGTCCCATTGCTGCCATGCCGCTTGCCATTGTTGTTGTTCTGCTGCGCTGAACGCCGGGCTAGGCTGTTGAGTCACGGCCTTAATAGGCGCATCGAAGCTGAGCAGGATGGCAACGCCGTCATCACCGGCGCTGGCGCTGCTGAACACCAGGCTGTCCAGCATAGCTTTAATGTCCGCCAGGTTTTCTTCAGGTAAAAACTGCGTTACCGTGCGCTCCATGTCGCCGCGCGATTCATGCAGGTCTATTTTGACAGCGGCAAGCTTGGGTTCGGCCACACGTTGGAGTAATTCCCGCAATTTATCAATCGCCAATTGACGGCCTTGCCGGTCGTAAGCGATAGCTTTAGTGACCGGTAAGCTCAAAATCTTGTGGTCGGCGCTTAGCGTCGGTTGTTGCCAGGTTTCCAAGATGCCGCCCCATTTCAAAACGGTAATACATTGTCCGCCAAACTGGGTTCCGAATTGTGCCTGGACATCGTTCAACAGCTGGATTTGGCCTTTTTGGCCGCTGATTTTAAGATTGGACAGCGTTAAAAAACTGCATCCATGCTTGTCGTTCCACAGTTCGGCAGATTGATTGGTCCCGGTATACAATTGTGTGGTGACGGCTTTTTTAATCAGGCTGTAATCAAGCCGCACCGGCAGTTCGAAGGTATTGGCCGTGCCGATTTTGGCTGTCATCATCAGTAGGCCAAAGGCCGCGACCGCGATATATTTTTTCATGTATGGCTCCTGTGTAGGGCATGCCGGATGGCTTGCTCCGGCTGTATGGGCAGTAAATGCAGCTTATCATAGCACCGCACACTGTAGCGGTCTTGCATAGCGGCAGGAATGGGCAAAGCGGGGAACTGTTGCATAACAAAAGTGAATGTTGCTGAATAAACAGAACCCAAATAACCCGGAAAATTGCCGGGGCTCATTTGACAAGCCGGCTGTTTAAAACGCCTTTCAGGCTATGGCAACAAGAAACCTGTTAAGATGCCGGGCATTCGGACATCAGCAAGTAACGCGGGTAACAGGATATAGAGCTTGGGCGTTATTTCTGATGCTTGTTAAATTGTTTCATGCCAAAATATGCGCCATTTTACGCACCAGTCGAGAAGTTATGAAAATTGCTATTTTATCGCGCAACCCCAGATTATATTCAACCACTCGGCTGGTTGAAGCAGCAGAAGCCCGAGGCCATGAAGTACGGGTACTGGATGTGCTGCGATGTTATATGAACATTACTTCGCACAACCCCTCCATCCATTATCGGGGGGAAGATCTGACCGGATTCGATGCCGTTATCCCCCGCATAGGCGCTTCAGTCACTTTTTACGGGACCGCCGTATTAAGGCAGTTTGAAATGATGAACGTTCTTCCCCTAAACGAATCTGTCGCCATATCGCGCTCACGCGACAAATTACGCTCTACCCAATTGCTGGCAAGAAAAGGCATTGGTTTACCGGTGACCGGCTTCGCCAATAACCCTGACGATATTACCGACTTAATCGAGCAAGTCGGCGGCGCACCGCTGGTGATTAAATTACTGGAAGGCACGCAGGGAATAGGCGTGGTGTTGGCAGAAACCCATAATGCCGCCGAAAGTGTCATACAGGCATTTATGGGTCTGAAAGCCAATATCATGGTGCAGGAATTTATCAAAGAAGCGGGCGGCAGTGATATCCGCTGCTTTGTGGTTGGCGACAAAGTGGTTGCCGCCATGAAACGGCAAGGCGCAGACGGCGAGTTCCGTTCCAATTTACATCGCGGCGGCTCTGCCACGCTGATACGTTTGACGCCTGAAGAACGCTCCACGGCAGTGCGGGCGGCAAAAATAATGGGTCTGAATGTCTGCGGTGTTGATATGCTGCGCTCCAATCACGGCCCGGTTATTATGGAAGTCAACTCATCGCCGGGGTTAAGGGGCATAGAAGCCGCCAGCGGGAAAGATATAGCGGATATGATTATCCAATTTATTGAAAAGCGCTTTGAAACCCTGGAAACCGTTAAAGATAAATCGTCGTCCAAAACACGCACGCGCGGCAAAGGGTAGGCCGGTGTCTCGCAGTGTAATCTTAGGCGCCCCCATTTCATCGTTACTTAAAGCGCTGACAAGGCTAATGACCGGCTCTGGATGATAACCGCCAATGTTCCCTGCCGTCAGGATGATTTTTCAATCTACAGCCCCCCCTGCAAGCCTGGAATAGGGCAATCTGGCGTTAAAACGGGAATTGCGGGAGGGCATCCATTAAGCCCTGTAGCAAGATTGATTTTATGCAATAATGCCAGCCTTTTTCCTCGTAGAATTCCCACTACACCCCATCAGATAGAACCATGCTAACTAGAAAAGTCCTCGTTACCAGTGCATTGCCTTATGCCAATGGCCCCATCCATTTGGGCCATCTGGTTGAATATATTCAAACCGATATTTGGGTGCGCTTTCAAAAACAGCGCGGTGTGCGTTGCTATTATGTGTGCGCGGATGATACGCATGGCACGCCGATTATGCTCAGAGCAGATAGGGAAGGTATTACGCCGGAAGCATTGATTGAACGGATAGGTAAAGAGCATCTGGCCGATTTTATCGAATTCGGCGTGGCGTTCGACAATTATCACAGCACCCATTCCGAAGAAAACAAAGTCTTTTCGTCGTTGATCTACACGCGTTTGCGGGATGCCGGGCATATCAGTTCGCGCACAATTACCCAGGCTTACGATCCAGTCAAGGAAATGTTCTTGCCGGATCGTTTTATCAAGGGCGAATGCCCCAAATGCGGTGCTAAAGATCAGTACGGCGATAGCTGTGAAGCTTGCGGCGCGACCTACTCGCCAACCGAACTCAAGAATGCGGTATCGGCGATTTCCGGTGAAAAACCGATAGAAAAAGAATCTGTGCATTACTTTTTCAATCTGGCTGACTTTACCGATATGCTCACCGATTGGACGACCGCAGGGCATTTGCAGACCGAAGTCAGCAATAAGCTTGCCGAGTGGCTAGCCGGCGGCTTGCAGCAATGGGATATTTCCCGTGACGCACCGTATTTCGGTTTTGAAATTCCCGATGCACCGGGCAAGTATTTCTACGTTTGGCTGGATGCGCCGATCGGTTACATGGCGAGCTTTAAAAATTTGTGCGATAGAGAAGGCTTGGATTTTAACGAGTTCTGGGGGAAAGACAGCGATGCCGAGCTCTATCATTTTATCGGCAAAGACATTATCTATTTCCATGCCTTATTCTGGCCGGCAATGCTGCATGGCGCACATTTGCGGACGCCCACCGCCATTTTCGCGCACGGTTTTTTGACGGTGAACGGCGAAAAAATGTCCAAATCGCGCGGCACCTTTATCACGGCAAGGACTTATCTGGAGCATCTGAACCCCGAATACCTGCGTTATTACTTCGCAGCCAAACTCGGCGCCGGTGTCGATGATATTGACCTTAATTTCGATGATTTCAGCCAACGCGTCAATTCCGATCTGGTCGGTAAAGTTGTTAATATCGCCAGCCGATGCAGCGGCTTTATCGCCAAACGCTTTTCCGGATTGTTGTCGGGGCATTGCGCCGAACCCGAATTGTTTGCGGCCTTCATTATCGCCAATGCCAGTGTTGCCGATTATTTCGAAACCCGCGAATTTGGCAAGGCGATGCGCGAGATCATGGCGTTGGCCGATAAGGCCAATCAGTACATCGATGAGAAAAAACCGTGGCTGCTTGCGAAAGAAGAGGGCAAAGAGCAGGAGTTGCATGAAGTTTGCACGATGGGTATCAATCTGTTTCGCTTGTTGGCCGCTTATTTGAAGCCTGTGCTGCCGGTATTGGCGGGTGCTGCGGAAAGCTTTTTGAACATCGGCCCACAAGCCTGGGTTGCCGATATGCAGCCGTTGTTGAACCATCGGATTAACGAATTCAAACCGTTAATGACCCGCGTTGACGCCGACAAAATTACGGCGATAGTCGAGGCTTCCAAGGAAAATCTGGAAAAAACCATCGATGGCCCCAGAGCAAAACAATTTGAGCCGATAGCCGATACGATAGATTTTAACGACTTCGCCAAGTTGGATTTACGTATCGCCAAAATTACCAAAGCCAGTCATGTTGAGGGTTCTGATAAATTGCTGCAATTAACCGTCGATATCGGCGATGAAACCCGTAACATTTTTTCCGGCATTAAATCTGCCTATCAACCGGAAGAGTTGGAGGGACGATTGACGTTAGTGATTGCCAATCTTGCGCCCAGAAAAATGCGTTTTGGCGTGTCGGAAGGCATGGTATTGGCCGCAGGGCCAGGGGAACAGGAGATTTGGTTATTAAGTCCTGATGACGGTGCGGTGGCGGGGATGCGGGTTAAGTGAGGCTTATTTGCGACCGGATAAATTATATTTCACACGGGCACAATACGGCTTTTACAAGCTTTCGTAGAAGGTACGCATCGCGTACCTTCTGCATTGATATTTATCATCATTCTATAAAGGTACGCGATGCGTACCCTGCCTAAAAAACCGAATTGTGACCGTTCAGAGTATACAGGTGGGCAGCCGTTTTGGGTTGAGGCGGCAACCTTATGAGGCCCGCATTCGGCAGCGGGCCATACCCGCTTTAGTGCAGCTTAGCCAAAAAATCGGGGGCAATCCGGCAGCCGCCAATTTCCGGGTGATCCAGCACATCTTGTTCAAAATCCCGGTAAGCAGGCAACTGAAATGCAATACGGTTGATTTTTCCGGCGGAAAATTCAAATTCCATCGCTCCGCCTTTGCTGCGCGGACTGCCTTGCTGCGTGGTAAACAATAAAATACCCGTATTGTTGCCCTGCTGACCAGGCAGCACGCGCGCGCAGCTCAGTTCGTCAACAGCCAGGCCAGAAAATACCCGCACCAGTTGTTGGGCGCTGACAATCAAGCCGGTTCCCGGAATAGGGGTAGGCGCCACGGGCTCTGCCACCACCGGCGTATTCTGCACGGCAACGGCTGGGGCCGCAGTCGGCGCTGGCTGCAATAATTTTTCCAGGCCGAAATCACCTAAATGATTTTGTAGCAATACCGTGCCATCGCCATTGCTTGCGGTGTTGAGCAAGGGAAATATCTGGTTTTCCATTTCTGTTTTGTTGGGGTTTTTAAGTACGGCAACCAATTGCCGCTCTATAGATTTTAGCGGCATAAAAAACTGTTCTTTTTTCTGGCTGGTATCGCCCATTTGCACCCAATCAGCTTCGGTGTTGACAGGCAATCCCATGATTTTCATAACGGCGTAATCGTCAGCAGCAAGACAGTCGCCGAAACTTTTACTGCGATATTGTTGCAGGGTTTTCAGGCTAAGCTCATCACCCAGGACTTTTTGCGCGGGAATATTGTAGTTTTTCCAGTCGCTGTTATTGGCCAAAAAATAATAAATAAAGGCATTGCGGTCAAACTTATTGAACCCCAAGTCTTTCATGACGATTTTCAATTTCCGGCAATTGCTTTGTACGTCGTTGTAATTATTCCAGTCCGGTTTTAGCGTGGGTTTTTCAGGATGTTTTGACTGCTCGATGAGTTGTTGTAAATTAATGTCTCCAGTCGCCGATTTTACCGGCGAGTAACTGATTTCATTCAGCGATAGATCCCGCGCATCCGGTATGCCGTTCGCTTGCGTTTTAAGCAGCAAGGATGGGGTTATGCTGGGGTAAATCTTTAATTCACCCAGCGGTTTGGGATCGTCGCCCATGATATTGATACCGCCTTCGGCAACCGCGTAGACCTTAAATACCGTTTCATTCAGCGTACCGCTTTTATCCGCATAACTGATCATTGCCGGTAGTGAATGGGATTCCGTGCTGTGGTTGGCTGACGGCGTTGCCTGGGGTTGAGAGTTGTTGCCCAACCATTGCCCGGCAAATTGCCCCATAACAGCAACGCCCATACCCACTCCGGTAAACGCCAATAAGCTGCTGGCTGCCGTGGCTTTGCTGACTAGGCCTGAGACATCCACGTCGCTGTTCGCACTGGAATAAAAACTATAGTCAACCTGGGTTTCTTTGCCTGAGTCCAGCCGCATCCACGGGGTCAGGTTCAACTTTTTGGCGTCGAACTTGAACGTGCATTGTCCTGTGGTCGCCTGATAAGAAAAACCGACCGCTTCGTTATTAAATTTAAGGCTGTTATTGCGGATATTGAAAATTAGCGCTGAAGACAAATCACTTTTGCCATAAGACGGTATCACGCTGTTGCAACCGCCAGTTGACGCATTGTCGCCCTTAAAATCAAACTCGGAAATGAGCCGTACATAATAATCGTCACCATCAATAGACTGGAAGCCTGGCAAGGCCTGAAAAGGATGGGCTTTGGTGGATTGCTCGGCCTGGGCGGCATCGGCAGCGGGGTAATTGATGGCGACTTGCCGGGTTGGGGTGCATCCCATAAACAGCGCACTGGTTAATAGGCTAAATTTAAAAATCAAACGGTAACAAATCGGCATGTCTTAAACCTTATGCCGTACGTTATACGGCGGCGAGCGAAAAAGATGAAAATCATAGAGTGTTGCCGCCCCCCCTGTCATGTTTTATTTTTATTTGACCGTCATTCATGTTAAGCAGATCAGCAATAGCCCGCAGCTTTTGCTTAATTATCGGCAAGTTAACATGAATGCGATAGGGTTATAGTTTATAATTGGTCACTTTTAGTTTTCATCAGCCCAGTTTGGTGTTGATATAGAAGGATGTAGGCCGCTGTTATGCAAGAAATAAATCCGATCAAAAATAAAATAGCCGACCTTAAAAGCCGTGGCGACGCGCTTAGGAGGTATCTTTGACTTCGATGCCAAAAGCGAGCGCTTAGTTGAAGTATTGCGTGAGTTGGAAAATCCGAAAATATGGGATAACCCTGAACAGGCGCAAGCGCTAGGCAAAGAACGCGGACAACTGGAAATCATCGTCAACACCATCCGTGAACTGGAGCAAGGGCTTACCGACGCCGAAGAATTATTGATGATGGCTGTTGAAGAAGCCGATGAAGAAACCATCGACATTGTGGTTGGCGATTTGGCGCATTTTGAGAAAAGAGTCGCAGACCTTGAGTTCAGGCGCATGTTTTCCGGTGAAATGGATGCCAGTAATGCCTTTTTGGACATACAGGCCGGTTCCGGCGGCACCGAAGCTCAGGATTGGGCATCCATGATCGAGCGCATGTTTTTGCGCTGGGGGGAGCGCAAAGGCTTTAAAACCGAATTGATAGAAGAATCCGACGGCGATGTTGCGGGTATCAAAAGCGCGACGATACGCTTTGAAGGCGATTATGCGTTCGGTTGGCTGCGTACCGAAACCGGCGTACACCGCTTGGTCAGAAAATCGCCGTTCGATTCCGGCAATCGCCGGCACACGTCATTTGCTTCGGTGTTTGTATCGCCGGAGATCGACGACGATATCGACATAGATCTCAACCCTGCCGATATCCGCGTGGATGTCTATCGTGCCAGCGGAGCGGGCGGCCAGCATATCAATAAGACCGAATCCGCCGTGCGTATGACCCATAATCCGACCGGCATCGTCGTGCAATGCCAAAGCGACCGCTCACAGCATAAAAACCGCGATACCGCGATGAAACAATTGAAAGCGAAATTATATGAGCTGGAAATGCGTAAACGCAGCGAAACCGCGCAAGCCTTGGAAGACACCAAATCCGATATAGGTTGGGGCAGTCAGATTCGCTCTTATGTGCTGGATCAATCACGGATTAAGGATTTGCGTACCGGTGTGGAGACGGGTAATACCCAAGCAGTGCTGGATGGCGATTTGGATCCGTTTATTGAGGCGAGTTTGAAGAGTGGGTTGTAAAAGCGGCATTCGTTTGGTTTTTATTAAGAATTCGTTCACAGATTAATTATTGCCAGTTAATGTCACTATTATGAAAATAGAAGCACTTCGTGTTAAAAACTTTAAAGCTTTTAAAGAGATTAAATTAACTAATCTACCTGCTATTTCTGTTTTTATCGGGGCAAACGGGACGGGTAAAACGACATTGTTTGATGTTTTCGGTTTTTTACGCGATGCCTTGCAGGATAATGTTCGCGTTGCTTTGCAAAAACGCGGCGGCTTTAAAGAGGTGATAACACGCGGTGAAACAGGTGCAATTGAAATTGAAATTAAGTTTCGGGAATATGACGATAGGACGCATAGCCCTTTAGTCACTTATTCCTTGATTATTGAGTTGGATAATAACCAACCCGTAGTTAAGCGCGAAGTCCTTAAGTACAGGAGGGGCGCAAAAGGACAGCCTTGGCATTTTCTGGATTTTAAAAAAGGCTCAGGCATGGCGATAACCAATGAAAGCAGCTACGAAGATAAAGAGTCCAAAGAAACCAAAGAAGAACAAACCGTCGATTCGCCGGATATTCTGGCCTTAAAAGGCTTAGGTCAATTTCAACGTTTTAAAGCAGCGAATAGCTTCCGTAAGTTAATTGAAAGCTGGCATGTATCTGATTTTCATATTGGTGATGCGAGACCAAGTCAAGAAACGGGCTATGCCGAACATCTTTCAACACGCGGCGAAAATATGGCGTTAGTCGCCCAGTTTATGTATGAGAATCATCGCCCAATCTTTAATGAAATTCTGGAAAAAATGGCCCAGAGAGTTCCGGGTGTTTCTAATGTGGAGGCGACTGATACCGAGGATGGACGAATTCTCCTAAGATTTCAGGACGGATCTTTTAAAGATCCTTTTATCGCCCGTTATGTTTCAGACGGCACGATTAAAATGTTTGCTTATTTGCTATTGTTACATGACCCCAATCCGCATCCTTTATTGTGTGTAGAAGAACCGGAAAATCAACTGTATCCGAGTCTTTTTGGTGGCTTGGTAGAAGAATTTCGTGACTATGCAGACAAAGGCGGGCAAGTCATGATCTCCACGCACTCGCCCGATGTATTAAATCATATCAAGCTCAGCGAGATTTTTTGTTTATCTAAAAAACAAGGTATTACTGTCATTGAAAGAGCGAGTGAAAATCCTTTGCTGGTTGATTTAATTAAAGAAGGTGATCTTCCAGGAGCCTTGTGGAAACAAGGATTATTTACAGGAATCAATCCTTAATGAAAGAACTGGTTTTCTTGCTGGAAGAAGAGTCCATGAAAGCCTTACTTGATGTTCTATTGCCTCAAATTTTGCCAACTGACATCAGTTTTCTTTGCATTCCCCACGAAGGCAAACAAGACCTTGAAAAATCAATACCGCGCAAATTACGCGCTTGGAAAAAACCAAACACTGCTTTTGTTATCGTTCGTGATAAAGATGCAGCTGACTGCATTGAAGTTAAAAGACGCTTAGCCAATTTGTGTGAACAAGCAGGACGAGGCGATAGTCTGGTACGCATAGCCTGCCATGAATTGGAATCCTGGTTTTTAGGTGATTTAGCGGCTGTTGAACAAGCTTTCGGTATCAAAAAACTAGCAGCGCAACAACAAAAGAGCAAATATAAAGATCCAGATAAATTGCCGTATGCATCAGAAGAATTGGAAAAATTAGTCAAGGGCTATCGTAAAACAAGTGGGGCTAAGAAGATTGCAGTTCACA
Organism: Methylovulum sp.; assembly: GCA_030653435.1. Classification (GTDB taxonomy): domain Bacteria; phylum Pseudomonadota; class Gammaproteobacteria; order Methylococcales; family Methylomonadaceae; genus Methylovulum. The sequence goes on from JAURZI010000111.1 coordinate 171,140, forward strand.
TGGCAATTCACCAAAACTATTCCCATAGCTTTAATTGTTTTATTAATGGCGTCAACATGTTGATTAAACCGGACTAGCCGTGCTTTTTGTTAGGTGATGTTTTAAATTCACTCTATAAAAACCATGACCATACTGTAGTTTTCATATTCGTACAGACGAGCAGATAAATCAACTTACAAACCAGGCTTATGAAATTAAAAGAAAACACCGACAACCGCCATTTTCACCGCATTTTTTATAAAGCAGATGCACTATTAAGCCATCAGGACAAAACATGGCCATGCGAGATAGTTGATGTGTCGTTAAAAGGCTGTCTGTTACGTTTTGAACAGCCTTGGCAAGAGGATGCCGAGCAGCTTTACACCTTGGTGTTAACTTTATCAGAAGACACCCGGATAACGATGGAGCTGTCTGTTGCCCATGTTGTGGACAACACGGTAGGCTTTAAATGTGAGCATATTGAGCTTGAAAGCGCCTCGAATTTACGCCGGTTGGTGGAGCTTAATCTGGGCGACAGCGCTTTATTGGAGCGGGATTTGCTCGCGCTATGCGGGTTATGACGTTGCCCTGATTGTGCCCGAACAAACGGGCTTGCCCCTTTCAGGGAAGAGGCCGGGCAGCCTTTTTATCTTGCTTACGCATGAACCATTTTCACTTTTTAACCATTAGCACACCATGTCAGACTTACACCAAGACGAACAAGAACAAATCAAGCAACGCCGCAGCAAGCTTAGTGAACTGCGCGAACATAGCATCGCATTTCCCACCGATTTTCGCCGTGATTGTGTAGCAGGCGAATTGCTGGCGGAATATGGTGAAAAGTCTAAAGATGTATTGGAAGCCGAACCGTTACGGGTCAAGCTGGCCGGGCGTATCATGACCCGGCGCGTGATGGGCAAAGCCAGTTTTTGCCATATCCAGGATATGTCCGGCAAAATCCAGTTGTATGTAACCCGCGATGCGTTGCCGGAAGGGCTGTATAACGAGCAGTTTAAAAAATGGGATATCGGTGACATCATCGGGGCTGAAGGCGTGCTGTTTAAAACGCAGACCGATGAATTGAGTGTCAAGGTCGATAGCATCCGTCTGTTGACCAAAGCGCTACGCCCCTTGCCGGAAAAATTCCACGGCATTGCCGATCAGGAAATCAAATACAGACAACGTTATCTGGATTTGATTATGAGTCAGGAGTCACGCAACACTTTTTTGATACGCTCAAAAATCGTCGCTTATATTCGCCAGTTTTTAATCGAGCGCCAATTCCTGGAAGTAGAAACGCCGATGATGCAGGTGATACCGGGCGGGGCTACGGCACGGCCTTTTACCACACACCATAACGCGCTGGACATGGACATGTTTTTGCGTATCGCCCCGGAGCTGTATTTAAAACGTCTGGTGGTCGGAGGTTTTGAACGGGTGTTCGAAATCAACCGGAATTTCCGTAACGAAGGCTTATCGACCCGCCATAACCCGGAATTCACCATGCTGGAGTTTTATCAGGCCTATGCCGAATATCATGACTTGATGGACTTGACCGAGGCGATGTTGCGCGGTATTGCCGAAGAAGTCGTCGGCCAGACCGTAATCAGTTATCAAGGGGAACAATACGATTTCGGCAAACCGTTTGAGCGTATGACGGTGGTCGAATCGATTTTGCATTTCAACCCTGAATTGACGGCAGCAGACCTGGCTACGCGTACAGCGGCGGTCAAAGTTGCCGAAAACCTGCGACTTCCGGTCAAGGACGGTTACGGTCTCGGCAAGATTCAGATCGAAATCTTTGAAAAAACCGTCGAAAGCCGCTTGATGCAGCCGACCTTTATTACTGCTTATCCGGTGGAAGTGTCGCCGTTGGCGCGGCGCAACGATAAAGACTCGCATGTCACCGACCGTTTTGAATTCTTCGTCGGCGGGCGCGAAATCGCCAATGGCTTCACCGAATTGAATGATGCCGAAGATCAGGCGGCACGTTTCCAGAAACAGGTCGAAGAAAAAGAAGCCGGTGATGATGAAGCCATGCACTTTGATGCCGATTACATCACCGCGCTGGAACATGGCATGCCGCCGACAGCAGGCGAGGGTATCGGTATTGACCGCTTGGTGATGCTGTTTACCGATGCGCCGTCAATTCGCGATGTTTTATTATTTCCACACATGCGGCCCAAGCAGTAATGTATTGACACCGCCATTGCTTGCGCCCGGCGATAATTCGGGTAAACCGGCTGTACTCTTTCGACCATCCCCGATAGCGTTCGGGGATAATCAGTTACCATTGATATGAGAGGCATGACATTATGGATAAGCAAAAAAACGCGGTTATTCAGTACATGGCTACAATAATAAGCGCTCTTTTCACGCATCTGAAACAGGCGCTGACGGCGGCTTACGGATATTTCCTGAAGCAAAAACCGGCGCTTGAACTCAATAAACCCCAAGATAACAACACCAGACTCTGGCGGATCGCGTTATTTGTGCTGCTGCTAGTCGTCATCTTGTCGCTATTCAGCACAATGCGCGATATGCAGCGCGATGAAATTCCCTATAGCCAGTTCCTTAAAGCCGTCAAGTCTGCGAAAGTTGAGCAGGCCGTTGTCACGGAGCGTTATATTAGCGGTACCTTAAAATCTGAAACAGGTGATGGACAGGGCCGACATTTTATGACAGTGCCGCTATGGCAACATGACCTTGCCGAGATGCTGCAAGAAAACAAAGTTGAATATGTCGTCAGAAGCGGGGAAAGCTGGCTAACCACCTTGTTGTTCAGCTGGGTTATCCCTATCCTGATTTTTGTGGCGATCTGGTCCTGGCTTATCCGCCGCACAGCCGGTATGCAACGCGGTTTTTTGAACTTGGGCAATAAGGCCCATATCCATCCGGATTCCCTGCCCAAGATCACTTTTGATGATGTAGCCGGTGCCGATAGTGCCAAACAGGAACTCAAGGAATCCATAGACTTTTTAAAAGCCCCGGAAAAAATCCAGAAATTGGGCGGGCATATGCCGAAAGGCGTGTTGTTGGTGGGCCCGCCCGGAACCGGTAAAACCTTGTTGGCACGCGCCGTCGCCGGTGAAGCCGGAGTACCGTTCTTTAATATCAGCGGTTCCGAATTTATTGAGCTTTTTGTTGGCGTCGGCGCGGCGCGGGTGCGCGAACTTTTTGAACAGGCGCGCAATAAAGCCCCTTGTATCATTTTTATAGATGAACTGGATGCCATCGGCCGTTCTCGCGGCGGGCCGGTTATGATGGGCGGGCACGATGAGCGCGAACAAACCTTGAACCAGTTGCTGACTGAAATGGACGGATTTGACACGTCGGTCGGCGTGGTTGTCATGGCGGCGACCAACCGGCCTGAAATTCTCGATAAGGCTTTGCTGAGAGCAGGTCGTTTTGACCGTCAGATTATTGTCGATAAACCGGACTTGCAGGATCGCATCGAGATTCTCAAATTGCACACCAAACCGATGACCTTGGCGGACAATATCGATATAGCCGTTGTCGCCCGCCGCACACCGGGGCTGGTTGGCGCCGATCTTGCCAATATCGCCAATGAGGCGGCGATTATAGCGACCCGCTTAAGCCACAATAAAATAGACATGGATGATTTTGAAGCGGCGATAGATCGGATATTGGCGGGCCCGGAAAAGAAAAACCGCGCATTAAACCCCGAAGAAAAGCGCAGGGTTGCTTACCATGAGGCTGGTCACGCATTGGTTGCCGAGCATGTGCCGACCGGCCAGCCGGTGCATAAGATTTCTATCATTCCGCGCGGCGTGTCGACATTGGGCTTTACCTTGCAATTGCCGGTTGAAGAAAAGTTTTTATCGACGGAATATGAGCTGAAAGACCAGATAGCTATTTTACTGGGGGGACGTGTTGCGGAAGACATGGCGTTGGGCAGTGTTTCAACCGGAGCACAGAATGATCTGGAAAAAGCCAGTGAAATTGCCCGCAATATGGTGTGCGTTCTGGGCATGAGCAAAAAAATGGGCGCCTTGACTTACGGTAAACGCCAACAGCTACAGTTTCTTGAAACCGAAGGGTCTGAATATCGTAATTATAGCGATACCACAGCCCGTCTTATTGATACTGAAGTCATGGCATTAATTGAAGAAGGCGAGACGCGCGCTCGTGACATTATTGCCGCGAACCGTCCGGAGCTGGAAAAACTGGCGCAAGTGCTTCAGGAAAAAGAAGTGCTTAGCCGGGATGAAATGGTGGCGTTATTTGCGGGCGAATAGGGCGCGCCGCATGCACCTTTCTGGATGCTTAATTTTTAACTCTTTCTGGCGTGCGCGGCACGCCTACAGCCACTTTGGAGCGCTATGCCATCACGAGATCTTGAATCCTGGATGTGGGCGGAAGCCTGTGAAATGATAGATCGGGCCGACCGCCTGCATCGGCAGTTTTTCAGACCGGCTGTGCTATATGCCAGGCGACCGGCCTGGGAACCCCCTGTCGATGTATACGAAACCCAGGAGGACTACAAAATCATGGTCGCACTGCCCGGCGTTGCGCCTGAGCATATCAGCGTGATACTTGACGGCCCCTGTCTCATCATCGGCGGGCGGCGTCATTTGCCGGTTAGCCCAGATATAGCAATACGGCGTTTGGAAATTCCCTACGGGCGCTTTGAACGGAGTATCGAACTGCCGGCCGGAAGGTTTGAAATGGGTAGCCGTGAATTTGTGGACGGTTGTTTATTGATCACGTTGCGGAAAAGGGGAGCTTGATGCACATCAATGATATTAAAAAGCTGCTACCCGGATTTAGCGCGGACGCTACTGCTGAACCCATATCGGAGATTACGCAGGATACGCCGCCATCCTTCCCGCAGTTGCCGGATGACGCGCTGATTATTGTGCCAATGCGTGGCATCGTGCTGTTTCCGCAGATTGTTTTGCCGCTGGTCATCGGGCGCAACTCTTCCGTTATGGCCGTGCAGCAGGCGGTTCGCTCCGAGCAGCAGATTGGCCTGATTATGCAGCGGCATGATAGGGATAAAGAAGCGGAACCCGATGATCTGCATACGGTTGGCACGTCTGCCGATATATTGCGCTATATTACCACCCCTGACGGTAGCCATCATATGGTTTGCCAAGGTGTGCGGCGCTTTCGCCTGAAGGCGTTTTTGCCCGGTTACCCTTTTCTGGTTGCCAGCGTGGAATACTATGAAGAGGCTGAGGTCGTCTCCAGGGATATTGATGCGCGGCTGATAACACTCAAGCAAAAAGCGCTAGAGGTGCTGGGTTTGACTCGTCAGGCGCCGGTAGAGCTGGTGGCGGCCGTACAATCGGTAGCGTCACCGGCAATGTTGGCAGATTTGATAGGTAGCTATCTGGTAGCCAAAGCCGATGACAAACAACAAATATTGGCTTTGTTTGATATTCAGCAGCGTCTGGATAAAGTGCTGGAATTGCTCAATTACCGTATTGAAGTGTTAAAACTGTCTAACCAGATTAATGAACAGACCCAGGAAACGATGGGGCAGCGGCAACGAGAGTTTGTGTTGCGTGAGCAAATGAAGGCCATCCAGAAAGAATTGGGCGAGGGCGAAGAAAACTCAGCCGAAATTGACGATATCAGCAAGGCCATAAGCGCCGCTAATATGCCTGAGGAAGTGGAAAAGCAGGCCCGTAAAGAACTGGGCCGCTTACAGCACATGTCTGATGCCAGCGGCGAATATTCAATGGTACGTAGCTACCTTGACTGGCTGACTGAATTGCCGTGGGCTAAAGCGAGTGCCGGTGTAATCGACATTGCCAAGGCCAGGGATATCCTCAACGAAGACCATTACGGTCTGGATAAAATCAAGCAGCGCATTCTGGAGTTCCTGGCGGTACGCAAGTTGAACCCGAACGGCAAAAGCCCGATCCTTTGTTTCGTCGGCCCGCCAGGTGTAGGCAAAACGTCACTGGGACGTAGCATCGCCCGTGCGGCCGGGCGTGAATTTGTACGCGCCAGTTTGGGCGGCGTGCATGATGAAGCCGAGATTCGGGGGCATCGGCGTACCTACATTGGTGCGCTGCCGGGTAATATCATCCAATCCATACGCAAGGCCGGCACCAATAATCCCGTGTTTATGCTCGATGAAATGGACAAACTGGGGGCGGGGTTTCAGGGCGACCCGTCATCGGCGTTGCTGGAAGTGCTGGATCCGGAGCAGAACTTCTCTTTCCGTGACAATTATCTCGGTGTCGCCTTCGACTTGAGCCATATCATGTTTATAGGTACCGCCAATGTGCTGGATAATATCCCGATACCGTTGCGCGACCGTATGGAAGTGATCGAATTGACGGGCTACACGCTGGATGAAAAAGCCCAGATTGCCAGGCGTTATCTGGTGGGCAGGCAACTGGAAGCCAATGGCCTGACGCCTGAGCAATGCGCAATTACCGACCAGGCGATACAAAGCATTATCCAGGACTATACCCGCGAAGCCGGGTGCCGGAATCTGGAACGGGAAATAGGTTCCGTATTCCGTCGTGTAGCGATGCGTATAGCTGAAGGGCAAGTCGCCAGAGAAGAGATCGACGCTGACGCCATCCCTACGATACTGGGACCTAAAAAATTTGATAGCGAAGTCGCGATGCGTACCAGCGAACCGGGCGTTGCGACAGGTCTGGCCTGGACGCCGGTGGGCGGCGATATTTTGTTTATCGAGGCCACCAAAGTTCCGGGCAACGGCAAACTGATTCTGACCGGTCAGCTCGGCGATGTCATGAAGGAAAGCGCGCAGGCGGCATTGAGTCTGGTGAAATCGCATGCCGTTGCGCTAGGTTTAAACCAGGATATATTTGAAAAAAGCGATATTCATGTGCATGTGCCGGCCGGCGCTATCCCTAAAGACGGCCCCAGCGCCGGCGTAGCGATGTTTACGGCGCTTTATTCGGCATTTTCCGGACGCGTTGTGCAAAGCGATGTCGCGATGACCGGGGAAATAAGTTTGCGAGGTTTGGTGTTACCGGTTGGCGGCATCAAGGAAAAAGTGATTGCCGCCGCCCGGGCCGGGATAAAAACCGTGTTGCTGCCGGCGCGTAACCGGCGTGATTTTGAAGAAATACCGGAAGCAGTCAGAAACCAACTGACGTTTGTCTGGCTGGAAAAAGTCGATGAGGTTTTAAAACTTGCCATCGAACAGTGAACGGGTAGCTATAGCCCCGTTCTGTTGCCGCTACTCCAGATTAGCGTGCCTTGAGCGCATTTCTTCTTCGGCAATGCCTTTTTCGTGGATGACATGCGAAATAAAGGCTTCCAGGAAGAACAGCGTGGACAGCTCAAAAACGGTGCCCATAGGCATGCCTTGCACCTTGCCGTATTGTTCGGGTAAACCGACCTGGAATACGGCATCCGCCATATCGCCTATCGTTGACTTGTCTTTTGCCGTAATTAACAAAATATCCGCGCCCACGTCCCTGGCCCGTTTGGTGAAAGCAATCAGTTGCTCGGTCTCGCCCGATCCCGAAATAATAATCAGCAAATCGCCGCGTTTAATGCTGGGCGTAACAATTTCGCCGACTACGCTGACATCATAACCGCTGTGCATCAAGCGCATCGCGAAGAATTTGCCGATCAGTCCTGAACGGCCGGCGCCGGAGACGAAAACACGGGCAGCCCTGTCCAGCATGCGGGTTAACCTCGCGGGGTGTGAATCTGCTGTTTCGCTTAGGATTGACGATATTTTATTGACGACCAACTGCTGGTGCGTCACTTTGCCGTCAGCCGCATCACGTATCATGCGCGCTGCGTCGGCAGGCGATGCGGCTCCATAAATGGCGGCGCCAACCACGATAATGTCAGCGCCTGACTCGACGACTTGTTTCACCGTCGATAGCTTGATACCGCCTGCCACCGATAATCTGAGCTTTAAGCCTAATGACGCGATAGCCGCCAAGTCGGCAAACGGCGTTTGTCCGGCAGCCTGGGCATCAAGCCCCGTGTGTACGCCGATAATATGCGCTCCCAGTTCAGCTGCTGCTTTTGCACAAGCCAGTTTGTCAGGCACATTGATCAAATCGATTTGCGCTTCCGCTTGGTGTGCCTTGGCGGCGTTAATAACACCGGCGATCGTAGCCATGCCCGAAACGCCCAGCACGGTACATATGTCCGCGCCCGCCGCATAGAAGGGTGTCGCTTCGTACTCGCCGGCATCCATGGTTTTCAGGTCGACTAAAATAAGCTTACTAGGGAATCTTGTCCGCAGTTCCTTTACCAGTTCAACCCCATTGTGTTTGATACACGGTGTGCCGATTTCGAAAATATCGACATAAGGCGCCGTCTGCTCAGCAAGACTGATGGTTTGGTTGAAATCCAAAGAATCGAGTGCCAATTGTATTAATGGTCTAGCCATGTTAAACGCTCCACTTAATTATATTTATACAGTACATCCTCAGCACCGAACTCTAAAACAGGACTGTGAAGATGTCAATTTTCCAAGTCGGCGGGCGTTAATGACGCTGTCAATTAGTTGCTGTAAGGCGCGTTGCACGCGTCATCAAAGGGTTGTCACAGGCAACGCTTCAGACCGCTTGGTAACAAGCGAACCGTTAGCAAAAGTTTTAATAAACGTATTTTTGTGGCATATTGGCAACGATGATGAAGCCTATGCGGGATTGGTTTTACGGCACGGTGATTTTATAAGCTTTGGGGTTAAATGTTGGATAATGTATTGCGGTTGAACTATCTGGAGGCTATGGGCATTGATGTTTGGATGTCCAGAATGCCGGTGCCAGCCGTTATCGATAGTGACTGTTTAGGAACGGCAGCGAACAACGGTTGGGATACATTACAAACTGAAGTTGCCGGCTGCACAAAATGTGGGTTGTGCGAAACGCGCACCCAAACCGTATTCGGTACAGGCAATAATAAGGCCGACTGGTTGTTGATAGGTGAAGCGCCGGGGCAGCACGAGGATGAACAAGGCAAGCCGTTTGTCGGCAATGCGGGGCAGCTATTGACGGAAATGCTACGCGCGATGGGATTGACCCGGGAAGAAGTCTTTATTACCAATATTATAAAGTGCCGCCCTCCGCGCAATCGCGACCCGCATGTTGATGAAGTGGAAAGCTGTTTTGATTATTTACAGCGGCAACTTGCGATCATACAACCCAAAATTATCCTCGCGGTAGGCCGTATTGCTGCCCAGACGTTATTAAACACCGACTTGCCTTTAGCCAAACTTAGGGGCAAAGTGCACACTTTAGATGATACGCCTCTTGTTGTCGTCTATCATCCGGCGTATTTGTTACGGTCTTTGGCAGAGAAGCGCAAAGCCTGGCAAGACCTGCAACTAGCGATGCAAACAATAAATAAGAGTGAATATTAATCATGCGTGGATTGTTGGACCAAATAAAAAATTTCCTGATTTATGATGCGGATAAAGAGTTTTATGCCAAAGTATTTCCTGATTCGGTATCAAGGAAAGACTTGATGCGCCTTAGAAGAATGACTGTTTCCGATTTGCCTGAAGTGTTAGCGATAGAAAGAAAAAATTACCAATTCCCTTGGGAAGAAGATATTTTCAAGGATTGCTTTAAAGCGGGCTACAGTTGCTGGGTCTGTGAAGAACTGGATAAAGTGCTGGGATATAGTTTGGTGTCTATCGCTGTCGGCGAAGCACATATCCTGAATATATCGGTAGACCCTGCCGAACAAAAGCAAGGTATAGGCCGTAAAATGCTGGAAAATTTGCTTGAGGTAGCCAGAGGCAAAGCAGAAACCGTTTTTCTTGAAGTCAGGCCTTCCAACACGGGTGCGATTGCCTTATACGAAGACATGGGTTTTAACGAAATAGGTATTAGAAAAGGCTATTATCCCGCCGAAAATGGTCGTGAAGATGCGATTATGCTGGCCTTGCAGTTGTTTTAACAAGGTTTGATACAAAATCTTTCAACCCGTGCTTGTCATGTCCTAAATTACCGGTTGGCGATCTGGACGAGTTCAACGGCTTCATCGCTGATTAACTCAGCTTTACCAGCAAGTGGCCGCAGTGACGCCGGGGCCGTATGGCAAAATATCTTTAACCCCGGTATTAGTCAGCGTTAGCGTACCGCAATCGTCATTTGCCTGGGTTGTCCCCAACAGAGGATTAGCTGACAGCGTGAATGATGTCGCATTAACAGGAAAAAGCACAAGTTCATAATAAGCCGTGCCTGTTCTGGGTGTGGTAGGTAGTTCCAGTGTGAAACCCGATTCACTAGTGCCCTGTGTGGGTATCAAAATACACCAGGTCTATCTGCTCTTGTTTCGCTTGCTCTATTACTCCCATCTGAGTCAAAAAGCGTTGAAGTTTTTGCCAGAGGTCATTATTCAGCCTTTCCCATCGTAGGGCGCGCTGTGTGCGCCATCGGCGGTTCGGTACCGGAAAAGGCGCGCGCGGCGCGCCCTACGTTTCTAAATTCCTTATTTGGACGATGAACAGTTTTGGGTTGGGATATTTTTCAAGATTATGATGGGGCAGAATATCGAGCAGCCTTCCTCGCCGATGGCTCTATGAATACATCTTCAAAACAAACACCACAGGTGTTTTGAAGCGGTTTGTTTTTATGCTCGTCCCATTCAAAGTGCATGCTTACGCCGTCTTTTTTTTGCGCCAAATATATCACACGCGCCGGTCAGGTACTGAATTCCTGCATCGGTCAAAGCAGAGATCACCTTGTCGGCTTTGCGACAATTTCTCTTTCTCGCGCCGCATTGTCCTGTAGTCATCCCGCCAATCATCTCGTGTAAGCCGCTATTTCCGCCGCTTGATAAGTTGGCAAGTGTTTTGCTTTACATCTATCAACACTGTTTTGACTCCAGCACACGCCCATGAAATCCCAAACCCGCCACATCATCATCGACGACACCACGCTCAGGGACGGCGAGCAATCTGCCGGCGTCGCCTTTTCGCTGGATGAAAAGCTGGCGATAGCGACGCAGCTTGCAGCATTGGGTGTGCCGGAACTGGAAATCGGTATCCCGGCGATGGGGGCGGTCGAGCGGGAAGAAATACAGGCCATTGCGGCATTGGGATTGCCGTCGAAACTGCTGGTCTGGTCGAGGATGCGCCGAGATGATTTGCAGACCTGTTTGGGCTTGGATGTACATAAGGTGGATTTGTCTATTTCTGCATCCGACCAGCATATCCAGCACAAACTGAAGCAATCTCGTAGCTGGGTGCTGGACACCATTAGCGCATTGGTGCAGGACGCCAAACAACTGGGTTTTGATGTCTGCGTGGGCATGGAAGATGCGTCGCGGGCGGATGTCGATTTTTTAATCCGCATGACCGAAACTGCACAACAGGCAGGCGCGTCCCGTATCCGCTTTGCCGATACCGTCGGCATCATGGAGCCATTCGGTGTGTTTGAGACCATTAAAAAATTACGTGCAGCCACCGATCTGGAAATTGAAATGCACGCCCATGACGATTTGGGGCTGGCGACCGCTAACACCTTGGCGGCGGCATTAGCGGGGGCAACGCATGTCAATACGACGGTTAACGGCCTCGGCGAGCGGGCGGGCAACGCGGCGTTGGAGGAGGTCGTGGTCGGTTTAAGGCAGTTATACGGCATCGAAACCGGCGTTGATTTATTCCATTTTTCCGGCTTGTCGGCACTGGTTGCGAATGCTTCCGGCGATGCGATAGGCAGCCGTAAGAGTTTAATCGGGAAGGATGTGTTCAGTCATGAGGCGGGTATCCATGTCGATGGTTTGCTGAAAGACGCGAATAATTACCAGGGTGTGGATCCGGCTATCGTCGGGCGCAGCCATCAGCTGGTCTTGGGCAAGCATTCCGGTACGCAGGGTGTCATCCATGCCTATCAACAACTGGGCATAACCGTCAGCCGGGGGCAGGCGCAAACCTTGTTGCTGCAAGTGAAGCAGTTTGTCAGCGCGACCAAAAAGCCGCCCAGCGCGTCAGACTTGAACCTTTTTCATCAAAATCTGTAGAGGAGATTGACCATGAACGAACATAACGAACCGCGCGAGCCTGAAGTTAACGACCGGATAGATCCGCCTTTGCAGGATGATGAGCGCTACCCTGGCTCGTTTTTCAGGATACCTGCACCACCGATACCCGGCAAGACAGGCTGGAGCCTGAGCTGATGGTCATGGTGATGCCGGACAGCAAGTTTGCCAGTGTGAAGCTGGGTTTTTTTGCACAATGGCATGAGGATGTGCACTGCGTATTTGGACGCGACCCTGCCGCCCATAGTGTCATGGAAATATTGCTGACCTATTCCGGAGTCCATGCGGTATTGGTGCACCGAATCAGCCACCGTTTATGGAAAGCGAACTGGAAGCTGGCGGCACGGGTATTGGCCGCATTCGCCAAAATGTTCACTAGCGTCGAGATCCATCCGGGCGCAACGATAGGACGGCGCTTGTTTATTGACCACGCCTTGGGTGTCGTGATCGGGGAGACTGCCGAAATCGGCAACGACGTCACGCTTTATCATGGCGTCACGCTGGGAGGCACGACCTGGAACAAGGAGAAACGCCATCCGACTTTAGGCAATAATGTTCTGGTCGGTTCCGGCGCGAAAATTCTGGGGGCCATCACATTAGGCAACAATGTCCGTGTAGGCGCCAATTCGGTGGTTATTAAAGATGTGCCGCATTGTTGTACGGTCGTGGGCATACCGGGGCGCATCATTCAGAGCAAGGGCGCCAAGATACAGAACAGGCACGGCATAGACCTCGACCATCATTTGATTCCGGATCCGGTGGGCAAGGCGATTTCCTGCCTGATGGAACGCATTGATGAGCTGGAAGCCAAGCAGACGCTGTTGCATAAAACCACCAGCGACGAAAACTGCAAGACTTGCGAGGCGGAAAGCATTTGTACCAGCCACCAGGACAGCCCGGTAAAAATGACGGTGGGGTTATAAATGGATCTCTTGGATTTTGAAGCCCAGGGCTTGTATTTTGAAGAAGCCGATGTTGCCGGCGTCAAGGAACTGATCGAAGCGGCTGCCGGCAGTTATGCGACGGGGGGTGCGGAACTGCCTTTGTTGCAGGCTTATTTTAAGGCGCCCGAATCGCTGAACGTCTTGGTGGCATTAAACCGGTTTTATTATTACCAGCACCGTCTCGAAGATGCCTTGCATGCGACCGTCAAGGCGCTGGCCGTGATAAGACCGCTGGTGGATTTCCCCGAAGATTGGCGGGATTTGCAGCCCGGCCATCTCAGTACGGTGCCTGCCGTATTGCTGACGCAGGTGAGGTTGTATTTATTCACGTTAAAGGCCATCGGTTTTTTAAATATGCGCCTGAACAATCTGGATGTCAGCCAGGCTATTTTTGAAAAACTGGTTGAGCTGGACAGCAGGGACAGAATAGGCGCACAGGGGTTATTGGAGTTGGTGCTCAAGCGTAAAACAGATAACGAACTCATTGGAGCTTCATCATGTTGAAAGAAAAACCCGGTTCCTTGTTAAGTGTTATGGCGTTGATAGTCTTTATTATGTTGGCTATCTACCTGTTGACCCAGGACGCTGCTTTAGTCGGCCCCCTTTAAAGTTTACGGAGAATATCATGAGTTTTGAAGTAGAAATGGAAGAACTGGAGTCTGCTGAAGACTTTTTGCAATATTTTCAATTGCAATATGAGCAAAGTGTCGTGCATGTCAATCGTTTGCATATCTTGCAACGGTTCCATGATTATTTACAGCAAGCCGCAGACAGCATGCCGGATGAGCTGGCGGCAAAAAAAGCTGTGTACAGCCGGTTACTGATGCGGGCTTACCAGGATTTTGTCGAATCCGACGCGCAAACTGAAAAAGTCTTTAAGGTTTTCAGCATGGGCGAGCCACAAACGGCATTTGTTTCCTTAAGCGATATCAAAACATGAAACCCGAACGTTTTGATGAAGGCCGGTTTGAATACGGGGAAGCGGTGCGGGTCACCCGCAACGTCCGTAACGACGGCACTTATCCGGGCTTGGATGTCGGCCATTTGCTGATCCGGCGCGGCAGCGTCGGCAACGTCATTGAAGTGGGCACGTTTCTGCAGGACCAAGTGATTTTTACCGTACATTTCCTTAATCACGGGCGTATGGTTGGTTGTCGACTGGAAGAGTTGATTGGTGCCGATGAGCCGTGGAACCCCAGCCGCTTTGAATTCCGTGACCGCGTGGTTTGCACGATAGACTTGGCTGTGCAAGGTCAGGTTATCGTCGCCAAGGGCACGGAAGGCGAGATTTTTAAGGTGCTGAGGGACGATGCGTTGATCCAGTACCACGTTCTGTTCCAGGGGCGGATGCTGCAGCTTCCTGAAACCGCGCTAGCGCCAGCGCATCCTGAAACCTTTAATGAACCGGAGGTTTAACCATGACTGCGACCAACAACGCCGCCGGGCCGGAAGCCTATAATGTGTTAAGGGCGGCGTTAGCTTTATTTAAAAAATCTCCTAGCGAGCTTGCCGATGCCGAGTTGACGCAGGCGCAACGGCAGGCTGCCAATGAGTATATTATCGAGGGCAGGGTGCTTAATGCCAAGGAAGCCTCGGCGGTTGTCATTACCGACAAGGAAGTGCAGCGTGCTTATCAGGAGATCCGCGGGCGTTATGACGACGACGATGTTTTTTACGGCGAGTTGTACCGCAACCAGCTTGATGAAGATACTTTGCGTGCTGCCTTGTACCGGCAGTGCAAGGTGAATACCGTACTCGATCTTATTGGCAGCCGCGCGCCCGATCCCAGCGAGATAGAAATCGGCATTTATTACCATCTTCATCAGGAGCAGTTCATCAAGCCTGAATTGCGAGAAGCCGGCCATATTTTTATTAGCATTAACCCCGAATATCCAGAGAACACCAGAGCCATGGCAATGGCGCGTCTCGAGGAAATAGGCGTTAAATTGCAAAAAAAACCGCATAAATTTGCCGATCTGGCGCTGAAACATTCTGAATGCCCTACTGCATTACAAGGCGGCGTGTTGGGTTTGGTGCCTCGCGGCAAGCTTTATCCCGAACTGGATGCTGTGTTGTTTAATATGAAAGCCGGTGAAATCAGTGGTATTGTCGAATCGGAAATAGGTTTTCATCTGGTTTTGTGTAAACAGATACAAAAACCTGAAACCCTGTCCCTACAAAAAGCGACGCCGAAAATTCGCCAGTTAATGAAAGAACGTTCCAGGCGGACGTGTCAACGCGCCTGGTTAGCCAGTTTGTCTAAAGAAGCCGAGGAAAGCGCAGATGAGTCATAAAGAAATCAAACATTGTTCTTTTTGTGGCATAGACCAATCCGTGTCGGTGCCTTTAATTGCAGGCGCCGACGGTTATATTTGCGGGGCTTGTGTGCAACTGGCCTATCAGGTGGTCACCAATTGGAGCAGGAAAAAAGAACTGTCGCAGATGCAGGGCGAATTGCCCAAGCCAGCCAAAATAAAGGCCTATCTGGATCAGTATGTGATAGGCCAGCATTTGGCTAAGGAAATTTTAGCCGTCGCCGTTTACAACCATTACAAGCGCCTCAAGCATGAAAGCGGCGACGCCGGGCTAGGCGAATTTGACAAGGATGTCGAAATCGGCAAATCCAATATCTTGCTGATAGGCCCTTCCGGCACCGGCAAAACTTTGCTTGCCAGTACGTTAGCAAAGATAGTGGGGGTGCCATTTGTTGTCGCCGATGCGACTACGCTGACACAGGCGGGTTATGTCGGCGATGATGTCGAAAATATTCTGGTACGTCTGCTGGATGTTGCAGAGGGCAATATTGCCAATGCCGAGTGGGGGATAGTCTATCTGGATGAAATTGACAAAATTGCCCGTAGTTCGGAACAGCAAACGGGTACCCGTGATGTATCGGGGGAAGGGGTGCAACAGGCGTTATTGCGGCTGGTTGAAGGCTCCCATGTCAAATTACCGGCCAAAGGCCACCGCAACAAGGATGGCGGCGACACGATGATAGATACGCGCAATATCCTGTTTATCGCCGGTGGTTCGTTTCCTGGGCTGGAAAAACATGTCGAGAAGCGTTTGCAGCCGACCAATTCAGCTATCGGTTTTCATGCTGAAGTCAATCAAAACAGTGAAAAACCCAGTTTGGAAGCGATGCTCAATGCCACGCAGCCTGCCGATTTGCGTAAATTCGGCCTGATTCCAGAGTTTATAGGGCGCTTCCCGGTGCTGGCTCCGCTGGAACCGCTGGATGTCGATGCGCTGATTCAGGTGCTGACGGAACCAAAAAATGCGCTGGTTAAACAATATCAGCAATTGTTCGCCTACGAAGGAGTGGAATTGACGTTTGAGCAGGATGCCCTGGTTGAAATCGCTAAAAAAGCCATAGAGCGGGAAACCGGTGCGCGTGGTTTACGCAGCATTATGGAACAGATCTTACGAAAAACGATGTTCGACATACCTTCTGTCGACGATGTCGAACAATGCGTTATTGATGCCGATGTCATCAACGGGTCTGGAGCCATCAGATTGATCAAAAAAGACGATGACAGCATCAGGCAACAGGCCGGTCAGTCTTAATACCCTCATGCAAGAATAGAACACGCCCATACAGATAACACGGAAACCCTATGAAAACTGAAGACAAGATCCGCAACCAACTGGCAGCCAACCCCGTCATCATTTATATGAAGGGTGTGCCCAGCAATCCGCAGTGTGGCTTCTCGGCCAAAGCTATCGGTATATTGAATACGACCAACACCGAATTTGCTTATGTCAATGTGCTGGAGGCGCCGTTTATACGTGAAAAACTGCCCAGCATTTCGCATTGGCCGACCTATCCGCAATTGTTCGTCAATGGCGAGTTGGTTGGTGGTTGCGATATTATCGAAGAAATGTCCAATAATGGCAGTTTATTGCCGTTACTGGCTTCAGCTGTTAAGGTGCCGCCTGCGCCTGAAGCCGCCGCGCTTAGCGTTGGGGAAGTGACGGCGTTGGTAAAACAAGGCGTCGAGGATGCTGATGTGATCGTCGAAGGTGAGGGCTGTGATTTGGTGATTACTGTCATCAGCACACAGTTCATCGATTTGCCGTTAGTCAAAAAACAGCAGTTGGTCATGGCGACGCTGAAAGGGCCGCTAGCGTCGGGCAAGCTGCATGCCGTTAGCGTCAAGGCGTATACGCCGGATGAATGGCAACAAAAACAAGCTCAGCAGCCTAGCGGTTTATTGCAAATCTCGCTATAAGTTTAAATTCTAAGCGGTCAAACCGGTAAGCAGGGGGAATACGATGGCAAAAATAGGCATTTTTTTCGGTACCGATACCGGCAATACCCGGCGTGTTGCCAAAGACATTGCGGGTCTGCTGGGTTCTGGGCTGGCGGCAAAACCGGTCAATATCCGCAATGCCGACGTGGCGGACTTGCTGAGTCACGATATTCTGATTTTGGGTGCGCCTACTTACGGTGATGGCGAGTTGCCGGGTTTGGCTACAGGCAATGCCACCGAAAGCTGGGCGGAGTTTCTGCCTAAGCTGGAAGGCCATGATTTTACCGGCAAAACCGTCGCCATTTATGGCCTGGGCAATCAAAAAAGCTACCCCGATGATTTTGTCAGCGCCATGTATTATCTTTACGACGCTTTTGCACAATGCGGTGCGACCCTTATCGGCGCGTGCAGTCCCGAAGGCTATAGCTTTAAGCTGTCCAAAGCCATCGTTGAGGGGCGTTTCGTTGGCTTGGCGCTGGATCAGGAAAATCAGAAAGACTTGACCAGCAAACGCTTGGCTGAGTGGCTGAGTGCCATCCAAGCGGCTTGGGTTTGAACCTGATATGCAACACAACCGACTAAAAGCCGTTTGCCCGATTCAGGTCTTGCGGGACACCCGTTATCTGACCCGACAAATCATGTTCAAAGGCAAAGCATGCTCAGCCATAATCTTTTTATTTGATGGCTTGCCATACAGTTATGTGAATCACTGCATGCACATGCACAGGCCGTTAAATTGCGAGCAGGACGCGATTTTTGATGAAACAGGCCAATTTCTGCGCTGTTCCATGCACGGTTTTATTTTTGACCCCACAACCGGCGTTTGCCAAAGTCCGGTGTGCTATGGCGAACGTTTGCAAGCGCTACGGTTGCAAGAAATTGAAGGCATCTTATACTTTGCCGAAAAACATTTAAACCTCATGGCTTGAGCAGGTTCGTGATGATAGAAGAATCCGCCATAGTAGTAAAAGTAGATAACCGGCAAGTCTGGGTGAGCAATGCACAACACGGTGTCTGCTGCGGATGCCAGCAAAAATCCGCTTGTTCGACACAGGCATTGGCTAGCATCCTGAGTAAAAAACCGGTGCCGGTTGACAGTGAGTTTATGCTAACAATAGGTGATGCCGTGATTGTCGGTATTGATGAAAGTGTGTTGTTACGGGCGTCTTTATTGCTCTATTTGGCACCTTTGGTAGCCCTTTTTATCGGGGCGGCGGTTGCAAGTTGGTTATTGCCGGTTGACGGCCCCTACACCGATATATGGGTTGCAGCCAGCGGCCTGTTAAGTCTTCTGCTGGCATTATTACTCATTAATAAAGTGCAAAGCTTGCTATTGTTCAATTATTACGCAAGGCCGGTGGTTATAAGGAAAATTTAAGTTGCGGCGTTTATGAATGTTTGGGCGATTGATAAAGATATGCCTCTGAAACTGCTGCTGTTGGAGCTGGTGCATCGTTATGGAGAAAACACGCTGGCGCTGAATGACCAGCACTCACATTACCAGACGATTGAACTCTATCTGACTGGCGACCCTAGTCTAGCGGCTTATATTTATACGTTTGCACAGGATTCGGGTTATTATGGTATTGACCTGAAATATCCTATCCCAGCACATAATATCATCGGTGAAAATGAAAATCTGAACCTGGAGCAGGTGCTTGGGATTATTGCCGTTCATTTGTTCTGCTGAGCATCCCGTCTATTAACAAGGGTGTCCGTACTTGCTTTATCAATCCTTATCGGATGTTGATCTAGGTACTTGGAAAATCATTAACAAATATCGGCATAACAGTTGCGTAACAAAAATCTATTGGTATAATGCTCAGCTTGAAGTTTAACAGGCTTCAGGCGCGTAGCTCAGTTGGTTAGAGCACCACCTTGACATGGTGGGGGTCGTTGGTTCGAGTCCAATCGCGCCTACCAGAATACTAAGCACTGCATCGCAGTGCTTTTTTTATTGCAGAAACTAACGTATTTGATAAAAATGCCAGTAATTACCCTTCCCGATGGCTCCCAACGTAGTTACGAACAAGCTGTAACGGTGATGGATGTTGCTAAATCCATCGGGTCCGGTTTGGCTAAGGCGACTTTGGCAGCTAAAGTCAATGGTCAGTTGGTTGATGCAAGCACGTTAATTGCCCAGGATGTTGCACTGCAAATTATCACGGCAAAAGATGAGGATGGCATTGATGTTATCCGCCATTCCACGGCACATCTTTTGGCTCAGGCTGTCAAGCAGCTGTTCCCTGACGCGCAAGTGACTATCGGTCCTGTTATTGAAAATGGATTTTTCTACGATTTTGCCTATCAACGGGCGTTTACTCCTGATGATTTGACGGTAATCGAGGCGAAAATGCAGCAATTGGTTGCCGAAGACCATGCGGTAGTGCGTTCAGTGCTGTCAAGAGATGAGGCTATAAAGTTTTTCAGGGATCAGGGCGAAGCCTACAAAGCAGAAATTATCGAATCCATTCCTGAAGGCCAGGATTTGTCTTTGTATGCACAAGGCGGGTTTGTTGATTTATGCCGTGGTCCGCATGTCCCTAGCACAGGGAAATTAAGCGCATTCAAGTTGATGAAAATTGCTGGCGCTTATTGGCGCGGCAATTCCGATAATGAGATGTTGCAACGTATCTATGGTACGGCTTGGGGTGATAAAAAGGATTTGCAGGCCTACCTGCATCGCTTGGAAGAGGCTGAAAAACGTGACCATCGTAAGCTAGCTAAAACACTGGATTTGTTTCATGCCCAGGAAGAAGCTCCTGGTATGGTGTTTTGGCATGAGAAGGGTTGGATCATATATCAACAGATAGAGCAATACATACGACAAAAATTGCGGATAAATGGTTATGGTGAAGTTAAAACGCCGCAGGTTGTAGATCGGTCTTTGTGGGAAAAATCAGGTCACTGGGAGAAATTCGGTAACATGATTTTTACCACCCACTCGGAACATCGCGATTATGCGATTAAGCCGATGAATTGTCCTTGTCACGTGCAAATTTATAATCAAGGCATTAAAAGTTACCGTGATTTACCGATACGTTTGGCGGAATTCGGTTCCTGCCATCGTAATGAGCCGTCTGGTACCTTGCATGGTTTGATGCGGGTCAGGAACTTTGTTCAGGATGATGCCCATATATTTTGTACGGAAAGCCAAATTCAGGGCGAGGTTTCAAATTTTATTGATATGTTGTTTGACGTTTACAGGGATTTTGGCTTCGAAGACATTATCATTAAGCTATCTACGCGACCCGAGAATCGGGTTGGTGACGATGCGGTCTGGGATAAGGCTGAAGGTGCTTTGGAGTTGGCGCTTAATAATAAAGGCTTGAAGTGGGATTTGCAGCCTGGCGAAGGTGCTTTTTATGGACCGAAAATTGAGTTTTCATTAAAAGACTGTATTGGCCGGGTTTGGCAATGTGGTACGATCCAAGTTGATTTTTCCATGCCGAGTCGGCTAGACGCCAGTTATATTGCCGAAGATGGTTCAAAGCAAGTGCCTGTGATGCTGCACAGGGCTATACTGGGTTCATTAGAACGGTTTATCGGTATCTTAATCGAGCAGTATGCGGGGACGTTCCCGACATGGTTGTCACCTGTGCAAATAGTGTTGTTGACGATTGCAGACAGGCATGCGGATTATGCTTTAGAACTTATGCGAGGCCTTGAAAAACAGGGTGTTCGGGTAAAAATAGACTTGAGAAATGAAAAAATCGGGTTTAAAATCCGCGAGCATTCAATGCAGCGGGTACCGTATCTTGTCATCCTTGGTGATAAGGAACTAGAAGAAAAAGTCATTACGGTACGTACGCAAAAAGGTGATGATTTAGGCAGTCTGTCAATTGATGAATTTACCGAGCGGTTAACAAAAGAGATTGGCGACAGAATATAATGATAGTTTTGGAGGATTAGGGTATCGCTGCTAAAAAAGATGAAACGCGCCTGAATGATTCAATCACTGCAAGACGGGTGAGGGTTACAGGGGCAGAAGGTGAAGTGCTAGGTATTATCTCTTTGGATGAGGCCAAACAGATTGCTTATGCGGCAGACTTGGATTTAGTGGAAATATCGCCAAACGCGGATCCTCCGGTTTGCAAGATAATGAACTATGGCAAATACCAGTTTGAACAAAACAAAAAACTGGCGATAGCCAAAAAGAAACAAAAGCAAATTCAGGTTAAAGAAATCAAGTTCAGGCCAGGGACGGATGAAGGCGATTACCAAGTAAAATTAAAAAGCTTGACTAAGTTCCTTAATGACGGTGATAAAACAAAAATTACCGTTAGATATCGTGGGCGCGAGATGGCGCACCGAGAAATCGGCATGGATCAACTCAAGCGTATCGAAAAAGATTTGGAAGAAATAGCCATCGTTGAACAATTTCCTAAAATGGAAGGCCGTCAGATGATTATGGTTATGGCTCCCAAAAAGAAAAAATAACAAACTGTCATCAGTTGTTATTACAGCATAGGATGTGCTGTTTAAGCATCATTATGATGCGTGTAATTCTTCAGGGCCATGCATTTTGCCTTGCTGGGTTTCTACTCATGGATTTTGTATTTTTAATTATTGGAGCAAACAAATGCCAAAAATAAAGACTAACCGTGGAGCTGCCAAGCGCTTTAGGCGCACAGGCAACGGCGGTTTTAAATGCGGTCAGTCGCACCGCCGTCATATTCTGACGAAGAAAACGACTAAAAGAAAGAGACAGTTACGTAAAGCCGCTGTTATTCATCCGTCAGATCTGCGTATGGCAATACGCATGATGCCTTACAGTTAAGGGGGTCTCATGCCTAGAGTAAAACGCGGCGTAACAGCCAGAGCCAGACATAAGAAAGTTTTAAAGCAAGCGAAAGGCTACTACGGTGCCCGTAGCCGAGTCTATCGCGTCGCCAAACAAGCGGTTATCAAAGCGGGTCAGTATGCGTACCGCGACCGTAAACAAAGAAAACGCCAATTCCGTGCTTTGTGGATAGTACGTATCAATGCCGCTGCGCGCATGTACGGAATATCTTATAGTCGACTTATCAATGGCTTAACTAAAGCTAATGTAGCAATAGACCGTAAAGTATTAGCCGATATTGCTGTGCGTGATATTGAAGCGTTCGGCGAAATTGCCAAAATTGCTAAAGCCAACCAGAGCCAACCTTAAGCATACGCTTTCCTGACTTTCGGATAAAACTGCCTGTTTTCAAAAACAGGCAGCATATGGTTTGGTAAAACCCGAATAAATTAACCCCCCCTCTATCTGACTAAGCGAGCCCTGCCGTGTCCGCTATCCTAGAAGAAATTCTCGAACAAGGCTTGCAAGAGCTTGCACAAGTAAACGAACTCAGCCAACTCGATCAGGTGCGTGTTCAGTATCTTGGAAAAAAAGGATTGTTTACCTTGCAAATGAAAGAGCTTGCTGTACTTGACCCTGAACAGAGACGGTCTGTTGGGCAAGTGATTAATCAAGCTAAAGAACAATTTCAACAACAGCTTCAATTTAGAAAAAATACACTTGAGCAGGCGGCTTTGGAAGCTAGACTGGTAAATGAGCGCATAGACATTAGTCTGCCGGGTAGAGGCCAAGTTGTTGCTTGTTTGCATCCTGTTACTACAACGCTGAGACGGATTTCAAAAATTTTTGCCAGTGTCGGTTTTAAAGTCGTGGAAGGTCCTGAAATCGAAGACGATTATCACAACTTCGAAGCTTTAAATATCCCTGCACACCATCCGGCTCGAGCAATGCACGATACGTTTTATTTTGATGCTCATACTGTCTTAAGGACACATACCTCACCGGTACAAATCAGGGTCATGGAGTCTGAAACCCCGCCTTTGAAAGTCATTGCGCCCGGTCGCGTTTATCGTTGTGATTCCGACATTACTCATACGCCTATGTTTCATCAGGTTGAAGGGTTTCTGGTGGATACCGATGTCAGCTTTGCCGATTTGAAAGGTGTAGTTTATGAATTTCTGCGTGCTTTTTTTGAAAAAGATATTCAAGTGAGATTCAGGCCGTCTTATTTTCCATTTACCGAACCATCGGCAGAAGTCGATATTGAGTGTGTAATGTGCAACGGTGAAGGCTGTCGTGTTTGTAGCCAGACCGGGTGGTTGGAAGTTATGGGTTGCGGCATGATCCATCCTGAAGTATTTAAGGCAGTCAATATCGACAGCGAATGCTACAGTGGTTTTGCGTTCGGCATGGGTGTGGAAAGGCTGGCGATGCTGCGCTATGGCATTAATGATTTGAGATTGTTTTTTGAAAATGACCTCAAATTTTTAGAACAATTTAATTAAGCAGGAACATTTGGGCTATGCAAATTAGTGAAGCTTGGTTAAGGGAATACGTCAATCCGGTGATAAGCACGGAAGAGTTGGTTGCACAATTGACCATGGCTGGTCTGGAAGTGGATTCTGTGACGCCAGTTGCAGCAATGTTCAGCGGTGTTGTGGTGGGTGAAGTGTTGTCCATGGCGCAACACCCTGATGCTGATCGTCTGCGTGTTTGTCAGGTTGCAGTGGGTGCAACGGAGCCCTTACAGATTGTTTGTGGTGCCAGTAATGTCCGTGTTGGTTTGAAAATACCAGCGGCATTGGGTGGCGCGGTCTTACCCGGCGATTTTAAAATAAAACGCTCCAAGTTGCGCGGAGTGGAATCATTTGGCATGTTATGCTCGGAAAAAGAGCTGGGTTTGGCGGCCGATGCCAATGGTTTAATGGAGCTGGCGGCCGATGCGCCGGTAGGTGTTGATATCCGTGAATACCTATCTCTCAACGATGTTATTATCGAAGTTGACCTGACGCCGAACAGAGCCGATTGCTTGAGTGTCGAAGGTCTCGCGCGCGAAGTCGCTGTATTAAATCAGATGGATTGGTCACCCACTAAGGTCGAAGCAGTTGAGATTGCCCATCGGGACATGTTGGAGGTTTCGGTCGAAGATACGGCCGCCTGCCCCCGTTATTTGGGCAGGTTGATCAAAAATGTCAATACTAAAGCCGTAACGCCTTTATGGATGCAGGAACGTTTGCGCCGTTCAGGTTTAAGAAGCTTAGGGGCATTGGTCGATGTCACCAATTATGTGTTAATAGAATTGGGGCAACCCTTGCATGCCTTCGATGCAGATAAATTACAGGGTGGCATCACTGTGCGTTGGGCTAAAATGGATGAAGGATTGGCTCTATTAAATGGTCAGCACATCAAGCTGGATAGCAATGCCTTGGTTATCGCCGACGAGCTGCAGGTATTGGCATTGGCAGGTATTATGGGTGGCCTTGATTCTGCCGTTAGTGATGTAACCCAGAATATTTTCCTGGAATGTGCGTTTTTTGCCCCGCAAAGTATAGCCGGCAAAGCCCGCAGTGTTGGACTGCACACGGACTCGTCACACAGATTTGAGCGTGGTGTGGATGCGACTTTGCAGGCAAGGGCCCTGGAGCGGGCCACGCAACTGATTGTCGCTATCGCAGGTGGCAGTGTTGGCATAACGGCTGAGGTGACAACCGATGCGGCACTGCCGCAACGTACGGCTGTCTTGCTTAGAAAGCTACGCCTGGAAAAAACCTTGGGCATGGCTATTGCCGATGAACAGGTTGTTGATATATTTCAACGCCTAGGCATGTCGGTCGAATGCCAAACCGATAATTGGTTGGTTACACCGCCGGGTAGCCGTTTTGACATTGCTATTGAAGCGGACTTGATCGAAGAAATAGCACGCATATACGGTTACAACAAATTGCCAAGCAGCAGTTTGCTGATGCGCTCGGAATTAAGCCCGGCAACTGAAACGGTATTGGATATCAACAGGGTTGCTGATTTGCTGGTTGATAGAGGTTATCAGGAGGCCATTACTTACAGCTTTGTTGACGAAGACATCCAGCTCGCAATTGCCCCCAATGATGACGTTATCCGCTTAAAAAATCCAATTTCATCGGAATTATCCGTGATGCGGACGACATTATGGTGCGGCTTGCTGAAAGCCGCTTTATATAACACTAACCGCCAGCAACAGAGAGTCCGATTATTCGAAACCGGCTTGCGGTTTGTCAAACAAGACGGAACAATCTGCCAACAAAAAATGCTGGCAGGATTGGTTTTGGGCAGTGCATATCCAGAGCAATGGGGCGAAAAATCACGAAAAGTGGATTTTTTTGATATGAAAGCGGATGTGCAGTCCATGTTTGTATTGACGGGCATAGTCGCCCAGTTTTCAGCCGCAAAACATTCAGCGTTGCATCCTGGTCAAACCGCCGAAATATTGTTGCCTACGGGTGAAAAAATAGGCTGGATAGGCATGTTGCATCCAATCCTTGAAAAACAGCTGGGTTTCGACACCCAGGTTTTTTTATTTGAATTGGATCAACAGGTGTTACTGAACAAACGGTTTTCGAAGTTCAAACCCTTATCGAAATATCCATCAGTACGGCGCGATTTGGCATTAATCGTTAAAGAAGACATCGCCGCATGCGACGTCATTTCGTGCATTAAAAGCAGTAACGAGCCAACTTTGAAGGATGTGGTCATTTTCGACATATACCGTGGCAAGGGCGTTGAAGAAGGCTGCAAAAGTATTGGGCTAAGCTTGCATTTACAAAATGATATACAAACTCTAACAGATTCAGAAATTGATGCTATATTGCATAGAGTGTTAGAAAAATTGACCAACGAAATTAGTGCAAGGCTGAGGGATTAACAAATGGCATTAACTAAAGCAGATTTTGCAGAAGGATTGTTTGACGAGCTGGGCTTGAATAAACGCGAAGCAAAAGAAATGATAGAGTTTTTCTTTGAAGAAATTAAAAGTTCTTTAGAGCAGGGTGAACAAGTAAAAATATCTGGTTTTGGAAAATTTGAGCTTCGCGATAAAAGCAGCCGCCCCGGCAGAAACCCAAAAACAGGTGAGGAAATACCCATTACTGCTAGGCGCGTAGTCACCTTCAGGTCGGGCCAAAAACTTAAAGCGCGAGTAGAAACTTATGCTGGAGCCGAGTAATAATAATGAGTTGCCCGTTATACCGGAAAAACGCTATTTCACTATCGGTGAAGTGAGCGAACTCTGCGGCGTAAAACCCCATGTCCTTCGTTATTGGGAACAAGAGTTTACCGAACTGAGTCCGGTAAAGAGACGTGGCAATCGGCGTTATTACCAAAGGCATGATGTGCTTATGATTAGGCAAATTAGGTCGCTCTTGTACGAACAGGGCTATACCATAGGCGGCGCTAGAGCTTATCTTGTCCGTGATGATGGTAAAGATGATGCAAATCGTGCAAAGGAGCTCATCCATCAAATGGTAGGTGAGTTGGAAGATATATTGGAGTTACTAAAGTAGCTCTATAAGTAAATAGACTAACTGTAGTATAATTAAACACAAGATGTACGGGGGGCTGTGTTCATAGCCCTTTCAATCATATAGTTTCTTATATATGTCGGGGCGTAGCGCAGCTTGGTAGCGCACTTGTCTGGGGGACAAGGGGTCGCAGGTTCAAATCCTGTCGTCCCGACCAATAAAATAAATGGGTTACAAAATAAGGTTTTTTGTAAAAGTGGAAAATGGCGGTTTCGGGTACTCATACGGGTACACTTTAGAAAGTTATTGTGGATTTTTACGCGGCCCAAAACAACCGCACTGATTGCCGATCACCTCCAGGCAATCGGCTACATTTTCCATTCCCAAGCTGTTAAAGAGCGAACGCCACTGGCTAACCAATAGCCAAAAACCCGTTGCACACCCGCGCAAGCCTCCCACTTTTCAACAACACTGATATATTCCGACGCCCTGTGTCATAAGAAACGCCGGAAAGATCAGACCATACCTTAGAATTGATCTGAAAGACAACCCCCGCAGTATGCTGGGAGCCTCCCTTCTTTCCTGCATCCTGTAAGGCAAACATCATTCTATCTAGGCTAGGCAATACGGTCATAGCTTCAATTTGCTTGGTTTTGTCGTGGCTTTCCTCACTAAGCAATGTCAGGAATAACCCTAATATTTCAGTGCTTTTGTGCGCCAGCTCTTTTGTAAGCAGCTCCATAAGGTCTGACCGGCGCAAGCTGGCAATCTGGGAGTCGTGCCACACCTTAGCAGAGGTTCGGCTGTTGCTGCCCTTGAATATATAATCAAGACCAATGAACTCGCCACTATGTTTGAGCGTAGTAGATTGCCTGTCCAGCTCACTGACAATGTTGGCATGTCTGAGTAAAACACAGCCAGAACGCACATAAAACAGCTTATCTGATGCAGCAAGGTTGGCTGTCAGGGTTTCGCCTTTTTTGTGACTGGTAACGGTTAGTTGTGGGTGGAGTAAATCCAGAAACTCTGATGTGTTCATTTTGTGCCTTTATTTAAAACTGAAAAACCCGGCATAGCCCAATGGGGCAAGCGGGGGTAGGTGTCTCCAGTGTTAAATAACTTCGGTGTGCTGTCGAAGCTTCAAGCGGGATAAAGCTTACTGGGTTTTCGCCTGTCCGAGCAAGTGATTTATTCACAAGGCCACACACCACAACTGGCACTGACATTGCATTGGCAATACGTGTGCCACTGGCATTGGTATGGTATTTAATTAAGCAATACCTGTGCCGTTATTTTATGGCACTGTAATTGCCTTAGCAATATTAACGCCACTAACATTGGCACGATAATTGCCTAAGCACTATGTGTGCCTTAGCATAATACATGCCACAACAGCGCACCTGTTGGGGCTTCGTTTCCTAGGCCCTGGGCATAGTTAATAATCGCACTTCTCAAAAGGGGGCGGTTGATGCCGCCCACAATTTTCCTAATATTCAAACCCCAGCAAGGCCACTCCTACAGGTGGCCTAACTGTTGCCGGTGTCCTTTTAAGTTATGTCAGGTCACGAGGCCTAAAGATTGTAATAAGCTCCCCAGCATTGACCGTTTCAGGGAACCTAGAGCGTAGTAACACGGCTGGCGCTCTTGCGGGGATTTGGTAGTACCGGCAAAGCCCCTGGCAATACGCTTGTATCTCCTCTGGCACAGTTTTCGACAACCACCTAAGCTGAACTAGGCTGTTCTCAGGGATTGCTGCTATGAGCCGATCAATTTGATAAGAATCCCAGTGAATATGCCTGCCGTCTGCTAGGAATGCTATCACCTCAGCCGTGCCAGCGGTGATGGCTTCGTACTTGCTTTGCTTGACTTCCATATCAAAGCATTCACGAAAGTACACTTCCGGCTCGGTGCCTTTATCGCCCAGTTTAGTTAATCTAGCGATTTTTGCATCAATAAATTGTTGCGTTATTTCTGTCATTTTTTGCACTCCTTGTGCGTGTTGTAAAATCCGTTTAAAGTCAGTTTGTTAAGGCGTTCGGTGGTCGGTATCTGGCGCGATTAGGGAGCCTTCAAGGGCTGTGTCAGTGGCGTTGGCGTTGATGCTGGGCACTTGTACCAGTGGCCTGCCTAAATGTCTTAGCACGAAAAAGCTAGCATCCCTCCTTGCAGAATAATTGCCGGATGCCAACATTGTTTGCAGCACACCAATTGCCTGTGCGACAAGTTCTGGCAACGACTCAGCCAAAGCCAATGATGCTTCGTCTCGCAGCCGTAGCAACTCCCTCTGTGACTCTGGCCTTGCGCTGATTCGAGATATTGCCTCAAAACTTTTGTACCCATTCTCAGCTGCCGCCTGTTTTAGCGTTTGGCCTTGCGCTAGGCTCAATAACACACGATGCTGTCTCGTAGATAACCCTTTGATTTTTGTTTGATTCCATCTTTGATATATCTCCTTTTAAAATAATTTGTGCAGGGTATGCAGGGTATGCAGGGTCTACCCTAAAGTCCCCATAGAGAAAACTCTATGTAAAGTAAAGATGCACAAACCCTTCATATCCTGCATACCCTGCATTTTGTTAACTATTAAAAAACAGTGACGATCTAAATATCGCCATTACCTACTGTACATTAGCTTGTCAGGGTAATACATGCCGTCCTGTTTTTTGGTGGCTGGTAATCCTTTTTCAAGCATTTTCCTTGACAATCTCACATGTGATAAAGGACTATGGCCTTCCTCTTTGCACCATTCAAAATACAGCTTGTAAACTGATGATGATTTTGTGGAGCATAACAGCGGATAACATTTATCATCTAAAAACCGGCCAACAATGTCACTATCAGTTTTAAACGCTGCCGTGTCATCCAGCACAGATGCAGGCTTTTTTAAACCCTCTGCTCTCCACAGGCGATAACCCTCTATTTGTCAATCAGCGTTGAAAAGTATCCACCTAACAGCGTCGAATAATGTCCAGTAAAAAAGTAAGGTTATTCCGTTTTTAGCTCCTTTTTACGCTGCTTAAGTCGATAGGAATCATTACCTGTTTCCAAAATATCACAGTGGTGAGTTATCCGATCTAACAAGGCTGCTGTCATCTTGGCATCGCCAAATACTTGTACCCATTCACCGAAGTTCAGGTTGGTGGTAATGATGAGCGAGGTCTTTTCGTAGAGCTGGCTGATTAAGTGAAATAGCAAGGCGCCACCCGAC
>JAURZI010000037.1 GCA_030653435.1 Methylovulum sp.
TAGTGATCCGGTGGTTCTGTATGGAAGGGCCATCGCTCAACGGATAAAAGGTACTCCGGGGATAACAGGCTGATACCGCCCAAGAGTTCATATCGACGGCGGTGTTTGGCACCTCGATGTCGGCTCATCACATCCTGGGGCTGAAGCAGGTCCCAAGGGTATGGCTGTTCGCCATTTAAAGTGGTACGCGAGCTGGGTTCAGAACGTCGTGAGACAGTTCGGTCCCTATCTGCCATGGGCGTTTGAGAATTGAGGGAAGCTGCTCCTAGTACGAGAGGACCGGAGTGGACGGGCCTCTGGTGTTCCGGTTGTCATGCCAATGGCATTGCCGGGTAGCTATGTTCGGACAGGATAACCGCTGAAAGCATCTAAGCGGGAAGCCCCTCCCAAGATGAGTTCTCACTGGGACTTAAAGTCCCCTGAAGGGCCGTCGGAGACTACGACGTTGATAGGCACGGTGTGGAAGCGCAGTAATGCGTGCAGCTAACGTGTACTAATTGCCCGTGAGGCTTGACCATATAACACCCAATAGGTTTGCCGGCGTAAGCTGGGGAAGCCGGGTGTGGCGGCTGACGCCAGCGTAGAGAACGCAACAGTAAATGTTACAGATTTCCGGTACAGGGCGAGCTGCCCAGCAGCCACGCCGTGTACGACGGCCGAAAGGACATCGGCCCCACCAGTTTGCTTGGTGACCATAGCGAGCGTGAACCACCCGATCCCATCCCGAACTCGGAAGTGAAACCGCTTAGCGCCGATGATAGTGTGGCAGTTTGCCATGCGAAAGTAGGGAATTGCCAAGCTCTTAACATCAAAGCCCGCTAAGTCATCTTAGCGGGCTTTTTTTATGGCTTAAAATTTAACCTTGTGCATCCATTGTGCGCCAATGGCATGGTCACGATTCCCGTTTATATATATGGATAGCTAACCAAATGGTAGCCAGTTCAGCAGACGTCCATTCAACGCGGTGTTTGGTGTGAGCAGGGATTAACAAATAATCGCCCACGTTCAGCTGGGTCAATTTTTCGTCATATTCGATGCAACACAGCGTTGCATGACCTTGCAGCAGTATTAGCCATTCATCCCAATCCTGATCATACCATTGCCCATCCGGTGTGCTATGTCCTTTGGAAATAATGCGTTCGATTAATATGTGCTGTTGCTTTAATAGACATTCAAATAGTTCTTCAGGAATTTGTTCAGGGATAGCTGAAAAAATATTAGGTAAGGTAGAATCTTTTTTATTTTTCATAACGTAAGCTTAAAGTGTGCGGTTAGCCGATAACCCGTTGGGTAATATTAGCGGTATTGTATAATATTAAGACGTAGTGGCCTGCCTAAGGCTTTAATTGGATAGCCAGGAGCGGCATGATGAGAACCGTTGCGGTTATAGGGGGAGGCCCCGCTGGATTAATGGCTGCGGAAGTGTTAAGTCAATCCGAAGGCATAAAAGTTGATATTTATGATGCGATGCCAACCGTGGGACGAAAGTTTCTGATGGCGGGCAAAGGCGGTATGAATCTCACTCATGCTGAACCCTTAGCAGAATTTTTGTCGCGCTATGGCTTGCATCAAGCCAAACTGAAGCCGATGCTTGACAAGTTCACGCCTGATGATTTGCGTGCATGGGCAAAGGGGCTGGGCATTGAAACTTTTGTCGGTTCATCAGGGCGAGTGTTTCCAACTGACATGAAAGCGGCTCCTTTGTTACGTGCATGGTTGCGACGGTTGCGGGAATCGGGCGTTGATTTCCATAATAAACATGTATGGATGGGCTGGTCGTCTGAAAATAATATGGCGCTGTGTTTTCAAACACCTGATGGTAGTCGTACTATCAAGGTTGATGCCGTAGTATTGGCATTGGGTGGAGGTAGTTGGGCTAGATTAGGCTCAACAGGAGCCTGGGTGCCGTTACTACGGGGAAAACATATTCCAGTGGCGGCACTAAAACCAGCAAATTGTGGTTTTGACGTCGCTTGGGGCGAATATTTTAGCCATCGTTTTGCAGGGCAACCGATAAAGGCTTTATCTGCATCTTTTAGCCCAGCAGAGGGCGGCAGTATTATCCAGCGAGGTGAGTTAATGGTGACTGCCTCAGGTGTTGAAGGTGGTTTAATCTATTCCTTATCAGCTTTGTTGCGGGAAAAAATTGCAGTGGCAGGAAGCGCCGTCATTTATCTTGACTTGGCGCCTGACCAAGAGTTGGCGCGGTTGGTCGGGAGGTTATCAACGGCACGAGGCAAGTCTTCAATAGCCAGCTATTTGCGTAAGCGGGTGGGTATAGACGGAGTGAAAGCCGGGCTACTTCGGGAAATACTGGCTGCTCCAGACTTTGATGATCCTGCCAGGTTGGGAGCCGCTATAAAAACCTTACCTATTAAATTGCTTGCCGCGAGGCCGCTGGAGGAAGCGATCAGCAGTGCAGGAGGCGTCACGTTTACAGCAGTCGATAGGCATTTAATGATACGGATGATGCCGGGCGTGTTCTGTGCGGGAGAAATGCTGGACTGGGAAGCCCCAACGGGCGGCTATTTACTGACTGCCTGTTTGGCAACGGGGCGCGCCGCTGGTTTAGGGGCTTTGGCATGGCTGCAATAACGGCACATTTATAGAAAAAACAGGTGACAATAAAAATATGACGCTATCAAAACCTATTCATGCAGAACCTATAGTGAAAGAGTCGGTGGTTAATCGGCTCTGCTTTAATCAGATCAAGGTATGAGGGGCTATGAAAACTCCAAAAAGCATCGAACCTTTGGTAGAAGATGGTCTAGTCGATGAAGTGTTGCGACCGCTAAAAAGCGGCAAGGAAGCATCGGTTTATGTTGTTGTTTCTGAAGGTGAAATACGGTGTGCGAAAGTCTATAAAGAAGCTAACAAACGAGGCTTTCACAAGCAGGCGGAATATCAGGAAGGCCGTAAAGTACGTAATAGCCGTCAGGAACGCGCGATGGGTAAGAACTCAAAATTCGGCCGTAAGCAGCAGGAAGAGGTCTGGCAAAACGCTGAAGTTGATGCCTTGTACCGGCTTGCCGCTGCGGGTGTGCGCGTCCCGAAACCTTATAATTTTGTTGGCGGAGTACTATTGATGGAGTTGGTCACGGACGGGCAGGGTAGCCCGGCATCCAGGTTGAATGACCTTGAGTTGACCAGGGAAGAAGCATTGGAGTATCACGGATTGCTGATTAAAGAGGTGGTCAGGATGCTGTGTGCGGGCATAGTCCATGGCGATCTTTCTGAATATAACATACTGATAGATGCCGATGGCCCGGTCATCATTGATTTACCGCAAGCCGTAGATGCGGCAGCCAACAATAATGCCGCCAGAATGCTGGAACGGGATGTCGATAATCTTCGTGCATATTTTGGGCAGTTTGCCCCTGAATTGCTAGTGACCCGTTACGGCAAAGAAATATGGAAATTGTATGAAAGCGGTTTGTTGCATCCAGACGCTGAATTGACAGGCCGGTTTAAAAGCAGTGAAAAAGTCGCGGATGTCAGAAGCGTCATGCGGGAAATCAATGACGCTAGGGAAGAGGCGATTAGACGTAAATACGAACAGCAAGAGTAGTATTTACCCGCTCTGTCCAAGCATACTGAAAAAGCAGATAAGCGCCGATTTAACGGTTTGCCTGTTGTAGCCATCTCGTCAAATCAGGCTGACTTAATAAGGGCCCAACAAATTGGCTGGCTAGGGCTAAATGCTGTTCAGCTTGCACAGTTAAACCTTCGCCCAGTTCAAAGCGTTCGCCTTTGATGCTCAATAGAAAACAGGGCGGCGGCGCTTGCTTTTTTATCTCTTGATAGACGGCCAAAACAGCTGTCGGACTCATGGCATGCGTGGTGTAGCTCTTATCTCTGGCAGGTTTGAGTTCGGCAAAGTCAAACGCATGCCGGCAAGAGACAGAAGCGTCAACAAACAGCACCAGTGCCCGGTTTTCCAGATCCAGGGCATGCTCAATCTGGAGCTGGAAGTCGGATAGTATTTCAACGCCATGCCAATCCTGGCGTTCGATATAGTCCAGCAATAGCGGTCCCAGTGCATCATCGCCGCGGCTGAGGTTGCCATAGCCGAACACTAAAACCGGCTTAACCATTATGCCGTTCGATGTTGCCGTCACTGTGCTTGGTCAGCTTGTCCACCAACTTGCCTTGGGCGTCAATGAGTTCAAGCTGCAAAGGCATTTTGCCGACCGCATGGGTCGCACAGGACAAACAGGGGTCGTATGCGCGGATAGCCACTTCCAGATTATTCAATAAGGGTTCCGTGAGTTCCCGCCCAGATAAATACTCAGCTGCCACCTGCCGTACCGATTCATTCATCGCCATATTATTGCTGGTCGTTGAGACGATTAAATTGGCTTTCGTGACGATGTCGTTTTCATCGACTTGATAATGATGGAATAGCGTACCGCGCGGGGCTTCGATGACGCCTATGCCTTCGTAACGTTTCTCCCCCTGGGCGACCAGCTCGCCGCCTAATAGATCGGCATCGTGCAGCAGTTCTTCGATGCTTTCCGCGCAATGCAGGGTTTCAATCAAACGCGCCCAATGGAAAGCCAGCGTGCTGTGCACCATCGCTTCATTGCCGTGTGCTTTAAATTCGATGCGGGCGGCTTCCGCTAACGGTGTATTGATACTGTCGCAGTTGTTTACCCGCGCCAATGGCCCAACCCGATACCAGCCGTCGTCTTTGCCTAGCGACAACAGATAAGGGAATTTCATATACGTCCACGAGCGCACTTCTTCATGGATAAAATCGTTATATCGGCAATAATCGACATGATCCATGATGGTTTCGCCATCGGCATTTTTAGCGCGTATACCGCCGTGGTAAAGTTCTAATGCCCCGTCCGGTTTGGTCAAGCCTAAATAATTGGTGCGGATAGTCGCAAAGTCATCGTAATAGGGCAGATTGGCGCAATGGACTTTCTTAATCAATGCCACCGAATCTGCCGCCCAAGCTATGATTTGGCCGATATCTTCCAGCAAGTAATCGCGTTCTGGCTTGCTCAAGGCTTTATTCATACCACCGGCGATTGCGCCCGTGCCGTGAATACGCTTGCCCGATACCATGCGTATCACTTCCTGACCGTATTTGCGAAGCTTTACGCCTTGCACGCCGATGTCAGGGTAGTCTGCCAGCACGGCGATAATTGAACGCTTGCTGATGTCACTTTCAAAGCCGAACAATAAATCCGGACTGGATAAATGGAAAAAATGCAGCGCATGCGATTGCAAGACTTGTCCGAAATGCAGTAAACGGCGCAGTTTATCGGCGGATACCGGTAGATTTTCTGGGTCAACGCCGACCAATTGGTCTATGGCTTTGGCCGCAGCCAGATGATGGCTGACTGGACAAATACCGCATAGCCGTTGCACCAATACCGGCAGTTCCCAGTAGGGGCGGCCCTGGATAAAGCGCTCAAAACCTCGGAATTCAACGATATGCAAGCGGGCTTGTTGGACTTTGTTATTTTCATCGAGCAATAACGTGACTTTGCCGTGCCCTTCCACGCGGGACACAGGGTCAACAACGACACGTTTCAGACTGTCACGGTTTTCGGCGGTTTCTAAATGTTCGTACATGGTTGTTTCTTCCAGTTGTTAGTGGTCGTAACTTGATGGTTTGTTACTAAATACGCACATGGCAATATCAGCATTGTGCGCTGTGTCAATCATAATGCACCAACCCATAATCCAACTCCGGCTCCCTGCCTTCCAACAAGTCCGTTAAAAATTTCCAAAACACATCCGCAGATGGCGGGCAGCCCGGCAAGTAATAATCTATTTTTACGACTTCATGGATTGGACGCACCTTGTCCAGC
Organism: Methylovulum sp.; assembly: GCA_030653435.1. Lineage (GTDB taxonomy): Bacteria > Pseudomonadota > Gammaproteobacteria > Methylococcales > Methylomonadaceae > Methylovulum. The sequence goes on from JAURZI010000037.1 coordinate 5,826, forward strand.
AATAGCGGCAATTCAATGTCGCTGGGTATCTGCGGGTTTTCCACGCCAATGCCGTCCAGATAGGCTTCGCTCAAGCATTCTTCCAAGGGGATGAAGTTACGCATTGCAGGCAGGCCGCCGTTGATCGCGCAAGCGCCTACCGCGACGAGGATTTTGCAGTTTTTGCGGAATTCACGTAGCGTATGGACGTTTTCGGAGTTGCACACGCCACCTTCGATCAGGCCGATGTCGCAGTTAGTGCAGTGTTCGATGTCAGTAATCGGCGAGCGGTCGAATTCGACGAGTTCGGCGAGTTGCAGCAGGCGCTCGTCCAGGTCTAAAAACGACATGTGGCAGCCGAAGCAGCCTGCCAGTGAAGTGGTTGCGACTCTGATTTTATTCGCCATGTTGTTGCTCCGTTGCAAGACTGACCGCGTCAATCTCTTGATGGTCGTAAATACGCTCGCCTATCGGGACTTGGTAGCCGGTGCGCTTGATTAAAATGGCGCCGGTCGGGCAGATATGCGCGGCGTGGTCGTGCATGTCCATATCGGTGTCTTTCAACAAGCCGCTTATCGAGTTGACGATCAGGTGTTTGTTGATGCCACGCCCGCTGAGCGCGAATACGTCTTTGTCGTCGTGTTCGCGGCTGGCACGGACGCATAGTGTGCAGAAAATGCAGCGGTTGTGGTCGATCATGAGGTCGGGATGCGAGGCGTCCACGTTTCGGTGCGGATAAAATAACGGGAAATGGTCGTCGAGCATATTCAGATGATAGGCAACTGCTTGTAACTGGCAGTTGCCGGTTTTTTCGCAGGACGGGCAGAAATGGTTGCCTTCGACAAACAGCATTTGCGTGATTTTTTGCCGGTCGTCGGTCAGTTCTTTAATGTTGTTCAACACGTCCTGGCCTTCGGCAGCAGGAAAAGTGCAGGCGGAACAGTTGCGCCCGTTAACTTTGACGGTGCAGAGCTTGCAACTGCCGTGCGGCGTGTAGTCAGGATGATGGCATAAATGCGGAATATAGACGTCCGCCGCCGTCGCCGCCTGCATGATGGTTTGTCCGTCTTCAAACGGGATAGTTTTGCCGTCTATCGTGATGGTTTTACTCATGTTCGGCCTCCGTCTGTGCCAAATGTGCTGCTGGGTCGTTACGGCCCGCCATGCGCCGAGCGGTCTCTAATGCGCCGTCCAAATCAAACCCTGGTTCGTAGCTGATTTTTTTCAATTGCGCCTGATACAGCTCCGGATAGCGTTCAAGCGTTGTAATAATGGGATTGGCGGCGGTTTGCCCCAAGCCGCAATGGCTGTTATTTTTAACCAAACGGCACAATTCTTCCAACGCGACTACGTCGCCCGCTGAGCCGTGGCCTTCGATGATTTTGTCGAGCTGTTTCTTCAGCAACGATGTGCCGACACGGCAAGGGGTACAAAATCCGCAGCTTTCATGCGCGAAAAAGTGCGTGAAATTATTGACCACATCGAGGACATTACGGCTGTTGTTGAAAATGATGAACGAGCCGCCGGTTGCCAAGTCTTCAAACGCCAGTTTACGGTTGAACTCCTGGTTGGAAATAAACGTGCCCGACGGCCCGCCGATTTGTACGCCTAACACATCGTCGGCCCCACAGTCGTCCAGCACAGTTTGCACCGTCGTGCCGAACGGGTATTCATAAATGCCCGGATGCTGGCAATCGCCGCAAATACTGAGAATTTTCGTGCCTTTGGATTTGTCCGTGCCGATATTGGCAAACCAATCGCCACCTTGCTCGGCAATCGCCGCCGCCGCCAAAAAGGTTTCGACATTATTGACCACGGTCGGTTTGCCGAGATAACCCTGCGTTACCGGGTAAGGCGGACGGTTGCGCGGTATGCCCATTTTACCTTCCAGCGATTCGATCAAGGCCGATTCTTCACCGCAAATATAAGCTCCCGCGCCCAGGCAGATTTCAATGTCAAAGGATAAGCCTTTGCCCAGAATATTGTTGCCCAGCAAACCCGCTGCCCGACGCTGGTCTAATATCGCCAGCAGTTTGTCGTACAGGAACAGGTATTCGCCGCGCAAATACATAAAGCCCTGGGTTGCTCCGATAATCACAGCACAGACCGTCATGCCTTCAAATACCTGGTCGGCATAGCTGTTCAGCAAGACGCGGTCTTTGAATGTGCCGGGCTCGCCTTCATCGGCATTACAAATCACATATCGTTGCTGCTGTTGCTGTGCGGCGACATCGCAAAAAGCATCCTGCTCAGATCCTTCATAGCACAGATGCCATTTCCAGCCCGTGGTGTAGCCGGCACCGCCGCGGCCGCGCAACCCCGATTGGTTGATTTCCGCAAGAGTTTCCTGCAGCCCCCGTTTAAAAGTCGCGTCTAGCGCGGCTCCCCGTGCAATGGGCCGGTCCAGTAGCATGCCGCTTTTAATCAGGTTATCATCGACGCGGAATAATTCGCGCGGCCACTCATCCAGCGGTTTTTGCTGATTGATCAAGTCGGCAATCTGGTCCAGGCGCGAACGATCCAGACGCGTCAATGGATAACCGTTCACCAATCCGGCCGGCCCTTGGTCGCATAGTCCGGTGCAGGAGGTGTTATCGAGGCTGACCACTCCGTCGTTACGGACCGCCCCTACGGTAAGCTGCAATTTCTCAGACAAATAGTCCATCAGCTTGTGCTTGCCTAGCATGGCGTCGGTAATCGAGTCGCTGATTAACACCTCATACTGTCCGCGCGGGACCAGATGGAAAAAACTGTAAAACTCAATGACACCGATAATTTGCGTGCTTGGGATGTCCAGCAGCCCGGCCAGTTGCATGATCGCTGGTTGAGGGATGTAGTGGTAACGCGCTTGTATCGCCCTTAATATCAACAACAAACGTGTGGGCTGATAGTTATGGCTTGCCGCCAGGTTTTCTATAAAGACTTGCATGGTTTTTCCTTTTATATCAGGGTTATTCCAGGAATACTTCTTTTAAATCAATTTCTAAATCGGGAAATAAAGAGGGTGTGGCGATGTCGTCGCCGCAGTACATCTTGAATAGCTGGTATTTTTCCAGTTCGTCGTTTAACACGAATTGGTAAACCGCCTGCTCATATGGATAGATCAGCCAATATTCCTTTACGCCGCTTTCCTGGTACAGCCCGTATTTAATCTGCATTTCGCGTTTGGTATTGCCTTTGGACAGGATTTCGATAATCCAGTCCGGGGCGCCCAGGCAGCCTTGTGTATCCAGTTTGTTTTCATCGCAGATTATGCATAAATCGGGTTGCACCACCGTGTAAATATCCCTGTCGGCAAGAACTGATTTTTTGCGGTTATACAAACGGACATCGAAAGGCGCGGCAAAAACCTGGCAGGGCTTGCCTTTAAAAGCATTATAAAAAATTCCGCTAAGACGTAATGAAATGCGCTGATGGTTGACATTGGGAGCAGGCGACATCAGCATGATTTTGCCTTTGATAAGTTCAAGACGCTCATCAAGCTGCCAGGTTAAATAATCGGCGTAAGTATAAGTCCCATTTAAGTCCAACTGGGATAGCTGTGCGATAGTGGTCATGACAGTCACCGGATTAAGCGCAAAAATAATTCTTATGTTGATAGTTCGGCGTGGACATCCTTGACGCTCGCCGTTACTTCAATCAAGGCAATACCTGTTCTCCTGCCCAAAGCTGGGTTAGCGTTTCCCTGGCCCGGATCAAATGGCTACGGCTGCCATCAACCATGACCTCGGCGGCACGTGGTCTGGAGTTATAGTTGGAGCTCATGCTAAAGCCGTAAGCACCAGCCGAGCGTATCGCCAGCAAATCGCCCTGCGCCAATTTCAGCACACGGTCTTTGCCCAGAAAGTCCCCGGTTTCACACACGGGGCCGACGATGTCCCAGTGTTGCTCGGCGGCGGCGCTATGCCGGTTGACCGGAATGATATCCTGCCAAGCGCTGTACAGAGCAGGGCGCACCAGATCATTCATCGCGGCATCGACGACAGCAAAGTTTTTATTGGCGGTCGGTTTAAGGTATTCGACTTGGGTGACCAGTATGCCGGCATTGCCTGCGATAGCGCGGCCGGGTTCCAAGAGGATTTCAAAAGCGTTACGGCCCAGACGCGCCAAAATCGCGTGTATGTAATCTGCAGGTTCAGGCGGCAGTTCATCTTTGTAGCAAATGCCTAACCCGCCGCCCAAGTCGAGATGGTGCAGGGCTATGCCTTCGGATTTCAGTGTGTCTACCAGCACCAGTAATTTGTCCAACGCATCCAGAAACGGGCGGGTTTCGGTGAGTTGGGAGCCGATATGGCAATCTATGCCGATGATGTTGATATGGGGCATAGCGGCTGCGCGGCGGTATTCGAACAAGGCCTGGTCAATGTCGATGCCGAATTTGTTTTCTTTTAAGCCGGTGGAGATATAGGGATGGGTTTTGGCGTCGACATCGGGATTGACCCGAAAAGACACGGGCGCAACAACCCCCAGTTGTTCGGCCAGCAGGTTGATCCTGTCCAGTTCGCCGCTGACTTCGATATTGAAACAGCGTATGCCGAGCTTTAACGCCGCCAGTATTTCATCTTCACGTTTGCCGACGCCGGAAAAGACGGTTTTTTTGGCGTCGCCGCCAGCGGCGATAACGCGTTCCAGTTCGCCTAATGACACAATATCAAAACCGGAACCTAAACGGGCCAGCACGTTAAGCACGGCAAGGCTGGAATTGGCTTTGACGGCATAGCAGATTAAATGCGGATGCGCGCCGAAAGCGTGGTCAAAAGCTCGCCAATGCCGCTCCAGTGTGGCCCGCGAATAAATATAGCAGGGGCTGCCGTATTGATAGATGATGTCCTGTATCGCCACATCCTCGGCAAAAAGTTCATCGCTGCGGTAATTAAAATAATCCATAGTGCGTTAAGGTGTCGATTTTTTTAGTTCTATTGGGTTAGGCGACGCTTTGTCAGGTAGATAAAGCGGCCCCGGTTGCCCACAAGCGGTAAGGCTCAAGTTTAACAGCAAAAACAGTAATAATTTAGAGGTTTTCATCGCGGGTAGTGCTCAAAATGGATTGTTATCAGGTGGGGTGTTGTAAACACAAGGCGGTGTTGATGCCGCCAAAGCCTATGCTTAGGGACAGTGCGTTCTTAATACGGTGCGCCACGGCCTGTTCGCGCACCCAGTTGCACGAAGCGGCGATGGGGTCGTCGAGATTACGGCTAGGGTGTAGCCGTGAGGCCTGCATTTGTAACAAGGTTGCAATGGCTTCTACCGTGCCCGCCGCGCTTAGACTGTGGCCGGTAATGGATTTGCTGGTGTTAATATAGGCATGCGCTAGTCCGCAAGCCTGAATGGCGTTCAGCTCCGTCGCATCACCTATGCTGGAACCCGATCCATGCGGGTTGATATAGTCTATTGATCGTGGCGTCAAGCCCGCTTGGTGCAGCGCTTGCTGAATTACCCGGACTTCGCCTTGGCAGGACGGGTTGGCATTCCGGTTGCCGTCCATGCCGATTGCCCAGCCGCTAAGCCGGGCATAAGGTGTTACTTCGGTTCTGGCATTTGGACCGCCGCGCTCTATCACGATGATGCCGCAAGCTTCTCCGTAAATAAAACCGTCTGTGTGGCGGTCAAACGGGCGGCAAGCTTTTGCCGGGTCGTTGGCATAGCGGTCCGAGCCCATCGCCCCCATAGACCGCAAACCTTGGCATTCCCAGTACGAGAGATCCATTAATGCGCCCAGTGCGATGCAGGCGTCTACTTGGCCGGATTGTACGGCTTGGATGGCTTGGAGTATCGCCAGTTGGCCGCTGGCCGACGCACCGCCCACGGTGTAGGCAAAGCCTTGTATGCCGAATTGTTCTGTGCACAGGCCGCAAACATCGCTGTCCATAAACGTCATGCCGTAGGTGGGTCGCAGGAAACAGGGGCGGTCTTGGTATTCTTGGTGGCGTTGGGTCAATTCGCGTTGCTGGAAATTGGAGCCGCCGACCACCAGGCCGATACGTTCAGGGGCTATGCTGTGCAGTTTGGCATCCTCCCAGGCTTCATACAGCGTGATCATCGCCACTTGCGCCGACAAAGATGCCGTGCGTAACAGGGATTTTGACAGGGCCGCTGGGTAATCCAGCGCGGCGATTTCCGCGCCCAAAAAAGCGCTATGTTCCGGCGGCATCCCGTATTGGCGGCCAGGACGTTGCATCACGGCAAACGCATGCCGCCCTTCCATCAAGGCAGCCGCAAACGCCGTTTTTCCCTGGCCGATGGCTGAAGTGACGCCCAGGCCGGTAACCAGCAGCTCAGCTTGATTGCAATTTTGCATGCAGCAAATCGGCCAGTTCGCCAATATTTTTTGCTTCAGCCAATGCCACTAAGGGAATGCGTAAGGCTAAAGATTCCAGTGTCATCATGATAATGTCGGCGCGGTCTATCGAATTGGCGCCCAGTTCAGCCAGTTGGTCGCCGGCTTGGAACGGGTGCGCCGCCAGCTCAGGGATGACCTCGCAGCTATGGTGGGTGATAATATTAAAAATGTCAGCTCTGTTCATGCTTTTCTCAATATGATGGTAATGTTTGTTGCTATGGGCGCCCATACATTATGCCGTATTGGGATGGGCTTGCAATATGGCCTGGTTGCGGTCCAGCCGTTCATTATAGCTGTGCCGACCGCGCCACTATAAAGTAGCCATGACGACAGCACAATACGGGTAGCGGTTGTTAACAGCTTGTTTTGAAAATGTTGATGGGGTTAAGCGGCAAGGTGGTGGAGCTTAGTCTTGGTTTTGCCGCCATTGCTGAGCTAAGGCTTGATGCTGTTGACGGTTCGGCAAACCTCGGCGGGCGCCGGTTTGCGTACAGCAAAACGCGCCGGCGACACTGGCATAATGCAAAATGGCTAACCAATCCAGGCCTGCGGCTACGGCGGCAGCAAATGCCCCGTGGAAAGCATCGCCCGCGCCGGTGCTGTCAACCGCAGAAACTGGCGGTGCCGGTAAACTGCCGCTTTCGGCGCCACGCCGCCAGATCAGCCCGCGCTCGCCCAACGTTATGACTACCACGGGCGCCAACAGGATCAGACGGGATAAGGCGGCGATGGCATCGCCCGCATACTGCAAGGCGAATTTTTCCGAACACACCAGATACTCGACTTTATCCATTAACGCCACGGTGCCGTCGTGTAACGATCCGGCGTCGAGCACGCTGGGCAGGTTGCTGCGGGTTTGTTGCAGAAAACTCAGGGCGAGCTGCGGCTCGTGCCCATCGAACAGCACAACCTTGGGGCAAAGACCGGAAAAGTCGATGCTATGTGCCGGCAAGGCCAGCGTTTCGCCCTTGTAACTAATCAGTGCGCGTTTGCCGTCAGGCTTGACCAGGACCACCGATAGCGGCGTCGGACTAGCGCCACGCACGATCCAACGGGTGTCAACCGTTTCCGCCTGCAATTCCTTAAGATGGTTGTCGCCGTATATGTCATTGCCCAGGTAGCCGGAAAACGCCGCCTTGTATCCCAGTCTGGCGACCGTTACGGCAGCATTGGCGGCAGGCCCGCCGCCACAGCTTAACAGTTTGTCGGCGGTGGTTTTTTCATCGGCTTCAGGATGGTGCGCTAACGAAAAGACCAGGTCGTGGCTGGCATGGCCTATGCTGAGGACATCGACAGGTGTTGGCGGTCTGGATGAGGGATTCATAATTTTAACGGAGTTTCAATATTTAGGGCTTGATACTTGGCGGAGCATGGATGGTTTGCTGGATTGGGATAGGGTTAGGCATCGCGGTATGCCTAGTCAAAAACCGGGAAGATCTTTAGATAAACGTTATGTCATGTATAGGGCTAAGTCGGGGTTGGGCAAGGCGCCGCGATGCCAGCCGTTCGGGATTATGCCGGAAGGGGCTGTGTTGCTTCGTCAGTATGCTTCATGAGTTTGCGCTGGTTAATAAACATACTGTTGCCGTCGATATTTTTGGCTTGCTTTTTAGCGCCGGAGGCCAAGTCGGCAATATCAACATGGGATCGGCAGTCCTTGGTTGATGTGGGATCTACAATGCCTACCGACAGGCTTATCATCGGGAAAAAGCATTTTTTTCCTTTTCTGTTTTCCGTATGGATACCGCCTGCTTTGATGTCGTCAGCTTTATAATAGCTGGGCACCACTGCTTCAAAGCCTGCCAAAATGGCTTTGCAGCGCTCCAGCCAGTCATGGCAGGTGAAAACAACGATAAAATCATCGCCGCCAATATGCCCGACCAAGCCGTATTGTTCGGGAAGATGTTCGCTAAGTATGTGGGCAACGGCTTTGATAATGTTATCGCCTGCACTGTAGCCGTAAACATCGTTAAAGGGCTTGAAGTTATCCAGATCGAAATAAGCAAATGCAAAAGGCGTTTTGCCGGCCAGCAAGTGGTTGATGCGCTCGTTGACGGGAACGCTGCCGGGTAGCAGAGTCAGCGGGTTGGCGTGTTTGGCGTTCCTGATTTGCTGGCGGGTCATTTCTTCGAGCAAGTCCAGCAATGTTGCAATGCCTGCATACTCCCCCTCCAGGGTGACGATAAAGGCCGGGTCGTGCTCTACGGCGGAAGTCAGTTGCTGGCTTACGGCTTCTATCGGTGTATTGTGCTCTATGCTCAGAGGGCTTTTGCTGACAAACGAATTGATCGGTTTTTTACCATACAATTCCAGCCCGTAACGGCTGGAAAACAGTTTGGAGAGAAAGCGGTCCCGAAAAATAATGCCTGAGGCAATATGGTCATCCACCAGCGGGAGTATGCTTAAATCAGGGTTGTGCTGGAACAGGTGCATCACCTCGGCAATAGGGGTTGCCGATGAAACAGGTGTTATGAACTTGGCAATATGGGATGCTGTCGTTGCGCTAAACGGGTTGGCTTGATACTGGGCGGGGCTGCGGTTGACAAACAGGGCATTGTCCACCTGTTCTACCGGGACGGCGCCGGGTTTCGCAAAATAATAGCCTTGGGCATGGGTAATGCCTAGGTTTGCTATGGTCTTGAATTCATTTTCTGTTTCTACGCCTTCAGCAATAATATTGCAGTGTAGGGCGTTGGCGATGCTTTGGATCGAGCGTACAAAATTCAGTTTGATGGGGTTCTCATGTATGCCTTGGATAAAATGTTTGTCTATTTTTACATACTCGGGCAGCAACTCTGACCAGAGTCTCAAACCCGAATATCCGGCACCCAAGTCATCCAACGCGATTTCGAAGCCCATATTCCGGTAATGCGTGACGGCATCACGCATGACTTGGTAGTTGTCGGTAGGTTGGTTCTCTGTTAACTCAATGACGACTGATTTTGGATCCAGGCCGGCTTGCTTGAGGAATTTAAGTGTCATGCCATTTTTGAAGTCCGGCTGCAACAATACGGATGGGCTGACGTTAATAAACAGTTTTTTGCTGAGGTTGAGTCGGGCATAGCGTTGTATGCTGATTTTTCGGCAGGTGAATTCAAGTTTTGTGCTCAAGTTAAAGCGTTTTGCCGTGTCAAACAATGCCATTGGTGTGTGCAAGGGGCCATCGGCGGGGCCGCGAATCAAGGCCTCGTAACCGATGATGTCTTTATGTGCTAAAGAAATGATGGGTTGAAAATGCGGGGTTAGGCTTTCGTCGTCAAGGATTTGGACTAATTTATTATGTAAAGCTGGCATCGGCTGTTTTCGCTTGAGACTCTGGGTGGGGACGTCTATGACGATAGGTTTAATTTATTGCAGTAATGTGACAAGCAAAAAAAATCTGTGATTTTGAGGCGTGGTTGGCGGTTGGCGGCTGTCAGTACAAACCCAGTTGCAATTTGGCCACTTCTGACATCATGTCGCGCGACCAGGGCGGATCCAGGACGACTTCCACATCAGCATGGGCGACACCCGGCAGCGCGCGGACGCATTTTTCCACATCACCCTGAATGACAGGGCCCATGCCGCAACCCGGCGCCGTCAGCGTCATCATGATACGGACGTCGTACTGGTCATCGCCTGCGGGTTCAACATGGCAGTAATAAACCAGCCCCAAGTCGACAATGTTGACCGGGATTTCAGGGTCGTAAACCGTTTTCATGGCTTCCCAGCAGTTGGTCTCCACCGCTTCCGCGCTGATCTCGGCAACCAGCGTATGCTGTTGTTGCCGTTCCTTGCCCAATGCGTCGGCATCGCAGCCCGCTACGCGAACCATATGGCCGTAGGCAGTGATGACCGTATAGTTATCACCTAGGGCCTGGTGCAGCGTGACTTCTTCGCCTTTGCTCAAGGTTCCGGTCGCACCGTCAGGAATCGTGACAATGTTGACATCTCTGGTTAAAACAATGCTTTCTCGCTCAGCCATAAGGGGGATCCGGTTATAAATGAAAAGTGCGGGCATCAATCGTTTGGCCGGTTACGCCAATGCTCTGTGGCCCGAATAAATATAAGTAGGCAGAGGCCAGCGCGTCCATGGACGGCAATTTGCTTTTATCTTCGGCTGGATAAGCGCGTCTTCTGAAGGGGGAGTCGACAGGTCCGGGTATCAAGGTGTTGACCCTGATCTTGTTGGCGGCCTCCAGTTCTTCGGCGAGGATTTTCGCCAAACCTTCCAGTGCTATTTTGGACACGCCGTAAGCGCCTGCGTAAGCTTTAGGGGTTCTCGCCGAGGAATCGGAGGTGAATACGACAGATGCCTGGGCGCTTTTTTGCAATACCGGTAGTAGTACGCGGCTGAGCAGAAACGGTGCATTCAGGTTGACATTTAATGTGTGTCCCCAATCTTTGGTGGTGATCTGGGCGATGGGTGTAAATGCCGCGAATTCTAAGGCCGAATGCAGCACGCCTTGTAATGCGCCGTATTTTTCATCGATTCTGTCGGCTAACTCCTGATACTCGTTTTCATTGGCTCCCGCCAAATCGAACGGGTACATGATCGGCGGGGGCGCGTTTGCGGCGATGATCGTATCGTATACCGCCTCCAGTTTGGCGATATTTTTGTCCAGTAAAATGATATGCGCGCCATGCTTGGCGAGGGTCAGCGCAGCGGTGCCGCCCAATCCGCCGCCGGCGCCGGTGATTAAAATAACAGCGTTTTTTAAGGGCATAATACTGAACTTATCCAGGTTGAAAGCTGCGCCGGTGAGGCGATTAAGGCATCGGCGCCCCAGGTTTCAGGGGTGTCGGTAGGCTTGAGGTAGCCGTATAGCGCGACCAGGGTTTTCATTTGGGCGTTGTTCCCGGCGGTGATGTCATGGTTGGCATCGCCGATATAGACACATTGCTGAGGGGCCACCCCGGCCTGATGACAGGCCGCCAGCATCGGTGCCACATGGGGCTTGGGGTTTGATGTGGTGTCGCCGCTAATGATGCAGGCCGCCCTGTCAGTTAGTTTTAATGCCGCCATCAGCGGCTCGGTGAAGCGCTGTCGTTTATTGGTCACCACGCCCCATTTCAAACCTTGTGCTTCAATCGAGGTCAGTATTTCGGGTATGCCATCAAAAAAAACACTGTGCTCGGCAATATTGTGCTGATAGTAATCGAGCATGGTGTCCAGTATTTCGGCCTGACAGGCTGCAGACGCGCTATCCGCCAGGTTTTTTTTGATCATTGCGGCGGCACCGTAAGAAATAAGCGGCTTGACGGTTTCCGGCAGGGCTGCGGCATAGCCGTGATGATTTAAAGCCTTGTCCAGGCAGGCGAGCAGGTCCGGAGCGGTGTCTACGAGCGTGCCGTCAAGGTCGAACAGCACACAGGTTAGCTTGAAATCGGTAGCCATGGGCGGTTACTCAGAGCGTCTAAAGGCGGCAATATAATTGACCTTAACGTCTTTGCCCAGGCTAAAGCGCTTCGTGAACGGATTATATTCAATCCCCACCATGCCCTGTAACTCAAGGCCGACCGACCTGGCCACCTGGCTGAGCTCCGAAGGCTTGATAAAAGTTTTGAAATCGTGGGTGCCTTTAGGCAGCATTTGCAGAATATGCTCGGCAGCGACTATCGCGAGCAAATAGGCTTTAGGCTGGCGATTGAGCGTGGAAAAAAACACCATGCCGCCGGGTTTGACCAACTGCGCGCAAGCCGAAACGATAGAACCGGGATCGGGCACATGTTCCAGCATTTCCATGCAGGTGACGTGGTCGAAGCCGGCCGGTTGCTGCTGGGCTAAGGCTTCCGCGCTGATGGTCTGGTAATGGGCGGTGACGCCGGATTCCAGGCCATGTAGCTCAGCGATGTCCACCAGGTCAGCGCTAAGGTCGATACCCATCGCATCAACGCCATGCTTGGCCAGTGCTTCGGTTAGGATGCCGCCGCCACAGCCCACGTCGACAATGCGCTTGCCTTCGATATCGGCATAGCGGCGGATGAACTCCAGGCGCAATGGGTTAATGTCATGCAAGGTTTTGAACTCGCCTTCAGTATCCCACCAGCGTTCCGCCATTGAGCCAAATTTGTTGATTTCGTGTAGGTGTACGTTTTCTGTCGCGGTCATCGTGCTAAGCCTTTGGGTATTAGGGATATAGTTTACTATATTGCTAGGTTATTCGTCACATAAGCATTGTCTGGATACGGTGTATCCAGAAACATAATAGATGGACAAAATCCTGCAACACGGTAAAATTGTCGGGTTAAAATGCTTCTTAATCCTACTGAAACAACATCTTGATGGCAACTATTACGGTATTGAACGGGCCAAATTTAAACCTGCTGGGTGTGCGCGAACCGGGCCATTATGGGAATAAAACACTTGCTGATATAAAACTTTTGCTTGAAAAACAGGCCGCCGGTTTAAGCCATCAGTTAGCGTTTCATCAAAACAATGCCGAACATGAGATCGTAGAACTGATACATCATGCGTACGGAGCCGGAGTTGATTTTATTATTATCAACCCAGCCGCATTTACGCACACCAGCGTTGCGATACGCGATGCCTTACTGGCAACCCAAATTCCATTTATAGAGGTTCATCTGTCAAACGTCCATGCACGCGAACCTTTTAGAAAACATTCCTATTTCTCAGATATTGCCAAAGGCGTTATTTGCGGACTGGGAGCAAACGGATACGAACTGGCCTTATTGGCCGCGCATCAGATATTAGCCGAGAGAATATAAACTATGGATATTAGAAAAATAAAAAAACTCATCGAAATTATCGAAGAATCGGGCATTGCTGAACTGGAAGTTAAAGAAGGCGAAGAATCTATCCGCATTAGCCGTTATTCAGCCCCTGCGGCCTATATTCCCGCCCCCGCGCCTGCTGTTGTGGCTGCGGCGGCAGGATCTGCGTCCGTCGCAGGTGAAGACGCCACGGTCACCGGGCATGTTGTCAAATCTCCTATGGTAGGCACTTTCTACCGTTCAGCATCACCCGGCACGAAAACGTTCGTGGAGGTCGGCCAGTCTGTGCAATCGGGTGATACGCTATGTATTATCGAGGCCATGAAAATTCTTAACCAGATTGAGGCGGACAAAAGCGGTGTGGTCAAGCAAATTCTGGTTGAAAACGCCGAACCTGTCGAATACGGCCAACCCTTATTCATCATTGAATAACACGAAGCAAAGAGGGTTACATGTTCGATAAAATCGTTATCGCCAACCGTGGCGAAATCGCGCTGCGTATTTTGCGCGCCTGTAGGGAATTGGGCGTTAAGGTTGTTGCAGTGCATTCTGAGGCCGACCGGGATTTGAAGCACGTTCGCTTAGCTGATGAATCGGTTTGTATAGGTCCTGCAGCATCCGCTGACAGTTATTTGAATATCCCCGCAATTATCAGCGCCGCTGAAGTCACCGATGCGGAAGCTATCCACCCAGGTTACGGGTTTTTGTCCGAGAATGCCGATTTTGCCGAAAAAGTGAAACAAAGCGGCTTTGTTTTTATTGGCCCGAATGCAGATACCATACGGATGATGGGCGACAAGATTTCTGCCAAGAATGCGATGATTGCTGCGGGCATTCCCTGCGTCCCAGGCAATAACGACCCGCTGTCCGATGATAATAAAAAGAACCTGAAGCTGGCCCAAAAAATCGGCTATCCGGTTATTATCAAAGCCGCAGGTGGCGGTGGCGGGCGCGGTATGCGGACGGTACACACCGAAGCGGCCTTGATCAATGCGATTGCGATGACCAAAGCCGAAGCGGGCAGCGCTTTCGGTAATCCTACCGTGTATATGGAAAAGTTTCTGGAAGATCCCCGCCATATTGAGTTTCAGGTTATGGCGGATGCACACGGTAACGCCATACACTTGGGCGAGCGTGATTGCTCCATGCAGCGCCGCCACCAGAAAGTGGTCGAAGAGGCGCCTGCACCGGGCATTACCGAAGAGCAGCGCCGTTTTATAGGCGAGCGTTGCGCCAAAGCCTGTGTTGATATCGGTTATCTAGGCGCGGGCACGTTTGAATTCCTGTATGAAAGAGGCGAGTTTTATTTTATCGAAATGAATACCCGCGTACAGGTTGAGCACCCGGTCACTGAAATGGTGACCGGTTTTGATATTGTCAAAGAACAACTGCGTATCGCCTGCGGGGAACGGCTGTCGTTAAGTCAAGACCAGGTCAAAATTCAGGGGCATGCGATTGAGTGCCGTTTGAATGCTGAAGACCCGCAGAGCTTTATGCCCTGCCCAGGCACCATCGACCAGTTCCACATGCCGGGCGGTCCCGGCATACGCTGTGAAACGCATATTTATAACGGCTATAAAGTACCCCCGTACTATGATTCGATGATCGGCAAGCTAATCGCCCACGGCGAAACCCGTAAAAGCGCCATAGCGCGCATGAATACGGCCTTAAGCGAAATTATCATCGATGGCATTAAAACCAATATCCCCTTACAACAGGATATTATGAACGACAGTGCGTTTGCCGCAGGCGGTCAAAACATCCACTACCTGGAAAAAAAGTTAGGCATTTATTAAAGCTTAGCAGATCCACCCTCAATGCTATGTGGTCAGATGAAAAGGTACGCAATGCGTACCTTTTGGGTCACTTGGTGCAGGAAAATTTTGAAAAAGGTGCGCGGTCCGTACCCTACTACACACAGAGACGCTATGGCCTGGCACCAAATTTCCGTTATTACCAGCGAAACGATAGCCCCCAAACTGGCCGATTTTTTCAGTACGCTAGGTGCAGTTTCTGTCACGTATATGGACGCTGAAGACGAGCCGGTTTACGAACCTGCCATCGGCGAAACTAAAATATGGACGAATACCCAGGTTATCGCGTTGTTTGAGCTGGACACAGAACCTGGGTTGATAAAATCGTTGGTGCATGCACAATTCGGGAAGGCCAGCTTGGCCGGTTGGCTGCATGAAGAAATTGCCGACCAAGCATGGGAACGTGCCTGGATGGAGTTTTATAAACCGATGAAATTTGCCGATAAGCTCTGGGTTTGCCCGACCGGACAGGAGCAAATCGAGGTCGGCACCGTGTGTTTGACCTTGGACCCTGGGCTCGCTTTTGGTACAGGTACGCACCCCACCACGGCGTTATGTCTGGAATGGTTGGCCAGCCACGATCTGGTGGACAAAACCGTGGTCGATTACGGTTGTGGTTCCGGGATACTCGCCGTGGCGGCGATATTGTTGGGGGCAAAAATAGCCCATGCCGTCGATATTGATCCGCAAGCCTTAACCGCTACCCGTGATAATGCCTTGAAGAATGGCGTTCAGGAACAGATCGTCTGCTATCTGCCCGAACAGTTTGTCACCGTTCCCAGCGATGTCGTGTTAGCCAATATACTCGCCAAGCCGTTGATTGATTTATCACGACATATCAGTGACTTGGTGCGCCCTGGCGGACAGTTGGTTTTATCCGGCATACTTGCGGAGCAGGCCGATGCGGTGATGGGCGCTTATGAAGCTTGTATCGAGTTTAAACCGGTAGTGCAGCAGGAAGACTGGATTAGACTGGAGGGTCGCAAGCGTTGACGCGATGTTTACTCGTTGCCCTAATTGTCGGTGTCAGCAGCGACTGACTGTTGAGCAGTTGCGCGTCAGCAGGGCTATCGTGTCCTGTCGGCGTTGCGCGCTCAAGTTTGATGCGCTGGAACTGCTTAGCGACACAGCCACGGTTGACACGGGCTTCCCCCACGATACCGAGGTGTTACCGTGGGAGCTGCCGCGCCGCAGCCCTTATTGGCGGCCGGCTTTGTTGGTCGGCATCGTAGCCTTGCTCATGCAGGTCGTCTACTTTGAAGGTCGTGATCTTAGTCAACATGACCGGTTACGTCCTGGCCTTGAGCAGCTGTGTCGGCATTTGGGCTGTCAGTTGCCTGCTTATAAAAATCTGGATGGATGGCTCTTGCAAGGCGCATTGACGCCATCACCCAACCGGAGTTACCTGGTTACGGCGGCCATCAGTAACCACGCGACTTTTGCCCAGCCTTATCCCAATATCAAATTGACCTTGCTGAATTATAGCGGTAGCCCTTTTGCTCACAGGATTTTTTATCCGCATGAATATGCCGTAGGCACGGTTGCCGCCAGCCCGTTGATAGAGGCTGGCGCAACGGTAACTATTCAGCTCAATATCGCTGCCACAAAAAACCACATCGGTGGTTATACCTTTGACATACTTAATTAATATGGCACATCCGATAATCTATTTAAAAAAAAATGAAGACAGGCGTTTACGCACGGGACATTTGTGGGTATTCAGCAATGAAGTGGACAGCCAGCGCTCGTCGCTGGATAGTTTTACACCCGGCGACTTGGTGCAAATCCACAGTGCGGACGGTAAATGTATGGGCACGGCATACGTCAATCCGCAAGCGCTGATTTGTGCGCGGCTATTGTCCAGAAAAGCCAATTTGAAATGCGGCGGCAACTTTTTTAAGGAGCGTTTGACGACCGCGCTGGCCTTGCGCGAAAAACTGTTTAGCAAACCTTATTACCGGCTGGTGTTTGGTGAAAGTGACGGTTTGCCGGGTCTGGTCATCGACCGTTTCGGCGCAGTGCTGTCGGTGCAGATAACGACGGCGGGCATGGAACAGCGTAAAGACATCCTGTTTGCCACGCTGGTTGAGCTATTGGCCCCGGAGGCCATCGTCCTAAAAAACGACAACAGTCAGCGGCAGCTGGAAGGTCTGGGGCTGGAGTCGGAAGTTGTTTACGGGGCTATCCCAGATCCGCTCATCATTGAAGAAAATGGGGCGCAATTTAAAATCGATATTGTCGATGGGCAAAAAACCGGCTGGTTTTATGACCATCGCAACAGCCGGGCGCAATTGGCGGCCTTGGCTAAAAACCAGCGGGTATTGGACTTATTTTCTTATACCGGCGCCTGGGGGATTCCGGCCGCTATTGCCGGCGCTGCTGAAGTCATTTGTGTTGATGCGTCGGAAGGCGCGTTGGTGCTGGCGCAGGAAAATGCCGGGCTGAACGGGGTTGCTGAGCGTATGCAGTTTGTCCGTAGCGATGTCTTCGATTATCTTAAGCAGGCGCGCCTGGACAACCAGTTGTTTGACATTATCGTGCTCGACCCGCCGGCATTGATTAAGCGCAAAAAAGATTTCAAACAAGGTTATGAAGCGTATCGGCGTTTAAATCATCTTGCTTTACAAGTGCTGTCAAAAAACGGTATCTTGATTTCCGCATCCTGCTCTTTTCACTTAAGCCGTGAAAACCTGCACGAAATATTACGTTCGTCAGGACGGCATATAGATCGTCATCTGGTGTTTTTTGCCGCTGGCGGGCAGGGGCCTGACCATCCTATAGATCCGGCAGCGCCTGAAACAGCGTATTTAAAAACCTTTTTTTGTTCAGTTTCGCCAAGCTTATAACGCCGAAGAGGCATCTTTATGGCCATAAAAGAATGTAAAGGGACTTCAGTATATAAGGAGGCTTGCGCCCTTTGCGGCCAGCCTGTGGAAATCAAAGGGTTTACGCTCGCAGGTGCCGAAGGCATACAAAAATTTTGCTGTGGGGGCTGTTTGAGCATTTATCAATTGCTTAATCAATCCAGCAAATACACAATAATAATCGACCAACCCAATAAGAATGAGGATATACAAAAATGAAAGCTTGCGAAACCTGCGCCAGCCGAGTTGAAATCGGCAAACATCACAACCAAATGCCGGTCTGGCAACGGGCGGTCGGCATGATCCTGGTTTACTTGCCCATCCTAACCTTGCCGTTTGTGATTTTGAGCGCCTATATAACTTACTATCACTTGCGCTTTGTGGGGGCGCAAAACCTCAAAACCTGGGGCGATTTTATTCCCGACCGCGCCAGCCATCGTTATACCTACGAAAACCAGATCACCATGACCCCGTCCTTTAAAGCCGCATTGTCGAAATACAGATGGTTTTGGATTGCCAATTGCACCTGGTATTGTCCGTACAGTGTCGCGCTATTCGAATGGCACGCGTATTTGGTCAAAATTGTCGAAAACTGGTGGTGCCCTTTTGGCCATGACAAAAAAGAGACCTATAGCAATGCCCCGATTGATAAATCGTTCTGGCATATTTACCCGGTAGATGTTGTTAAATTGACTGACGAAGACCGCGATAACCCGATCTGGAATGATCCTGCCGATTCATAGTCCGGTCGCCTAGGCTCAGCCAGCAACAATGTTTAAGCAATCATTGTTGCTGAAGTATAGTCTGTTTTAAGGTATTATACCTGCCCTTTTCGTAGTCCAGCCCCCCCATTCTTGATGCAGATAGGCCCTTACCAACTTAGCAATAAGCTGATTCTAGCCCCTATGGCCGGAATCAGCGACCGCCCGTTTCGGGAATTGTGCAAACAATTCGGGGCGAGTCTGGCTGTGTCGGAAATGGTGGCTTCGAATCCGGCTTTGCGTGAACATAAGCGCACTTTGTTAAAAGCTGACCATGACGGCGACACCGGGATACGCTCAGTACAGATTCTAGGCACTAACCCCCGGCAGATGGCTGATGCGGCATTGATAAATGTTCGCCGCGGCGCGGACATTATCGACATCAACATGGGCTGTCCCGCGAAAAAAGTCTGTTCTGTGGCGGCAGGCTCGGCGCTGTTAAAGGACGAGGTGCTGGTCAGGGACATTCTTGAGACGGTCGTGAATGCCGTGGCTGTGCCGGTGACGCTAAAAATCCGCACAGGCTGGGACTTAAACCACCGCAATGCCGTCCGTATTGCCAAAATTGCCGAAGATGCGGGCATTGCCGCGTTAACCGTGCATGGACGGACCCGCGCCTGTAAGTTTGACGGGCAGGCCGAACATGAAACCGTCAAGCGGGTTAAGCAGTCGGTTGGCATCCCTGTTATTGCCAACGGCGACATCGATTCGCCGCAAACCGCCAAACAAGTGCTGGATGCAACGGGTGCGGACGCCATTATGATAGGCCGGGCGGCACAGGGAAACCCCTGGTTGTTCAGTCAGATTAATCATTTTCTCAGCACGGGCAAGCAGTTGGAAAAGCCTGATGTGGCGATGATACGCAACACGCTGGTCAGCCATCTGGAAAAGCTTTACAGCTTCTACGGCGATATCGGTGGTGTTAGAATAGCCAGAAAGCATATCGGCTGGTATTTTAAACAGCTAGGCGGAATTCCCCCGCATACCAAAAATACTATCAACCAAGCCCATACCCCGTCCGAACAACTCAGGCAGGTCTATTCGGCCTTTGATTTTTTAACGCACCCCCTTTAACTGATGCCAGCTGCATACTATGGAAACAACTAAAAAAAACGTCTCTATACCGTTGTCTGTGTATGTTAAACAGAGCATAGAAATTTATTTTTCGCAGCTGAGTGACCACGATGCGGTAGATCTGCATGCCCTAGTCATCAGCGAAGTGGAAAAGCCGCTACTCGAAGCGGCGCTCGCGCATTCGGGGTACAACCAGACCAAAACAGCCAAGGTGCTGGGCTTAAGTCGCAGCACCTTGCGCAAAAAACTGGAGCATTACGGCATTTCCTGAACTTGTGGATAGCCGATTGGATACGCTTGTTCGTCACGCCATCGCCACGGGTGGCGCATCATCGTCTCAGGACGCTGGCATACAGCAGAAGCACGTCTTACCTTAAAGGTGAATGGCGTTGAAGGAATGCCGACCCTGTTTATAATACCCAAGGCAAGCGCCCGGCGTTTGCCTGGTCCCTAGAAAAATATCTTTAAAGGCTTACATGAATAAAAAAATCACTCGGGCGTTAGTCAGCGTTTCCGATAAATCCGGCATCGTTGATTTTTGCCGCGTACTCAGCCAATTAGGCATAGAGATTCTCTCCACTGGCGGTACTTACAAAACCCTGACGGAAAATAACGTCCCCGCCACCGAAGTTTCCGATTACACGGGTTTCCCCGAAATGATGGACGGGCGCGTGAAAACCCTGCACCCGAAAGTGCATGGCGGCATCTTGGGCCGTCGCGGCATAGACGATGCCATCATGGCAGACAACGGCATCCAGCCGATTGATATGGTAGTCGTGAATTTGTATCCGTTTGCCGCGACCATCGCCAAACCCGATTGTGATTTTGACACCGCGATTGAAAACATCGACATCGGCGGCCCGACCATGCTCCGCGCTGCTGCAAAAAACCATGCTGACGTTGCCGTCGTGGTCAACCCTACTGATTACGGTTTTATCCTCGCCGAATTGCAAAACGAAGGCTGCCAACTTAGCGGCGCAACCCGTTTCAACTTAGCCGTAAAATGCTTCGCCCACACCGCCAGCTACGACACCCAAATCGCGGCCTACTTAAGCGGCTTAAACGGTGTGCAATTCCCCGACACCTTAAACCTGCAATTTGAACATCATCAAACCTTGCGTTACGGCGAAAACCCGCACCAAAACGCCGCCTTCTACCGCGAAAAAGCCCCCGCGTCCGGCACCATCGCCGCCGCCAAACAATTGCAAGGCAAAGAACTGTCCTACAACAACATCGCCGATGCCGACGCGGCCCTGGAATGCGTGAAAGCCTTCACCGACAAACCCACTTGCGTCATCGTCAAACACGCCAACCCGTGCGGCGTGGCAGAAGCCGACGATAACTTAGGCGCGTACAACTTGGCCTACCAAACCGACCCGACCTCCGCGTTCGGCGGCATCATCGCCTTCAACCGCGAACTCGACGAAACCACTGCCGCCGAAATCATCGGTCGTCAATTTGTCGAAGTCATCATCGCGCCCGTGGTCAGCGAAGTAGCCAAAACTGTGCTAGCCGCCAAACAAAATATCCGCGTCTTGGAATGCGGCATCTGGGTAGAACACGAAGCCGCGTCTTTAGATTTCAAACGCGTCGCTGGCGGCTTGCTGGTGCAAGACAAAGACCAAGGCACAATCACCGCCGCCGACTTAAAAATCGTCAGCCAACGCGCCCCAACTGAACAAGAACTGGCCGATATGCTGTTCGCGTGGAAAGTCGGCAAATTCGTCAAATCCAACGCCATTGTCTATTGCAAAAACGGGCAAACCATTGGTGTCGGCGCAGGCCAAATGAGCCGCGTATATTCGGCAAAAATCGCTGGCATTAAAGCCGCTGATGAAGGCTTGGTCGTACAAGGCTCAGCCCTCGCCTCCGATGCTTTCTTCCCTTTCCGTGATGGTATAGATGCAGCAGCCGCAGCGGGTGTGACCGCGATTATCCATCCAGGCGGCTCAATGCGCGATGCCGAAGTAATCGCAGCGGCGGATGAACATGGGATAGCGATGGTGTTTACTGGGATGCGGCATTTTAGGCATTGATGAATATTGAACTCAATCAAATAAAACCCAAAAACTATTAAGTAGATAGCATGAACCGAGACGAAATTTCAAATGGATTAACTGCATTCATAGATATTCTTGGATTTAGTGAAAAAGTAAAGCAAACAAAGTCCCTTGAAGAAATATTTGAAATAAAAAATCAGATTCAAAAAATACAAGATATTTTTGAACATAATGCGACCCAAGGTTCAGTTTATGAATCACATAAAGCATTAAATAAATCAGTTTTAGCATTCTCAGATTGTATAGCTATACATGTGCCTTTTAAATCTGATGCAACCGACGTAAGCGGAACTTTCGATCCGTTTATGTTGGAATTTATAGGTCTAGCTCTTTCACAAGGTCAAAGTGTCTTCAATTCAATTTTTATACGAGGTGGTATCGATATTGGTTGGTGGTATCATTCAGGATCAACATTAATCAGTAATGGCTTAGTTAATTCAGTTAAGCGAGAAGCTGCCGCAGTTGTTCCTGTAATTGCTCTATGCGATGACTTATATGATTTTTTTTGTAAACATGAAGACCGTAAATGCTTTGACGAAGCAAGAGATCCTATCAAGGCAATGTTTAGGGAATATAACTCTGGAAGAGAACATTTCTTTTATTTGGATTACATATTTATTTGCCTAGACAATTTGATGGGTAGTCGCATAAACAATACTCTGTTTGACCCAGAGAGTTGGCTCTACGATCATGCGCGCGTTATTGAAAAAGTAGCTAAAGAAGCTCCCAACGAACATGTCTTCAGAAAATATCAATGGCTTGCAAACTATCACAACGAGGTAGCAGAAGATTTTACTGATAAAGAACGATGTTTTTGTAAAGTTTAATTAATTTCGCTTGGTTAGCTTTGCTTGTACTCAAACCCCAGCTTCGGAATACAAGATAGGAAGCTCTAGCTTCTAATTCGTAGGATGGGCTGACGTAAGGAAGCCCATCATTTATCGAACATTTTGATGGGCTTCCCTTCGTTCAGCCCATCCTACAAAATTGAAAGTTATGCTCAACCTCATTATTCAGGAGAACAGCATGTACCGTTTAAGCTGGCCTTGTGCGGCATTTTTTTGCAGGTTTGGGGTTGTCGCTGTGTGCAAAGTTGAAATTATCCATGACGACGAAGCCAATGTTTACATCGCCACCAGCCCCGATTTGAAAGGTTTGGTGGTGGAAGCGGAAACCTTGGATGAATTGGAAAAAGAAGTGCGCGATTTAGTGCCGGAATTGCTTACGCTAAATTTGCCCAAGTTACACGCCAAAGCCGGAACGCATGTGTCGTTTTTTCAACCACCTGTTGCGGTATGAATGATTACGAAAAACTGGTTAAAGAACTTTTGCTTAAGCATGGTTATAAATTAGTCCCCACAGGCAAAGGTTCTCACGAGATTTGGACATCAGAAAAGGGTGTCTCTGTAACGGTAAACCATACTTGTAAATCAAGGCATACGGCTAATAGCATCTTAAAAGCTGCGGGTATTCCGCATCGATTTTAATGCAGGATGGGCTTCAAATGTCAGCCTATCTTTCAATCTGCGGAGTAAAAATCATGTTTTTTTATTCCATAAAACACAACCGTATCCCATAAAACCCCGAGAACATAAATCATGAACATCCTCATCGTCGGCAGCGGCGGGCGCGAACATGCCCTGGCCTGGAAAACCAGACTATCACCTAATGTAGCCAAAGTCTTTGTCGCACCCGGCAACCCCGGCACGGCCTCAGAACCCGGCATTGAAAACGTCGCCATTGCGGTCGATAACATTCCGGCCTTGTTGCTGTTTGCCCAAGAACATGGCATTGGCTTGACTATCGTCGGCCCTGAAGTGCCATTGGTGTTGGGCATTGTCGACCAGTTCCAAGCCGCAGGCCTGAAATGCTTTGGCCCCACGGCGAAGGCGGCGCAACTGGAAGGCTCAAAATCATTTTGTAAAGATTTCTTAATCCGACACGGCATCCCTACTGCCGCTTACCAAAGCTTCACCGACAAAGACTTAGCCATTGCTTACATCAAGCAACAAGGCGCGCCTATCGTGGTGAAAGCCGACGGTTTGGCGGCGGGCAAAGGTGTGATTGTCGCGCAAACCGAACAAGAAGCCATTGATGCCGTAGAAGATATGCTGGCGGGCAATGCTTTTGGCGAAGCCGGACATCGCGTCGTGGTTGAGGAGTTTTTAGTCGGCGAAGAAGCCAGTTTCATCGTTATCGCCGATGGCAAACACGCCTTGGCAATGGCAACCTCGCAAGACCACAAAGCCCGTGACAATGGCGACAAAGGCCCGAACACGGGCGGCATGGGTGCGTATTCGCCCGCGCCTGTGGTCACACCCGACGTCCACGAGCGCACCATGCGCGAAGTCATCATGCCAACGCTGGACGGCATGGCGGCGGACGGCATTCCGTACACGGGCTTTTTGTACGCCGGTTTGATGATTTCGCCAAATGGCGCGATTAAAGTGCTGGAATTCAACTGCCGCTTCGGCGACCCCGAAACCCAGCCGATTATGATGCGTTTAAAATCCGATTTGGTGGATTTGTGCCTGGCTGCATTGGCAGGCGAATTGGATAAAACCACCAGCGATTGGGACGACCGTGCCGCGCTGGGCGTGGTATTGGCGGCGGGCGGTTATCCTGATGCTTATCCAACAGGTGCGGTTATTTCCGGCTTGGCTATGGCAGATGGCGGCGACTGTAAAGTCTTTCATGCCGGTACCGCACAGGCCGGTGCCGATATTGTGACCGCAGGCGGGCGGGTTTTGTGTGCCTGTGCATTGGGTGCGGATATTCAAGACGCACAACACAAGGCTTATGTGTTGGCCGGAAAGTTGAACTGGGATGGCATTTATTACCGCACCGACATCGGTTTTAAGGCGATCAAGCCGTAGTGGCTATGGTTCCGCGTAGCCTGATCTATCCGATTGTTTATGCAGGCAAAATGCGGACAAAAAGACAAGCCGATTGAATACGTTATAAAATGCACATTCCTAACATACGTCATAGACCACATTGGATAGCCTGTGCTAAAGAAACCACCTGAGATTGTTGCCGCTGTAGACCTCGGATCTAACAGCTTTCACATGATAGTTTGCAGTTTGCATGATGGGAAATTAAAAACCATAGACCGCCTTAAGGAAATGGTCAGATTGGCTTCAGGGCTCGATAAGAACAATGTCCTGAGCAACGCCACGCAGGATAGGGCATTGGCTTGTCTGGAGCGCTTCGGGCAGCGTATACGCACGATCCCGCAGGATAGCGTGCGTATTGTGGGCACGAATACCTTGCGCACCGCCAAAAATGCTGATCAATTCCTTGTCAAAGCCGAAAAGGCTTTAAACCATCCTATCCATGTCATTTCCGGCATAGAGGAAGCCCGCCTGATTTACCAGGGGGTCGCTTACAGTTTGGGCAGCAATGCCGATTTGCGCCTAGTCATGGACATAGGCGGCGGTAGCACCGAATATATTATCGGCACTGGCGACACGCCGTTGGAAAAAGAAAGCCTGCATATGGGCTGTGTTTCGGTCAGCAACACTTTTTTTAAAGACGGGCGCTTGTCTAAAGAAGCCTTCACACAGGCGACGTTGTTTGCCGAGCAACAATTGGAGCCTTTCGAGAAAAAGTTCCAGCGTAAAAACTGGGATCAAGCGATAGGGGCGTCAGGCAGCCTGCGCGCCATTGCTAAGGTGTTGCAAACTAAAAACTGGAGCAATAACGGCATTACCCAGGAAGGCCTGGAGCAGTTGGTCAATCATATGGCTCAGTGCAAACATATTGATGAACTGAATTTCCCTGATTTCGACCCGGAGCGCTTGCCGGTGTTTCCGGGTGGCGTCGCAATCGCTTATGCGACCTTTAAAAGCCTGAAAATTGAACAGATGACCATCTCTGACGGTGCCCTTAGGGAAGGCTTGATCCAGGATTTGCTCGGCCGGTTTTATGACCATGATGTGCGCTCCGCAACGGCGCAAACGCTCGCAGAACGCTACCACACCGATACCGAGCATGCGGCGCGTATTAAGCAAACGATTGCCCACATGCTGGCAGGCCAACTGGGCACTTCGGACTGGGTTAAGGGTGAAGACAGTCGGCAGTTCTTGGATTGGGCGGCTGAACTGCATGAGATTGGTCATGATATCGCTCACAGCCAATATCATAAGCACAGCGCCTATATTATAGAAAATGGCGATCTGGCCGGATTTTCCCAGCAAGACCAGTTGTTGTTGGCGGCCATTATACGTTCGCATCGGCGCAAGTTTTCTCTGGCGCGTTTTGATGGCTTGCCGGCGCCATGGCAGGTTTATGCGCCGTACTTGGCGATTGTGTTGCGCTTAGCCGTGTTATTGCGCCGGAATCGCCATGAAGATGACTTGCCTGAGTTTACGATGAGGGTAGAAAAGACAAAAATTGATTTGCAGTTTCCGGTGCTATGGTTGGCCCAGGCACCGCTGACCCGTGCTGATTTGCTTCAGGAAGCAGATTATTTAAAGCAGGCCGGCTTCATGTTGACGTTTTCATAACAGGCGGTGTACCCGGTATGATGACGTTTTTATTGCGCGTACCGTTTTATTTTCTGATTATTGTCCTGACTTTAAGCGTGATGATAGTTTTTTTTGGTGTCGGTGATGAGCCCGATATTAAATTGGGATGGGCGCTGGGTCGTGACGACATCACCAGGGCAAAAAAAATCCTGCATGAGGGCTCTAAAACCCGGCCTGAAGAAATCGGCACGATAGCGTTAAGCAAGGAAGACCTTAATCTTGCCGCCAATTATTTGCTTAACCGCTACAGCAAAAGCGCCGTGGACATTTCCTTGAAAAAAAACCAACTGAAATTTACCGCCACAGCGACCCTGCCGGAAAACAGTTTGGGCAAATATGTCAATATCACGCTTGCTCTAGGCAATATAGACGGCAACCCGTTACCGGGCATCACCAAGTTTAAGGCCGGTAAATTATTGCTGCCGTCAAACGTCGCCGCTTTTTTGATTGATTATTTTATCCGGCATTCGTCGCTGAACAATTATTTCCTGCTGGCCACGCGCCCGATCAAAGCCGTCAGCATAGACCCTGACAAAATAACCATTACCTATTTCTCCAATCTCGATACCTTGATACAGGCGCGCAAGTTGCTGACCAGCGCCGATGATAGCGCCTTGGCGGTGTATCAGGCAAAATTGGCTGACATTATTGCCCACCATGACCCCAACTGGCGCTTATCATTGGCGGAATTGTTAAAGCCCGTTTTTGCGCTGGCTTATCAGCGCTCAACGCCGGTCAATGCCGTCGAAGAAAACAGGATGGCGATTATTGCCGTCAATGACTATGTCAACAAAGATGCCAAAAAGATATTGTCTAGTCCGGTCGCCGGGCGGCACTACTCGGCTTTTTTGTATAAGCGGGGCGATTTGGCGCAGCATTTTATCGGTTCAGCGGCGATTACGGCATCAGTTAGCGGTCAGGTTTCCGTCGCTATGGGTGAAGAAAAAGAGCTGCGCGATGCGGAACGAGGCAGCGGTTTCAGTTTTATTGATCTGGCGGCGGATAAGGCGGGGACACATTTTGGTGAAATGGCGACGTCGTCACCTGAAAATGCGCGTAAGATTCAAAAAGCCATGTCGGCAATAAAAGACTACAGCGATTTTATGCCTGACCCCAGGGATCTGCCCGAACACATGAATGAAGCGGAGTTTAAGCGCCGCTACGGTTCAACCAGCAGCGTCGCTTACCAGCAGCAATTGCGACAGATTGATGAACGGATAGCGGCAACGCCGATTTACCAATACGACTAGGCGGGCTTGCTCAACCGTCCATGAACGACGATCTGCCCGATCTGGCGGCCCGTTCGTCCTGCTCCAATTGTTCGCGTTTGTCTTGCAGTTTCAGTTCGGCAAGCCCTGCCGCATCGCAAACCTTTTGCAGGCTGTTTGTCCTGTAGTGCAGGTTTTCCCAAAGCTTTCTTTTGGCGACCAGTTCCTGTTCAATAGCGGTGGACGCTTGTTCCTGCCCCAATATGGCCTTATCGAGTTTGTCGATAAACGAGCGGAATTCCAACAGTTGGGCGATTTTCACGCCGCCGCTGCCGAGATGGTCAAATTTCTCCTGATATTCCTGCCGGTACTCCTTTAAATGGTCAATTTGCGCCTGGGCTGCCAGCAATTTATTTTGCACGCCAGCGATCACTTCCAGGGCGTTTTTTTCCTGTGCCGCGTTGATGTCGACGAGGGCTTTAATACGTTGCGATTTTTTCACATTTATTCCATTGATTGATAGGATTTAAGCCTAGAAAATACGCATGGTTATTTTGTGCCCAGCAATAATTCCAGTTCCTGGAGGCTGCGGGTAATGTCCACGGCTTCATCCATATCCTGTTGTAAAAAATCCAATATCGCCGGATTTTTTGCTATAGCCTGGTCAATTTTCGGATCGGTGCCGGGCTGGTAAGCGCCGACGCTGATTAAGTCGCGGTTTTGCTGGTATAGCGAATATAGCCGCCGTAAATCCCTGGACATGATCAAGTGGTGCTTATCAATAATATCCGGCATGACGCGGCTGACCGAGGCTTCTATATCAATGGCCGGAAAATGCCCGGCTTCGGCGAGGTTTCTGGATAATACGATATGGCCATCCAACACGCCCCTGGCGGCATCGGCTATGGGGTCATTGGTGTCGTCGCCTTCTGCGAGTACGGTATAAAAGGCCGTTATCGACCCGCCGCCGTGGTCGGCGTTACCGGCCCGCTCAACCAGATGCGGCAGTTTGGCAAAAACCGATGGCGGGTAACCTTTAGTTGCCGGCGGCTCGTCTATGGCTAACGCAATTTCGCGGTGCGCTTGGGCAAAGCGCGTTAACGAATCCATCAGCAGCAGGACATCCTGGCCTTGGTCGCGAAAATATTCGGCGATGCTGGTCGCCAGCAAAGCGCCATGCACACGCATCAGCGGCGGGCTGTCAGCCGGTGTGACGACCAGCACTGCGCGTTTAAGGCCTTCTTCTCCCAGAGTCTTTTGGACAAATTCATTCACTTCCCGTCCACGTTCACCGATCAGGCCGACCACGACGATATCGGCGCTGGTAAATTTGGTCATCATACCCAGCAGGACGCTTTTGCCGACACCGGTGCCGGCAAACAGCCCCATACGTTGCCCGCGCCCAACGCAAAGCATGGCGTTGATTGCCCTGACGCCGACGTCCAGGGCTTCACGTATTGGCTTTCTCGACAAGGGGTTGATCGGCTTGCCATTGAGCGGGACGAATGCGTCAGTTTTGAGCGGACCTTTGCTGTCGAGCGGATTGCCTGAGCCGTCCAGTACCCGCCCTAATAAACCATAGCCGACTCGCACCAGGCTGTTGTTATGCAGCGGGATGACCCGGCAATCGGATTCCAGGCCGTGGACTTCTGTGGTGGGCATTAAAAATATGCGGGCACCGGAGAAGCCGACCACTTCCGCTTCAATCATGTGGCCGGTCTTGGTCTCAATTTGGCAGCGGGAACCGATTGCCGCCCGGCAACCGATGGCTTCCAAGGTTAGTCCGACCATACGGGACAGCTTGCCCTCAACCACCAGTTCGTGCGTTTTATCCAGTCTTTCGGTATAAGGCTTCAGCCTAGCCAGCCACAATGGGGAACGCTGCGCTACAGGGATCACAAGGGTTTGTCCTGTTCCCGCTCGCTGCCCAGGACATTAGCGACAACAGCAGCCAGTCGGTGTTCTATCGTGGCATTAACGTGGGACACTTCGGTGTCAATTTTGCAGCCGCCGCGCGTGATCAGCGGGTCGTCAACGATGCCCCAGGTTGCAGAGGCTTCGTCTAGCGCCAGTGCCGAGCGAACCAGTTCCGCATCTTCCGGGTGTAAATAGAGGGTGATTTTTTGTGAGGATAAGGGCAATACATTGATTGCTTCCTTGACTGCGGCGACGACTTGGCCCGGATTTAACTTAATTTCCCGGCGTATGATTTGCGTCGCGATGCCTATGGCCAGCTTGACCAGCTCTTTTTCCACTTCATCGTCGAGATGCTGGAACGGTGTGCTTAATGATTCCATGAGGCTGGCGAGTTCTTTACCCTGTTGTTGCAGCAACTGTACTTTTTCGTCATAGCCTTTTTGTAAACCTTCAGCAAAACCTTGTTGAAAACCTTCTTTTTTTCCCTGGGCAAATGCTTCGTCATAGGCCTGTTTTTGCATGGCTTCGATTTCTTCGACGGTCAGCACGGCTACCGGCTCGGCTTCAATATCCACGGTTTCTGTTTTGGCTTCATGGCTTTTCGACGCGTCGGCGCCGTAGACGTCAGGCACGCGCCATAAGTCCAATGCCGCCAATTCAGACGGCGAAAACCCCGATGACTTATTAGATGTAGGCATCGCGACCGCCGTCTGCGCCGCCGATTTGAATGTCGCCCGAATCCACCAAGCGCTTGACGACGCTCAAGATGTCTTTCTGGGCTGATTCCACATCACTCAAACGGGCCGGGGGTGACGCTTCCAGGTCATCACGCAATATTTCTGCGGCCCGTCTGGACATATTGTTAAAGACTTTCTCTTTAAGATCCTGGCTAGCCCCGCGTAAAGCCAGCAACAACTGACCCGTGGGGATTTCGCGCAACAGGGTTTGCATATCGGTTGCACTCATTGAGCTGATGTCATCAAACACGAACATTTTATCCTGAATTTCTTGGGCCAGTTCCGAGCGGATTTCGGATATTTCCCCCATCACCATATCGCTAGCGGAGCCTTCCATGTAATTCAAAATATTCGCGGCGGCATCAACGCCACCCAAAGTTGTCGCTTTGACATTTTCACTGCCGGTCAATTGTTTTTCCATGATTTCATCCAGTTCACGCAATGCGCCGGGTTGGACGCCTTTCATCGTGGCAATCCTCATGACTAAATCAGAGCGCATGTTTTCGGGCAAAAACATCAGGACTTCGGCGGCCTGGTCACCATCCATTAATGACAGCAGGGTTGCCATGATCTGGGGATGTTCCAGGCGTATCATGTCGGCAATAGACCGGGAGTCCATCCACTTTAACTGTTCGATGCCTTTGGTGCTGCCGCCTTGCAAGATTCTGTCCAGGATGCTGTTGGCCTTGTCCGGTCCCAGGGCGCTGATCAGCACGGTGCGGATATAACTATCGGTATCCATGCCCAACGAGGTCCGGCTTTTGACGTCGACGATAATCTCCTCGACAACCTGGTCCATCATTTCAGGCGTGATTTCGCCGACCCCAGCCATCGTGGTGCCCAATATCTGAACCTCACGCCGGTTCATGTGTTTAAGCACCAGCGCCGCCCTGTCCATGCCTAACGCGAGCATCAATACGGCGGCGCGTTCAGTCTGATTTAATTCCTTAGCCATTTATTTAATCCACGATTTAAGGACTTCCGCTACGAGTTTCGAGTCATTATCAACTAATTTTTTGACATACTCTAATCGGGTTTCATAGGTTTGGGGCGTATCGAGCAGCAGCATGTCCATGGTTTCAGGCGATGGTAACGCGCCTTCTGCGCTTTCGCTTGGCGTGGCAATTGGAATGCCGTTTTCATCCAGGGCCAGCGCCTGTTTTTCGGCTTCTTTTTCCGCCAGCAGTTCCGCCTTGATTTCTTCTTCACTACGCCCGACCAGGCGTCGCATGGTGGGGCGCAGCACGCCAAAAATCAAGAAGATCACCGCCAGTAAGGCTGCCAGCTGTTTCATCAGCGTGATGAACCAGGCTTGCTCCCAAAGCGGTGGCTCTGGCAAGGCTTCAAGGGCATCAGGCGTTTTGAACGCAACATTGGTTACGGTGACCTGGTCGCCACGGGCGCTATCAAAGCCCACCGCCTGTTTGACCAATTCAGTAAAGCGATCTATATCTTCCTGTGTGTGGGGCTGGTTTTTTATTTTGCCGTCAGCTTCAACAGTATGTTTGTCATCGACAACGACGGCGACGGATAGACGGTGTAATTGCCCTGTGGCCAAGCGGGTATGGGTGATGGTTTTATCCATCTCAAAGTTTTTCGTGGCATTTTTTGACGATGAGCTAGGCAATGTCCCGGCATTGCTTGCGGCTGCCGGTTTCCCTGCTTGGCCTGGGGTCGCTGGGGTTGTGGCGGTTGTTTCCGGCGCCGAACCCGCAGCTGTGGGCTGGTTTGACAATGCTCCGGGGACGCCTTGCACGCCAGGCAGCGTGTTTTGTTCTTCCGAAGACTGTTCGCTTCTTAGCACGGTTGATTTCGGGTCAAAATTTTCCTGGGTCTTGTCGGTTTCAGTAAAATCGACATCGGCGGAAATTTGTGTACGCATGCCGTCGCCGACTAAGGGCGACAGGATATTCGCGATGCGCTCCATCAGGTGTTCTTCAATATCTTTTTTGTAATCAAATTGCTTGGCGGTCAAATAACCCAGTGACGTATCCTTGCTGTTCAATAACCGGCCTTTTTGATCGACCACCGTCACCTGCTCGGCTTCTAGCTGAGGAACACTGGAGGCCACTAAATGGATAATGGATTCAATTTGGCCTTTGTCCAGTGACCGACCTTGATAGAGATTGACGATAACCGAAGCGCTGGGTTTTTTACGTTCGCGGATAAACACCGATTGTACGGGCAGCGCCAGCAGCACCCGCGCTGATTTAACGCTCTGGATAGCCATGATAGTCTGTGCAATCTCGCCTTCCAACGCACGTTGGAAGCGCATGAGCTCCACACTTTTGCTTGCACCTATCGCTTGTTCTTTGTCCAGTAACTCATAACCTTGGCTATTGCTTCTAGGCAATCCTTGGCCCGCCAGCTTGAGTTTTATTTCGCTGACTTTGTCAGGGGGGACCATAATGGCGCCGGTTCCGGGTTCGACTTTATACTTGATGTCTTGGGTGTCTAGGTATTCAATGATATCGCTGACATCCTGTTCGCTGATTTCAGAATACAAGCGGCTATAAGAAGGCGTTTGTGACCACAACACCACGGCAACGCCAATCGCAACGCTAAGAGCCAGCCCCAACATCAGCCCAATCTGGCGGGCAATTGTCATCCTGCCTAAGCCTTTAAGCGCGGGATGGACCTCCCTATCAGCAACTAACGCTTGCTGGAGCCCTGTCATCATTGAGTTATTGCTGTCTTCGTCACTCATTTTTAATCATGGCCTGCGGTTACATGGGCATATTCATAACATCTTGATAGGCTTCAACCAACTTATTTCTAACCTGTAACATGGCCTGAAACGAGACGCCCGCTTTTTGTGTGGACACCATCACTTCTGCCAAGCTTATATTGGGAGCCCCTATCTCAAAGGCCTCTGTCATTTTTCCGGCACTTTGCTGGATATTGTTTACGGAATCAATCGATTGTTTTAATAAAACCCCAAAATCAGCGCCGCTTGTTGTGCCTTGGCTAGGGCTTGGGCTGCCTGCTGCAACTGACATTGCCCGCATTTGCGCTAACATTAGGTTTACATTCATGTCGCTCATGGCTGTGCTCTCAATAGGCTTAGTCCAGAACTACTAGCATGATTGATGCCAGACGCTATTTATTAATCATCGATCTCTGTGCTGGCAGGCTTACTCGACACTTGGTCCTTGCTAATCAA
The DNA here is from genome assembly GCA_030653435.1 of Methylovulum sp. GTDB lineage: Bacteria > Pseudomonadota > Gammaproteobacteria > Methylococcales > Methylomonadaceae > Methylovulum. The sequence goes on from JAURZI010000037.1 coordinate 38,989, forward strand.
TAACTTTCATGGGCATGCAATGGTTTTGTCGGTATACGGCCATGCTTGGTTAGCCGCGTTGGCGATTAGCTAACCGTCTATAGGCTGGTAAGCCCGGTTACCCATCATGTCCACTATAATTCGGGGCGTAAGGCTTACGCCAAAATTCTGACAGCCCCAACCGCACCCATGTGCTCCGCCAAGCTGTTTATGACAATGCTACCGGCGAGGTAAAAACTGACATATACTAAACCGGTTAAATTTACCTAGAGTCTGATATGCGTCCACTTGTATTGTTATTAAGTTTTTTGCTCATGCCTGTGTTTGCCCTTGCCAATGAAGGCGAAAAAGCCGAAGCAGGAGGCCCCCAGTATGTTGAAATTGGCCCCAAACTGATTGTTAATTTAGCAAATGCCAAGCAACTGATGAAAATTAGCCCGCAGTTAATGGTTGAGGGGGCGGCCGTTGAGCAAGTGAAAAAAAATATGCCGGCATTAAAAAATGCCTTGATTATGCTTTATAGCGGCAGGAAAGCTGAAGACTTGGCCAGCGCTGGGCAACGTGAGGCGTTGCGGAAAGAAACGGCTGAAGTGATAGAAAAAACCTTAGAAAAATATGGATCTAGCGAAGGCTTTAAAGAGGTGTTTTTTACCGATTTCAGGATCAATTAAAGCCCCACTATCTTGCCCGTCGCTTAATTACCGCATAACCGCAACAGTCCGGGTCGATGACCGGCACGTTGCGGCAGCCAGACTACGCAATATCAATGAGATTTCTTTTCGCTTTCCAGTGCTTCAACCAATTCTTTTGCCGGTAGATAGCCGGGATAAATATTGCCTTTTTCCGTAACTATCATAGGCGTACCTTTTACGCCAAACTCTTCGCCCAATTGCATGTGTTCATCGACGGGGTTGGCGCAGGTTTTAGCGGCTATTTTTTGGTCTTTCTTGGCGGCGGTCAAGGCGGCATTGCGGTCATCCGCACACCAGACCGACACGGCCTTATTGTAAGACTCCGAGCCTTTTCCGGCCCGTGGGAAGAACAGGTACTGTATCGTAATCCCTTCCGCCAGATATTGGTCTATCTCTGAATGCAGCTTACGGCAATAGCCGCAATCGATATCGGTGAAGATGGAAACGGTATATTTTTTGATCTTCGGCTTGAAGATAATCATTTTGCTTTCACCTAGCTTTTCAAGCGCTTGCAGTCGTGTAGCCGCCAGTTTTTGCTCGGTCAAGTCGGTGCGAGTTTGGATGTCAATCAGGCGGCCTTGCAGCAGATACTTGCCGTTTTCAGAAGCATAAAGCAACGTGGATCCTACGTTCACTTCATAAAGCCCGCTGACTTCAGAAGGTTTCAGCGAGTCAATTTTTACTTCCGGCATAGACTTGGCGAAAGCTTGCCTGATGGCCGCTTCATCGGCATGGGCAATAGGCAGCGTCAAACCTAATACAGATAATGCGGCACAAGTGATGATTTTTTTCATAATGTTCTCATGTTGGTTTCAATAGTGTTTTGGGGGTGATACCGGGCCGTTGTTATAACTAAAGGTCAGCTAGCGTTATGCCGGCATCGTGGTCAAAATAAGCGCTGCACATCTAAAAACATGGCCAATGCCATCAGCGTCACCAGCAGGGCAATGCCTATTTGTTGGAACATAAGCTGGATTTTTTCTGAAACAGGGCTGCCTTTCAGGCCTTCTATCGCAAAAAGTAGCAAATGACCACCATCGAGGACAGGTATCGGCAATAAATTCAATACGCCCAGGCTGACACTGACCAAGCCCATAAACTTTATGAAATGCACCAGGCCCATACTGGCTGATTGTCCGGCATATTGGGCGATACTGATGGGGCCACTCAGATTTTCCACGGACGCTTTGCCAACCAGCATTTTTCCCATCATTTTCAATGTCGTCCAGGAATAATAGTAGGTTGTTTCAAAGGCGGCGGGAATTGCAGCCAGCGGCGATAAGGCATATTCGACCGTGAGTGATTTCATCAAGTCTTCAGGGATATGCACGGATGCGCCTATTTTGCCTTCTGTGCGCTGGTCGATGGCTACGGGCTTAGGTGTGACGGTCAAGGTCAGCGCTACGCCATCACGTTCTATTTTTAAGTTTATCGGAGTGCCTGGATGTATTTTCACTATTTCCACCCATTGCATCCAGTCATGCAGGGCTAGTCCGTTGGCGCTGGTAAGCAAATCTCCCGGTTTTAAGCCAGCGCTTAACGCCGCGCTGTCAGGCAGGACTTGCCCAATAACGGGTTTTAATTGCGGTGTCCAAGGTTTGAAGCCTAAATGTTTGTACAAGGTTTCAGGGTTTTCAGTATCGCTGTCGGCAAGCTTGAGTGTCCTGACTTGTTGCAGGTCATCGGCGCTTTTGACCTGAACGCCAATTTCCTGTTGGCCATCCAGTGCAGAAGCTATGAGTACGCTCATGGCTTCTGTCCAGGTCGGGGTCATCTTGTCATTGATGGACACGATCTCATCGCCTTCAACAAAGCCGGCTTGCGCCGCCAGCGTGTTGTGCTCAATGGCGCCCAGTATCGGTTTGATGCCGGTTTCGCCTATGACCAGAACACTCCAGAACAAGACGACAGCCAGTGCCAGATTGAATAACGGGCCTGCCGCGACGACTGCGGCCCTGGCACCTAGCGGTTGCCGATTAAACGCAAACGGCAAGTCGTCTGGTTGGACGTAACCTTCGCGTTCATCGACCATCTTGACATAACCGCCGAAGGGGATTGCTGATAAAGCATATTCCGTTGTGTTCGCGGACTTTTGGTAAGACCATAACACCTTTCCAAAACCCACGGAAAACCGGAGCACTTTTACCCCCGCTTTGCGCGCCACCCAAAAATGGCCGAACTCATGGATGGAAACGAGCAGACCTATGGCGATGATGAAATAAAATAAGGTGTGTATGGTTTCCATTAGTGGCTAAGCTCTGAGGCGATCTGTTGGGCTGCGGCCCTGGCCTGCCCGTCGGCGGCCAGGATAGTTTCCAGACTATCTGCCGGTCTGGCTGCAAATAAGCCCATGCTGCGCTCGATAATGACCGGAATATCAGTAAAACGGACTTGTCCGTTCAGGAATGCATCCACCGCTATTTCATTGGCGGCATTTAATACGGTAGGCATAATGCCGCCTGCATGGATGGCTTCATAAGCGAGACGCAGGCATGGGAAACGTCCCAGATCAGGCTCTTCAAAGTCCATGCGGGCGATGCTAAAGATGTTAAGCGGTTCCGCACCTGAATCAAAACGTTCCGGCCATGCCAGAGAATGGGCAATCGGTATACGCATATCGGGGTTGCCCATTTGTGCCAGGACTGTCCCGTCCACATAATCGACCATTGAATGGATAACGCTTTGCGGGTGTATGACGATCTGGATTTGTTCCGGTTCCATGTTAAATAACAAACAGGCTTCAATCATTTCCAGGCCTTTGTTCATCATGGTCGCGGAATCGACGGAGATTTTCTTGCCCATGTCCCAGTTGGGATGGGCGACGGCTTGTGCAGGGGTGACTTCAACCAATTGGTCCAACGGCGTTTGCCGAAACGGGCCTCCCGATGCGGTCAATAAAATGCGCCGTGCTTGCTTGGCTTGCATGCCGGTTTCATAGCCTGCGGGCATACATTGGAAAATGGCGTTATGTTCACTGTCGATAGGTAGCAGTTGCGCGCCTGATTCAGCCACTGCCTGCATGAAAATATCGCCTGACATCACCAAGGCTTCTTTATTGGCTAACAGCACTATCTTGCCGGCTTTAGCCGCAGCCAGGCTCGGCAGTAAGCCCGCTGCGCCTACGATGGCGGCCATCACTGAATCAACTTGATCCAGCGTGGCGACCTGCTCCAGCGCGTTAACGCCGGATAATACGATGGTTCCAGTTGCGGCTGAGTTTGCAAGCAGGCTTTTAAGCTCTTTCGCCTTGCCGTCATCCACAAGCACAGCATATTCAGGGCGGTGCACCAGGCATTGTTGGTACAACGCATCAATATTGGTGTTGGCGGTCAACGCGACTACCTTATAGTGTTCAGGGTGTCTTGCGACGACATCCAGGGTACTGACGCCTATCGACCCTGTTGCTCCGAGTATGCAGATACCTTTCACGAAACACCCCTATAAATCAGATAGACACCGGCATAAAAGAAAGGCGCAGCCGCGACTATGCTGTCTATCCTGTCCAGTATGCCGCCATGCCCAGGCAGCAAAGAACCGCTGTCTTTGACGCCACGCTGCCGTTTGACCACACTGAAAAACAAGTCGCCATAAACCGAAATCAATACGGTCAATGCCGATAATAGGACAAAGTCTGCGGCAATCATAACGGGAAATTGGTAGATCAGGCTGAGCACAACCGCACATAAGATACTGGCCAGTAATGCGCCGTACATGCCTTGCACCGTTTTGCCAGGGCTGATTTCCGGCGACAATTTGACGGTGCCGAATTTTTTTCCGGCAAAATAGGCCGATACGTCTGCTGTCCAGATTAACAGCAATAAATACATGGTCATTTCAGAGCCATAAAATGCCCTTAACCGGGATAGGAACATCCAGGTTGCCAGCAGCACAAACCAGCCGATAAATAATTTATATCGGGGTTTTATCTCCATTTTCAAAATACCGGCCGGTGTTTTCCTGATGAGCAGCATTATCAGTATCCAGAATAGCACAGGGGCGATAACCAACCACTCTAATGCGCCTGAATAAGACCTGACATCTGTCCAGTCAAAACCGAGTGCGATTAATTCAAGCAGTTGTGTCCAGAAATGGATGCCCAGCATGGGCAACGTGATCAGCAGCAAGAACAACCCTCGTTTCAACAGTGAGGTCGTGCCGACAAGATTGCTCCATTCCCAGGCGGCTAAAAGCGTAATAACGCCCAAAACCAATGAAAAATACTCAAGGGATAGCTGGAATACGGCCAGTGCGATAAGCGAGGCCAGGATTGATGCGGTGATAATTCGCTGTAGTAACATTTTTGTAAGGGGGTAGGTTATAAGGTGACGGATTTATTAAGGATTTGCTCGCCCGTATGACCGAACCGACGTTGCCGGCTTTTAAAGCTCTTGATGGCTTCTGCGAGGGCCTTCTGGTTAAAGTCGGGCCAGAGCGTCGGGGTAAAATACATTTCCGTGTAGGCGAGTTGCCAGAGCATAAAATTGCTGACGCGCTGTTCGCCGCCCGTTCTGATAAACAAATCAGGATCGGGCAGATCGGTGGTTGACAAGTGCTGGTTAATCAGCTGTTCGGATATTTTTGTGCTGTCCAGTTGTCCCGACATGATTTTATCCAGCACTTTCTGGGATGCTTGGCATATATCCCAATGACCGCCGTAATTAATGGCGACGACTAAGGTTAACGCATCATTGGTCTCGGTTTGGCTTTCGCCTTCGGCCATTTTTTTCTGTAGCGGGCTTGGGAATGCGCTTCTGTCGCCGATAAAGCGCAAGCGGATATTGTTGCGGTCCAGATTGTTGATTTCCCGTTGCAGGGTGGCCATAAACAGCGACATCAGCAATGACACTTCCTCTTCGGGACGTCGCCAGTTTTCGCTGCTGAACGCGAACAAGCTGAGCACCTCAACTTTTTGTTCCGCACAATACTCAACAATCTTTTTGACGGCCTTAACGCCAGCCTGATGCCCAAAAGCACGCGGCAGCAATCTTTTCTGTGCCCAACGACCATTGCCATCCATGATAATTGCGATATGCCGGGGATTAGCCGGCTCCGCGCAGTTAATGGTATCGTTGGGCATGCTTAAGCCTCTTGAATTAAGGTCTCATTAAAGTGGCAGTTTAGAGTGATAATAAATCCGCCTCTTTGGCTTCCAGCAATTTTTCCACATCTTTGACAAATTGGTCGGTCAGTTTTTGGATTTTTTCTTCGGCAATACGCGCCTCATCTTCTGAAATAAGCTTTTCCTTTAGACTGTCTTTGATTTCCGAATTGGCATCGCGGCGGATATTTCTAATGGCGACACGGCTATTTTCCGCCTCATGCTTGACAACCTTGACCAAACTACGGCGGCGTTCTTCTGTCAATGACGGCAAGGGCACACGAATGACCATGCCGTTAGTTGCCGGATTCAAGCCCAGATCCGATTTTAGGATCGCTTTTTCGATGGCTTGCACCATGCCTTTTTCCCACGGAGTAATCGTTAAGGTGCGGGAATCTTCAACCGCAATATTGGCAACCTGCGAGAGTGAAGACTCCGTACCGTAATAGGAAACAGTAATCTGGTCCAATAAGCTGGGGTGGGCCCGTCCTGTTCTTATTTTTGAGAACTCATGTTTCAAAGCGTCTATGCTTTTACCCATGCGGGTTGCCGCACTTTGTTGAATATCATTAATCATTATTTGCTCCTCATTGAATAAGAGATCCGATATCTTCGCCCATCATCAACCTCATAATGGCACCTTGTTCAAAAATATTCATGACACGCATCGGCATGTTATTTTCTTTACACAGCACCAATGCGGTGGTGTCCATGACATTAAGGCGCTGATCCAGCGCCTCATCATACGTTAGGCGCGGATAAAATTTAGCATCCTTGACTTTTTCAGGATCTGCCGAATAAACCCCTTTGACTTTAGTTGCCTTAATCATCAGTCCGGCATTAATTTCGATGGCCCTAAGGCTGGCGGCAGAGTCAGTGGTAAAAAAAGGGTTGCCGGTGCCTGCGGCAAAGATGACCACGCGGCCTTTTTCCAAATGCCTGACTGCCCGGCGGCGTATGTAATCTTCACAAACCTGGTTGATTTTCAGTGCCGACATCACCCGCACCGGCTGCCCCAAATGTTCGATCGCGTCCTGCATGGCCAAGGCGTTGATAACGGTTGCCAGCATGCCCATCTGGTCACTGGTGACCCTGTCCAGGCCTTCCGATGCTTTTTCGGCGCCGCGCAAGATATTGCCGCCACCGACAACTAGGCCAACCTGCACGCCACAATCACATAATTCTTTGATTTCAGTGGCAAGCCGTTTAACTATATCGGAGTCAATGCTCCCCCCGGTTTCACTCATTAACGCTTCACCGCTTAATTTAAGTAAAATTCTTTGGCAAATTAACTTGGTCATAAAAAGTCAGTCATAGTTTTATCGGGGGGATCGGTTTTATGGGTTACGGCTAGCGTTATCAATACGTCTGGCATGGCGCCGGAGCGCTGTTAACTGCCTCTAACTTGGGCCATGACTTCTTCAGCAAAGTTTTCCTCTTTCTTTTCTATACCTTCACCAACTTCAAAACGGCTGAAACGGATAACTCTGTTACCTTTTGATGCCACCAGCTTGCCGACAGTCATTTTGTCGTCTTTAATAAATGGCTGTCCCAATAAAGTCACTTCGGCGAGGAATTTGCTGACACGACCAAGCACCATTTTTTCGATAATATCTGCCGGCTTTCCGCTTTCTGCGGCTTGTGCTGAGAAAATTTCTTTTTCTTTCTCGATAGTCTCTGGCGATACCTGGTCTTCTGAAACACAGATCGGCTTGCTGGCGGCGATATGCATCGCAACATCTTTACCCAGATCGGCATCGGCCATCGCTAATTCGACGATAATACCAATTTTATTGCCATGCAAATAACAGGCTGTGCCGCCTTCTTGCGTGTTGAATTTTTCAAAGCGTCTGATCGTAATGTTTTCGCCCAGTTTGGAAATCAGGCCACGGCGCATTTCGTCAACCGTAACGCCGTCTTCCAGCGGCATCGCCAATAGCTGTTCTTCCGTTTCAATATCCGCATTCAGCAAGCCAACGCTTACACTTTTGACAAAGTTAACAAAATCATCGGCTTTAGCGACAAAATCGGTTTCGCAGTTGATGTCGACAATGGCGGCGGATTTGCCATTTTCGCTAATTTGGACGCCGATGATGCCTTCAGCGGCAATACGGCCAGATTTTTTATCCGCTTTTGCCAAGCCGGATTTACGCATATTTTCAATAGCCAGCTCCATATCGCCCTCGGCTTCAACCAGCGCTTTTTTGCATTCCATCATGCCGGAGCCTGTTCTTTCGCGTAATTCCTTAACCATTCCTGCACTAATAGTCATACTCATTGTTGTTTTCCTCGTCTGTTTCTTGAAAATATTATTGTCACTATAAAAACGCCCCCGTGAGGAGGCGTTTTTTTGTGTCTATCTAGCGCTTTACCTACAGGGTGTCACCTGTAAAAAACAAGATCATAACTTACTCTGCAACCACCACGACAGCTTCTTCAATAAAATCATCTGATTTTGCAGATAGTCCTAAGTTGGCTGTTTTAGCTTCTAGTACGGCGGCGCAAACGCTTTCACAATACAGTTTAACGGCCCGAATTGAATCGTCATTGCCTGGAATGACATAGTCAATTTTTTCTGGCGAATTGTTAGAGTCAACAATGCCGACAACGGGGATGCCTAATTTTTTGGCTTCGCTGATGGCGTTTTTTTCATAGCCGACATCCAAGATGAAAATGACATCAGGAATACCTTTCATATCTTTAATGCCGCCCAGACTGCGTTCAAGCTTTTCCAGCTCCCGCTCCATGCCTAAAGCTTCTTTTTTTCCGAAACGCTGATAAAGCGTGCCGTCAGCCTTCATGGCTTCCAGTTCTTTAAGGCGGTTAATTGATTTTTTGATGGTTTTGAAGTTAGTCATCATGCCGCCCAGCCAACGATGGTTGACATAAGGCATGCCACAACGCAATGCTTCTTCGGCAACGACTTTGCGCGCCGCTTTTTTAGTGCCGACAAACAGGATAGTGCCCTTGTTTGCCGCCATTTGACCCAGATAATTCATAGCGTCATTAAACAACGGAAGCGTTTTTTCCAAATCGATGATATGGATTTTGTTACGGGCCCCAAATAGGTAGTTAGCCATTTTCGGATTCCAATAACGGGTTTGGTGCCCAAAATGCACACCCGCTTCAAGCATTTGACGCATAGATACTGCTGCCATTTATTTCTCCTCAAGTAAGATTCGGAACATTGTCCGATGGGTTACGCCTCCGCCTACCCCGCTTGGAAACCGGCTGCAACGTATTGCGCCGACACCCTACCAAGCGTGACGATAAGCGTGAGTATTAATACAAAAATGAACTTAGCTTTATACCATACAGACTTTTTTTTTACAATAAGCTGAACTCTGTTAAACTCATTAAACAGCTATTAACCAACTTTGACCACGTAAGAATAAGCGAACATTTCTTAAGCATCCATGAGCATAATTATTAAAACCGAAAGTGAAATTGAAAAAATGCGTGTGGCCGGCAGATTGGCGGCCGAAGTGTTAGAAATGATCGAACCTTATGTTGTGCCAGGTATTACCACTAATGAGCTCGATAAGCTTTGTCATGACTATATTGTTGACGTGCAACAGGCTATTCCGGCACCACTTAATTATCACGGTTTCCCGAAGTCGATATGCACGTCGATTAACCAGCAGGTCTGTCACGGTATCCCCTGCGACAAAAAGCTCAAGCCGGGCGATATTGTTAATGTGGACATTACCGTGATCAAAGATGGTTACCACGGCGACACCAGTAAAATGTTCTGTGTCGGTGAAGTCGCGCAACATGTCAAGCGTCTGGTCAAGACCACCCAGGAAGCTATGTTCCGTGGCATAGAGCAAGTTAAATCCGGCGCCACCTTAGGGGATATAGGTCATGCCATACAAAAGCATGCAGAATCCAACCGGTATTCCGTAGTGAGAGAGTTTTGCGGTCACGGCATAGGCAAAAAGTTTCACGAAGAGCCTCAGGTGTTACATTACGGTAAACCCGGCGCTGGTATAGTGCTGGATGCGGGTATGATCATCACGATTGAGCCAATGATCAATTTAGGCAAACGCCACGTCAAGGTGTTGGCCGACGGTTGGACAGCGGTGACTAAAGACCGTAGCTTGTCCGCGCAATGGGAGCACACGGTGTTAGTGACGCCAGACGGCTATGAAATTCTGACCTTGCGCCAGGAAGAAATGTGATGGGGCTGGATAGCATTGCCGCCTTTGCCGAAAAAGATAGCCTGCAATATTTCAAGCAAGTGCTAAGGCAAGAGTTCGCCCAGTTGGAACAAAAATTTGACCCGCATAATTCGGTTTATGATTTGTTGAAACAGCGGTCTGATTTTATTGATGAAATTTTAAGTTGCTGTTGGCGGCATTTTCTCGGCGAATATGCTTTGCGGCTCAGCCTAATTGCTGTTGGCGGTTATGGCAGGCGTGAATTGTTCCCCTATTCTGATATTGATATTGTGGTATTGCTGGATTCGGATAATACCTCGCTTTATCAGGAAGCTTTGGCGGATTTTTTTACGTTTCTGTGGGATATGGGCTTAAAGCCGGGGCAAAGTGTGCGTACGGTTCAAGAATGTATAGCTGCTGCGCTGGATGACCAAACCATTATGACCAGCTTGATAGAAATCCGCTTGATCAGTGGTTGTCCGTCGTTATACGAGGCGCTTAAGCTACAAACGGCGCCTGATAAAATTTGGCCGTCAGACCGTTTTTTTATCGCTAAAATGGAAGAGCAGCAGCAGCGTTACGCCAAGGCGCATGACACAGCCTACAATCTGGAGCCAAACATTAAAGAAGGGCCGGGCGGATTGCGGGACATGCAGGTTATTGCCTGGGTATTTAAGCGCCATTACAACTCGTCAACGCTAAAGGAATTGATTAAATACAGTTTTTTGCCGGAGTCCGAATACGCGGAGTTAATTGCCGCGCGGGACGTGTTGTGGCGTATCCGTTATGCGTTGCATCTGTTGACTCATCGCGGCGAAGACAGGCTGATTTTTGATTATCAGCGCGATTTGGCCCGGCAATTCGGTTTTAGCAGAAAGGATCAGCAGTACAACCAGGATGTTGAACAGTTTATGCAGTTTTATTTTAAAACGGTGCAAGGGTTGGAACGACTTAATGAAATGTTGCTGCAATTGTTTAACGAACGTTTTGTTTGCGGGGAAACGGGTTGCAAACCTGCGCCGGTTTCCGACAGGTTTGTCGCCATTAACGGATACCTCGAAGCGATAGACGAACATGTCTTTGAACAGCAACCGCTGGCATTGTTGGAAGTGTTTTTGATCCTGCAAAAAAATCATGTACTTAAAGGTATCAGGGCCACGACCATAAGGTTGATACGCAAGAACCTGCATCAGATTGATGACGCTTTCCGCGAAAATAAAACGGCCAACCGTCTATTTATCGAACTGTTGCGTCAGCCTTGCGGCATTACCACGCAATTAAGGCGTATGAACCGCTATGGCGTGCTTGCAGCCTATTTGCCGTGTTTTGCCAACATTGTTGCACGCATGCAATATGATTTGTTCCATATCTATACCGTAGACGAGCATACCCTGTTTGTTATCCGTAATTTGCGCCGATTCTCAATCGATGCACACTATGATGAACTGCCTTTCTGCCATAGTGTGTTTCTGCTGATAGCCAAACCGGAGTTGTTATACATTGCCGCGTTGTTCCATGATATTGCCAAGGGTAGGAATGGCGACCATTCCTCGATAGGCGAAGACATTGCCCGCCAGTTCTGCATCCAACACGGCCTTTCCGCGCATGACACCAATTTGATCGCTTGGCTGGTACGGAATCATTTGCTCATGTCGATGACGGCGCAACGGAAAGACATCGGTGATGCGGACATTATCCACGAATTTGCCCAGCACGTTGGCAGTATCGAGTATTTGAACTATCTATACTTGCTCACCGTGGCTGATATCCGGGCGACCAATCCGGAGTTATGGAACTCTTGGAAAGATGCCTTGCTCAAGGAACTTTATACCGCGACCTACAGTGCATTGCACAAAGGGTTAAAGAACCCGGTCGCGCTTGCTGACCGGTTGTTGAAAAATAAAAAAGAAGCGAAGGACGAGTTGCTGAAGCTGGGCATTGATGGGCCGGTTATTGATGCCTTATGGCAATACGCCAGCGATGATTATTTTTTGCGCTATTCTGCGGATGAAATTGTTTGGCATACTGCGGCCATAGCGGCAACGGATGCGGACGATTTGCCGCTGATCCTGCTCAGGCCGCAAACCCAGCGCGGCAGTGCCGAAGTTTTTGTGTATACAAAAAATAAAGGTCCCGTATTTTCGCTCAGTACGGAAACACTAGACCAATTGGGACTTACTATCCTCGACGCCAGAATCATGACCACGCTGGATGACCGTGTGCTCAATAGTTTCCAGGTACTTGAGCAAACCGGCGAACCTATTCGTGACACTTGCCGGGAAGAGCATATCTGCACGGCGTTGCGTAATAATTTGTTGCAGCAAAAAATAAAGAAACACAAAAATATCCATCGCCAATCAAGGCAAGCTAAGCACTTTCCCATTCCAACCAGCATCCAGTTTTATGCCGACCCATTAAACAGGCATACGATCATAGAATTGGTCACGACCGACCACGCCGGCCTACTGTCAAAAATAGGCCGGGCGTTTATCCTGCAAAATATCAACTTGCATAGTGCAAAAATAACGACTATAGGTAGCCGTGCTGAAGATATGTTTTATATTACCGACCAGCATAACCTGCCGATTAACGACCTGGAAAAGCAGCAGCAGATCCGTGAGGAAATGCTGCATGCGCTGGCCGTTGAGGAATAAGCATCGGTAGCCGCTTTTGCTTGGGTTGCCGGTCGGCGTTCCCTACTTCGCGTGGGCTACTATGCGGAGTAGGGGATTTCATTGTATCTTGCGCGTGTTATATTTTACAATTCAAACGGGTATAGCTACCGGGCGTGCTGTCCTTTAACGCAAAGGCCAGGCCGCTCTCACATTAATAATAATTTGGAGGATGGTATGTTTAAAATTCGATCACTGGCCGCAGTGCTGGCTTTAGCGGGCTCTGTTTCAATTGCTTCGGCCTGGGAAACCTTGCCTACAGTAGCGCCTGCACCTGAGGATAATGCTACCACGGCAGAAAAAATTGAGTTGGGGCAAATGCTTTACCATGATCCGCGCTTGTCATCTACCGGCACGGTTGCTTGTGCCTCCTGCCATAACACCATGCTGGGCGGCGAAGATAACCGGCCTAATTCCATGGGTGTCCATGGTCAGACCGGCGGGCGTAGTGCGCCCACTGTCTGGAATTCGGCATTTAATAAAGTCCAGTTTTGGGATGGCAGGGCGGCCAGCCTGGAAGATCAGGCGGCAGGCCCGGTCACGAATCCTATCGAAATGGGCATGAAAAGCTGGGATGATGTGGTTGCCCGGCTGAAAGCTATCGAAGGCTACCAGCAAGCGTTTGAAAAGGCATTTGGTAAGGAAGCCATTTCTAAAGATAATGCCACTAAGGCGATTGCCGCGTATGAAAGGACCCTGATTACGCCTAACAGTCCTTATGATAAATATGTGGACGGCGATAAGGCGGCGTTAACAGAGCAACAAGTCCGTGGTATGGACAAAGTGGCGGAATTGGGATGTACCGGCTGCCACAGTGGTGCGGCATTCAATGGTGCCGGTATGTTCCAAAAATTTCCTGTGATTGCCAACGGCTATTTTGAAGCGCAGTACCACTTCAAAAAAGACAAAGGCCTTGCCGAAGTCAGCAAGAACCCTGCTGATGAGCATTTATGGAAAGTGCCCACTTTGCGTAACATCGCCTTAACGGCGCCTTATTTCCATAATGGCTCGGTTAAAACCTTGGAACAGGCGGTGGCATTAATGGCGCAGCTACAGCTAGGCAAAGAACTGCCTAAGGAAGATGTGGCAGACATTGTAGCCTTTCTGAATGCTTTGACGGGTGAGTTCCCAAAACAAAAAATGCCGGTATTACCTGGCACACCAGGCACAACATTCAACTAAGCTTGGTGTCGGCAGAGGCACTTGCGTCTCTGCCGATTTTAGCGACGGCGTGGGTAGGTCATCAGCACTCGCGTGGTGGCTATCACCTCCTAGCCAATCGATTCTTTTTCACTGAGTTGCGTCGCTCCTAGATGGTTAACGCTTATGAAAGCGTAGCTTTGGGTGTGCGCTCCAGAGCCCTGGCTTCGTATTCAGCCGCAACGCTTTGCCTGTGTTCCCGCTCAATTTCCAGTATATAGCTTTGAATGCTATTTTCAAATGCCGGTGTTATTTCGGTAAATTTACAGCCTATTTTTTCTGTATTTTTAATATGCGCCTGGTTGACAAGGTATTTGTGTCGAATTTCAAACGAAACTACGCCTACAATGTTGTCGGTAAGTACGATCGTGCAGTTCTTGAAATGCATATTGGGATTCATTGTCCCGGAAATCTTGTTAGATTCATTAAGGACTGAGAATCCGGTGAGGCTGATATCGTGTAATTTAAGCTTGACAGGTTCTTGACCGTTTAAAAGTAACAGGCAAAAGCTGGGTTTTGAAAGGGGGATTTTTATCCGATAAAAATCCCTGGCTTCCATCCAAGTCAGGCTTTCCGGAACAGGCATAGTAAATGCCGGTGCGCCGTTACGGCGAATTTCCGCCATTTTTTTGCCGTTGAAATTAATTTTGATGCCCTGATGCTCTGTTCTAAAAGCGATATTGGCACTTGTATAGAGCCGTTCCAACAAGTTTTTTTTGGGGCCATGATAGAAGATGACAGTATTGTCCTTTTTATTGACCTCAAGTATCGTCGTGATAAATGAATCTCCGCTATCACCGAAGGAAACGTACAACAAGCACTTGTTTTTGCACAAGATCGCCAGTTTACTGATTATGAGCTCTGGGCTGCGGATTAAAAATGCAGATTCATATTGCATATTGCTGCCGGTTAAGTGTTGTGACGCTGTGCTTGGCTTATGGGATGTGGCTTTATTGCCGTATACCTATCGTTGCGTTAAGCCTAAGAGCGTGCTTTCAAAGTCCATAAAACGCCCAGGCCGAAGTATTATCGCAGGATGTGGTTATTGAAAAAGAACTATTTTCATAATTATCTCTTCGGTTATGACGGTGCCACAAACCCAGTTAGTGGTTTTGCCGATTAATAACGTTTAAAGCGCGAAATACTAGGGGCGATTATACTGAAATCAGGGGGCGCGAATACAGTTCGCTGTTGGATGAACCGTCACGTCCGTAGGTATTTGATGTCTGCGGTTTGCCTTTTAATAGTTGTAACGAGCGATTGGTGTGGCGGGATAATAGGGCGATACTGGCGCCGTTTTGGTCATTCAGTACCCTGCACTCTGAACAGTAAGCTTGGACTTTAGCCCATTGATTTGTCAATTCAGCGGTCAGCAGGCCTAAGTCAGCGGCGCGCTGAAAATATACGGCAATACCGCTTTGATTATTCGGTAATTTTTCAGTAGCCAAAACTTGCCCGCACTGGGTGTTGAATAGCTCCAATTGTACGACTAACTGTTTTTTTTGGGTGGCGATAGCATTAATCAATTCAGCGTGTTGATTTGTTTTCAGCGCTTCAGCTTCGTCGATAAGTTGCTGGCGCAGCTGCTCCACTAATTGCAACGCGTTGACCACCAGCTTTTCTGTAATCGGATAGGTTTTTTCTATCATAGGGTTGCCTTAAGGCATGGACTTTTCAAATTGAATCATTTTTTTTGCAATTCTTTCGGCATTTATAGGATAACTGCCATCCGCCAGCGCTTTTTTTACCGCACGTACCCGGTCGAGATCCACAGATGAGGCCGTTGATGACGATTCAAATGCTTTTTTTATTCCTTGAGCCATTTTGGTAATGTCAATGCTGTCAGTTGTTTCGGTGCTTTTAACAGGCATTCCCTTTTCGCCATCGGTTTCAGCTTTCGAGCCTATTTTGACTGTCACCGGCATCTGCGGCCTGCCTGTTATGGATTCGATAGTCATGTTAAATTCCTTGGTATATTCTTAATCTATGGCAGTTATCGGCGGGGTTTTAAAAAACTTTAGCAGAATACTCGGAAACACGCTACATTCAACGCGGATAGAAATAATTACGAACATTATTATGACTGCTCTGAAATAGCTCTGGTAGCAAGGTACGGTAGCTTAGAAAATAGCGGATATAAAGTCCATGCTTGCCGGGATTTTCAGCTATGCCATAATAATACACGGTATGCGGTAAGTAACCCGTAGGATTCATTGCCTAGCGTGTATCAGCCGGGCAAGCAGTGGGGTGAAACGCTATGCAGCCGGTGGATATGGGCGCCGGCATACGCCTCTGCCGCTATGCTTTTTAGCCCCCGCCTTTTCCTGTTTATTTTAACAGCAGGGTTTAGTCTACCTTGACACAATTGACGAAATCGATTGCGTCGCTTCAGAGGAATTTATGTTAGTTATTGTTGGATATATCGTTATTCTTGCAGCGTTAGGCGGAGGATTTGTTGGCGGTGGCGGACATCTGGGGGTTCTTGTTCAGCCGTTTGAATTTCTTATCATCATGGGGGCTGCGCTGGGTGCATTCGTGGCGGGTAACTCGATGGATATTGTAAAAGCCGCTTTCAAAGGAGGGACAGGTACATTGGGCGGCTCTCCTTACACCAAGGAGTTCTATCTGGAGCTGCTGCTGTCTTTTAATGCGCTGACCAGTAAAATACGTAAGGAGGGTCTGCTGTCTCTTGAAGATATTATCGATGAGCCGCAAATCGACACGATTTTTATGCCTAAAGTGATGAAAGATCACCACTTGATGGAATTTATCCGCGACAACCTTCGTTTAATGTTGACCGGTGTTGAGGTTATGGCACTGGAGGAGCTTACCGACCAGGTTCTTGAAACCCATCACGAAGATGGCCATGCGCCTGTCAAGGCGGTTCAAGGCGTTGGTGACGGCTTGCCGGCTTTTGGTATAGTTGCGGCCGTGCTGGGCGTAGTGCATACGATGGAGTCGGTCGGTATCCCGCCGTCCGAACTGGGTAAATTAATCGCGGCCGCTCTGGTGGGTACATTCCTGGGTATCTTGTTGGCGTATGGCTTTGTTAATCCGGTGGCGTCGGTCATGCAGCAGCGCTTTGAAATGTCAAGCAATGCTTTTAAATGCGTTCAAAAAGGTTTGTTATGCTGTGCGAAAGGCTTGTCACCAACCATGACTGTGGAATACATGCGGGCGATGATTACAGCAAACTTGCGTCCGGATTTCTTTGAATTGGAAGCGCAATTAAAAGCCGCCAAAAATAAATAGGGTATAGGTATGGCCGAACAACCGATCATCATAAAGAAAATAAAAAAGGGCGGTCATGAGCATCATGGCGGTGCTTGGAAATTGGCTTATGCCGATTTTGTCACGGCGATGATGGCTTTTTTCCTGTTGATGTGGCTGTTAGGGTCGACTACCGATGCGGACCGCAAGGGCATAGCGGAATATTTTAGTGACCCTTATAAAATTTCCCTGATGGGCGGGATGGATGTCGGTGACAGGACGCGGATTGAGGCGGGCGGCGGTAAAGACATTTCGTCACAAGATCATGGGCAGGTCGATGAAAAAGACGATTTAAAGCAGTTGGAGAAACTGAAGAAAACCATAGAGTCTCTGATAGACTCAAATCCCAATCTGACCGAATTCAAGGAACAAATCAAGCTTGAGACGACCAGTGAAGGCTTGCGGGTGATCATTACTGATAAAGAAAACAGGCCGATGTTCAAATTAGCCAGCTCGGCAACCGAGCCGCAGGTTCGTACCATTTTAAGGGCATTGGCTCCGGTGATTAATGAATTGCCCAATAAAATATCAATCAATGGTCATACCGACGCCAGACCGTTTCCGAAAAACAAAACCGGCTACACGAATTGGGAGCTTTCCGGTGACCGTGCCAATGCGGCCCGAAGCGAGCTGGAAATGGGCGGCTTGGCAGAGGAAAAAATTTTAAGAGTTACCGGTTTGTCATCCAGTATCCCGTTGAATCCCACTGATCCGCTTGATCCTATGAACAGACGGATTTCGATTGTAGTCATGAATAAAAAAACCGAAAACGAGATTGTCCAAGGCATGACCAAAGAATCTGAAGCCAAGCCTAACGAAGAGGCGCCAGCCAACAATGCCCCGTTACCTACGGAGCCAGCACCGGTACCCGATGCGGAAGTGAAGCCGCCCGCCGGTCATTAGCCCCAGCGGGGCGCATTATTGCACGGTCACCAATCCAGTTTCGATGACGGTGGCATTAATGATGCGCCCCGAATTCTCGTTTTTCACCCTGATGCGCTGGCCTTTGACGCCATCCATCATCGCCAAACCGCCCATCGTGATGGACAATCCGGTGTGTGTGCTGCGGATAAGCACTTTGTCGCCTTTTTTGACGGCCAGCGGCTCACTGATGTTGCGTAGGCTTAGAATGCTGCCTGCCGCTAAAGGACGGGCGGCCTGCTTGTTTTCAACCTGTTGCGCTTGCGTAAAATAATCTTCCCTGAGCCTGGATACTTCCCGCCGTTCGCTGACCAGCATGGCTGGCGTAATGATTTCGCCGCGTTGTAGCGGTTGCGCCAGCACCAGTATGTTTTCATAGACGCTAATCAGTGCAGAAACATAGAGGGACCATTTTTGTCCCGCACTACAGCGCACACCCATTGAAACTCTCCCCGCCTTAATGTGTTCCGCTACCGCAAAGGCTTCCAGTGGCTGGGTGCATTCAGGCAATTGTAACTGGCTGTCTAGCGGGACGATGTTGATGCCGTAATCCGCCGCCGGGCTTATCTTTGCTGCAATCGTATTCTTGACGATAAGGTAAATAGATTCGTGGGCTTGGAAGCGTTGTTCTGCATGCCCTAACGCGCAAAAAAGGCTGAGTGCCGTTGGGATGAATAGGGATTTGTTCATGGGATTGCCGGATAGATGACTTCAATAAACATTAAGCATGAACTGCGCCAAGGGAAAGTGGGCCTGGGTACTGATAGATAGCCAATTTATTGGCACATTATGCCGTTTTTCCATTTTCCATGCTTGATTGCTGCGATCAGCGGTCATTTTTGCCGAATAACCAGCACATTTTTACTTGTCTATGATTGTTATTGTTGCTTGTTGTTGTATTGTCATGATTTAAATCAACTATTTTATTTTGGCATGTGTCGTGCTTATTTGCTTTAGACAAGCATCTTACACAAGCAAACGAGGTGACTCATGGCTATTAATTTTGACAAAGCACTAGGCATACATCCACAGGCCCTGGCATTACGGGAAAAACGCAGCGAAGTGTTGGCTGCCAATTTAGCGAATGCCGACACGCCCAGTTTCAAGGCTCGCGACCTCGATTTTACCTCGGTGCTGAAAAAAACCATGCCGCAGGATGTGTCGATGGAACGTACGCAAACCGGGCATTTGGCATCGGAACGGCAGTTGTTGGGCGCAAACTTAATGTACCGCAACCCGTATCAGGTTTCATTGGACGGTAATACCGTCGAATCCCATATTGAACAGGCCAAATACGCCGAAAATGCAGTGCAGTACCAAGCCAGTCTACAGTTTGTTTCGAATAAATTCGCCGGGCTGATGACAGCCCTAAGAGGTCAATAGCCATGTCTTCACTCAATATATTCGATATTGCCGGCAGCGGCATGAAGGCCCAGTCGCTACGGCTTAATCTGGTCGCCAGTAATATTTCCAATGCCAACACCGTTAGCAGCAGCGAGGGCGATGTTTATAAATCCAGGCAGCCGGTATTTGCAGCGGAATTGAAAAATATCCTCGATAAACAGCATGCCGGCAGTAAGGTCAATGTGCTGGGCGTATTGGAAAGCGACGCACCGCCTGTTATGGAATATGCGCCTAACCATCCGATGGCGGATAAGGACGGCTATATTTTCAAGCCGAACGTCAATACCGTGGAAGAAATGGCCAATATGATGTCGGCATCGCGTTCTTATCAAAATAATGTGGAAGTGTTAAATACTGCCAAGCAGTTGATGCTTCAAACATTGAAAATGGGACAATAACAGGGGGCAATGATGAGCACAGTCAATTCATACAGCGGCTTGGGAGTATCCACGCTGGATACCGCCGCAACCACCGCCGCTAAAACGGCCTCACTCAGCCAGGATGAGTTTTTAAAGCTGATGACAGCGCAAATGACGCATCAGGATCCGACCAAACCGATGCAGAACGGCGAGTTTCTTTCGCAAATGGCACAGTTTGGCACGGTTTCAGGTATTCAGGGGCTCCAACAATCGTTCGAGGATTTTTCGGCCTCAATCAGTTCGGATCAGGCTTTACAGGCCGCCAGCTTGGTAGGGCGCACCGTGTCCGTGCCGTCCGATTATGGGCTGCTGTCGGTAGGCGGCGAAATCAAAGGCAACTTTGACCTTTCCGCCAGCGCCTCAACGGTTAATGTCAGCATTACCGACCCGCAGACTGGGGATGTGGTCAGGACGGTAAGCCTGGGCCAGCAATCAGCAGGTACGGTGCCTTTTGTCTGGGATGGCCTCAATGATGCCGGTACGTTGGCGAGCCCTGGGGTTTATAAAGTGCAGGCACAAGCGTCTATAGATGGTGTAAATACGGTGTTCCAGCCTAGCCTGGAGGCAACGGTCGAGAGCGTGTCGATGAGTAACGGCGCCAACGGTGTGCAGGTTAGTCTGGCAGGTTTGGGGGAATTCAGCTTTAACCAGATAAAACAAATTCTATAATCCGGGGGTATGTGATGAGCTTTTCAACAGCATTAAGCGGGCTCAACGCCGCAGCTAATAATTTATCGGTGACCGGCAACAATATTGCCAATGCCAATACTACGGGCTTTAAGGAATCCAGATCTGAATTTGTTGATATTTATGCCAGCAGCATGGCAGGTATCAGCAAGACCCAGCCGGGTTCCGGGGTCAGGGTGGCCGAAGTCGCGCAGCAGTTTAACCAGGGCAATTTACAGTCCACCGAAAACAGCCTGGATATGGCGGTCAGCGGCGAAGGCTTTTTTACGCTGGCAAAAAACCCCGCCGATTTGAATTCATTGGCCTACACTCGCGCCGGCGCCTTTAAAGTAAACAACGAGGGCATGGTTGTGAATGACCAGGGCTTGGCGTTATTGGCTTACGCGCCTAACGGCACGTCGGTGGATGACGGTTTTAGCGAGGGCATATTGAAAACCGTATCGCTCAATTCCGCGACCGGCTTGCCGGTCGCGACGACTCAGGTGGATTTAGGCGTTAATCTGAACGCCAATAGTAAAGTGCCCACGACAACGCCATTCAATCCACTGGATTCAAGCTCGTACACCAATCAAACCTCGGTGTCCATTTACGACTCATTGGGCGTGTCGCATAAGCTGACGACGTATTTTGTGGCTGGGGCGGCGACTACGCCCACCAGAGACTGGACGGCCTACCATTATATTACTGACGATGCCACCGCACCTGTCTCTGTCGATGCGGGCGGCACCCCCAGTACCTTAACCTTTGATTCGTCCGGTAAAATGACCGTGCCCGCCAATGGGCAAGTGAGCTTGGCCCCTTATGTGACAGGGACGGCTGCGGCGAATATCAGTGCCACAGTGGATTATTCCGGCTCCACATCGGTGGCTTCCGCTTTCAGCGTGGATACGTTAAAGCAGGACGGGTTGGCGGCAGGGCAATTGACCGGCGTCAGCGTGGACACCGATGGCGTCATTTTTGCAAAATTCAGCAACGGCGGGTCAACGCCGTTGGGTAAAGTGGCATTGACCCGTTTTATTAATCCCCAGGGTCTGGCAAAGCTGGGTGATACCAATTGGGCGCAAAGCCTGAGTTCAGGCAGCGCCATATCAGGTTCGGCGGGTACAGGCAGCTTTGGCGATATTCAGTCGGGCGCATTGGAGCAATCCAATGTCGATTTGTCGGCGCAATTGGTGAACCTTATTATCGCCCAGCAAGCGTATCAGGCCAATTCTCAGACCATCTCGACAGAAAACAGCATCATCCAAACGCTGTTGAACAAAATTTAAGCCGGGGTAAGCCGTTATGGACAGAAGCCTTTATATTGCAATGAGCGGCGCCAAACAAACCTTATTGGCACAAACGGCAAACGCCAATAATTTGGCGAATGCACAAACTACGGGTTTTAAGTCGGATTGGGAGCAGTTCCGCAGCATGCCGGTTTACGGCGCGGGTTTTCCTACGCGGGTCTATGCGATGACGGAAAGGCCGGGCACGGATTTTTCGTCCGGGCCTATTCAAACAACGGGGAAAGATCTGGATGTGGCGATTAACGGCGAGGGCTATTTTGCCGTCCAGGGCGCCGACGGTAAAGAGGTTTACACCCGTGCCGGCGATCTGCACCTTACCCCTGAAGGCTTTTTGCAGACCGGTACGGGCTTGCAGGTGATAGGGCAGGGCGGGCCGATAACCATACCGCCATCGCAAAAATTGGACATAGGTGCTGACGGCACTATCAGCATTATTCCGCTAGGCTCAAACGCGACGGCAGTGGCGGCTATCGACAGGATTAAAATGGTCAAGCCTGCTGCGGATAATGTCGAAAAATTGGCTGACGGCCTGGTGCATGTCAAAGACGGCAAACCGCAGGCGGCTAGTGCTGATGTCAGCCTAGTGCAGGGTGCAGTGGAAGGCAGCAATGTCAACGCCATCCATGCCTTGGTGGAAATGATCGAATTGGCAAAAAACTTTGAGTTGCAAACCAAGGTGATGAAAAATACCGATGAACTGTCCGGTGTCAGTGCCAAGTTAATGCAGATGGCATAAACCATGCTTAAAATTAAGTTAGGGTGTGCCGTGCATGCCTTTTATGCCCTGAGGGTAAAACCCAACGCTAGGAGATTATCATGACAGAACGCGCATTATGGGTCGCCAAAACCGGTTTGGACGCCCAACAAACACGTATGGCCGTTATTTCGAACAACTTGGCTAACGTCAATACCACGGGATTTAAAAAGTCCAGGGCGATATTCGAAGATTTGGTCTACCAAAACATTCGTCAGGTAGGCGCACAATCTTCGCAAAACAATGTATTGCCATCAGGTTTACAGTTAGGTACGGGCGTAAAAACGGTGGCCACGGAAAAAATCCATACCCAGGGCAATATCCAGCAAACCGAAAACTCATTGGATGTGGCGATTAATGGCCGGGGTTTTTTGCAAATACTGATGCCGAACGGGGATATCAACTATACCCGCGATGGCGCGTTGAAAATAGATTCGACCGGACAATTGGTGACCTCCAGCGGTTTGGTGCTGGATCCTGCGATTACGGTGCCGCAAGATGCCTTGAGCATCACGATAGGCCGTGACGGCACGGTGTCGGCTTTGCAGCCGGGAAATGCGGCGCCGATACAGCTGGGGCAAATCCAAACGGCTAATTTTATTAATCCTACTGGTTTGGAACCGGTCGGCGAAAATCTTTACCGCGAATCAGTGGCGAGCGGCGCGCCCATCATCGGCACGCCGGGTGAAGACGAATATGGGCCGTTGCTGCAAGGCTCTTTGGAAACCTCCAATGTTAATGTCGTGGAAGAGCTGGTCAATATGATCGAAACCCAGCGAGCTTATGAAATGAACTCCAAAGCGATTTCAACGACGGATGAAATGCTGTCCTTTGTGACCCAGCAATTATAAAAACTATAACAGGAGATGGCGCCATGACGACGCACAAACTCAAATTTATCGCAGTGCTGCTGTTACCCGCCGCCTGTGCACAATTACCGTTGCAGACGCAACGGGATCCGGCATTTGCGCCGGTGGCGCCTGCCGATTTAAGGGCGCCGGCGCAAAATACCGGCGCCATTTATCAGGCGGGCTACGATATGCGTTTGTTCGAAAATCATGCGGCGATACGTGTCGGGGATATTTTGACGGTTAAATTGCAGGAAAAAACCCAGGCGCAAAAGAAAGCCGATCTGAATGCCAAAAAAGACACCAGTTTAACTGCGGATGCACCGGTATTATTGGGCATGGGGGCTTCTGCCCTGCTTGCAGGAAACGGCATGGAAACCACGCTGAAATCGGCTCATGATTTTAAGGGTGAAGGCGATTCGGCGCAAAGCAACAGCTTGACCGGCAATATCGCCGTGACCGTGGTGGAGCAGCTGCCTAACGGCAATTTAAAAATACGCGGCGAGAAAATAGTCAATTTAAACCAGGGTGATGAATATATCAGGTTATCCGGTATCGTCAGGCCGGTCGATATTGATGTCTCCAATACTATTTCTTCGGATAATTTGGCCGATGCCACGATTACCTATACCGGTAGCGGCGCCATGGCGGATGCCAGCAAGATGGGCTGGCTGTCACGGATACTGACCAGCCCGTGGTTCCCCTTCTGAGAGGATAGGACATGAACATAATAAAACACCTGATTGCCGCAACGGTATTGCTGGTTGCCTGTAGTGCCGCCGTGCATGCGGAGCGCATCAAGGACATTGCGTCCGTCCAGGGGGTGCGTACCAATCAATTGGTAGGCTATGGCCTGGTGGTTGGGTTGAACACCTCTGGCGATAAAACAAAGTTCACCGGACAAAGCCTACGCAGCATGCTGGCGCGTTTAGGGCTGAGACTGCCGCCCGATATTGATCCGAAAGCAAAAAATATCGCCGCTGTTTCGATCTCCGCTGAATTGCCGCCGTTTGCCAAGCCGGGTCAAAAAATTGACGTTACGGTTTCGTCTATAGGCGATTCCAAAAGTTTACGCGGCGGTGTGCTATTGATGAGCCCGTTAAAAGGCGCTGACGGGCAGGTCTACGCCATAGCCCAAGGCAGCCTGGTGGTGAGCGGTGCGAGCGCTAGCGGGCAGAGCGGCTCCAGCGTTACCGTCAACAATCCCAGCGTAGGCCGGATCAATGGCGGCGCTACCGTGGAACGTACCGTCAACACCGCTTTTGCCACCGGCAAAGAATTGGTTTTCGACCTGTTTACGCCGGATTTTACAACGGCTAACCGCATGGTCGAATCCATTAACAGGGAGTTGGGCGTCAACACGGCTAAGGCGATAGATGCCACGTCGGTCAGCGTCAGGGCGCCGTTGAATCCGGCACAGAAAGTCATGTTTGCGTCTATGGTGGAAAACATTATCGTAGCCCCTGACGATGCGCCTGCCCGTATCATCATTAATTCCAGGACCGGTACGGTGGTGATTAACGGCAAAGTGACCGTGCAACCTGCCGCCGTGTCCCACGGCAATTTGTCCGTGACGATCAGCGAACGTCCGCAGGTCAGCCAGCCCGGCGCTTTTTCCGGTGGTCAGACCGCAGTGACGCCGCAGTCCCAGGTCGCTATTGCCGAAGAAAAAAACCAGATGTTCCTGTTTAATCCAGGCGTTTCGCTGAATGAGATTGTGCAATCGGTCAATAATGTCGGGGCTGGCCCCGGCGATCTGATGGCCATACTCGAAGCCCTGAAAGCGGCTGGCGCGATACGTGCCGAGCTGATCATCATTTAGGCTAGGGATTATTCCTGGGGGCGCTTATGTTGAGCACAAACAATGCCGATGTTTATACCGATTTTAACGGCTTGGCCAAATTAAAAAACGAGGCCAGAAAAGAATCGCCGGCGGCATTGAAAGAAGCGGCTAAACAATTTGAAGCCATTTTTCTGAATAATATCTTGAAAAGCATGCGTCAGGCCAAACTGGCGGACGGCGCGATGGATAATGACCAGAGCAAGTTTTACAGCGATATGTATGACCAGCAACTGGCGGTGCATTTATCCGGGAAACCGGGTGTCGGTCTTGCCGATTTGATTGTCAAACAACTCAGTCCAAGTAAGCCAACAGGTGAAAAGCAATCGGTGCAGGATTATTTGGGCGGTGCCGCAGGCAGGTTGCCGACATCCAGCGATGGCACTGCCACGATCAGGGCTTATAACCACAGCACCAGACCGTTGGAAAGCATGACTGAAATCCCGTTCGAGTCTGAACAGCTACAGTCCGGGCAAAGTCAGCCGATACACTCGGCAGAAGAGTTTATCAGGCAGTTGCATCCCCATGCGCTGCGGGCAGCCAGGGAATTGGGCGTGGAACCCAAGGCGCTGCTGGCGCAGGCTGCGTTGGAAACAGGCTGGGGGCGTTCGTTAATCAAAAACAGCAACGGCAGCAACAGTTTCAATTTATTTAATATCAAGGCCGACAAATCCTGGCAGGGCAAGCAGGCCAGGGTGGTCACACTGGAGTTTGAGCAGGGTGTCGCTAAAAAAGTGCATGCGGGGTTCAGAACTTACCAGTCATACCAGGAAAGTTTCCAGGATTATGTAAACTTTATAAAAGAAAACCCGCGTTATGCCGATGCGTTGAAACAAGCGGGCAATACGGGGCAATACATGCGGGAATTACAGCAGGCCGGCTATGCGACGGATCCGAAATATGCCGACAAAGTCATGAATATCTACCAGGGCGATGCGATGAACGCATTCAGGCCAGACACTGTTCTGGCACTGAATTGAGCGGCATAACCCGTTAACATCAGAAGGTCAATAGTATGGCAGGCATTTTAGGAACCTCGTTGTCGGGCCTGATGGCGGCGCAGCAATCGCTGGACACTATCAGCCATAATATTGCCAACGTCAACACCGATGGCTACAGCCGACAACGCGTGGAATTGGGCACGAATGCGGCTAAATTCACCGGTAGCGGCTATATTGGCCAAGGCGTCAATATCACCACCGTTGCCCGCAGTTATGATCAGTTTATCAACAACCAGCTGACTTCGAGCACGTCTGCATTTGCAGAGGCGGACACCTTGTCTACGATGGCTGCCCAGGTGGATGGTATTTTGTCTGGCGAGTCAACCAGTGTGTCCCCGGCGTTAAAAGCCTTTTTTAATGCCGTCAATGAAGTGGCCAATGATCCTACCTCCCAGTCTGTCAGGCAGGTTATGGTCACCGAAGCCAGTTCCCTGGCGCAACAATTTAATACGATGTCGACCCAGCTTGAAGGTCTGCGTGACCAGAATAACAACCAAATGGGCGCCACGCTCGATAGCATCAATTCATACGCCCGGACTATCGCCGATTTGAATGCTAAAATTGTGCTCGGTTCAAACCGTAGTAGCGGGCAGCTGCCTAATGATTTGCTGGATCAGCGTGACGAACTGGTGGCTAAAATAGCTGAAAAAGTCAGTGTTTCGACCTTACAGCAAAAAGACGGCAGCTTGAGTGTCTTTATCGGTAGCGGACAGTCCCTGGTGCTGGGCAGTAAAGCCGCAACCTTGTCTTTGGCAGGATCCAGCGCCGACTTTTCGCACAAAAATATTCTGATGGACGGCCAGGACATTACGCCTCAGATTACCGGCGGGGAATTGTCCGGGGCGTTGCAATTCCGGGACGACATACTCGATCCGGCCCAGCAGCAAATGGGTTTGCTGGCGGCGGGTTTTGCCGTTCAGTTTAATGCGGCGCATCAGGCGGGTTTCGACTTGAATGCCCAGGCCGGTAAGGCGTTTTTTGATGCCGGTGCGCCCGCAGTCATCTCCGCTGCCAATAACACCGGTAATGTCACGGCCAGTTATGACGCTTCGACGATAGGCCAGCTGACGGCCAGCGATTATCAATTGAGCTATGACGGCAGCAATTTTTCGTTAAAACGGCTGAGTGACAACGCTGACAGTTCTTTTCCGGGGCCGCCGCCGACGACGATAGCAGGTCCGGGTTTTACGATAGCCACCGGGGCAACGGTTGCCGCCAACGATAGTTTTTTGATCAGGCCGACGTTTAATGCGGCGCATAACATCACGTCGGTCATCACCGATCCGGCCGAAATTGCCGCGTCCGGTAGCGCGGCTTCGGTGCCGGGCGACAATACGGCAGCTTTGAATCTGGCAAGCCTTGAAAACCAAGCGGTGTTGCTGGGAGGCAATGCCACGTTTAATGAGATCAACGGCCAGTTGGTGTCCAAAATAGGCACCTTGACGAGTGCGGCCAAAGTCAGCAGTTCCGCACAGGAAGCCTTATTGAACCAAGCCACCCAGTCCAGGGAAAACCTGTCCGGCGTCAATCTCGATGAAGAGGCGGCAAACCTGATTAAATTCCAGCAATCTTATCAGGCTGCGGCTCAGGCGGTTTCTGTGGCCAGCTCAATATTCGACACCTTAATCGGTGCCATCAGGTAGGTGTAGCATGCGAATTTCAACATCATGGTCCCAACAGCTGGGCTTGAATGCCATGCAGTCCCAACAGGCAAAATTGGGCCAGACCCAGATGCAGTTGGCGGCCAATAAAAAGATTCTGACCGCAGCCGACGATCCGGCAGCGGCGGCCCATATCATCGACCTCAATCTGAGCATAGCCCAGACTACCCAGTACCAGAGCAATATCAATGCCGCTCAGCAACGGCTGGAACTGGAAGACAGCGTTTTGCAGAATGCCACGGACATTATGTACAGGATTAAGGAATTAAGTGTGCAGGGTTTGAATGCCAGCAATTCGCAGAGTGACCGTGTCACTATCGCTGAAGAATTGGATGGCCTTAATGATGAGTTGCTGGGGCTTGCCAACACCAAGAATGCCAATGGCGAATATCTTTTTTCGGGTTATAAGACGGATACCCCGGCATTCAGTAAAGCGATCGACAACACCGGCGCTTACAGTTACGCAGGCGATGCCAATGCGCGCATTATCCAGATTGGAGTCGAACGTCAGGTCACCGATGGCGATCCCGGCAGTAACGTGTTTGGAGTGCCTACAGGCCCGGCGCCTGCCACAGTGCCTGATGTCGGTGCTATAGGCAATATTTTTGAAGCGATAGATAAATTCGCTACAGATCTCAGGGCTAACAGCCCTAATACGACGTCGCTGGACGACTTTGACAACGCACTGGAGAAAATAGTCACGGCACAAGCATCGGTTGGCGTAAGATTGAAAGTGCTGGAAAGCCAGCAGGGGCTTAATGAAGACTACAATCTTAATATGAAAACGGTGTTATCGAGCACTGAAGACCTCGATTATGCTGAAGCCATAACCCGGCTGAACGCACAAACGCTGTCATTACAGGTCGCGCAACAGGCGTTTACGCAAGTAAATAAATTATCGCTGTTTAATTATCTTTGATGGCGGTGCGCGAACAGCCTCGTTTTCCGCAGCGGTGCCTATAGGCCGCTAAGCAGACACCACTGGAAATTATTGTGCAGGTAATGCAGAATAAGCCGGGCTCCACATCATAACCACTTAGGAAAAAAAAGGATATCCGATGGCTGAACACGAACAGGAACAAGGGGGCGGCGGCGTAAGACTGTCCTCAAAAAAACTTATTATCCTTATTGTCGCAGGCGTGCTTTTATTGGCGGCGGGCGGTGCGGGCACCTTCTTCTTAATGAAGGGGCAAATGGCTCAACCTGAAGAGGCAAGCCACGAGAAGCATGAAAATGTGTCGCTGTATTACGATATGAGCAAAGCCTTCGTCGTCGATTTTCCAAAAGGCGGCCCGATAGAACTGGTGCAGCTGGCCGTCACTTTTGTGGTTGAAGACCAGGGGACTGCGGATGCCTTGAAAAAAAATGAGCCTATGCTGCGTAACAACCTGTTGATGATTATCAGTTCCCAGTCGCCTGACAAATTAAACACCACAGAAGGCAAAGAGGCTTTGCGTAAAGCCATGCTGGATGATGTCGCCGCCACCTTGAAAAAATTAAGCGTACACGGTGAAGTAAAGGAAGTGCTGTTCACGTCATTTATTATGCAATAAACAAATGAGTGATTTACTTTCACAGGAGGAAATCGACGCACTGTTATACGGTGTGGACGAAGGTAGCCTTACCAGCGAAACGGAGGAGTTTGAAGACAAAAGCGTCGTCAGGGAATACAGTTTCGGTAGCCAGGAAAGGATTATTCGTGGACGTATGCCGACTATGGAAATGGTTAATGAGCGCTTTACCCGCTTGTTGCGTATTTCCCTGTTCCTGTTTTTGCGGCGGTCTTCGGAAGTGTTTATCACCGGCATACAGGTTAAAAAGTTTTCCGAATATGTGCTGGGCCTGCACGTGCCCACCAACCTCAATATTGTGCGTGTCACCCCGTTGCGGGGAAGGGCGTTGATCGTCATGGAATCGCCGCTGGTGTTTACGCTGGTGGACAATTTTTTTGGCGGTGGCGGGCAATTTCATCCTAAAACTGACGGGCGCGAGTACACTCCGACGGAAATGCGCGTGATTCGGTTGGTGATTGAAATGATTTTTAAGGACCTGAAAGAGGCTTGGAAGCCGGTTATGGAACTCAATTTTGAATACATCGGTTCGGAAATCAACCCGCAATTTGCCAATATTGTCAGTCCGGCAGAAATTGTTGTGATTTCTTCCGTCCATGTCGAGCTGGAGGGCGGCGGCGGGGATATTAATATTGCCATGCCGTATTCGATGCTTGAACCGATCAGGGAATTATTGGTTGCTATCAGCAGTGACTCGGGTGACACTGACGGCGGTTGGCAGATGTCATTGCGGAATGAAATTCTAAGGGCGGAAATGACGGTGAGCAGCTTTCTGCTGGAAAAGCAAATGACGTTAAGGGATGTCATGCACTTTAAAAAGGGCGATGTCATACCTGTGGAGATGCCGAAAACCGTGACGCTGAATGTGGCGGGCATTCCTACTTTTGAAGGCAAGGTCGGTATATCCGATGGTAATTATGCCGTGCGGATTATTCATAAGATAACGCATTAATGTGTACGGAAGCGTTTTTAAACCTGATGGTGAGTAAGGTATGAGCGAAGATTCTAACGAGTTTGCGGATGAAAACGTAGACGATAATATGGAAACGGCGACATTCGAAGAATTTGAACAGCCCTACTACGACGATAAATCGGTGGAAACACCGGTGGATGAGATTAATATGGATGTGATCCTGGATGTTCCTGTTACGATTGCCATGGAAATCGGCAGGGCGCAGATCAACATCAGAAATTTGTTGCAGCTAAACCAGGGCTCGGTTGTGGAACTGGATCGGTTTGCCGGCGAACCGCTGGATGTTTTGGTCAACGGTACGTTGATCGCGCACGGTGAAGTGGTCGTCGTCAACGATAAATTCGGTATCCGTTTGACAGAAGTGATCAGCCCGTCAGAGCGCGTGAAAAGACTGTCCTGATGCTGCCGCAAACGCTGTATGTTGGCTTGTTGCTGTATGCCCCTGCCGGCCTTGCCGCGCCGGGTGCCGATGCACCTAAAGCCACTGGCGTCGTTGGGGCCAGTAATATAGCGGCATGGGGCTTGGGCCTGCTGGTCGTGTTAAGTGTGTTTTTGTTCTGTGTCTGGTGTTTTAGCCGGTTAAGCGGATTGCCAGCCAACCCGGCGGAAAAAATGCGGGTGATTGGCGGCTTATCGTTAGGTATGCGGGAAAAAATTATGTTGCTGCAAGTCGGAAAAAAGCAGCTCATACTGGCGGTGACTCCGGGACGCATCGAAACCTTGCTGGTGCTGGAAGGTGATGACTGTTTATTGAGGGAAGATGCCAAGGCGACCGGATTTGCCCAAAAATTGATGCAGGCAATGAAGGCACGCCCTGATGAATAGTGCGGGAACGCCGTCGTAGCGCCGTAAGGGCCTGGCCCTCAACATATTTTTCTTTTATGCCCTAGAGGGTATTCCGACTAAGGGTAAACCCGCCACCATGATCCCGCGACATCTCTGCTTTGCTATATTGGTTTTTTTGCTGTTGGCGGCACCGGCCTATGCAGCCCCAGGAATTGATGCGGTAACCGTCACGACTAATCCGCAAGGTGGCCAGAACTACAGTGTAACCATCCAGATACTGGCGTTAATGACGATGTTGACGTTATTGCCGTCATTATTGTTGGCGATGACCTCGTTTACCCGCATCATGATTGTGTTAAGCCTGTTGCGCCAGGCGCTGGGCACCGGCCAAGCGCCCAGCAACCAGTTGTTGCTGGGATTGTCGCTGTTTTTGACCATTTTCATCATGATGCCGGTGTTCGATAAGGTTAACACGGACGCTGTGCAGCCTTATCTGGAAGAAAAAATGGATGCGACCACGGCGCTTAAACAGGCCTCGGAACCTTTCCGGCAGTTCATGATGAAGCAGACCCGCGAGACGGATCTGGAGATGTTTATCAGGATTTCCGGCAAGGCCGAGCTGCAATCGGCTGACGACGTGCCGTTCTCGTTATTGCTGCCGGCTTATGTGACCAGTGAATTAAAAACGGCTTTCCAGATCGGTTTTATTATTTTTTTGCCGTTTTTGATTATCGATTTGGTAGTCTCCAGCGTATTGATGTCTATGGGCATGATGATGCTCTCGCCTATGGTCGTGTCGCTGCCGTTTAAAATCATGCTGTTTGTGCTGGCGGACGGTTGGTCCTTGATTATGGAAATGTTGGCGGCAAGCTTTTATGTCAGTTGATGGGCAGGCCTTTGACGGCGGAGGCTGAACAATGACACCCGAAATTATTTACAAAGTCAGCCAGGATGCGATGATGATTGCCGTCAAACTGACGGCGCCGCTGCTGCTGCCTTCCCTGGCGATAGGCTTGGTGATTGCGATGTTTCAGGCGGCTACGCAGATTAACGAATCGACACTGACGTTTGTGCCTAAGTTGATCGTCATTGGTTTGGTCTTGATGATTATGGGGCCGGCCATGC
Source organism: Methylovulum sp. (assembly GCA_030653435.1). GTDB lineage: Bacteria > Pseudomonadota > Gammaproteobacteria > Methylococcales > Methylomonadaceae > Methylovulum. The sequence goes on from JAURZI010000037.1 coordinate 71,339, forward strand.
TGCAAATGTTCCTTGATTATTTCCAGGAATTAATCAGGGATATTCCGCATTTGATCGGCTAGCTGCGTGAACATTACCGAGGCCCAGATGTTGGCATGGGTGGCGTCATTTGTCTGGCCGTTAATGCGTATCAGCGCCATGTTTGTCGCGATGCCGCTGATTAGTATGCGGGCGGTGCCGGCGCGCTCCAGGCTGATCCTGGCTTTGGCGATGACTTTCTTTGTCATGCCGCTACTGCCGCCGCTGGCCACGTTTGAGATGTTCAGTTATGTCGGCTTGCTGGTCGCGGTGCAGCAGATAACGATAGGATTGGTGACCGGTTTTATTGTGCAACTGGTGTTCGCCGCCGTCGTTTTTGCCGGACAAGGCATAGCCTTGGGCATGGGATTGGGTTTTGCGTCTATGGTCGATCCGCAGAACGGTCAGCAGGTGCCTGTCGTTGCCCAATTTTATGTCATGACGACGACGCTGGTTTTCCTAAGTATGGACGGGCATCTGCTGCTGATAAAAATGTTGCTGGACAGTTTCGTCAGCTTGCCGATAGGCGTTGACGGGTTAAGCACCGCCGATTTGTGGGTTACCCTGGCCTGGAGCAGCCGCATGTTTGCGGGCGGCCTATTGTTGTCCATGCCGGTCGTTATCAGCCTGTTGCTGGTTAATATCAGCTTTGGCGTCGCGTCACGGGCGGCGCCGCAGTTGAACATTTTTTCAGTCGGTTTTCCCGTTACCTTATTTCTAGGCATCCTGTTAATCTGGGTAACCTTGCCGAATGTGCTGGATCAGTTTTCCGGTATCCTGACTGAGGCCTACGACTTAATCGAGACCTTGCTCCGTTTGTAACCATGGCTGAAGATTCAGATCAGGAAAAAACCGAAGAGCCTACCAGTAAGCGTCTTGACGACGCGCAGAAGAAAGGCCAGATTGCCCGTTCCAGAGAACTGAACACCTTCGCTATGCTGATGACCAGCGCCGCGCTGTTTTTGATGTTAGGGGAAGAAATGGGTGATGGGCTGATCAAGATGATGCGTACCGAGTTTCAAATAAGCCGGGAGGTGATTTTTGATCCTGCGAGCCCGGTCATTCATTTCAAACAGGTTATGTTGCACGGGCTGCTGTTGATTGTACCCTTTCTGGCCGTATTGGTTGTGGTTGCCGTAGCCGCGCCGCTGGCCTTGGGCGGCTGGGTGTTCAGTTGGGATGCCATTACCCCCAAGTTCGAAAAAATGGATCCGATTAAAGGCCTGCCACGGTTATTTGCCGTGCATGGCTTGATCGAGATGGCTAAAGCCTTACTCAAGTTCCTATTGGTTTTTGCCGTTTCCATGGCCTTGTACCATCGCTTTATCACTGAGCTGGTGGCTCTGGGCGCTGAGCCTATAGGGGCTGCCATCAGCCACGGTTTGGGCATCATCGCCACTTGTTTTCTGATACTCAGCGCGTCGTTAAGCGCAGTCGTCATGTTTGATGTGCCTTTTCAATTATGGGAGCACAGCAAAAAATTGAAAATGACCTTGCAGGAAATCAAGGATGAAATGAAAGAGTCCGAGGGTAGCCCTGAAGTTAAAGGGCGGATACGCAGGATGCAGATGGAAATGGCGCAAAACCGCATGATGACGGAAGTGCCCAAGGCGGATGTTATCGTCACCAACCCTAACCACTATGCCGTGGCCTTGAAATATGACCCCGGCGCAAGCGGTGCGCCGAAGCTGGTAGCCAAAGGCGTGGACTTGATGGCGGCCCAGATCAGGAATCTGGCGATAGCTGCCGATGTGCCGCTGCTGGCATCGCCGCCGCTGGCCAGAGCCTTGTATTATTCGACGGATATCGACAAGGAAATACCTAAGGGGCTGTATCTGGCGGTGGCCCAGGTGTTGGCGTATATCTACCAATTAAAGGCCGCGCGCGAACACCGTTGGGCTGAACCGTTGCCGCCTAAGGACATTCCTGTGCCTGATGAGTTTAAACAGCATTAATAAACCGGCTAAAGCCCTTTGGCACTCATATGGCCCAGTTAAAGGCCGGCCGCGAACACTGTTGGCCGAACCGTTGCCGTCTAAAGACATCCCCCCCCGTTCCTGACGAGTTTAAACAAAATAGATAACTATGGATTTTAATAAAATAGCTTCCGGGTTCAGATTGCTGGGCAAGGCCGAATTAGGCGCGCCCTTAGTCATCGTCATGATTTTGGCAATGATTATGTTGCCTTTGCCCGCGTTTTTATTGGATCTGCTGTTTACCTTTAATATCGCCTTCTCGTTAATCATCCTGCTGGTAGTTGTTTACACCCTTAAACCCTTGGAATTTGCGTCATTCCCTACGGTTATCCTGCTGGCGACCTTGTTGCGCCTGGCGCTGAATGTTGCGTCAACACGGATTGTACTGCTGGAAGGGCATAATGGCGGCGATGCGGCGGGCAAGGTAATAGAAGCCTTTGGCGCGTTTGTTATCGGTGGTAACTTTGCCGTCGGTCTGGTCGTGTTCAGTATATTGGTGATTATCAATTTTATCGTTGTCACCAAAGGTGCGGGCCGGGTTGCGGAAGTGGGGGCACGTTTTACGTTGGATGCCATGCCCGGCAAACAAATGGCGATAGATGCGGATCTGAATGCGGGGCTGATCTCGCAGGATGAAGCCCGTGCCCGGCGGGCCGAAGTCGCCACCGAAGCCGATTTTTACGGATCTATGGATGGCGCCAGCAAATTTGTCAGGGGGGATGCCGTAGCTGGCATTATCATTTTGTTCGTCAATATGATAGGCGGTCTGGCGATTGGTATGGGCCAGCATGGTTTGAGCTTTGCCGAGGCCGGGCAGATTTATGTGTTGCTGACCATAGGTGACGGCCTAGTCGCCCAGATCCCGTCGTTATTGCTGTCGTCGGCATCGGCATTGGTGGTCACCAAAGTGGGCAGCAGCGGCCAGAATATCGGCCAACAGGTTAGCACGCAACTCTTTGAAAACCCCAAAGCCTTATTCATTACGGCAGGCATGATAGGTGCGCTGGGACTGATCCCTGGCATGCCAAATCTGGTTTTTATCCTCTTGGCCAGTGGCTTGGCAGGCGCGGGCTATTTAATTGACAAGCGTCATAAAGATGCTGACCGCGTGGACATAGGAACTTCATTGGTTCCCATCCAGGAAACCGCCAAACCGATAGAGTTGGGTTGGGACGATGTCATGCCGGTTGATGTGGTCGGATTGGAAGTCGGTTATCGGCTGATTTCGCTGGTCGATCAGAATCAGGGCGGGCAACTGATGGTTCGTATTAAAGGCGTGCGGAAAAAATTGTCGCAGGAACTGGGCTTTCTGATTCCATCTGTGCATATCAGGGATAATCTTGATTTAAATCCAACGACTTACCGGATTTCACTGATGGGGGTGGCCGTCGGTGAAGCGGATATTATGCCGGAAATGGAAATGGCGATTAATCCTGGGCGTGTGTTTGGTAGCTTGCAGGGCAAGGCGTGCCGGGATCCCGCTTTTGGCCTGGAGGCTTTATGGATAGAGCCCAGCCAGCGTGAGTATGCTCAAACCCTGGGCTATACCGTCGTGGATCCGGGAACGGTCGTGGCGACCCATCTCAGCCATCTTTTACAATCCCATGCCCATGAATTGTTTGGCTATGAGGAGACGCAGAAATTGCTGGAGAACTTATCTAAGTCAGCGCCCAAGCTGGTGGATGATTTGGTGCCGAAAACCTTGCCCTTGGGTGTGGTCGTCAAGGTATTGCAAAACCTGTTACAGGAACGGGTGCCTATCCGCGATATGCGGACGATAGCCGAAACATTGGCGGAATTCGGCGTGAAGAGTCAAGATCCCGACATCTTAACTTCTGCGGTACGGGCTTCATTAGGACGCTTAATTATCCATGAAATCAGCGGGATACAAGATGAAGTGCCGGTTATCACGCTGGATCATGAGTTGGAACAGTTGTTGCATAAGTCTTTGCAAACGGCGAGCGAAACGGGTGTCGGTATCGAGCCGGGGTTGGCGGAACAAATGCACCAGTCTTTACAGGCCAGTGTGCAAAAGATGGAAATGGAAGGGCAAACGCCGGTGTTACTGGTGTCTTCATATATCCGCCCCTGGTTAGCCCGGTTCGTCCGTCATTCAATTCAAGGCTTGCATGTCCTGGCATATACTGAAATACCGGCAGATCGACAGATCAAAGTGGTTTCAACAGTCGGGCGACGGGTATAACCACTAAGGAGTCGGCATCATGAAAATCAAACGTTTTTTTGCAAAAGATATACGTCAAGCCATGCGTATGGTTAAAGAAGAACTGGGGGCGGATGCCGTCATTATGTCTAACCGTACTGTCGACGGCGGTGTGGAGATTGTTGCGGCGCAGGATTTTGATGCCCAGTTGATACATAACCAATTGGCTCCCGGCAAATCGGCTGAACAAGCGGCCGCTGAGCCACAGGCAATATCGCCGCCGGACAGCAAAAAAACGGGCTTGACCAATTTTGAAGCCGCCAAAAAACATCTGCATTTATTAAGCAGCCAGAGAAAGCAGAATGCAGAACCTAAAGCGAATACGGAAAACAAGTTGGGCGCGGATATGTTTGCCGCTGAACGGCCTGTGCGGCCTAATCCGGTACGTTCAAACAATGATGAATATGTCGGTTATGCGGAAAAAATCCAGCTGCGTGGCAAGCCCCAGGCCTCGACACCTAATATCAGCAAATTTGAGCCGCCTGTGCTCAAAGAGCGTCCGCTTTTTGACATCAAAGTGCCGGAGAAACAGCCGGAAAAACAAGATAGCCTATCCGACAAGCTGTTAATGGAAATGAGCCGGGAGCTGAAAAGCTTAAGGGCGGCGTTGGACAGCAAAATATCTGGCAGTACTTGGGGGCAGGGCGCGCAGCCGGTCAGCCCGATCAGGATCGACCTTTTACAGCGTTTGTTGGGCATGGGAATCTCAAAAAAGCTAAGCATACAGATAGCCAACCGGTTGGCGGATTACCGTGATTCAGATTTGGTGTTTGCAAAAGCCCAGGATATGTTGGTCAAGGCATTGCCTATCGCCGAAGATAATATTCTGGAATCCGGCGGCATCGCCGCGTTGGTCGGGCCTACCGGTGCCGGCAAGACCACTACGATAGCCAAATTGGCCGCCAAATTTATTTTAAGGCACGGCCCCAGACAAGTAGCGTTGATTACAACGGATAACTACCGCATCGGTGCACACGAGCAAATCAATACTTATGGGCGTATACTCGATGTTCCGGTCCGGGTTGCCACCAGTGCCGCAGAGCTACGCAATCTCATCAACGGTTTTTCAGATAAACGCCTGATTTTGATTGACACGGCCGGCATGAGCCAGCGCGACATGAAATTGGCGGAGCAAATCAACACGCTGAAACACAGCGATGTGCCGATCAAATCATACCTGGTCATGTCGGCGGCAACCGAGTACAAGGCAATGAATGAAATTATTAAGGCCTTTCAGGTTTTTGAGCCGCAGGCGAGCATTTTGACGAAACTCGACGAGGCGGTGACGGTAGGTTCCGCCATTTCCTCAATAATAGAGCAAAATCTGCCGTTATTTTTTGTCACCGATGGTCAGCAAGTGCCTGAAGATATGCACAAACCGTGCGCCAGAACACTAATCAACCAATGTGCGGCTGAATTGGACAGTGAAAGCGATTATACTGGGGATATGAACAACAGCATGTGGGTGGCCCAAGGCTATGCATAACCAACCTGACCAAGCAGCCGGATTAAGGAAAATGAAAAGAATGAAGCCTGTCCGCGTCATTGCCATTACCAGTGGCAAGGGAGGGGTGGGCAAAACCAATTTGTCGGTCAATATCGGCATAGCCCTCGCGCAAATGGGGCAGCGCGTGGCCTTGCTCGACGCCGATATGGGGCTTGCCAACGTGGACATATTGCTGGGCATGTACCCCAAGTTTAACTTGTCTCATGTTTTGTCAGGCGACAAAACCCTGGATGAAATCATGTTGGATGGGCCTTCCGGTTTAAAGGTCATTCCGGGCGCATCAGGCATCCAGAAAATGGCCGAGCTGTCCACGATAGAACAGGCCGCCGTGGTCCGCGCGTTTAGCGAGATAGACCAGGATCTGGATGTTTTGCTGGTCGACACCGCAGCGGGCATATCGGCCAGTGTCGTCAATTTTGCCCGCGCTTGTCAGGAAATTATCGTGGTTGTTTGTGACGAGCCGACTTCGTTAACGGATGCTTATGCCTTTATTAAATTGCTGAACAGGGATTACGGGCTAAGCCATTTTCATGTGGTGACTAATATGGTGCAATCAATACAGCAAGGTCAGGCGCTGTTCCAAAAGTTAACGAAGGTGACAGACCATTATCTGGACGTCACTTTACAGTTTGAAGGAGTGGTGCCTTATGATGAATATTTACGAAAATCGGTGCAAAAACAAAGCCCGGTGATGGTGTCCTTTCCCGGTAGCAAAGCTTCCCTCGCGATGAAAACCATCGCGGGTAAGATTGATAACTGGCCTTTGAAATCGCAGGCAGGCGGCTATATTGAGTTTTTTATTGAAAAAATGATCCAGTATGGCTCAGAGGAATATGCGGCATGAGCGGCGTGGCGATGTACGCCTCGGTCAGGTCGGGCAGCACAGATGACATGGTGATGCAGCATGCGCCTTTGGTTAAGCGCATCGCCTATCATTTATTGAACAGGTTACCCGATTCGGTTCAGGTGGACGATTTAATCCAGGCGGGCATGCTGGGTTTGCTGGAGGCCATCAAGCAGTATGATGCGACTCAGGGTGCCAGCTTTGACACTTATGCCGGCATCAGGATACGCGGTTCGATGATTGATGAAATCAGGCGCTCTGATTGGACACCGAGGTCGGTGCATAAAAAAGCGCGCAAGGTTAGCGACGCCATCCGGGTGATTGAAAATAAAAACGGCCGTGAAGCCAAAGATGTCGAGGTCGCCGAGTATTTAGGCATTACCCTCGATGAATACCATCACATTTTGCAGGACTCTAGCAGTTGTCGCGTGTTCAGTGTGGAAGAGCTCGCCCAAACTGGCGACCATTATCTTGAAGACGCTCAGTTCCAGGCCGAAGAACCTGTCGATGGTTTAAGCCGGGACGGTTTTGAGCAGGCGCTGGCCAAAGCGATTGCGACATTGCCTGAGCGTGAGCGCCTGATCATATCGCTCTATTATGATGAAGAGCTCAATTTGCGCGAAATTGGCGAGGTGTTGAATATCAGCGAGTCGAGAGTTTGCCAGATCAGCACACAAGCTATCTTGAGATTACGTTCAAGGCTAACCGAATGGATGGGTGACTACCAGGATTGAAACGCTGTTAGTGACATTCAAAACTAAGCGCAGGGCCGCACACTATAATGGACATTTTAAGTATTCTAGGTATTTTGATGGGGGTCGGCGCCGTCCTGTTAGGCAATTTGCTGGAGGGAGGCGAGCTTAGTTCACTGCTTAATGGTCCGGCGCTTATCATCGTGTTTGGCGGCACCTGTGGGGCAACATTGTTGCAGTTCCCCCCCGCCATTTTTTTCAGGAGCATGAAAATGCTGCGCTGGATATTCAGGCCCAACGCCCTTGATGCGGAAGCGCAGATCGCCCAGATCGTGAACTGGAGCTACCAGGTGCGCAAGGATGGCCTGTTGCGTCTTGAAGACGAGATAGAGCTGGTGGACGATCCGTTTATACAAAAAGGTTTGCAGCTTTTGGTCGATGGCAATGACCCTGATACGATACATGAGATACTTGAGCTGGATATGCACGTTAAAGAAAGTCGCGATTATCAGGCCGCCAGATTGTTTGAAGCGATGGGCGGATATGCGCCGACCATCGGCATCCTGGGTGCGGTGATGGGCTTGATCCATGTCATGCAGAACTTGGCCAACCCGGAACTGTTGGGTGCAGGTATAGCCACCGCTTTTGTGGCGACCATCTATGGCGTTGCCTCCGCAAACCTGATTTTTTTGCCGATAGCCAATAAACTAAAGGCACATGTTTTTGTTGCCGCCCAACTTAGGGAAATGGTGGCGGTAGGGATAGCCGCCATCGCAAAAGGCGAAAATCCCAAAAATATTGAGCTGAAGTTGAGCGGCTATTTGCAGCCTGACATTAAAAAAATAGACCATGGCAAGGCATAGGAGAAAAGTTATGGACGATGCCGGTAATCATGACCGATGGTTGGTGTCTTATGCTGATTTTATCACGTTGCTGTTTGCCTTTTTTGTCGTGATGTATTCCATTTCTTCGGTCAATGAAGCGAAATACCGGAGCTTAAGCCATTCGATAGGGAGTGCGTTTTCCAACAAAAACCAGCCCAATGCCGCAAATGCCACGGATCCCGTCCAGCTGAGGACGCCGTCTACGGTGCTTCAGTCCATCCCTTTGGACGCGCCGGTTGTTTCGGGCCAGCCCGTGCCGCCGGTTGACCAGCCAGAAGAGATTGACAAAAAACGCCAGTTAAGCGAAGAAATCCTAAAGGAAAGAAAGCAATTGAACCAGGTGTCCGAGCAATTGAAAAGCGCCCTTGAGCCTTTTATCGATATGGAGCTGGTGTCGGTTGTCAGTAATGATTACTGGATCTCGCTGGAAATGAACAGCGCATTATTATTTTTAAGCGGTGATGCAGAACTGTCAAAAAAGGCTATGCCGGTCCTTAAGAAGATAGCCGAAGTGATTAACCCTATGAAGAATGCCATTAATGTGGAGGGGCATACCGACAACGTGCCCATCAGTAATGTCAAGTTCAGGTCAAACTGGGATTTATCGTCTGCCCGTGCCTCCAGCGTCGTCCAGGAATTTGCCAAATTGGGCATTGATCCGGCTCGCTTGTCGGCAATCGGTTATGGCGAGTTTCACCCTATGGCGGAAAATACTACCGAGGAAGGCCGCTTTAAAAACAGGCGCGTACTGCTGGTTTTAATGTCGCAAGCGTTTTCCCGTTATGGCGCCAGTGATGAAGAGCGTGCCAAATTACTCAATCTGGAACCGACAACGCCTATGGAAGGCGCGGTTGAAAATCCCCCTGATTAATGGCCTGGGAGTCTACTATGCCGGAAATACAACCTGTATCGCCTACTATCCCCATTTTGAAGGCTAAAAAAATTGACGGACAGGATCCTGTTAAACAGCGGGCACAGCATAAAAAGGCGCCAGCCTTGGTGGTAAAGCGCAGCCCGCCTGAACCGCATATTGATGAAATGGCGTGATGGCTGACCCGTTGCTGATCGTTTTTGTTACTGCGCTTGTTATCGGCGCGCTGACCATGGCAGGGGTGCTGGTCTGGCTGGTGCGTAGCCATCTGGCGCTGAAACGGGCCTATCAAGCGCTTAGCGACCGGTTAGGCAGCAGCCATAACGACCTTGCCGGTTTGTGTTCAGCGGCGCTGGTGGTGGATAGGCGTCTGGACATGGCCGACGACCAAATGAAACGGTTGTGGGCAAAATTATCGGAACTGCCTGAGTACGGGCTTGATGAGCAGCCTGACCACGCTTACCGTTCAGTGATACAAAAAGTCCGTGGCGGCGCCAGTGTAAATGAACTCATGCAAAGTTCGGGGCTGAGCCATGATGAAGCGGCTTTGCTGGTACGTTTGCACGGATCTAAAAGCTCATCATCATGACGCGGCTGTTACTCCCATCTGAGTCAAGAAGCGTTGAAGTCTTGCCAAAGGTCATTTTTCAGCCTTTTCCGACCGTAGGGCGCGCTGCGCGCGCCATCGGCAGCTCGGTACAGGAAAAGGCGCGCGCTGCGCGCCCTACGTTTCGTGTGACGGTAGGCGTTTCCGGTTTTCAAAACTTAGACGTTTTCTCGATCAGATGGGAGTAGCATGGCTTGGCCGCTTCACGGCCGCTAATCCCTAGCAAACGCCCCCCTCTCTCTCTGTTACGCCCTCGCACACACCCAAACATCAACCCGGTTAACACCTGCTTTTTTTAACACAGCCGCCAGTTCATGAACGGTTGCACCGGTCGTCATAACATCATCCAATATGGCGACATGCCGGGCGCTGATGGGTTTGACAAGGGTGAAGGCATGTTTCAGGTTTTTACGGCGTTGTTTGGCGGCTAACGCTGATTGGTGCGGGGTGTCGCGCTGTCTGCGGCAACTGTTCAGATCCATAGGCAGCTGTAATATTTGGGCGACAGTCCTGGCGATTTCTATGGACTGGTTAAAACCGCGTCCCCGATAGCGGGACGGGTTCAAAGGGACGGGGAGTATCAGCCCAGGCCGTTCTGCCGTTTGTTGCAGGTGTTCAGCCAGCAATTGGCCGAGCAGACGGGCATGCTTGTAATCGGCGCCGAATTTTAAGGCGGTTATCCAGTGTTGTATCGCGCCCTGATAAATAAACGGCGCATAGGTGTCGTCAAATGCCGGGCGTTGGCTGAGGCAGCGTCCGCACCGTACCGGTATAGCACAGGGCGTTTCCAGCCGTTCTGCACATTGGTAACAGCACGGCGTATTTCTGGGCAAATGCCGGTAACATGGGAGGCAGAGATCACGCCGGTCATGACCGACATTTCCGCATAACACACAGGTAGGCGGCAGCAAGTAATCCTGTATAATGTTAAGCCAGTTGTAACCCAAATCCATAAGAACAAGTTGATAAGTGCAGGTTTGTGCTTAGCAATAACTATAGCCGGAGAAACACCGAATGTCTCTATTACGCCATGACTGGCAGCTTGACGAAGTCCAGGCTTTGTTCGACCTGCCGTTCAACGACCTGATTTTTCAGGCGCAAAATACCCATCGCCAACATTTCGATCCCAATGAAGTGCAAATCAGCAGCCTGTTGAGCATTAAAACCGGATCATGTTCGGAAGACTGCGGATATTGCCCGCAAAGTGCGCGCTATGACGCAGGTTTAACGCCCGAAGCGCTGATGCCGATAGACAAAGTCCTGCAATCCGCACAACTGGCCAAAGATCAAGGCGCGTCGCGGTTCTGCATGGGCGCGGCGTGGCGGCAACCTAAAGACCGCGATATTGAACGCGTCATCGAAATGGTGCAAGGCGTCAAGGCATTGGGCATGGAAACCTGCGTGACGCTGGGGATGCTGACCGACGCGCAAACGGCGCGGCTGAAAGCGGGCGGCCTGGATTATTACAACCACAATCTGGATACCTCGGAAGACTATTATTCCGAAGTCATCACCACGCGCACCTACCAGGACAGGCTGGACACGCTGGCTCGGGTCAGGGATGCCGGAATCAACGTCTGTTGCGGCGGCATCGTCGGCATGGGCGAAAGCGCTAAGGACCGCGCAAATCTGTTGATAGAACTGGCAAACATGCCCAAACATCCGGAAAGCGTACCGATTAACATGCTGGTGCAAGTCGAAGGCACACCGCTGATGGGCACTGAACAACTCGATCCCTTGGCGTTTATCCGCACCATCGCCGTCGCCCGCATCCTAATGCCAACTTCGCGGGTGCGTTTGTCCGCAGGCCGCAAAGATATGAGCGATGAAATGCAGGCCTTGTGTTTCCTGGCCGGTTCGAATTCGATTTTTTACGGGGATAAGTTGCTGACGACCGATAACCCGATGACTAACCATGATCTGGCGCTGTTTGAGCGTTTGGGATTGCATTCGGGCGGGTCGAGTTATGTGAATTAAGCCTTTTTTGCGGGTTATCCTGTAACGATAGCGGCGATTCGATGGTGTCGGGCTTATTTGCTCGACAACCTAAACAGCCCCCGCTAGATTTCATTTTTACTCCCATCTGATCGGGAACATGACTCAGTTTTGAAAACCGGCAACGTCTACCGTCACGCGAAACGTAGGGCGGGCCGCGCGCGCCTTTTCCGGTACCGAGCCGCCGATGGCGCGCACAGCGCGCCCTACGGTGGGAAAAGGCTGAATAATGACCTCTTGCAAAAACTTCAACGCTTTTTGATTCAGATGGGAGTAGTAATATGGATACTGTCAATAATCGCCCAAGCTGGCCTTTCTCTTTTAATGAAGGGCCAGTCGGCATTCAAGGCTCGGTGTGTTGCGTGACAACGGAGCTTTATTTACAGCATTTTTCGCATACCATTCAATGATGCCGTTTTCACATTTAACCGAAAATCTCAATACGCTGGCAAAACAAAATCTCTACCGCTCCCGCCGCATCATAGACTCCCCGCAAGGCATCCACCTGCAACTGGACGGCAAATCCGTTATTAATTTTTGCAGCAATGATTACTTAGGGCTGGCGAACCATCCGGCAGTGGTGCAAGCGTTTAAGGATGCCGCCGATGTCTACGGCGTCGGCAGCGGTTCGGCGCATTTGATTTGCGGGCACAGCACGGCGCACCATGCGCTGGAAGAAGAGTTGGCGGCATTTACCGGACGCGAGCGGGCGCTGTTGTTTTCCACCGGTTATATGGCGAATGTCGGGGTCATCAATGCCCTGGTCGGGCGCGGTGATGCGGTGTTTGAAGACCGGCTCAACCATGCGTCGTTGCTGGATGGCGGTTTGTCGTCCGGGGCGAGGTTCAAGCGTTATGCCCATGCCGATACGGCGCATCTTGATAAGCTGCTGGCAGCGGCAACGGGCAACAAGCTGGTCGTCACGGATGGTGTTTTCAGCATGGATGGCGATTATGCGCCGTTGCCTGAGTTGGCGCAGATAGCCGCACAACATGATGCGTGGCTGATGGTCGATGACGCACACGGTTTAGGCGTGGTCGGCAAACACGGCGGCGGGTTGCTCGCCCATTATGGCTTGAGCCAGGCCGAGGTGCCCGTGCTGATGGGGACATTAGGCAAAGGCTTCGGCACGTTTGGCGCGTTTGTCGCGGGCTCTGAAGTGTTGATTGAAACCTTGATCCAAACCGCCAGAACCTATATTTACACTACCGCCTTGCCTGCCGCCGTTGCGGCTGCCACCCGCGCCAGCCTGCATATTGTCATGACGGAAAATTGGCGCAGGGATAAGCTGAGTACGTTGGTGGCGAGGTTCCGCTGCGGCGCTACGCACCGGGGCTTGCAACTGATGCCGTCGGTTTCGCCGATACAACCGATAGTGATTGGTGATAGCCAGCGCGCGGTCAATTTCAGCAAGACTATGCTGGATGCCGGTTTTTGGGTCAGCGCGATACGTCCGCCCACCGTCGCCCACGGTACGGCGAGATTACGGGTGACCTTATCGGCCCTGCACGAAGAAAGTCAGGTCGATGGCTTGCTGGATGCTTTAATGCAGGCGGGTGCGGCAAGTTCATGACAAACATCCATCAACACACTTTCGGCGCTGGGCGGCCTATCGTCATGGTGCATGGCTGGGCCATGCACAGCGGTATCTGGCGCGATTTTGCCGGGCGACTGGCGCAACAGTATCAAGTCACATGCCTGGATTTGCCTGGACATGGGCGTAGCGAAAAAATGACGCCGTTTACGCTGGAGCAGATCGGCGACGCGCTGGTTAATGCGCTGACCGACGGACGTTATTGCTGGCTGGGTTGGTCCTTGGGCGCAAGCATCGTGCTGGATATAGCCCGGCGTTATCCCGAACGTGTTGACGCGCTGGTCTTATTAGCCGGAAACCCGCGATTCGTCCAGTTAGACGCCAGCTCATGGCCGGGCATGAAACCGCTGGTGCTGGAACAGTTTGCCGCGCAATTGGCGGAAAATTGCCCCGCGACCTTAGTGCGTTTTTTATCCTTGCAAGTGCAAGGCTTGGCGGACACCAAAGGCTTGTTGAAACAATTGAAAGCCGCAGTCGCCGAATGCCCGGCACCGGATGCCGAAACTCTGCACGGTGGTTTGCAGATACTGAAACACGCCGATTTAAGGGCTGCCCTGGCGGACGTCAATAAGCCGGTGTTGGCGGTATTGGGCGGTAGGGACGGCTTGGTTCCTGCCGCAGTCGGCGAAACCATGCAGCATATTTTGCCTGGTATGCAAGTGCATCGTATCGCTCAGGCCGCCCATGCGCCGTTTTTATCGCACAGCCCCGAAGTGGTTGCGGTTATTTCCCATTTTATAGACCAGTCATGCCCTTAAGTCTCGATAAAACCCAGCTCAGGCTAGCGTTTTCAGCTGCCGCGCCTAGCTATGACCGTTTTGCGCCGTTGCAACGCAGCGTGGCGCAAGCCCTGTTGACAACGGTTGATGTGGGCAGTCTGAGCGGCACATTGTTGGATATTGGTTGCGGCACGGGTTTTTTAACGGGCGAGCTGCTGGCGTTGCCCGCTTGCACTGCGGGTAAGGTCTCGGTTATTGCATTGGATATTGCCTTAACGATGTTGCAAACCGCGCGGCGTAAATTGTCGGGCCAGACTCAGGTCTATTATATCTGCGCCGATGCCGAAGCCTTGCCCTTGGCCGGGGGCAGCATAGACCGGGTATTTTCCAGTCTGGCCTTGCAATGGTGTAGCCGGCTTGACGAGTGTTTAAAAGATATTCGACGGGTGTTAAAGCCGGGTGGGCAGTTGACGTTTTCGACGTTTGGCGCGGGCACGTTGCAGGAATTAAAAGCGGCCTGGGCTACCGTAGATGATTATAGCCATGTCAATGACTTTTACAGCGAGCAAGCCATCGCCGGTTTGTTACAGCAGGCTGGATTTCGGGCTATCTCGATCAGCAGCACAAGCTACCGGCCTTGCTATGGGTCGGTTTGGGCATTGATGCGGGAATTAAAAGGCATAGGCGCGCACAATGTATTGGCAGCGCGGAATAGACAGGTGACCGGCAAAAACGCCATGCAGGCGATGGTTGCCGCTTATCAGGCGGCGTGCGGCGATAACGCCATCGCCGCGACTTTTGAAGTCATTACGGTTACGGCAACACGATGAAGCCCGGCTATTTTAAACCCGGTTATTTCATTACCGGCACCGACACTAATGTCGGCAAAACCTGGGCGACGGTGACGCTGATGCACTACGCCAAACGGCAGGGCAAAACCGTAGTCGGCATGAAACCGGTGGCGTCCGGTTGTGTATTACGGCAGGGTCAGCTGCAAAATGACGATGCCTTGCTGATACAGCAAGCGACATCGCTGCCGGTCGACTATGATCTCATCAACCCTTATGCTTACGCCTTGCCGGTTTCGCCGCATATCGCCGGGGCGGATAATCCTGCGGATTTGCAGGTTGTACTCGCCGGATTTAAGCGTTTACAAACATTGGCGGATGTGATTATCGTTGAGGGAGCGGGCGGCTGGCACACACCGGTCAACCAACATCAAGACATCAGCGATCTGGCAAACATATTGGCCTTGCCGGTCATTATCGTCGTCGCTATCCGTCTGGGCTGCATTAACCATGCAAAATTGACGCATCAGGCGGTTCGACATTCGGGATTGCCTTGTGCAGGCTGGATCGCGGCGTGTACCGATGCCGGCATGTTAAACCTTGAAGACAATATTGACGCGATACAAGCTGCGCTAACCGCGCCGTTGCTGGGGGTGTTGCCCTATCGTGCCTGCGCGGATTTCGACTTTTTTGCCGATCAGCTGGACGGCTCAGGCCTGTGGCATTGAGCGGCAATCCCATCAAGCTGGCTGCTTGAATATTATTGAACACTAATATATAGTCTGAGGTAGTCGCACTGTTCCGGTACGGCTCAACAAAGACTCACGTCTGAGGAGATTTTATGCCTGACTATAATAATAACTATTCCCGCCGCCGTTTTCTTACCCAGTCCAGCCTGGGACTACTCGCTGTTTCCGGCATGCCCGGTTTGCTCAATGCGATGGAAGGCATGCAAGCCATGCCGAAAATCGCGCCCCGTAAAGCATCGCCTGATTTTAAGCCCGATGTTGACATAGAACTGTTATGCAAATCTGCTGCCGTGCCTATTCTGGTGGGTAAGGAGACCCAAGTGATGCAATACAGCGCAAAACTGTTGCAAGGGCCTAAAGGGACGGTAGCAGAGATACCCGGTTCCTATTTGGGGCCGATTATCCGTCTGCAAAAAGGCCAGAAAGTGCGTATCCATCTGCAGAACGGTTTATCGGAACCGACGGTCACCCATTGGCATGGTCTGCATGTGCCCGCCGAAATGGATGGGCACCCGCTCTATGCGATCAATCCCGGTGAACAACTGGTTTACGAATTTGAGGTGCTGAACCGTGCCGGCATGAATATTTACCATCCGCATCCGCACGAAACTACTGCGAAGCAGGTTTATCACGGATTGGCCGGTGCGTTGCTGGTTAATGACGACGAAGAAGCGGCGCTAGAGCTGCCTTCCGGCGATTACGAGATCCCCGTCGTCATTCAGGATCGGCTGTTCGACGTGCACAATCAGCTGATCTATGCCCGTGGCATGCACGACCGTATGACCGGCTTTTATGGCGACCGCATCCTGGTTAACGGCAGGGCGGATTTTCAAATCGACGTGGACAGCCGGGCTTACCGCTTACGGTTCATGAACGGCTCGACGGCGCGCATTTACAAACTGGGCTGGGATGACGGCACGCCGATGACGGTCATCGGCGTTGATGGCGGCTTGCTGGAAAAACCGGAAACCAAACCGTATATCATGTTGGCGCCCGGCGAACGGCTAGATGTCTGGGCCGATTTCAGCGGACGCAACGAAGGTTCGCAGTTAGTGTTGCGTAGTCTGGCTTTTTCCGGCGTATTACCGAAAATGGGCATGATGATGCATACCAGCAGCCTGCCTGTCGGTAGTGATTATCCGATTTTTACCGCCCGCGTCACGCGCAAAGTCAGTGACAGCCCCAAGTTGCCGTCCAGCTTGTCGAAAATCAAGTGGTATAAAACGGCCGATACCGCCAATCCCAATAGCCCTGTGCCGATTGCCATCTCGGAAGGCCATATGGCTATGTTGTTGAATGGTCGTCCTTACGCCTACAACGATGTGCAGCCTAGTGAACGGATTCCGGTCAATAGCATCCAGTTAATGGAAATTTTCCATGCTCATGGCGGGGGGCACGGTAAGCAAACGGCAAACGACGGGCAGGGTACGGGACATCAGGGCGGCGGCATGGGCATGGGCATGGGCGGCATGCGTCACGGCGGTATGGGAATGGGAGGCATGGGTGGCGGTATGGGCATGATGATGACGATGGCGCATCCTATCCACTTACATGGGCAGTCCTTCCAGATTGTCAGCCGCAGTATAGATGCGGGCAGCGAAGACGATTATGCGACCGTACGCGAAGGTTTTATTGAAAGCGGGCTGAAAGACACGGTACTGGTCATGCCCGGTGAAAAAGTCCGCATCATCAAACCATTCCAGGATTTTAAGGGCTTGTTTATGTATCATTGCCATAATCTTGAGCATGAAGACATGGGCATGATGCGGGATTTTTTAGTCGAATAATGCCGGAAAGCAGGGCGGGGTAAGTCGCCCCGTCCTGCTGTAGAATTGCTTACACCACTGAAGATTTATAGATTTTGATTACCGAGGAATCATCACCGTGAGTTTAGAAATTAGAATTACCCATAACCCGCTTCAATGTGGTGGCAAACCTTGTATTCGAAACATGAGAATTCGTGTTAGCGATATTTTGCAAATGCTGGGTGAAGGCATCAGTAGCGAGGAGATTTTACAAGATTTCCCCGATTTGGAGCTGCAAGACATTCATGCTTGTCTATTGTATGCTGCCCGACTGGCAAATTTTGAACGATTGGCTGCATGATCTATTGGATTGATGCACAACTTCCGCCGCAATTGGCAAGCTGGCTTAAGCAGACGTTTAAAGTGGAGGCATACGCTTTACGCGATCTGGACTTACGCGATGCCGAAGACGAACAGATCTTTCAAAAGGCACGCCAACAAGGCATTGTCATTATCAGCAAAGACAGTGATTTCGTCGAGATGGTGCTACGCTTAGGCATCCCTCCGCAATTGCTTTGGGTTACTTGCGGCAACGTCACTAACCGTCGTTTGCAAAACCTTTTAACTCAGCTATTTCCCCGTGCACAGAAATTGCTGGCATCAGGTGAAGCTATCGTTGAAATAGCGGATCTTTTATAGCCCGGTAAAGTACGCATTGATGCCCTCCCTGTTGTATGCCGAACGTATGATTGTCGAAACTGACTGCGTTGGAAACTTGAAACAACCATCCAAGCTTCCGGCAAATTGCCGAATTGAGGCCATTTTATGGGTTATGGAAGAACAAGCCGAATCCTTAGGCAACACCTTCGCCAAACGGTGAAACTGATTCTTTGAAAATTGCCCAAAAAATAAACCGAAAAGATAGAATATAGGGATATTCAAACGCGAAAGCACCAGCCCAAACGAATCATGGACGAAATCATAACAATACTTGGCATCTTAAGCCCAACTTTGGCACCTCGTACACTCAAGCAGCTAACCCTTATCGTTGAAGCCGTGCTGGCGATGACCGGGCGGGTGACGATGCTTGGCCTTTCACGCTGGACAGAAAAAG
>JAURZI010000116.1 GCA_030653435.1 Methylovulum sp.
AAGAAAGCTATATTTGAATATATTGAGGTCTTTTATAACCGTGAGCGACTACATTCTGCCAATGGCTATTGGTCGCCAGTAGACTACGAATTGCAGTGTAAAGCTGCTTAACTTTGTGTCCGGAAAAGTGTTGACACATCATTGCTGCTTCCCCACCCTTGTTGATAATATTAATCACCTGCCGCTCCGTCAAATTATATTCCCTGGCAAGGCTAAACAAGCCCACGCCCTGTTGCCGCTGCCTGCGTATCGCCTGATTCCGGGCTGCCCGTTGCGCCTTTTCCACGGCATCCCATTTGGGGATATGCAGGGTTTCCCTGGCGAATTGCCCGCATAATAATTGAGCATGCGGCAAGCCCAAGGCTTGCGCGAGCGGGTGCTGGGCACTCACTTTGGACGGAATACTTAAATGCCCGCCGCCATAAGCTTTCCACATCAATAGCGAGCCGGGGTGTCGCGCCGTACATGGAAAACAAATCAATTAGAATGATATACCGCCAGACAAAGCGATTATGACCATTTGTCAGCAAAGCGGTCATATCGCGTTAAGGCTGCGTAAAACCGGTGTTTGTTGAGACACTGTGTGCGATTCGCGCTAGAATATCAAAAAAAAAAATCGCTGCTGACCAGCTTTTTAACACTATTCAATTATCAATAAAGGACAGCTCAATGACTGAAATAACTGAAGTTCCCAGTCCTTTTTGCGGTATCGGCACCGACGACCTGAGCATACAGGTGGACGGTATATCGCTGAAAGTGACAGCCAATGGTTGCGCGGTCAACACGCCGCTGTTTGAACAAGCCATCACCGACACCAGCCCGCGCGTGGCAGGTAAGGACGTCAGCCTGGAGGTTGCGGTTGCCAAAGCGGCGGCCTTATTGAAACACACCAAACTGCCCGTGATCGGCGGCTGCGCGACTGATGTCAACGGCATGCGCGGACTGCTGGCTTTAGCGGACAGATCAGGCGCGGTAGTCGATAATATGAATTTCGTAGGTGCCCGTAATAACTTCCTGGCCTTGCAGGATTCCGGATGGATGAACACGACGTTGGCGGAAGTAAAAAACCGTTGCGATGTGCTGCTTGTGGTCGGCACTGATCTGGAAGCCTTCGCGCCGCGTTTTTTCGAGCGTTATTTGTGGACGGAGGCGATGTTTCTGGAAGACACCAGCCTACGCCAAGTCATTTATTTAGGCAAAGCACCTTCCGGCGCGGCATCCACTTCGCCTAACGGCAATAAAGCCCAGATTTTTGAATGCGCGACGGCAGATTTGCCCGATGTGATGGCAGTGTTGCGGGCATTGGTCAAAAAACAACCCATTCGTGCCGAAAACGTGGCAGGCCTTGCTATCGCAGAATTACAAACGATTGCCGACCAGCTCAAGGCCGCAAAATACGGCGTGGTGACTTGGGCTGCGGGTGCGTTGGCTTATAGCCAAGCCGAGCTGACCGTACAAATGTTGTCGGAGCTGATTAAAGACCTTAACGATCTGAACACCCGTTGTTCCGGCTTGCCTCTGGCAGGGAAGGAAGGCGACCAAACCGCCAACCAAGTGTGCGGCTGGACTACCGGTTATCCGGCAAGGACGCGCTTTAGCCGTGGCTATCCTGAATACGACCCGTTTTTGAACGACTCCCGGATCTTGCTGGAAAACGGCGAAGCGGACGTGCTGGTTTGGGTGCAGGCGTTTAATGTTGATGCCGTGCCACCGGAGACCGATTTGCCAACAGTCGTCGTCGGCCGTTCCGGCATGACATTTACCAAGGAACCGGATGTGTTCATTCCAGTCGGCACACCCGGCATTGACCATGCCGGCCATGCTTACCGTATGGATAACGTTGTCGCTATCCGGCTGAAAAAATTACGGGATTCAGGTTTGCCTAGTACGGCAGATGTGTTGAATGCCATAGAACAAGCTTTATAAGGAAACCTCCCCATGTTAATTAAATTAAGCGGTGGTACCGTCTATGACCCGGCCAATGGCATAGCGGGACAGCAGCAGGATATTTACATCCAGGACGGACGCATCATCAACCCGCCATCTGAAGCCCAACCCGATAAAGAATACGATCTCAAAGGCAAAGTGGTCATGTCCGGCGCCATCGACATGCACACCCATATCGGCGGCGGCAAAGGCAACATCGCCAGAACCTTATTGCCGGAAGACCATAGAGCCGATCCGGTGGCCAGAACGCATATCTGCCGCTCCGGTTGCGGCCACGCGATGCCCAGCACTTTTGTGACCGGCTACCGTTACGCAGAAATGGGCTATACCGCAGGTTTTGAACCCGCATTATTGCCGATCAACGCCCGCCAGGCGCACATGGAAATGGGTGACATCCCGATTTTGGACAAAGGCGGTTACGTCATGCTCGGCAGCGATGATTATTTGCTGCGGATGCTCACGGCCAAAAAAGACCAAAAAGCCATTAACGATTATGTGGCGTGGACGATGAATGCCGCCAAAGCCATCGGCGTAAAAGTCGTGAATCCTGGCGGCATTAACGCTTTTAAATTCAACCAACGCAAGCTGGATTTGGATGAGCAAAACTGCCATT
Source organism: Methylovulum sp. (assembly GCA_030653435.1). Lineage (GTDB taxonomy): Bacteria > Pseudomonadota > Gammaproteobacteria > Methylococcales > Methylomonadaceae > Methylovulum. The sequence continues at coordinate 2,561 of JAURZI010000116.1, forward strand.
ACGGCGTCACGCCACGCGAGATCTTGCGAGTGTTGGCAACGGCCGTTAAAGAAATCGGCGTTAGTCACCCGTTACATGTACATGGCTGTAACCTCGGCGTACCCGGCAATATGCAAACCACGCTGGACACTATCCAGGGCATCGGCGGCTTACCCATGCACTTGACGCACATCCAATTCCACAGCTACGGCACCGAAGGCGATTTCAAATTCTCCTCCGGCGCGGCGCAGATTGCCGAAGCCATCAACAAAAACAAGAACATCACCATTGATGTCGGACAAATCCTGTTCGGGCAAACCGTAACCGCGTCCGGTGACAGTATGCGCCAACACGCCAACCACAAACACGCCAGTCCCAACAAATGGGTGACCATGGACATCGAATGCGACGCCGGTTGTGGCGTGGTGCCGTTCAAATACAAAGACCAAAACTTCGTCAACGCTTTGCAATGGGCGATTGGTTTGGAAACTTTCCTGTTGGTCGATGACCCGTGGCGGATTTTCCTGACTACGGACCACCCCAACGGCGCGCCGTTCACCAGCTATCCGCATTTGATCCGCTTGCTAATGGATAAAAGCTTCCGCAACGACATGTTAGCGACTATCCACCCCGAAGCGCAATTGTGTACCACACTGGCTTCAATTGACCGTGAGTACACGCTCAACGAAATTGCCATCATGACCCGCGCCGGAGCGGCAAAGTTGATCGGCCTGAAAGACCGTGGCGGATTAAGCGCCGGTAACTGGGGCGATATTACCGTCTACACCGACAACCCTAACCGCGAACAAATGTTCGAGAAACCGGATTATGTGTTTAAGGATGGCGAGTTGGTCGTCGTTGATGGCAAAGTCGTACACGTCAAATGGGGGACAACCCATGTTGTGCAACCCGATTTTGATCCGTCTGTGGAAAAAGGTTTAAAAGAGTATTTCGACCGCTATCTGACGATGAAGCTGGGTAATTTTAAGATGAGTGATGATGAGATTACTGAGGATGGGCGGGGAAGTATTACCGTGCATCCTTTAAATAACTAGAGGTTTTTATGGCAACCATAACGTTTCAAATTGACGAATCCGTACAAGTAGAAGCTACCAAAACCCTAGCGACAATGGGGCTTTCGGTGGCTGATGCCGTACGCATGCTATTGGAAAATATAGCAGCGGAACACCGATTGCCATTTGGTATTCCCAATGCAGAAACTATGCAGGCTATACACGAATTGGAACAGGGCAATGGGTTGCGTTTTGATACCATAGAATCCCTAATGGCAGACCTGAATGCGGACGATTGAATACGCTTCCGTCTTCAAACGCGACTATAAACGCATCAAAGCTACGCCCAAACATAAAGATATTGATACATTGCTCGAAAGCGTTTTGCTTAATCTGGCAAACGATCAAACTTTGTTAGAAAACCAACGGGATCACAGCTTAAACGGTCATTGGTTCAACTATCGTGAATGCCATATCAAGCCTGATTTGTTGCTGATTTATCGAAAACCAGATGACGCAACCTTGCAATTAGCCCGGCTTGGTTCACACAGTGAATTATTTAGATAACTTTTGATAATAACGTTTATTGTTATGCTTGATTCTAAACTCATTTTTCTTGCCCTGATTGTAATAGACTTGTATTAAAGGGCAGCAGCTTATGCAAAGTTTGTGGACAAAAGTTTAAGCGTGGCGATCCTAAACCATGCGCTCTTTGTTTAAAATTTAATGAATTGAAACGCTCCCATGCTATTCCCAACTCTAGCTTTAAAAAAATCTTTAGCGGCCGTCAAGCCAGAATCTTAACAAACGATGCCGAAACTCATGGTAATCCTACTAACGATAGCTGGAAGACTTATCAACTTTGTAATGAATGCGAGCAACATCTGAATAAATCTTATGAGGGATATTCATTATTATTTTTACGTGGAAAAAAAGGCAAAAAAATAGAGAGTGATGGACATATTACATTTAGTGAATTAAAGATAGAAAAATTACAATTATTCTTTTTGTCTATTTTTTGGCGAGCAGCTAATTCAGAAGATGTGGCATATCGTGAGATATTTATACCTGAACCTTGGAATAATGAACTGAGAGAATACATTTATAAAAATCACTTTGTTCCACTAAACTTGATGACTGTAAAAATCTCTCGACTAACTTATCGCGGCAAAAAAGAAGGCAAGACTCAAATGATATTAAATGGAATGATCTTCAAGCCGTTTTATAGGCAACTACTATATAACTGCTTTGCATTTTGCTTTTTATTTGAAGGTTTTTTTGTTGAGATTTTTATGCCAGGACATGGATTTAAAGCAAAAGGGGTTATTAATCCAAAAAAGGATATTTTGGTTGCTTCATTCCTTGATTTATTTGATATACCAGAATTCAAACAAGCAGCTTCAGTTATGGACAAAAAATTAACGCAAGAAATACTTGATAATAATCGGTTAAACTCGAATCCCAGTATTTAAATTGGCGACTTAGCTGATAACAAATTGATTTTGAATAACATTATGCCAACAACCATTCTTGCAGAAACCGCCGCCGGCCTTGCAGAGCTAAAAAACGATCCATTGGCGACAGTAGCCTCAGGTGATGGTTTTCCGGTGACAATTCTTGACCATAATGAACCTGCGTTCTATTGCATTTCGGCTAAAGCTTATGAAATATTGCTGGATAAGCTCGAAGATGCTGAATTGGCGGCTATTGTGGAATCGAGACAACATCAACCGGAAACAGATATGGCCTGGGATAGGCTTGCAAAACAAAAGAAGCCTTGCTAACTTTTAAAATATGAACGAGCAAAAACCATGCGTTTAGATGAAATAATCCAACAACATGCGAAAGCTTTATCTCCGGCGCACCAAGCTGAAGTGTTTGACTTTGTTTTGTTTTTAGAACAAAAACAAACGCAACACGCAATGATAAATAACCAACAGCAACGCAAAGACCGATTAAAAAACGCTTTGGAAAAGGCTGTCGCGCTGGATATTTTCACAGGAGTCGATGGCGTGGCTTGGCAAAATGAGCAACGTCAAGATCGCAATATCGGTTATGACGAATGATGCTGATTGATAGCAACCTGATTATTTACGCGGTACAAGCTGAGTACAAAAATTTGCGTGAATGGATTATTGATAATGAACCTAGCTATTCAATCATTAGCCGCGTCGAAGTGTTGGGTTTTGCCGGTTTACAAGCCATTCAAAAAAAAGCTCTCACCGATTTGTTGAATAACTTGGAGGTTATTTACCTCAATCCGAGTTGTTATGAAATTGCCATCGCTTTAAAACAACAGCGTAAAATGTCGTTAGGTGATGCACTGATTGCGGCAACCTGCATTGAAAATAATAAAATCTTAGCCACACGTAATACCGATGATTTCAAATGGATTGAAAACTTTAGTGTTATCAACCCATTATTGTAAAGTTTGCGCAACCCATTTAGAAAATAAAAAACACTCAACAACGAGCAACCCCTATGATTATTAACGGTGTAACCATCGACGCAACCTTTGCGGAAGCTTTTCCGATGAAGGCGACCCGCGCCATTATCACGGCACAAAACGAAAAATGGGCGATGATCGCGGCGCAAGCGATGACCGGCTTTGCGACTTCCGTAATCGCCTGCGGTTGTGAAGCGGGCATCGAACGGACTTTAAGCCCGGACGAAACCCCGGACGGCCGCCCAGGCGTATCAGTGATGATTTTTGCGATGGGCGGCAAAGGCCTTGCCAAGCAATTGGAAACCCGCGCCGGGCAATGCGTGTTGACCTCGCCGACCTCGGCGTTGTTTGCCGGTATCGACGGCGGCATCCGCATTCCGCTAGGTAAAAACCTGCGCTATTTCGGCGACGGTTTCCAGATTGCCAAAGTGATCGCCGGGAAGCGTTATTGGCGCGTACCAGTCATGGACGGCGAGTTTTTGACCGAAGCGACTACCGGACAAGTCGATGCGATTGGCGGCGGTAATTTTTTAGTGCTGGCCGAGTCGCAGCCGCAAGCGCTTGCCGCCTGTGAAGCCGCTATCGACGCGATGAAAAAAATGCCCAATGTTATCATGCCGTTCCCCGGTGGCGTTGTGCGTTCCGGCTCCAAAGTCGGCTCCAAGTACAAAACATTGAATGCCTCGACGAATGATGCATTCTGCCCGACCTTAAAAGGCATGACTAAAACGGATTTATCTGCGGAAATCGAGTCGGTGATGGAAATCGTTATCGACGGCCTGAGCAAGGAAGATATAGCCCAATCCATGCACGTGGGCATCCAAGCGGTTTGTGACATGGGCGCGAAAAACGGCATTAAACGCATCAGCGCCGGTAATTACGGCGGTAAACTGGGACCGTTCCACTTTCATTTACAGGAGATCATGGCATGAGCGCGTTAACGTTAACTTTAAAATACCGCCCCGACCAGCGCGTGGATATGTCGCCGCTGGTTTGCCAGCACTTGCAAGGCAAAGAGCCCACCGAAATTGCCGCCATTGAATTGCAAAGCGGTAAATGCAGGTTGCGCGTCGATCAATTATTTAATATTTCCGGTTCCGATACGCAAACCATCGTCATCAGAAACAGCTTCGAGAAGCTGGATTTTATCGGCAAGGAACTCGACGGCGGCAGCATTACGGTTGAAGGCGATGCGGGCGCTTATCTCGCTATAGGCATGAAATCCGGCGAGATCAAAGTCACCGGTAATGCCGGACTTTACGCTGGATGTGAACTGAAAAAAGGCTATCTGGAAGTGTCCGGCAATGTCGGCGACTTTCTCGGCGGCGCATTGCCAGGCAATAAAATGGGCATGAAAGGCGGCCTGATTTTGGTCAAAGGCAACGCGGGCGAACGAGTCGGAGACCACTTACGGCGCGGCACGATTTTGATCGAAGGCAACGCAGGCGATTATTGCGGTTCGCGCATGATTGCAGGCACCATCGCAGTGATGGGCCAAACCGGACGCTATCTGGGCTATGCGATGCGTCGCGGCACCTTATTGCTGTGGAACCCGCCGCTGTTATCCGCCAGCTTTAATGATTGCGGTACGCATACCTTGGCGTTTTTGCCGATGTTGTTTAATGCGTTTAAAACGCTTAATTCACGCTTTGCGGAGGCTTCGGCCGCGTTTAACCGGGTGCAGCGTTATGCGGGGGATATGGCTGAGATGGGGCGTGGGGAAGTGTTGGTAAAGAAGTAAGCTTATACCCTGTTAATTTATTCAGATAATTGCTGCTGCAAACGTCCTTATGACGACCAAACCGGCCGGAGTGGCATTTATACCCGCCAGTTTCTGCGCGACTGGCGGGTCATTTGATAGTCAATGACTATGCGGGCTACAAACCGCTGTTCGTTGGCGATGCTCAGGCGTAAAGTCTATGTCCCCCACCAGGCCAACCGAGTTAACAAACAGAAAAACTTCAAACCAAACGCCCAATCTCAACGTTAAAACCACTGCGATTTTGCTGTCCATCCACATTAAAATAGCGGACGTTGCCTTGCTCATCGACCAGCCAAACCTCCATTGCCCCTGATTTCAAATACAAGGAAATTTTCTTACGCATTTCCTTGATGCTATTCGATACAGAGATGATTTCAACGCAAATTTCGGGGGCTGACGAGGCGCAAAGCTCATGACGATGCTGCTCAAAATAATCATTTGAACCCCAAGCAACATCAGGGACTTTCACACCGCTACGGGTTTGGATCGCTAACTCGGTAAAAATTCGCCCACCCAATTGATTTTTCAACAACGTCGCCAGCTCGCCTTGTAAAAAACTATGGATAAAAGAAGAGGGTGACATTTCAATATGCCCTTGCTGATTCAGTTCGATTTTATAAGGCAAATCGTGTAAGGATTTGTCGGCTAAAACGTCTTGCCATTGCATAATATTTCCCAAAGATAACCGAAGAAGCCATGAACATCACTAAACAGCAGGTTTCACTCGACTACAACGATAGCTTAACCATCACCTAGCCATATTCGCCCGCACCCAAGCCGCAACCCCGGCTAAAGCCGAATCCAAACCAGCCGGATCATTGCCACCGGCCATCGCCATATCCGGCCTGCCACCGCCTTTACCACCCACTTGCGTAGCGACAAAGTTAACCAGATCTCCGGCTTTAATTTGCCCTACAAGGTCTTTGCTCACCGCAGCAACCAGACTGACTTTGTCGCCTTCGACCACCGCCAAAACTATCGCCGAGCTGCCCAGTTTGTTTTTCAATTGATCGGACAGGTCGCGCAAGGATTTAGCATCAACATTATCGAGCTTAACCGCCAGGACATTAATGCCGGCGATATCGACAGCTTGGTCACTCAGTTCGTCGCCTGCGGAGCTCGCGAGTTTGGCATTCAGGCGTTCCAGTTGCTTTTCAAGGTTACGGGTTTTTTCCAGCAGCTGTTCAACTTTTTCCGCAGCTTTGTCCGGCGCGCTTTTCAGCATGCCGGCGATTTTATCCAACACCTGTTCGCGTTCAGACAGCCATTCCAGACAACCTTCGCCAGTGACAGCTTCGATACGCCGCACACCGGCAGCCACGCCGGTTTCGCCTATGATTTTAAAACAGCCGATATCCCCTGCCCTATCCACATGCGTACCGCCGCACAATTCGGTAGAAAATTCGCCAATTTTTAACACCCTGACTTCGGCGCCATATTTTTCGCCGAACAACGCCATCGCACCGGCTTTGACCGCATCGTCTTTCGCCATGACTTGCGCGGATACCGCTTGGTTTTGGCGAATTTGCCCGTTGACCCATTTTTCCAACGTCGCGATCTGTTCTTGTGTGACAGGTTCAAAATGCGAGAAGTCAAAACGCAGGCGGCCGGGATTGACCAAAGAGCCTTTTTGCGCGACATGCTCACCCAATGTTTGCCGTAATGCAGCATGCAGCAAATGCGTTGCAGAATGGTTTAGTTCAGTGGCTTTGCGTTGTTCGGCGCTGACTTTGGCGGAACACAACTGTCCGACTTGTAACATGCCGGAAACCACTTTCCCTTTATGAAGGAATAACGTGCCGCCTTGTTTTTGCGTGTCGGCAACAGCAAACACGGCATCGCCCGCTTTTAACTCGCCACAGTCGCCGACTTGGCCGCCTGACTCGGCATAGAACGGGGTTTTATCCAATACCACGATGCCTTCCGCACCTACTGGCAAGCTGTCTACAGCTTGGCCTTGCTGGTATAGCGCGACGATATGCACGTCATCATCGAGGTGATCGTAGCCGGTAAATTCAGTTTGGCTGTCGAGCTTGATATCTTGGTCGTAATCGGCACCAAAGCTGCTGGCGGAACGGGCGCGTTCACGTTGTGCCGCCATGTCTTGCTCAAAGCCGTCATAATCGACACTCAGCTGATGTTCGCGTGCAAAGTCTGCGGTCAAATCGACGGGGAAGCCGTATGTATCGTAGAGTTGGAACACCGTGTCACCGGGGATGACCGTGCCTTCCAGCTTGGCGACGCAGGCTTCGAGGATTTTCATGCCCTGCCCCAAGGTTTCTGCAAAGCGCTCTTCTTCTTTTTTCAAGACACGTTCGACTTGTTCTTGCGCCTGTTGCAATTCGGGATAAGCCGCACCCATTTCTTCCACCAACGGGGCGACCAGTTTGTAGAAGAAAATATCGAGTATGCCCAAACGATAACCGTGGCGAATGGCGCGGCGGATGATACGGCGCAACACATAACCGCGGCCTTCGTTAGACGGCATCACGCCATCGGTGATTAAGAAGGCGCAAGAGCGAATGTGGTCGGCAATCACGCGCAACGAACTGTTGGTCAAATCATCGGTTTTCGCCAACACAGTGGCGGCATTGAGCAGTTTTTGGAACAAGTCGATTTCGTAATTGCTGTGCACGCCTTGTGACACGGCGGCGATGCGCTCCAAGCCCATACCGGTGTCTACCGATGGTTTCGGCAGCGGTGTCATCGTGCCGTCAACGGAACGGTCATACTGCATGAAAACGAGGTTCCATATTTCGATGTAACGGTCGCCGTCTTCATCGGGCGAGCCTGGAGGTCCACCGAAAATATGCGCGCCGTGGTCGTAAAAAATCTCCGTGCAAGGACCGCAAGGGCCGACATCGCCCATGGACCAAAAATTGTCTTTAGTGGCAATGCGTGAAAAACGTTCAGGACTAATCCCGACATCGTTCAGCCAAATCGCCTCGGCTTCTTTATCTTCGGCATAAACTGTCACCCAGAGTTTTTCTGCGGGAATGTCCATCTCTTGGGTCAGAAATTCCCAAGCGTAATGGATGGCCTCTTTTTTGAAATAATCACCAAAACTGAAATTGCCCAGCATTTCAAAAAACGTATGGTGACGTGCGGTATAACCGACGTTTTCCAAATCGTTATGCTTACCGCCGGCCCGCACACAGCGCTGGCTGGTAGCCGCCTTGTTAAAATCGCGGTGTTCGCGGCCCAAAAACACGTCTTTAAACTGCACCATACCGGCATTGGTAAATAACAACGTGGGGTCATCGGCAGGGACGAGTGAACTGGAAGGCTCTATAGCATGCCCACGCTGACGGAAAAATTCCAGGAAGGCTGCACGCAGTTCTGCGCTAGTCATTTTTTTCATGATTTAAGGTGGGTATTTTCTACTAAAGATAAAACTAAAATTTAGGGTTGTTACTGTTCAAATGCACATATAGCGCATTCACCAGTGCAGCCGGAAAGCCGCGCTGCATTAAGAAGCGGCTGCGTTTTGCCCATTCATGACGATCTTTGCAAACCTTAGCGGACGTACTATGCCTATATTTTTTGCTATAGACCTGGCCCAACACGTCCATCCAGCTACCGGCCACGGTCTCTACAATACTGTCAAGATCGACGGCACCGACACCCTGATGCTGCAACTGATAACTGATGAAAACAGGGCCATAGCCCTTGAGGATACGATGTCTGGCATAGCTCTCGGCATAGCGTAAATCGTCTTGCAAACCCTGCTCGACTAAGCCGTCAATAGCGGCAAGAACTTGATGCTCGCCGTAACCTTTTACCAGGCATTTATTGAGCAATTCTTTGCGGCTATGCTCCCTACGCGCCAGCAAACGTAGACAAACGTCCTTGATATCCTCAACATCACTCACAGCGGACTACGCTTATTCCTCATCAACCGTGCTTTCCGCCACTAAAATATCCGCCAAAACAGCGGGTTTAGAGAAGGCTTCCGCCCTGATTTTCGCTTCGATTTCCTTGGCTTTTTCAGGGTGTTCTTTCAGGAAGGTTTTGACATTTTCCTTGCCTTGACCGATTTTTTCATCGCCATAGCTATACCACGACCCCGATTTTTGAATAAAGCCGTATTTGACGCCCAAATCAACCAACTCACCGGCAAAAGAAATACCCTCTCCGTACAAAATTTCGAATTCGGCCTCTTTAAAAGGCGGAGCGACTTTGTTTTTTACCACTTTTACGCGGGTTTCATTGCCAATGATTTCATCGCCTTTTTTAACCGAACCGATACGGCGTATATCCAAACGCACCGACGCATAAAACTTCAGGGCATTACCGCCGGTGGTGGTTTCGGGACTACCGAACATCACGCCGATTTTCATCCTGATCTGGTTAATAAAAATGACCAAGGTATTAGAACGTTTGATATTGCCGGTCAGTTTCCTTAACGCCTGGGACATTAACCGCGCCTGCAACCCCATGTGCGAATCGCCCATATCGCCTTCAATCTCGGCTTTAGGGGTAAGCGCCGCTACCGAATCGACGACGACAATATCAACCGCACCCGAACGCACCAGCATATCGGTGATTTCCAGCGCCTGTTCTCCGGTGTCTGGCTGCGAAACCAGCAAATCATCGACATTAACGCCGATTTTTTCGGCATAACCCGGATCCAGCGCATGCTCTGCATCGACAAATGCGGCCGTGCCGCCCAGTTTTTGGATCTCGGCGATCACCTGCAACGTCAGCGTGGTTTTGCCTGATGATTCAGGCCCGTAGATTTCGACGACACGCCCGCGCGGCAACCCGCCGCAGCCCAAGGCAATATCCAGCCCCAACGAGCCGGTAGAAACCACTTCGATGTCACGGGACGCGGCGACATCGCCCATACGCATGACTGAACCTTTGCCAAACTGCTTTTCTATCTGCATCAGCGCAGCACCTAGCGCTTTCTTTTTGTTCTCGTCCATTATCAATGCCTGTGTAGGTACGTTATGCCCAAAAATATCGGGGAATGTCAGTGTGTGCGTTAGAAAGAATTATCGCAAAATCAAAGCTGTTTATTATTACATAGGCGCATGGCTTCGGGTAGTGTTGATTTATTGCCATGACAGGCCAGGAACGCTAATGGCGCGCGGCCGAATCTCGCTTACCTTAGCCTTTACAACAACGCCTAATGCCAGTAATTTTAACCGGTTATTTCAGTGGACCAACAACAACGGAAACACCATGCCAAACAAACAAATCGGTATTGTCGGCGAAGTGCTGTTTGACCAGTTCCCGGATGGCAAACGCATCCTGGGCGGTGCGCCTTTTAATGTTGCCTGGCATTTACAGGCTTTTGGACAACAGCCTTGCTTCATCAGCCGGGTCGGTGACGATGCCCAGGGCGCCGGCATCCGCGCTGCCATGCAGGCCTGGGGCATGGACACCGGGCATCTGCAAACCGATACCGAACACCCTACCGGTACGGTTAACGTCGCCATCAACAACGGCGAACCCAGTTATGACATTCTGGACCAGCAGGCTTACGATTTTATTGCTGCGGGACAATTCATGGAACAGCGTTACAGTATCATTTACCACGGCACCTTGGCCTTGCGGCACAGGCAATCATCATGTGCGCTGTCAGCATTAAAAAACCGGCACACGGGCAAAGTATTTGTCGATGTCAATTTACGCGCGCCGTGGTGGCATATCGACACGGTTGGGCAATGGCTAAGTAACGCCGACTGGCTTAAGCTTAACGACGATGAACTGTTACAACTTGCGCCACCGCACAATAATCTGAAAGCAAGCATGTGTTGGTTGCTGGAACACTATCAACCCGAAGCCCTGGTGGTCACCTGCGGCAGCCAGGGCGCACTGGCATTGACCGGTAGCGGCGAATTTACCGAAACCGCACCAGCGGAAGGTTTGGCGGTAACCGATACGGTCGGCGCCGGTGATGCGTTTGCGGCGGTGCTGTTATTGGGGATACAACAAGGTTGGTCGCTACGGCTGACCATGGACAGGGCGCAGGAATTTGCCTCCGCTTTAGTCACGCAACAAGGCGCAACAGTCCATGATATGCGTTTTTACCAACCGTTTATCGCAGACTGGCATTTGCTGTAGGGGACATAGACGCGTCACGGTAACATCTCCAAAACCAGCTCCGCCATTGTTTTTGATGCGCCGCCTTGCCCCAGTGCCTGCTTCACGCTATGCAGATTTTCACGCATGGCATCGGTATAAGCTTGATCCGTTAAAATACGCAACACTTCGGCTGCCAGATTTTCCGCACTGGCCTCATGCTGGATAAATTCCTTGACGATAAGCTTACCGGCAACAATATTCGGCAAACCGATAAACGGCGTTTTTACCAGCCAGCGCCCCAGCCAATACGTGACCGTCGCCAGCTTATAAACAATCACCATAGGCACGCCCAGTAAGGCTGTTTCCAGTGTAGCCGTACCGGAACTGGTCATCACCGCATCGCAGCATTGTATGACATCATAAGGCTGGTTTTTGATGATGGTGATATTAATCGGCGATTGCGGTAAATAGGCTGCCAGCAAACCGTCTTCAATAGATGCTGCTTGCGGCAACACAAATTGCAGCTCCGGCAAACGCGATTGCAATTGTTCCGTCGCCGCCAGCATAACCGGCAGCAGGCGATTGATTTCATTGGCCCGACTACCGGGCAACAAACCGACGATGGGCCGCCGGACATCCAGGCCAAAGCGCAGCAAATCTTCAGTTTTGCTGTATAAGGGCCGAACTTTATCGACAGAAGGATGCCCGACATAACGTACCGGCACTTTTTCAGCATCGTAATAAGCGGTCTCAAATGGAAAAATGACCGCCATCATGTCAATCACTTTGCCATATTGTTTCACTCGCCCAGCCCGCCATGCCCAAACCTGCGGGCTGACATAAAACAGCACTTTAATGCCTTGCCGCTTCGCGAAACGCGCCAGCTTAAAATTGAATTCCTTGTAATCGACACACACCAGCAAATCCGGCTTTTCACTGACCAGCAATTGCTGCATCAGCATTAACGCCCGGCGAATTTCACGGTAATGTTTGATGACTTCGACGACACCGATGACGGCGATATGTGCGGAATCATAGCGGATGTCTATGCCCGCTTCCGCCATATTGGCGCCGCCCATGCCTATGCCTTTAATATCGGGCCGATGCTTACGCAGTTCCAGGAACATATTCGCGGCATGCTGGTCGCCGGACGGTTCACCGGCGCTGAAGGCCACCGTTAACGGTTTGTGTGTGGACACCTTCAACATTAGGTTTTAAGCGGCGCAAGCATCACGGATTACCCCAACAATTTTTCTAATATCGTCAGCCGCTAAAAACGGACAAATAGGCAACGAAAAACACCGACTGGCAACAGCTTCCGTCACCGGCAAACTCACGCCCGCACAGTCTTGCTTAAACACATTTTGCTGATGCAAGGGCACGGGATAATATACCGCGCAACCGATTTGCTGGGCCTGCAACGCTTGCATGATGTCGTCACGGCGGTCGGACAACACCGTGTATTGATGATAAACATGCACGCCCAATCCATCTTCAAACGGCGTCGTCAACGGCAAACCTTCCATCAGCTCAGAATAAAGCCGGGCAACTTGGCGACGGGCCTGGTTGTATTGGTCTATGCGTTTTAATTTCGCCCGCAAAATGACCGCCTGCATTTCATCCAGACGACTGTTATAGCCGATGACATCATGATAATAACGGACATTCGAGCCATGATTACGCAATTGCTTGAGCATCGCCGCCGTTTCATCCGAATCGGTAACCACCAGACCGCCATCGCCGAACGCGCCCAGGTTTTTGCTGGGAAAAAAACTGAAACCGGCGGCATGGCCTAGCGCGCCGGTCTGTATGCCGTTGATGCTGGAGCCAAACGACTGGCAGCAATCTTCAATCAGCTTGAGATCATGGTCCTTGCAAATCTGGACAATGCTATCCATATCGGCAGGTTGGCCGAACAAATGCACCGGCATCACGGCTTTAGTCTTAGGCGTAATGGCGTTAACTATCGCTTCCGGCGAGATATTGAAGGTTTTAGCATCAATATCGACAAAAACCGGAACCGCCCCGACATATTTGATCGCTTCCGCCGTTGCAATAAAGGTAAATGCAGTGGTGATAACTTCATCGCCAGCGCCTATACCTTCGGCAATCAAGGCCAGATGCAACGCATCCGTGCCCGAAGCGACACCAATGGCATGCTTGACGCCCAGATAAGCCGCCGTTTCCTGTTCGAAAGCCTGCACATTCGGCCCTAAAATGAACGAACAATTTTCTATTGTTTGAGCCAAGCCCTGCTCAACTTCTTCTTTTATCTCGGCGTATTGGGCTTTGAGGTTTACCATGGGGATCATATTTTTTTATTGCCTTATTGGTTTCGAATTTGTTTCGAGTTTGATTCGATTGTGATCGGGAATCCATTGCAGAACTTGTTTAAGCACTTAGGCGTTAGCGCAGACCACTACATCCATTGCCTAGCAAACCGTTTTTAGGGATTTTCAAACAGTGCTTCTTTGGTTGGCCTGCAAAAACCAACCCTCACTTATCCCCCAACAACCCGGTGATCCTGATCGCCGTCTCCAGAGCCCTGCGCCCCGCTTCACCAGACACCAAGGGCTTAGCCCCCGTCTGTATGCAATTGACAAAATGCTTGATTTCTTCCAGCAAGGCATCGCCGCTTTCAAATACCGATTCTTCAGTCTCTATTTCAGGAATGCCGGGGAACATTTCCTTAGCGCCGGTACGATGTTTGGTCAGCACCCGGTTCTGAAAATCGACCGCAACATAAGAGCTGGGTCTGAACAAGCGCATTTTGCGTTCCAGTTTCATGCTGATGCGGCTGGCGGTCACGTTGGCTACACAGCCGTTTTTAAACAGCAGACGGGCATTGGCAATGTCCGTACCCTGCGTCAGCACAGCGGTGCCACTGGCATCAATGCGTTCCACTTCAGAATCGACCAGCGCCAAAATAATGTCGATGTCATGTATCATCAGATCTAACACGACACTGACATCATTGGCGCGCGGATTAAACGGCGACAAGCGGTGTGATTCGATAAACAGCGGTTTTTCGTCTTTATCCAGGCCTAACACGGCGGGATTAAAACGTTCCAGATGACCGACCTGCAAAACCAGCTGCCGCTCTCTGGCTATCGCTATTAATCCGTCCGCTTCGGCAACGGTGACGGTGATAGGCTTTTCCACCAAAACATGAATACCGGCGTCAAGAAAATCCTTGGCAACCTGATAATGCAATGTGGTGGGCACAACAATGCTAACCGCATCGACCGCACCATCCAGTAACGCATGGTAATCGGTGAGCGCCTGCACGCCGTAGGTCTCGGCAACCGATACGGCGGCGGCCTCATTGACATCAACCACGGCCATTAGCTCGCAATCAGCTAAGCCCGCATATTTCTGGGCATGGAATTTACCCAAATAACCCGTGCCGATAACCGCACATTTTAATTTTTTCATCTGCATGTCTTGTATCAAAGTTTAGCCAGGCCCGTGTCGGTAGGTAAGCGTATACCTCAAACTGGAGCCCGGATCCGTGCGGGTATTGTAATCTATTGGTAAGCAATCAGGAACTTTTGCGGCGCGACATCATGGCATCCATAATTCGTCCAATATCGGTTGCTGGATGGCTCATTTATTGATAGTATGGCTACCGAACGTTTGTTAGGTGAGCTATATTGAATTCAAAAGAAAAAATATTAAGCAAAGCCATAGCCCTTTTCGCAGAAAAAGGCTATGCAGGTTTATCGATGAGACAATTGGCTACTGCCGTCAATATGAGCGTTGCCGCCATATACCATTATTTCCCTGATAAAAACACCCTTTATCTGGATGCCATCCACTATGCTTTTTCAGGCAAAGAACTGGTTTTTGCCTTGGTGTGGGCATCTGAATGCCCTGCGGAAGAAAAATTGGCCCGATTCATCCGTTCATTACTTGAGGTTATGCGCCAAGACCGTTTGTTCCATCGCCTGATGCAACGCGAAATCATGGAAGCTGACCCGACACGCATGCACACCCTGGCGCAAAGCGTCTTTAAAAACCAGTTTTGTTTATTGATGGAACTGGCGAGTGAACTGGCACCGGACAAGGATCCCCATTTGGTTGCGACATCCATCATCAGCCTGGTCAAAAATTATGTTGAATATCAGCCTTTAAATAAAAACTTTCCAGGCTGGAAACCGGAACATGAGCAACCGAACGTCATTGCCGAGCATATCACCGATTTATTGTTACACGGCTTAAAAACTGGACACTGACATGCCCTCTTCAGCGCACAACGGAACACTATGACAATTCGCCCCATGACCATGGCCACCAATAGGCGCAGCTTAACAGTGTTGCTTATCACCATCATGATGATGATATTTTCCGGCTGCACGCTGGGACCGGATTTTACCCGCCCCGCCGCCCCCAAGACTGACCGCTATACTGACAGCAAGCCGTCCGGCTACGCGACCAAATTCTTAGTCCCCGGTAAAGAGCTGCCCGGACTATGGTGGACGCTATACCGTTCCAAACCTTTAACGGCTTTGATAGCACGCGCGATACAGCGCAGTCCTGACCTGCAATCTGCCCAAGCCACACTGGTGCAGGCCCAGGAAACGGCTACGGCAAAAAAGGGATCGTTATTTCCTGCCCTGGACGTGAATGCCACCGACACCAGACAACAGATTTCCGGCGCCCAGTACGGCAATCCTAACGGCGGCGGCTCCATCTTCAGCATTTACAACGCTTCGGTTGATGTCTCCTACTCGCTGGATGCCTTCGGTGCGATACGCCGGCAAATCGAGAGTTTATCTGCACAAGCCGAATATCAAAAATTCCAGCTTGAAGGCGCCTTTCTGACGTTGGCGGCCAATATCGTCACGACCGCCATACAAGAAGCTTCGCTACGAGCGCAACAAACTGCGACGGAAGACATTATCGACGCGCAGATGCAGCAGCTTGAGGCCATCAAGCAACAATTCGAGCTGGGCGGCGCATCGAAAGCCGCCGTGTTGGCCCAACAATCAACGTTGGAACAAACCCGCACGACCTTGCCGCCCTTACAGCTTTCCGTCGCGCAGGCACACCATCAACTGACCGTTTTAGCCGGTGATTTGCCCAGCGCCGATCCGGCGGCGCAATTTAACCTTGCCGACTTGCACCTGCCGGACAAACTGCCGCTGAGCCTGCCATCCAAACTGGTCGAGCAGCGCCCGGATATTCGGGCGCAAGAAGCCGTCCTGCACGCCTCTAGCGCCCAGATTGGCGTCGTCATCGCCAGCGTCTTCCCTGATTTTACGATCAGCGGGAATGTCGGCAGCATTGCCACCCAAGCCGGTCAGCTATTTATACCCGGCAGTGAAGTCTGGAGCCTGACCGCCAGTTTGATGCAGCCGCTTTTCCACGGCGGCGACTTTACCCATAAAAGAAATGCGGCAGTCGCCTCTTATCAACAGGCGGCCGCCCAATACCGCAGCACGGTCTTGAAAGCGTTCCAGGAGGTGGCCGACACCTTAAGCGCATTGGAATTCGATGCCGCCGCATTAAAAACCCAGGACGCCGCCGAACAAGCGGCGCGCGAAAGCCTGGCGCTGACACGCGAACAATTTTCAATAGGCGCAATAAGTTATGTGTCCTTGCTGACGGCAGAACGCGACTACCAGCAAGCCCGTATAGGCCAGATAAAAGCACAGGCCGCCAGGCTTGCCGATACCGCTGCGTTATTCCAAGCCTTAGGCGGCGGCTGGTGGCAACGCGGCGATTTGTCCACGGCTATTCTCGCCGGACAAAAAGATCGACAAAAACCGTGCGGGTTTATTGATTGCTTGCTGAAGCCTTTGCCGACAGCCCAGCCCGATAACTAGGCAACTCGTTAATAATGAATTTTGGACACTTGAACAGGAAACAAATCAATGACTAAGCGCATGCTTATTATGCTCACTGTGGTCGGCTTGGTGCTGGGCGCTGTATTTGGCTTCATCGAGTTCAAGGGGCGCATGATCAAACAGTTCATGACCACCCAGGGCGAACCGCCACAAACCGTTTCGACAATGACCGCCAACTATCAGAATTGGCTGCCGAAACTGGCCGCAGTTGGCAGTGTACGGGCCTCACAAGGCGTTGACCTGAGTGCCGAGGTGGCGGGCGTGGTTAACGAAATCCACTTCAAACAAGGCGATAACGTCACAATCCATGCACCTTTGCTGCAATTGCGCGCCGATAATGACCTCGCCAAATTAAAGTCGCTGGCCGCAACCGCAGAACTCGCCCGCATCACTTACCGTCGTAACGAGGCTCAGCTTAACGCCAAAGCGATCAGCCAGCAGACGCTCGATGCCGACAAGGCCAATCTTGATGTCGCGCTGGCCAATGTTGCCGAGCAGCAAGCCCTGGTTGACAAAAAAACCATCCGCGCACCGTTTACCGGCCAATTGGGTATCCGTGCCGTCGATGTCGGCCAATACCTTGATGCCGGAACCAGCATAAGCACACTGCAAGCGCTAGATACGGTATTCGTGGACTTTTTTCTTCCGCAGCAGGCATTGGCGGTCCTGAAAACCGGGCAAAACGTCACCGTTAAAACGGACACTTACCCTGGGCAGGATTTTACCGGCGCCATCAGCGTCATTAACCCTAAAGTTGAACTGAACACACGTAATGTACAGATCCGCGCGACCTTAAAAAATCCCGATCATCGATTGCTACCCGGCATGTACACCACGGTCGACATCGCCATAGGCGAGGCACAGCGGCATATCACACTGCCCCGCTCCGCCGTCAGCTTTAACCCGTTTGGCGCAACCGTGTATCTGGTCGTTAACAAAGGCACCAGCGATCAGAGTCCTGCCAAAGCTATCGCCAAACAATCGTTTGTGACCACCGGTGAAACGCGCGGCGACCAAATCGCCGTCCTCACCGGGGTAAACGAAGGCGATACCGTAGTCACCTCCGGGCAGATCAAATTACGCAATGGCACGCCGGTGTTGGTCAATAACTCGGTTCAGCCTGAAAACGACGCCGCCCCACAACCCCTGGACCAATAAGCCGTCATGAATTTAACCGATACTTTTATTCGACGACCGGTGCTGGCAACCGTTATCAGCATGATTTTGCTGGTCATGGGCTTGCGTTCCCTAAGCAGCCTGCCTATTTTGCAGTATCCGCATACTGAAAATGCCGTAGTTACCGTAACTACCAGCTATTATGGCGCCGATCCCGACATCATTGCCGGTTTTATCACGACGCCGCTGGAGAACATTATCTCCCAGGCCAACGGTATCGATTACATTACGTCCAGCAGCCAAAGCGGGGTCAGCACCATCACGGCAAACCTGCGGCTTAATTTTGACCCTAACAAGGCATTAACCGAGATCAACAGCAAGGTCAGCTCGATACTCAACCAACTGCCGCCGGAATCGCAACAACCGTCAATCAGCGTAAAAATCGGTGAAACCATTGATGCAATGTATATCGGCTTTTCCAGCGACACTTTGCCAGCCAACAATATCACCGATTATCTGACGCGCACGGTACAACCCAAACTGCAATCGGTGGCAGGCATACAGACTGCGGAATTGCTGGGCAGCAAGAATTTTTCGTTGCGGGCGTGGCTAGATCCGGACAAACTCGCCGCTTACGCACTAACCGCCGGGGACGTAAGCGGAGCACTGGCAAAAAACGACTATATCGCCGGCTTGGGCAGAACCAAAGGCCAAATGGTGCAGGTCAACCTGACTGCATCCACGGGGCTGCATTCGGTTGCAGAATTTGAAGAGTTGATTGTCAGGCAACAAGGCGGCGCGATCATCCGGCTGAAAGATGTTGCCCGTGTCACCCTGGGTGCTGACGACTATGAGTCCAGCGTCGCTTTCGATGGTGACAAGGCTGTTTATATTGGCCTGCAAATCGCACCCAGCGCCAACTTGCTGGAAGTCATCGCCAGGGTACGGGAAGTCTTTCCTGAAATAAGCAGCCAATTACCGGAAGGCATCACGGGTAAAATTGTCTACGACTCGACCAAATTCGTCGACAGCTCCATACACGAAGTGGTCCATACGCTGGTTGAAGCCTTGCTTATCGTCACGCTCGTGGTGTTTCTGTTTCTCGGCTCGTTGCGTTCGGTATTGATTCCGGTAATCGCCATCCCCTTATCGCTGATCGGCACGTTCACCATGATGCTGGCGTTCGGTTTCTCAATCAATTTGCTGACCTTGCTGGCCTTAGTGCTGTCCATCGGTCTGGTCGTGGACGACGCCATCATCGTCGTCGAAAACGTCAACCGCCATCTGGAAGATGGCATGGAACCGATACCCGCAGCCATGCTGGCCGCCCGTGAGCTGACCGGCCCGATCATTGCGATGACCATCGTATTGATAGCCGTTTACGTACCGGTGGGCTTCCAAGGCGGATTGACAGGCGCCCTATTCTCGGAATTTGCCTTTACTGTCGTCGGTGCCGTCACCGTTTCGGCCATCGTCGCGCTGACCTTGTCGCCGATGATGAGCTCGCGGTTGCTGAAAGCGCATAGGCACAACCGCAAAGGCTGGGAAGACCGTTTTATTGACTTTATCGACCACAACTTTGAACGGCTTAACAAGCACTATGCCGGCACCCTGCACAACACACTGGATTTTTTGCCGGTGACCGCCGTCTTTGCCGCCATTATCCTAGGCAGCATCTACTTCCTCTACAGCAGCGCCAACAGCGAGCTCGCGCCCCAGGAAGACCAAGGCATCATCATTACCAGTTCCACGGCAGCACCGGACGCCACCTTGCAGCAACGCTTGTTGTATTCGCGGCAAGTCTTTGAAAAATTTATTACCCATACTGAAAACGATCATGTGTTCCAGATGGATATGCCAGGACAATCCATCGCCGGGATGGTGTTGAAGCCCTGGGATGAACGCAAGCTAACCGCCACTGAGCTGCAACCGCTCGTCCAACAGGAATTAAACGGCATTTCAGGCGTCCGTGTCGCCGCCTTCCAGCCCGCCCCGTTACCGGGCAGCAACGGCTTGCCGGTGCAATTTGTCATCGGCACCACCGAATCTTTTGACCAACTCAACACGATAGCACAGCAATTCATGCAGGAAGCCCAAAAGTCCGGGATGTTCATGTTCATGGACAATGACCTGAAATACGACCAGCCACAATCCCAGGTCGATATAGACAGGAACAAGGCAGCTTTGCTGGGCCTGACGATGGAAGACATCGGCTCTTCGCTGGCCTCCATGTTGGGCGGCGGATATGTCAATTATTTCAGTCTGGCAGGGCGTTCCTACAAGGTCACACCGCAGGTGCAGCAACGTTTCAGGCTCAATGCCGAGCAATTGCGTCACTACCATATCCGTACCGGCGACGGGACGACGGTACCGCTGTCTACGCTGGCGACCATCAGCACAAAAACCGTGCCCCAGTCGCTGAACCATTTTCAGCAGCTCAATGCCGCCACTATTTCCGGCGTGCCTTTGCCCGGCGTCACCCTGGGCGACGCCATCGCATCGCTGCAAACGCTAGCAAAAAAAGTGCTACCGCCCGGCTATGCCATCGACTATGCGGGACAATCCCGGCAACTGGTCAAAGAATCCAGCGGCTTCGTATTTACGTTCCTGTTTGCGCTGATCATTATTTTTCTCGCGCTGGCCGCGCAATTTGAAAGCTTTAAAGACCCGCTGATTATTTTAGTGTCCGTGCCTATGTCCATCGCCGGCGCATTGATCTTCATTGCCTTGGGGATAGGCCATGCCACGCTCAATATCTATACAGAAGTCGGCTTGGTCACGTTGATGGGGTTGATCAGCAAACACGGCATCTTGATAGTCGAATTCGCCAATAACAAGCAGCGTGAAGGCTTAAGCAAGCGTGCCGCCATCGAATCCGCCGCCAGCATCCGTCTACGCCCGATATTGATGACCACAGCCGCGATGGTGTTAGGCGTATTGCCGCTGATACTCGCCACCGGTGCCGGCGCGGTGTCGCGCTTTAACATGGGGCTGGTGATCGCAACCGGCATTTCCATAGGTACCTTATTCACGCTGTTTGTCGTACCGGCCGTCTATATGATGATCGCACAAGACCATTCTAAGCTGAAGGAAGATGCTTATAGCTAAACTTGGCAAGCACTTGCTTTTAAAACACACGGGACGTCAAATGAATAGCGAATACTATATGCAAAAGGCCATAGCACTGGCCTCAAATGCACCTGACTATCCGTTCGGATCAGTCATCGTCAGGCGCGCAAACGGAGAAATCGTTGCCGAAGGTTACAACCAGTCGGCACTGAATCCGATATACCATGGCGAAATAGTCGCCATATGCCAGTTTGCACAGTCCCACCGATCTTCGGATTGGCATGAGTTTGACTTGTACACAACGGCAGAACCTTGCCCCATGTGCCAAAGCGCCATCGAATGGGCTGGCATCGCCACGGTTTACTTTGGGACATCCATTCCCTATTTGTTGCAACACGACTGGCCGCAAATCAATATTCGGGCAACAGAAATAAGCGCACAAACCACTTTTCGCAATACCCGCATCATTGGGGGTATTTTGGAAAACGAATGCAACGCACTGTTTCAAAAAGCACCCCAACTTGCGCCCCAGCCCTGCGATTGAACCTAATCGTAGCCACCAGGAATTTGCGGGTTCCTGTTTGCGTTAGTTTCTCATCACCACGTAACAAGCGCTTTATTGCTATATAATGTTTCATTTTTATCCCCACTATAATTATGTCTAGACTTAATATTCTCGTTGTTGAAGATGAAGATGCCATTAGAGGGATGTTAATGATGGTACTTGAACAAGCTGGTTTTAAATCGATTGCAACCAGCGACGCTGAGGAAGCGCAGAAAGCGCTGGATGACAGCTCCCCAGATTTGATTCTGCTGGACTGGATGCTGCCCGGCATCAGCGGGGTTGAATGGGCGAGACGCCTGAAAAAAGAGCCGGTCTATCGGGACTTGCCTATCATTGTACTGACTGCGCGGGGAGAAGAGGAAGATAAAGTCAGAGGGCTGGAAATAGGCGCGGACGATTATATAACCAAACCTTTCTCACCCAAGGAATTAGTCGCCCGTATCCGCGCCGTTCTGCGTAGAAGCGGAAAAATACAAGGCCTGGCGCAGATTGCCCTGGGTGATTTGGTGCTTGATACCGAACAACACAGGCTGAGTATCGGCGACAAGCAACTGGAAGTCAGTCCCACCGAATTCCGCTTAATGCAATTCTTCATGACCCATCCCGACAAGGTCTACAGCCGCACACAACTGCTGGACCAAGTTTGGGGACGCAGTGTGTACATCGAAGAGCGGACAATTGATGTACATATCCGCCGCCTAAGAAAAATTCTGAGCGAACACGGAAGGGAAGACTTGGTGCAAACCGTGCGCGGTTTCGGCTACCGGTTCTCGTTAATGGAATAAACCTATGGATGCCTGGCAAAAAGAAATCACCCGGCTGTTATTGTTATATTCAAGCGTGTCTCTGATCGGCGCAATTGCCGGGTTGTTATTGCCATCGCTATTGCTGTTGACTATAGCGCTATTAATAACCCAATTTTTGCAAATTAAACGGTTTGAAAAATGGATAAGCGCAGGTGGAAAAGGCCCCTATCCAAAGACCAGCGGGATTTGGGAAGAAATTTATTATCATATTTACCGTATAAAAAAAAATGAGAAACGCCGTAAGAAAAAGCTACGCAAATTAATTGAACAATTCCGCCAATCGACTGAAGCCCTGCCCGATGCCGCCGTCGTTTTACGCGCCAATGACGAAATTGAATGGGCGAACAAAGCAGCAAGGCAGATGTTAGGCCTGCAACAAACCGACAAAGGTCAGCGTATACCGAACCTTATCCGCTTCCCAGAATTTATCCGTTACCTAAAATCGGGCAATTACAGTGAACCTATCATACTGCCCTCCCCCGCCAATAACCGCATCGCCTTGGAAGTCAGAATCATCGTCTATGGCTCGGGATTGCGTTTGCTATTAGCCCAAGATGTCACGCAGCTAAAAAAAATGCAAACGATACGCAAGGATTTCGTCGCGAATGTTTCCCACGAACTGAGAACCCCGTTAACCGTGCTAAAAGGTTATCTGGAAACCATGCAGGACATGGATGACGGCGCGTCACCGTTGCTGACCACGTCGTTTCAAGAAATGCAGGGGCAAACTGAACGTATGCAACATCTTGTCGATGACCTGCTATTGCTGACACGCCTGGAAACTCAAAAGAAAAAACAGCAATGTATAGACGTGCCCGCGTTATTAAGCCAGATTTGTAAAGAAGGCGACACCTTGGAAAATGCCTCAAGACGCATCGAACTCACCTTGGAAACATCAGCATATCTCTACGGTGAAGAACAGGATTTACGTAGCGCTTTCACTAACTTGCTAGGTAATGCACTGAAATATTCACCTGAAGATTCGTTAGTCCAGGTGCGCTGGTACCAACTCGACAAAGAGATAGTGTTGGACGTTGAAGACCATGGCGAAGGTATTGCCGCCGCCGACATTCCCCGTGTGACCGAGCGTTTTTATCGTGTTGAAGCCAAACGCCGTAAGAAAGTGCCGGGCACAGGGCTAGGTTTGGCCATTGTCAAGCATGTCCTGATGCGGCATGATGCAGAACTGCATATCACCAGCGAACTAGGTAAAGGCAGTTGTTTTAGTTGTCATTTCCCTATTAAACGCGTTTGCTGTTCAAATAATAATTGATTTCTTAACCGATTAAGCACATAATGTGCGGCTGTT
Source organism: Methylovulum sp. (assembly GCA_030653435.1). GTDB lineage: Bacteria > Pseudomonadota > Gammaproteobacteria > Methylococcales > Methylomonadaceae > Methylovulum. Next base: position 26,508 of record JAURZI010000116.1, read on the forward strand.
GGAGAGGTGGCAGAGCGGCCGAATGCGGCGGTCTTGAAAACCGTTGAGGGTTGATCCCCTCCCAGGGTTCGAATCCCTGCCTCTCCGCCATACAAGCATCCAACGAGGGGTGCAAAGAAGAACAAAAACCTGCAAGTCACAAGGCTTAGCGGGTTTTTTATTGCCCAACGATATGCAACTGGATACATTGATATACCGCCATTTGTGGCGGTATATTCAGATTGACTGGATTTGATACCGCCAACCCCCGTATCAGATATACCCTAAATACTGCAAACCCTAAAAACCAAACAAAAAGTTTTGATTTTTACCGCCATTATTTCATCGGTGGCAATACTGCCTGAACTGCTGGATTTTGGTTTTAACCGCCATTTTTACGACCACGCTCAACTTATAAATAGCAGAATCATGGACCAACCGGTGTGCCCATTGCAACAGGCGCATGACCGCACCGTAAAATCTGGCGAACCAGGCAAAGGTCAGCAATGCGGGTCGCACTAATTTGAATATACGTGCTATCAATAACGTGCCGGTTAATTTGGCGACGATTTCAAGCAAGATACCTTCGACTATTGCGCCATGGGTGAGCAGAAACAATGCAAAAAGATTTAGCGGCGTAACCACCGCCAAAGGTATGAAGAAAGCCAGTAAGGCTAGCGGTGGTGAGGCTTGCGCCAACCGTTCGTCGAACCGTTCCAGGGCAAGTGCACGGGCCAGCCATTGTCCTACCAGGGTGAGTATATCCCATAACCATTCTTCGAAAATGACCAGAATGGCGAGAAGAGTAAGCGCTAGTTTTTTTAGCATGGGTTCTTGCTTAACACGGCAATGGTGTTGATGAGAGAGGAATTACGGAACGCATGGGCTTTCAACCTATGCCATTTCTTGCATTTTCTTGTAACGGATGGATGAAAAAACCGACAAGGCAATCAACACGGCGCCAACCAAACCGGTCACCACTTCAGGGATATGATGCGTCATGCTGACCAGCATGATAGCCGCCAGTGTGCCTATAGCATAATGGGCGCCGTGTTCCAGAAACACATATTCATCCAATGTGCCTTGGCGTACCAGATAGACCGTCAGGCTTCTGACAAACATCGCGCCGATTGCCAGCCCCAACATAATAATCACGACATCCTGGGTAATTGCGAACGCGCCGATAACGCCGTCAAAGGAAAACGAAGCATCCAGGACTTCTAGGTACAGAAAACTCATGATACTGCCTTTTTTGAGCACATCCGCCAAATCTTCGCCCTCTTCTTCGTCTTCAAACAGCGCCGACAAGCTGTCTACAATAACAAACAGGATCAACCCGGAAACCCCCGACACCAAAGCCTCCAACCGTATCGCCGCAGGCAGCCAGTGCTGCATGATTAACAGCAGCCCTAAGGCCAATATGATTTCTATCGATTCCAGTTTGCCGAAGGAAGCCATTTTTTTTTCTATTTTGCCCAGCCAATGCAATTCCCTATCTTCATCGAAAACGAACGAGAAAAACACCATCAGTAAGAACATGCCACCGAAAGCCGCGATCTGGACATGGGAATCGGTCAAATGTTTGGCGTAGGTTTCGGGGTCATGCAAGGCCATGTTGGTGACACCGACAAAATCAATGCCGGTAGCTGCCGCGACGATGACGATAGGAAATAATAAACGCATACCGAAAACGGCTATCAAAACCCCCCAGGTTAAAAAGTAACGCTGCCAGCGCTCATCCATACGTTTAAGTATCGACGCGTTGACGACTGCATTATCAAATGACAGGCTGACTTCGAGCACACCGAGAATAATCGCGATAAATGCGCCGATTGCCCCCCCCCAATAAAACGCGGCGACCAAACAAAGCGCGGTGACAAAAAAAGAAAGACGAAAATGCTGCATAGGATGCCTCTAAACTAATGATGATAGCCGTCAACTATAAGTGTATTGATATTAAAATCAATACTTGCGTTAATCTTATTGTCATTTCTTCACAGGGCGCGCACGGCACGCTCTACTGGCTTATGGTCATTTGCAGCCTATTTATTCAATATCCCGTTCATAATTCAGCTTGATCCTTTGCGACGTACCGGTTTGGGTTTCCACATTCAGGGTAGCCGTCAATTTGCGCTTCAGCACTAACACGGCCTGCTTATTGAACAAGCCGACTTTGGTGCCGACATAAAATTCCGGCGTTAAATATTGCCCCACTGACACCAGCGTATCCTTTAAGGTCGTGCCTTCCTGAACATTAAATTCGTCGATGCCCAGTTGTTCGGCAACCCAGGAAACCTGCCCCGCGCCATAAGACAGCGCCGCGCTGGCAACCATATTGCTCTCTGAACGGCTCACCTGGTTTAACGGCCCGCCAGTCACCAGATAAGCCAGCGCATCGGCCTCAGCCAGCGAAGGTTCCGAAGAAATACGGGTTTGCGGCGATTTTAACGGGCCTGAGACACTTAGGATAGCCGTCACTTTCTTGCTTTTGGATACCCGTATCGCCTCCACATCCAGCCACGGATTATCGACGGGGCCGTTAAATATAAATCGGCCTTTACGCACGGCAAGACTCTGCCCGTAACTCTGGTAACTGGCTTTGTCCATGTCCACATTGCCCCGCATCGTCACCGCGCCTTGGTCATTGAGGATTTTTAAGCGACCTGACAAATTCGTTTGTAAGCCCTGCCCGGAAAAACTGACGTCCTTGCCCAATTCAACGGTAATATCCATATCCATGCCCGTGCTGACAGCGGCGTTTTCAGCCGCTGGCGGGGCGCCGACCATAACTTCATCAGCGCTGACTTTCACGGCATTTTCAGGCAGTTGTTTAAGCTGTATAGCGGCTTTAGGCACTTTTACCAATCCGTTGACTTGGCTTTTAGCCGCGCTATAGCTAAGATGCAAATCCGGTGAAACAAGTATTTGCGCCTCCGGTAATTTTGCCAGTTCAAAATTTTCTCCCGTCAGGCTTAACTCCACAGGCCAACCCGATGCGGCCTGTAGCAGCAGAAATCCATTTAGTTTGGCAGCACCCATGCCCGACTTTGCCGAACCTTGCAATTGCACTCGCCCGGCATTATCCCCGCCCGCCAATGCTTGCAAATTAATATCATGCACGTCGATACCCAAACCATCGAGCTTGACGCTGGCCTTGCTCAGGTTGATGACCCCGCTAGGCAGCGGTTTTTGCACCGTACCCGCCACACTGAAATCTGCCAACAACTGCCCGCTAACATCCGATATTTGGGGAATGATATGTTCTATCAATGCGGCATGTGTGACCAAGGCCGTTAACTGCCCGGACAGGCTATGTGTACCGGTATCCAGATTCAGTTTGGCGCGGCAATAATCCTGCCCGGTCATGGCCAACTCAAGATCAGCTGTGAGCTTGTCGCCATTGAGCTGCCCTGAGATCGACGATGCACCGAAGACCAGCTTTGTTGTGGTTTGTTTGCTTTTGAACTGTATCGACGACTGTTCGGGCGTCGTCAGCAGGTAATGGCCGGTCGGCAGGCCGTTTTGCTGCTGTAGATCAGCATCCAGATGGATCACGCTGTTTAAGGTCATGGCATCCACCGCGCCGGGTTTGGCAACCATCACCGGTGTTGCAACGCCTTGCAGTTGGATGCGGTTACCCGCCTGCGCCCGCCCATGCAAGGCAATGTCCCGTAAGCTAAAGTCGGCAGTCTCGACAGCGCCATCGACAAAATCTATCGCACCAACGACGGCTGGCTTTTGCAACGTACCTTGCACCGTCAAATCGGCGTTAAGCCTACCTTTAATATGTGACACCGACGGCACCAGCGCTTCGACAACCGCAAAATCGGCAATAGCAGCCGATATTTGCCCGGACACGGTTTGCGCTTTGCCGATGTCCGCCAACAAGCGCCCGCGCAACATGTCCTGAGCCGCCAAATCCAGATCAACATCGACCGATAGCTTATCGCCAGCCAATGTGCCTGAAACAGACGATACACCCAGCTTAATGTCATGCCGCTGCTGGTCGCGTTGAAAAAAAATCGTCGCAGGCGGCATCGTGAAATTGTAACTACCGGCAAGCACTGTTTTTTGTCTTTGGATGTGTGCATCGCCGTTCAGCACACTGTTGTTCATGTCCAACTGTGCAGGCATCATGGCTTGCAGTAATTTAAGCGGTAACGCGGTCGTGCTCAGATCAAACTTAATATCGCCGTTGGCGGCATGCCGACCTTGGGCGCACAGCGAGCCGGGCTCCCGCGCCAGACATAGCCTGTCAAAAGCCGCGTTGATACCCGCCGCTGTCCGTTCGACGCGTATCGCGACGTTTTCGCCTATCGGCCTCAGTCGCCACAGCCCGGCGTCTTTACTGGTCATATCCAGTCGAGCAAGATCACCGGCCCAGGTCTCCCCGCTAACTCGGCCAGATAAGGCTAGTGACATATCGCCGTAAGATGATGCCACATCGGCGTTAAATTGATGTTGTGCTAAGGAACCCTGAAGTTTGGCATGCGCGTTTGCGATGTCCAAAGCACCGGTTTTAACCCCATAGGCTGACAGCGTGATATGGGATGCAGTTTGTGGGTTCTGATGGTAATCAATATCCACGGCTAACTGTTTCGCGCTGTGTCCGGCAATATTTAGGCGCTGTGCGTCGGCGACAAACTGTACCTCAGGATGCTTCCAGTCACCTTGCACGGTACCCTGCCCTTGCAGCTTGCCACTCAGGTTCGGCCACAGCGTGGATAGATCGGGCATATTTATAGCCAGCTTAAGCGGCGTCTGTTTATCACCCAAGCCACCGTCAGCCGACAGTTGATTTACCCCGGAAACGATACGCAAATCATCGACCTTGAGCTGCCCGGCATTTAACTCCAGCTTGCCGTTGGCATGGACGGGATGACCGCGCAACTGCCCCGACAATTGTTTGATATCGGCATCCAGTTGCAAGGCCTTGTCATCCAGCCTGCCTTGCACATAGGTGTTAAAACTCAGCTTGCCGGGCAATTCGGGCACTAACAGGCCTAAATTAAAACCCTGGCCTGTCGCGCTGATCGCGAATTCAGGCACATCCCGCCACGATACGTCGCCGGTAAGCTCGAACAGGCCGGTCTTTGAGTTTATTGCCAGTTTTTCGATGACCATCGCCGTCAGGCTACCCTTGCCGTCAAACACCAGCGTTGCATCCGGCATATACTGCTGCGACAACAACCCGTCCACAGCAAGCCGATAATTTTCGAGCGCACCGGCCAGCTCAAAATGGCCTTGCCCGCTATTAATCTGCGGCGTAGCGCCCGTGACAGGCCAGCGTAATTGCTGCCAATCCCCTTTAAGCTTGATCTGCGGAGTTTCCAATAGCTGCGCCAGTTCACCGCTTAACACCAGTTTAAACGGTGCTGCCAACTGGCTATCGAAAGCCAATTGGCGCACGTCGCCATGTACCGCGCTAGAACCTTGCCATAAACCGTTATTATCGGTGTGCACTTGCCATTCGGCCTGCAAATCGACGGGGAAACCTGCACCCAGGCCGATCTGCCCTTGCAAGCTTGCCTGTGCCAACGGGCTATTCAAGGTCAGGCTGTTAATCTTAAACTGCTGCTGTTCAGAGGCTGCCGACACATACAGCTTGTCGATAGCATAGACCTGACCGTCCAGATCCAGCGTTATATCGGTCAACAACAGCTGCTCGATAACCAACTGCACAGGCAAGCTGAACCCGGTATTGGCATCAAAGCCCGATTTGTCTGGATCGTTTGCGCTGCGGCTAGTCACGTCCACGCCATCCACACTTAGGTCGGCAATCCTTAATGTCCCCAACAACAACGCCCTGGCCTGCCATGCCAACACCAGACGCTTGATGGCTATGGTTTCAGTAACGCCGTGATAGCGCAGGTCGTTTAATTCGATGCGATCCAGCAAGCGGCCTTGTATACCGGCTACCGAAACACCCAGGGATGGGCTGGAAAACAGCTGCAACACTAACCAGCGGCTGCCGCTTTCGCTAGCCATCAATCCCAGCAGTCCGACCGGCAACATGAGCGCCAACATCAGTACGCCCGCCATTATCCGTTTCATCATAGCCTTGCGCCTGCGGCAAAATGAATCTGGAAGGACGAATCCGATTCATCCAGGGGCAAGGCAATATCCACACGCACCGGCCCTATCGGCGAATACCATCTTGCGCCTAAGCCAACGCCGGTTTTCAGATGAATATCATTCGGTTTGAAGGCGTTGCCGGTATCGACAAACGCGGCGACACCCCAGTCATCGAGGATGGCATGTTCATATTCGATGCTAAACACCGACAAAAACGTGCCGCCTACAACAGTGCCAAAACTGTCTTTAGGCCCCAACTCCTTGTACGCATAGCCACGGACGCTGTTGATGCCACCTGCGTAATACCGGTACGTGGTCGGCAACTTAGGAAACGGGTCAACCCAGGTTGCGCCTAGCTCTGTACGGGCTATCCATTTGCCGCTGCCCCAACGGCTGTTTCCAGGCTTGTCATTCCAGGGCGAAGGCTGCATCCATACCGCCGACACCGCCCCCTGTAGATAACTGACTTCGGAAAGCGGATTTTTATAACTGCCGCTGACATCAAACTGCATCCGATAACCTCGGGTCGGCCGCAATAAGTTGTCGGAAACCGCGCGTAGCCAACTGGCGCCCGGCCCTAATACCATCGTATGCCCTGAACTGGTGCCTAAATCGAAGTCTTCATAGCTGTAGTCCATGAACAGCGTTTGCTTCCAGCCGTTGCCGAAAAGATGTTTCAGACGTGCAGAAATCTTGCCGGTATCAGAGCGGTAACTGTCGGTGTCTTCGTATTTAAGGCCGCCGCCAAAGCTGAACGCGTCATAGACAGGGTGGGCCAGGGGCACGGTGTATTCGGCATCGGCTGTAGACAGCACCGGCGACAAATCAAAGTTACCGGTCAAAAAATGCCCGTACCGGTTTAGCCGGCGGTTGATATAAGTGGCGCTACCCAACGGGCCTATGTCGGTGTCATAGCCCGCACCGAAAGCATAGTGGTATTGGCTTTTGGGCTTTAGATTAATCGTCACCGGCACGCGTTGGTTGACAATGTGCTGGGTATCGGGACGGATATCGATGCTGTCAAAATAGCCGCTGTTAAACAATGCCGTGTAAGTATTGACGATATGGGCGCTGGTATAAATATCGGCGCGTTTAATATCCAGGTATTTGGCTACGAAAGCGGGTTCCAGGATCTGCTGGTTAACGACCACATCCCCGAACAACATGCGTTTTCCGGCAGCAAACACCAGTATGATCTGCGCCGTATTACGGTCTTTATCAACCCGTAGCGTTTTTTCCGTAAATACACTTTGCAAATAGCCCAGATCCATCGCCAATGATGCCATCCGGGTTTTCATGGCCTCATACCGGTCATGCCGTAGCGGGCTGCCACGCATCAACAACAGGGCCTCCCGTAAATTTTTAAATTCGACATCCCCGGCCGCATCGCCAGTAATGGTGATGCTAACCTCATCAATAACCACCCTAGGCCCAGATTCGATGTTAAACGCCGCTTGCCAGCACCGATCTTTAAAAACCAGCGTTTTTTTTGCCACGGCATGGTAATAACCTAACGCCCGCAATGCCTGGTCTATCTCTTGGTCGGCATCGTCGAACATGCCGCGTATTTTCCACTCTGGCGCAGTGCAAGATTCTTTTTTTAGCGCCAATGTCAGCAACACATTCTTTTCAGCGTCAGCACTCAGGCCTGAAACGGAAACATCGGCAAACGCAACCGATGCCATTAAACACAGCAGCATGAAAACGGTAATAGCTTGCGTCTTATGGCCCATACTGACGATTAAAACCTTAAATTAGCCTGTAGTCTACCGGTCACCACAACATCCGATCAAAGCCCATAAAGCTTACGTTTGCGCCAGAATGTCGCCCGGCTCATGCCCAGCAAACGCGCAGCCGATGTAATCATGCCGTTGCATTGCTGTAGCGCATCGCTGATCGCCGCCGATTCCTGCTCGGCAGATAGCGGCGCAGGGTGGCGGATATGGGGTTCGCTGATGCGAGGCTCCCTGAATTCAGGCGGCAATTCAGAACTGCGTAAAACCGCGCCGCGACCGACCGCAAAAGCGTATTCGATAACATTATGTAATTCCCTGACATTACCTGGCCACGGGTAATCCAGTAATATCTGCATCGCCGGAGGATCGATTTTTTCAATTCGACGAGCGCTTTCAGCATTATGCAGACGGATAAAATGCCATAGCAACAAACCGATGTCTTCGCGGCGTTCGCGTAAGGGCGGAATAAATATCGGCACGACACGCAAACGGTACATCAGATCTTCGCGAAACTCGCCTTTTTTAACCTGTTCGCGCAAGGAGCGGTGCGTTGCCGCGACAATACGGACATCGACCGCAATCGAACGGTCGCCGCCGACCGGAATATAATTGCGTTCCTGGATGACCCTCAGCAGTTTTGCCTGCAAATCCAGCGGCAGTTCAGCCACTTCATCGAGGAACAAGGTGCCGCCATGGGCGCGTTGGAACAAGCCGCTATGATCTCTGATAGCGCCGGTAAACGCGCCGCGCACATGGCCGAACAACTCGCTTTCGAGCAGGTTGCTGGATAACGCCGCACAATTTATCGCCAGAAACGGCGCATCATGCCGTACGCTCAACTGGTGTATGGCTCTAGCCACCAACTCCTTACCCGAACCGCTTTCCCCCCTTACCAGCACTGTTGCCGTCGTTTCGGCGGCATTCTCTATCACCTGAAAAACCGCCCTCATCGCAGGGGAACGGCTTAAAATGCCGTGAAAATTTTGTTTCGCTTCATGGCCGCCCTTAGGTAACTCAGCGGCGGCCTGCGGTAAACCAGGGGTCAGCACCACTAAGCCGCCCGCATACAAACCGGCTTTGTCGTGCAAAACATAGCCGTTCTTGCTGACCCTCATGTGCTTGCCATCGGCACACGTCAGCGTCATTTGCTGCTCTTGTAGAGCCGCATCATCGGTATTCGTGAGCCCGTAACCGGAAGGGCAAGGCTTACCGAGCCTATCCTGCGGTCTAAAGCCGGTCAAGTTTTCTGCACCCCCGCTCCAATGCAAAACATGCTGATGCGTATCCAGAACATAAACCGCTAGCCCGTCGCAATGCGCCAGCAATGCGGTACACAGTTCAGTACCATCCAATTGTTGCAGCCACTGCGTCAAGGATTCTGAAAATGCCGGTTCTTGTTTCATGTATTCACGTTATTGGGGAAGTAGTCATTTACAGGACACGATAACAGATTGCGCTTTCACAAGCCGCTAAAAAGGTCGGCCCAGCGCTAACCCAAGTCAGAAGCATGCGCTTTAGCAGGAGGCTGAATAGTTGCAAACAATCTTGTTATACTGCCGCACACCGGCAATAAAAAACAAGCGGCAACTCCCGTGCGACTGACAGATAACCAGGTATATTTCGACCATCGCCAAGCCAGAGAAAAAATCTGTGCCTACTGGCTGAAACAGCAAGCCAAAACCGTCGCCAAACCGGTGCGCCTGACCGCCATTGCCGGTATCGCTAACGGCTGCGCCGTGATGGTCCAGGCGGCTATCATCGCACAGATACTGCACGCCATCATTATCGATAACCGTGCTTGGCAGGATTTGGGCACACCCTTGCTAGGACTGGCTGCGGTATTTATTGCCCGCAGCTTATGCGTTTATTGCCAGCAAATTTGGGGCTTTGAAGCCGGCGCACAAGTGCGGCTATCGCTAAGGCGGCAATTGTCCGACCAATTTGCGGCATTAGGGCCGGTCGTCGTCAAACAACAGCATAGCGGCGAACTGACGGCGATAACACTGGAACAAGTCGATGCGCTGGAAAACTATTTTGCCCGTTATTTGCCGCAGCAGCTCATTGTCGGTGTGTTGCCCCTCATCATGATAGTCGTCGTGATGCCCGTCAACTGGGTAGTCGGTGTGATATTTCTGCTGACCGGCCCGCTAATTCCGGTTTTTATGGCTCTGGCGGGCATGGGTGCGGCTTCCGCCAGCCGTAACCAGTTTTTGGCGATGACCAGAATGGGCGGTTATTTTCTCGACCGGTTGCAAGGCCTTGCCACGCTCAAGCTATTCGGCCAAGCATGGCAGGAACTGGAACGCATCAACGCGATTGCCGACAACTTCCGCGCAAAAACGATGGCCGTTTTACGTATTGCCTTTATATCGTCGGCTGTCCTGGAATTTTTTAGCGCTGTTGCCGTGGCGCTGGTTGCCGTTTATGTCGGTTTGGGTTTATTAGGCCAGATCAGCCTGGGACCGGCAAAGTCCATCAGTTTCAAGGAAGCCTTGTTTGTCTTGCTGTTGGCACCGGAATTTTTCATGCCGCTCCGGCAATTGGCGGTTTATTACCATGACAAGGCCGCCGCTTTAGGCTCGGCGGATGCCATACTGGCACTGTTGGAACAACAGGTAACGGAACAGTCTCCGGTCGGACAGCAGGCCGACCCGACCGCACAACTCATTGAACTTAAACAGGTCAGTAAATCCTATGGCGCCCGGCAAGTGCTTTACGATATTGATCTGAGCATTTCGGCCCGTGAAAAAATTGCCCTGACCGGCCCATCCGGCGCCGGCAAAACCACGCTGGTCAATCTGCTGCTGGGCTTTGAACCGGCAAGCGCCGGTATAATCCTGCTGAACGGACGGGCAATCGACCGCGATAGCGCCGCGACCGCCATCGCCTGGGCGGGACAAGACCCTTATCTGTTCCACGGCAGCATCAAAGATAATATTGCACTGGCGCATGCCGAAGCCGACGAACAGGCCATTATCGACGCAGCAATAGCGGCAGGCGTAACGGAATTCAGCGGGCAATTGCCAGACGGCCTGCTAACGCTGATCGGTGAGCGCGGCTACGGCTTATCGGGCGGACAAATACAACGGATCGCCCTGGCCAGGGCCTTTCTAAAAAACGCCGATATTATCCTGCTCGACGAACCGACTGCCAATCTGGACCCCGCCAATAAAACCCGCTTACTGGATGTTATCGGGCGCTTGTTCAGCGATAAAACGCTAATCATTGCCAGTCACGACCCGGAGGTCATCCAGCGTATGGACAGACGACTGGTATTGCATCAAGGGCGGTTACTGCCATGAGTCCGGGTAGGGCGTGCCGCGCGCGCCTATGGGTTGTAGCAATATCCCAACATAGAAAAAGGCGTGCGCGGCACGCCGTACCTGGGTATTGTCGGTCATGAACGATCTGTGGTTTTTCCTGAAATTATTCAAACCACAACGGGCTAATCTAGCCGTGGGTATGCTGCTGTCGCTGTTGACGGCGCTGTCTTCCGTAGCTTTATTGACGCTATCGGGTTGGTTTATCAGCGCCTCCGCACTGGCCGGCTTAAACGCCGAGGCATGGGCATTCAACTTTGTCTTGCCTGCCGCACAAATACGCGCCCTAGCCATAGCCCGCACGGCAAGTCGCTATGCAGAACGACTGGTCACGCATGAAGCGACATTCCACGTGCTTGCCAATATACGGGGCTGGTTTTTCCAACAGCTTATTCCGTTAGTGCCGGGGCGTTTGTCGTCGCTGCGTAGCGGTGATGTGCTATCGCGCATGACTGCGGATATTGATGCGCTGGATGCGCTATACCTGCGCCTGCTCTCACCCGCCCTGGTCGCCGCGCTGGGCGTCGGTGCGGTAACCGCCTTCCTCTATCTTTATGCACCGATCATCAGCCTGAATACCGGGGTTATGCTGGCGCTTGCCTCGGTGGCGGTGCCGTGGCTGTTCACTGTCCTCGGACGTGGCGGCGCCGAAGAAACCGTTGTGCTGGCGGCAAACTTCAGAATCCGTCACCTCGATATGCTGCAAGGCCTGGCGGATTTGCTGGCGTATCGCGCCTACCCGCGTTTTAACGCGTTGCTGGACCAGTGTTCTAGGTTGATGGTGGACACGCAGCGGCGCAATAACCGTTTGACGGCAATATCCTCAGCGCTCACCTTATTGCTGTCGCAATCCGCGTTATTGGCGGCACTGCTAATGGCCGCACTGTTATACCGGGACAGGCTGTTATCCGGTGCAGAATCGGTTATGCTGGTTTTTTGTGTGCTGGCGGCGTTCGAATTTGCCATGCCCTTGCCGCAAGCCTTGCAAATGCTGGCAAAAACCGGCAAAGCCGCGCAACGCATCAGGCAAGTGGCGCAGATGTCGCCGACCATAACCTCGCCGCGACAGCCATCAGCCTTGCCCTATGGATATGGTTTACAACTCGATGATGTCAGCTTCCGTTACCCTAACCAGCCAGACTGGGCATTGCGTCAGGTCTCGCTCAGCATTCCGCAAAACAGCAAACTGGCGATTATCGGCGCCAGCGGTTCCGGCAAAACCACGCTGCTGCATATGCTCATGCGTTATTACGATGCCGATCAAGGCCGCATCCTGCTAGCCGGGCACAACCTCAAACAATTCGATAGCGATGATCTATTAACCCGTTATGGCGTCTTGTCGCAACGTAGCGAACTGTTTGCCGCCACGATTAAAGACAACCTGCTCATCGCCAAACCGAAGGCGAGCGCAGCGGAACTGGCTGCGGCGCTCAGTTCCGCTGGGTTGAGAACCCTGATAAACCGCTTGCCCGACGGCATCGACACCTGGGTAGGTGAAAGCGGCTTGAAAGTGTCCGGCGGCGAGGCAAGACGCATTGCCTTGGCGCGGCTTTACCTTAAAAACGCACCTATCCTGATACTCGATGAACCTACCGAAGGCCTGGATAAAGAAACGGAACGCGAAGTCCTGAATACATTAGCCGCATTTGCCCAAGACAAGACCCTGATTATCGTGACGCACCGTGAGGCTGGCCTGGATTTGGCCGATAAGGTTTACCGGATGGAACGGGGCGTACTGATAGGAACGTCGCTATAGGCCCGGCGTTTCCGGTGCTTGGTTGCACCGAAAACGCCCGCTTCCTTATTTAATCTGGATTTGTTTCATGGCCGCCAAAGCGGCGCTGCTGTACTCGTTAAACACCTCGCCTTGCTGCTCTATAAACAATGCCGCAATACCCGCCTTGTTGGCGGCTTCGATACCGGCCTGCCTGCCTAGACATAATAATGCCGTGTCCCAGGCATCGGCCTGGGTCGGGTCGGCACCCAGCACGGTGACCGATACGGTGTGGTGCTCTATGGGCCTACCGGTTTTCGCATCCAGGATATGGCTGTAGCGCTTGCCGTCAGCATCAAAAAAGTGCCGGTAAGTCCCTGCTGTCATAACCGCCAGCGGCTCAGTTTGCCCTATGGCGATAATTTTATTCATCGTGCGTTCGCCGGACAACGGTTTCTCTAGCGCTATGCGCCAAGACTCGCCATCGGGTTTGCTGCCCCGTGTCTGTAATTCACCGCCGATTTCCACCAGATAATGTTCTATGCCTTGCCGCTCCAATAGCGTGGCAATGCGCCCTACGCTATAACCCTGGGCAATGGATGACAAATCGATTTTAAGTTCCGGGTTCAACTTACGCAAGTGTGTGGCGTCCAGCACCTCAATTTGTGCAAACCCCACTTCTTTCAGCGCCGCCGCTAACGTTGTCTGATCCGGGATTGATAATTTGTCATTTTTAAAGCCCCATAAATCAAATAACGGTTTAATCGTCAAATCGTAACAACCGTTAGTGGCCTGACTGACTAAGCGCGCTTGTTCAACCAAGGCAATAATTTCTTCATTGACCGTCAGCGGTTCGCTGCTCAGCGTCTTATTCAGCTGCTCAATAGCGGAATCGGGGCGATAATTCGACAGCAATTGGTCCAGGCGGGCCAATTCATCATCCACCGTTTTTTTTACCGTTAATGTATCGGCTAATTGCGCTGACCAGAAACTGACATGATAAGTCGTCCCCTGCGCCTCGCCGCCGAATTTTTGAACTTCCGGGAGTTTTTCGCAGCCCGACAGCGCCAGCATGAATATCAGGTTCAGTAACAGTTTGCAGAAGAAGGTATGTCGATAAGAGTTCATAGCTTAGCCGGGTTAGGAGGGTATGGGCCGGTATTATAGCAATCTGCCGTGAAGCTGCGTAACTGGCTTGCCGCACTTGACAACGCGCAGGAATAATGCTGACATTTCCATGTCCGTATACCCTGTCTGATACTTACTTGAATGTGGTGATTGTTATGCAAAATATGTCCGGTATAGTCGATGTTGCCATAGGTTTAGTCTTTGTTTATTTATTGTTGAGCCTGATCTGTTGTTCGCTTACAGAAATGGCGGAAACCGTGATATTTAAGGAGCGGGGGAAAAAACTGTGCACCGGTTTATTTGAACTGTTCGGCGGAGATAATGGGAATGACAGCACCCAAAAAAGCTTTGCGTTCCTAGACGCTTTTTATAAAAATCCGCTGATTTACAGCTTGTATAAAGGTCATGCCGCTATCTCGAAAAATTCGAATACCGATAAAACAATCCAGCTGGTTTTACCGAAGAATCTACCTTCTTATATACCCCCTAAAACCTTTGCGCTGGCGTTTATCTCGCAAATACTCGAAGGACAAACCCTCAGCACGGCAACGTTGGCCGATAATATAGCCAATACGCCGCTACTGCCTGATGATCTCAGAATTTCGCTGAAAACGCTGGTTGAAAGCGCGGGCAATGACCTCAACGCAGCCATCCAGAACATTGAAGACTGGTATTCCGGCATGGGCAACCGGGTGTCCGGTTGGTATAAAAAACACACCCAAGGGGTCACGCTGGTCTTTGCCTGCCTGATAACAGTGTTGGGCAATGTCGATACCATCACTATCGCCAAAAGCCTGATGGTTGACGATACCTTGCGCCAGGAAATTGTAAATGCCGCCGGACAATATGCCAAAATAGGCATGAAGCCATCACCGGCCCTCGCTGAAAAAGAAACGGCAGCCAACAAGTTAAAACAAGAAATAGAAAGTTTAGGCAAGGACAGCAGCCAGGACGGGGCGCTTAAAAGCAAGCAAGCTGAACTCGATCTGTTAAATGCAAGCATAGCGGACATCAAGCAGGATTATTGCAAAGCCCAGGCCTTGGCGCCTAAACAATGTTACAGTGCACAAATGAAGCAAATTGCCACCTTGAGCAACTTAGGCCTGCCTATAGGCTGGCAGGGCGACGACCCCAGGACAAAACTGACCTGCGCGAATTGGTTGGCAAAACTGCTGGGCTGGCTGATAACGGCGCTGTCCGTATCCCTAGGGGCGCCATTCTGGTTCGACATGCTCAATAAGGTCATGAATTTCAGGTCGGCGTTAAAGCCGCAAGAACCTGGCGACAAAACAGCTGAAGGAAAAGCATAAGGCCTATTAAACAAGCCCGGCAGGCTTATAAACCCGCCGGGCTTGGTTGCCTGTTTTGGATTAGTATGCCGAAGAACGCATCCAGTCATTAAAATCTTTGACTGCCAAAGGCTTGTTCAAATAATAACCCTGGGCAATATCACAACCGTATTCCCTGAGCCTTTCCATAACCGCTTCGCTTTCCACGCCCTCTGCGGTGACTTGCAAGCCCAGATTATGCGCCAGGTTAATCGTGGCCTTAACAATAACCGCATCATTTTCACTGCCCAAAATGTCGCTAACAAAAGACTTGTCTATTTTTAGCTCCGTCAAAGGCATTTTTTTCAAATAGGCTAGCGACGAATAACCGGTGCCAAAATCATCTATTGAAAACTGGTAACCCTTGGCATGCAGCCGTTTAATAATATCCAGCGCATGTTCAGGGTCACGCATCACCGAGCCTTCGGTGATCTCCAGCATCATCCATTCCGGCTTAATGCCGGTGGCGGCGGCAATTCCGGTAATCAGGTCAGGCAATTCAGGGTCATGCAAATCTTTTGCCGAAAGGTTGACCGATATTTTTAATGCTATCCCTTGTTGATGCCAGTCGCCCGCAGCACGAAACGCTTGCTTGAGGACCCAGGGCGTCAATTGCGTTATCATTCTGGTCCGTTCCGCCATCGGGATAAACTCGTCCGGAGAAATAAGCCCATGTATAGGGTGGTGCCAGCGTAACAAGGCTTCGGCACCGTAGAGTTTACCGGTATTTATCGTCACCTTAGCCTGATAAAACAATTCCAGTTCATTGCGCTCTATCGCACGGCGCAATTCGGACATTAAGGTCAACCGTTTGGCACTGTGCTTATCCAGCGAAAAATCATATAAGGCGCAGCCTTTATGGGAACTTTGTGCCAAATCAAGCGCAACACCGGCCCTTTGCACCAGTGTGTCTACATCTTCACCGTGCTCAGGAAAATGCACGATACCGATATTGGTGTGCACGCTAAAATGTAGTCGTTCAACTAAAAACGGTTGTTCCAATGCCTTTTGGATATATTGCGCCAGTTGTTCAACCTCAACAATGTCGATAACATTAGTCAACAGAATGCCGAACACATTGCCGTCTATCTTGGCCACACTATCCCTTTCAGGGCTCACGCCCTGTAAACGCGTGGAAACCTGTTTAAGTATCAAATCGCTACTGGTCCGGCCTATCGTATCGTAAACCTCTTTAAAATTTGCAATTTCAACCAGCAGTATTGATAGCAACAAATCCTTGTGGGTAGCCGCAAAAATGGCCCGCTCCACCCTGTCATAAAAGAGTGTCCTATTTGGCAAATCGGTAACAGGGTCATGCGTGGTCACATAATTGGTCTGCCGCTCCAGATCATCTGTTTTAGTACGCAGTTCCTGCGTCTGGTCGAATATCATTGCGCCGGCATGATAAGCAATAACGGAGCTTGAATATTGTCCCCAAAAACCAAAAACAAAAGGAATGCTATCCAAGATCCAAAGACCTGCGTTCTGTTTCTGTGCATTCATGATGCCCATCAACGATATGTCGCCGGTCACGTAAAGACAGGTTATGCACGTTCCGATAATAATGGCAGCAATAGCTATCAAAACACCTTGGTAGGCGGTTTTTGAAACTTCACCTTTCAGTATTTTAATATTATCACTTAGCAAAGAACTGGTGACCGCTATCATCACAATACCCCATATCAAAATAAACACCGCCTTAGAAGCATACCGCCATTGTTTTTGTTATAACTATAAAACAATAGCACCGGTTCACTGGCGAGTCTAATAAAATGGTAAAAATGATGACACTATCGCCATTGGCAACACTGTCCAGCCTTTGCAGCACTGGGCATCCGGCTCCCAACCTATTCTACCCAATGCCTCATCCCTTGCCTGGACATATTATTATCGTTGCGGATTTTTCGGGCAGATATTTATTAAAACGCACAGGGATATTTTTAGTAAACTAGAGGTTATAACCTTAGCCAATAATCCCTACCTTGCACTTTATTCCCATGCGCTTTCTGCCACTCTGTCTGCTGGTTTTTGCCCTGCTGGTTTTTACAGCAACAACACACGCTAATCCGCCACTCATACCTCAGGACTTCGCTTATCTGGACGATGTTATTCCGGGCATCAGGCTGGAAATGGACTATTACACGGCACACAATTTTGTCGGCAAACCCATAGACGGCTATATCAAACCCCGCGCGATACTGAGCAGGCCTGCCGCAGATGCGCTGGCCGCCGTCCAACAGGAATTGTCGGCATTCGGTCTAGGCTTGAAAATCTTCGATGCCTACCGTCCACAACGTGCCGTCAATCATTTTGTGCGCTGGGCCGCCGACCCGGATGACAACCTGATGAAAAGCAAGCATTACCCCAATATCGATAAGTCCAAGCTTTTCAAGGAAGGCTATATATCCTCGCATTCCGGCCATAGTCGAGGCAGCACCGTCGATTTGACGCTGGTGTCATTAAGCGGTGAGGATATTGATATGGGTGGCATATTTGATTTCTTCGGCCCTGAATCCTGGCCGACAGCGCCGACGCCGTCGCCGTCGCAACGCGCGCATCGGATGCTGTTGCAAACCGTCATGGAAAAACACGGTTTTGCGCCGTACTCGCAAGAATGGTGGCACTTTACATTGAAAAACGAGCCCTACCCCGATATTTTCTTCGACTTTCCGGTCGAATAACTTACCCACAGGCGACCTCATGTCATTACCGTTTATCACGCTGACCCTGCTTGGCATACTGGTCGCACTACCCGTTCCGGCGCAACAAACAACGCCACGGCCCGCGTCCTGCGATGTCCGACAAACTGTCACCTCTGTTCTTGCGCTCATTGAGGAACGTTTGCAACTGGCTGAAGACGTTGCCCGTTATAAATGGAATACACAAGGGGAAATCGAGGATAAGCGGCGTGAACAAGCCATTATCAGCCACTTGGGTCAACGAGCCATCGCTCAGGGCTTGCCGGTGGCATGGGCGGAAAGTTTTTTCCGTGCACAAATCGAAGCCTCAAAAACCGTGCAACAAGCTTTTTTTGCGGACTGGCGACTCAACCAAGCCAGCCGTTTTGATGGCGTGCCCGACCTTGCCGAAACCACCCGGCCTAAACTCGACGCACTGACAGTAAAACTAATCGCGGCGCTTGCAGCGGCATCACCGCAGCTACGCCAATGCGGCGACGCTGTAGCCCGCCTCATCAAGGAAAATCCGAACACAGTGCAGCCTTGGCAAGCCGCCTATGCGGCAGCTATTGCCCCACTGTTAAAATTCACGGGGCAATGAACGTCGGCCGGGCATTTACCTAACCCGTATCAGCCATGCGGTGAAGCGCCAATGGAATCCACTATGTTGTTTACAACTCACCCTCCAACTGCTGATTAACATCCGCCAAATCCGCATCGCTAATTGCCCCCACCGCTGCTTTCAGACGGATAATGTTCAACAAATACTGGTAACGCGCTTCCAACAAATCCCGTTTCGCTGAAAACAATTGTTGTTGGGCGTTCAGCACATCGACGCTGGTGCGGATGCCAACATCGTAACCCATTTTGGTGGAGTCCCATTGGCTCTGGCTGCTATTCAGGGCTTGTTCGTAGGCTGTAACCTGGGCGATGCTGGAATTGAGATTGAAATAGGCGGTTTGAGTGTCCAGCTCGGTTTGGCGGCGGGCGATTTCGACGTCGTCCAAGGCTTTTTGTTTGTTCAACACCGCTTGGCGGATGCGCGAACCGGTCGCGCCGCCTTGGTAAAGCGGCACTTGCAATTCCACGCCAATGGTACCGGTGTTGATGTCGCTGCCGAAACCGAAGTTACTGCCGTTGGCGGAGGATTCGGTGTAGCTGGCGACAGCATCGAGGGTGGGCAAGTGTGCAGCTTGGTTGCGCTCGATTTCTTGTCCGGCAAACGTGGCGAGGTCTTGCTGGATTTGGATGTTTAAATTACTGTCGGCCGCCACTTTCAGCCATTCGTCCAGTTTTTGCGTCAGTGCATTGGGCTTGAGGTTCGCTTTGACTTTTGCCAATGGGCTGGACATAGCGCCCGTGATAGCTTGCAAATGGCGTTTGGCGATTTCCAGCGTGTTTTGCGCGGCGATTTCTTGGGCGACGATTAAATCGAAGCGGGCTTGGGCTTCGTTGGTGTCGGTGATCGTTGAGCTACCGACTTGGAAGCGGGTTTTTGCCTGTTCCAGCTGACTTAAGATGGCCGCTTTTTGGGCGTTGATTAAATCGAGTTTATCTTGCGCGACCAGCGTATCGAAATAGCTTTGTGTGGTGCGTAGCATCAGGTTTTGCAGGGTCAAATGCAATTGCTTGTCCGCTTGGCTAACTTGGGTACGCAATTGCGCCATTTGCACCAGATTTTGCTTACGGAACAAGGGTTGCCGCGCTTCCACGCCGAATTCGTAGCCTTGGTAAGTATTTACGCCGTTGGGAAACGGTACGCCTTTACCTTGGTAACGCACATCCGACTGGGATGCACTGGCTCCAGCGCTGAAATTAACGATGGGGCGGTACAAGGCTTTAGCCTGTTCGATTAACTCTTGCGCGGCTTTGTTGGCGTTCAGGGCCGAGGCCAAAGTGGGATCGTGCGCTAACGCTAGATTGTAGATGTCTAGCAGGGATTGCGGCTTGGGGTTTGCGCCTGCGGGGGCCGCTTGGACGACAATTGCCGCCAGCACGCCGGTAATCAGCAATAGGGTTTGGCGCATAGTGGGTAAACCTTTGGGTAATGGGTTAAAGTGTTGGTATCATTCAGTCGTAAGGTACGCATTGCGTACCTTTTCAAAAATTCATTATTGCCATCCATGTAACAGGTACGCGATGCGTACCTACGACTGGGGTATCTCCACCCGAAACCACGCAGCATACAAAGCGGGTAAGAACAACACGGTCAACAGGGTTGCCACGGCTAGGCCGCCCATGATGGCCACCGCCATCGGCCCGAAGAACACGCTGTGGGTGAGCGGTATCATCGCCAGTATCGCCGCCGCCGCAGTCAGCATGATGGGGCGGAAGCGGCGGATGGTGGACTCCACCACGGCTTGCCAGGGTTCTATGCCGCTGGCGCGGTCTTGATCGATTTGGTCAACCAAAATCACCGAATTCCGCATAATCATTCCCGATAAGGCAATGGTACCGAGCATAGCGACAAAACCGAACGGTTTATCAAACAGCAACAACGCGATAGTCACACCAATAAGCCCTAACGGCGCGGTTAAAAAAACCAACACTACCCGCGAGAAGTTTTGCAGCTGTATCATCAGCACAGTCAACACTACGATTATAAACAACGGGAAACCAACCGCGACCGATGCGCCGCCTTTCGCCGATTCTTCCACCGCACCGCCAGTTTCAATGCTCACGCCCAATGGTGTGCGCTGTTTCAGCTCGACCAATTTTTCTTCGATTTGCCCTGACACCAGCGGGGCTTGCACATCACCGTTCAAGTTGCCGCGTACAATCATCGACGGGATGCGGTTACGCCGCCAGATCACGCCTTCTTCAAATTCGTAGCTGGTGGTGGCGATTTGCGCTAACGGCACACCGATACCGGAGGGCGTGTTTATCATTAAATCCGGCAAATGCGACAAGCGCTTACGTTGTTCGGCAGGGCCACGGGCAACCAGATCAATGCGCTCGATACCTTCGCGGAATTCGGTGATGTACAATTCCTGGACGCCGCCATTCAGCACTGCGGCGATATCCACCGAACTGACGCCCAACAGCCGTGCTTTCACTTGATCAACGCTGACTTTCACCACTTTGCTAGGCTCATCCCAATTAAGTTGGACGTTGCTGAGGTTGCTATTGGCGCGCATGATGTCGGCGATTTGATGGGCGACGGTGCGGATTTGGCCAATATCACTGCCATTGACGCGGAACTGCACCGGAAAACCGACCGGAGGGCCGTTTTCCAAACGCAGCACCGAGGCGCGCAAGGCCGGAAAGTCGTTGTCGAACAAGGTCAATAAATCTTTCCGCAAGGCTTCGCGGTCCTCTAAAGTTTTGCTTAAAACCACCAATTGCCCAAAGCCGCGATGCGCCAACTGGATGTCCAAGGGCAGATAAAAACGCGGCGCACCGCTGCCGATGTAGGCAACAAAGTTGTCGATGCCGTGATGTTTGGCGTTCCAATCCAGCAGCCACTGCTCCAGCTTTTGGGTTTCAGTTTCGGTGGCGGCATAGGACGCGCCTTCGGTCAGGCGTAAATCAACGATCAATTCCAAACGCGTAGAATCAGGGAAAAATTGTTGCTGCACTTTGCCGAAGCCGATGATCGCCAACACAAACAACGCCAAAGTAATCGCTATCACAGTTTTGCGGTAACGCACACAAGCGGTGACGACTTTGCGGAAGGCTTGATAAAACGGCGAACTGTAAATATCGTGATGATGGACATGCGTGGTTTTTGCTTTGATTTTAAACACCGATTGCAGCCAACGACTGAGTTTTGATGGCTGCGGAGCCTGCCCGTAATCCGGCAACAAGTGATAGCCAATGTACGGCACGAAAATCACCGCTGCAACCCACGACACCAGCAAAGCAATCGCCGTCACCTGAAAAATTGAGCGGGTATATTCGCCTGTTGACGAGGCGGCTGTGGCGATAGGCAAAAATCCCGCCACCGTGACCAGCGTTCCGGTCAGCATCGGCATGGCGGTGGAGGTGTAGGCGAACGATGCGGCTTTTAACCTATCCCAGCCTTGTTCCATTTTCGCCGACATCATTTCCACGGCGATAATGGCATCATCCACCAATAATCCGAGAGCCAGAATCAAGGCCCCCAGAGAAATTTTATGCAAGCCGATCTCAAAATATTGCATGAACACAAACGTCGTTGCCAACACTACCGGAATGGTGATGGCAACCACGATGCCGCTACGCCAGCCCAGCGACAGCAAGCTGACCCCCAAGACAATCACCAAGGACTCCACCAGCGATTGCACAAAATCGTTGACTGAACGGGCGACGATGTGCGGCTGCGAGGTGACGGTGTCCAGCGCCAAACCGATCAGCAAGTTTTCTTTGATGTGGCCGATGGCTGCGTCGATATTGTGGCCCAGCTCAATGACATCGCCGCCGTCGGTCATGCTTACGCCTAATAGCAAGGCTTCTTTGCCCAGATAATGGATTTTGTCATGCGGAGGGTCTTCGTAGCCGCGATAGACTTTGGCAACATCGCCCAAGCGGAAATCCTGTCCGTGCGCGCGCAACCGCAACTCGCGCAAATCGTCCAATTTTTGGTAACGGCCGGAGACGGCAATACGGATGCGCTCCTCGGCGGATTCGTAAGTGCCGCCGCGCACTACAGTGTTTTGGGTTTGCAGGGTCTGGATCAATTCGGGTGTGCTGATGCCCAAGGTCACCAATTTGGCATTGGAAATTTCAATGAACAACCGCTGTTTTTGTTCGCCGAAAAACTCCACTTTGGCGACATTTTTCACTTTCAACAATTCGGTGCGGATCAGTTCGGCGTGTTTTTTCAAGGCCGCGTAGTCGAAACCGTCGCCGGTGAGCGCGTACATGCTGCCGTAAACATCGCTGAATTCGTCGTTAAACGTCAGGCTTTCCAGTTGCTGAGGCAACGTGTCGCGAATGTCGCCGACTTTTTTCCGCACTTGGTACCAGAGTTCAGGAATAAGGTCAGAGAGGGTGTCATCTTTAATAGTGATAAACACCATCGCTTCCCCTGGCCGCGAAAAACTGCTGACAGTGTCCAAATGGGCGATTTCCTGGATTTTCTTTTCCAGTTTATCGGTGACTTGTTCCGCCATTTCCTCCGCGCTGGCTCCAGGCCAAGTGGCATGAACAAGCATAACTTTAAACGTGAACGGAGGGTCTTCCGATTGCCCCAGCTTGGTATAGGCCAGAAACCCAGACAGCATCAGCACCAGCATCAGGTATAACACCAGGGTTTGATGCTTTAACGCCCAGTTGGATAGGTTAAAACCGTTACTGGCCCCAGGCTCAGGCAGAAAATTCATGGCTGTACCCCTACGATTGGACGGATCAATTGGTTCTCCGTAAGGCTATGCACCCCGGCAATGGCGATGGTTTCGCCCTCGCTCAAGCCCTTGCGTATGATTACGCCATCTTCCCGAAACGCATCGGTTTCCACTGTACGGGCATGGGCATGGTTGTCGTCTGAAATTATCCAGACTTGGCTGTTGCCGTTGTTGGCGGTCACTGCGCGACTGGGGACGATAACGCCGTTCTGTTTTGCTTTATTGGGATCGATAAATTTCACGCCCGCGGTCATGCCGAATTTGACGGCGGCATCGGCATTTTCCAGCGTGATGCGGACATTAAAGGTACGTGTCGCCGTGTCAGCTTCCGGTCCGATTTCCCGCACCACGCCGCGGTAAAGTTTTTGCTGGTCCGCCCACATTTTTATGTACACGGGAGCTTGTAACGTCACTTCCGCCATGCGCGATTCCGGCACGGTAACCAGCACATCGACGGCGCGGGTATCGTCGATCTTGACGATGATGTTGCCCGCTTCCACCACTTGCCCCGGTTCGGCCTGGATAAAACTGACCACGCCGTCGCGGTCGGCGCTCAGTGTGGTGTATTGGATTTGGTTGCCGGAAATACTGGCTTGAGCTTTGACTTTCGCCAAACGAGCACTGGATGCTTTCAGCTCGGCTACGCGAATATCCAAGGCCGACGCGGAAATGAATTTTTTATCGTACAACTGCCGTTGCCGCATCATTTCCACCACCGCCAACGCTTGGCTGGCTTCTGCCGAGGCCACTTCCGCCGAGGCGGCTGCCCTGTCCAATTGGCTATCGGTAGCATCCAGACGCGCGATCACTTGGCCTTTGCTCACCTTCGCCCCTATATCCACGCGTCGCTCGATAATCTTGCCGGCAATGCGGAAAGCTTGCGCCGATTGATAACGCGGCACCACCATACCGACCAGAGTCATTGCCGTATCCGGGTTGTTGGCGGTGACTTTCATCACCAAAGCAGGACGCGGTGGTGGCGGGGCTTCTGCAGGCTTGTCGCAGGCTGCCAGCAGCGGTAAGGCCAGAAGGCCGAAGAGCGTATGTCGCATAACAAGTCATCCTATTGATAAGAATTAAATATTGAAAGAAAACCGCTGGCCAAGCGGGATTAGGCGCGGTGTTGGTTAAGCGGCTACGATGCTTTACTAAATCCGCAGCAAGCCCCGTAACAATACGTCCTGCATCAAACCAGTCCGCGCTTCAATATCCGCCCATTGCATCCATACCTCATTGCCCAGCGCAATTTCTAACGAACAAACCCCATGCACACCCGCCCACAAGGTCTGGGCAATCAATTCGCTATCTTGCAAATCTGCCCTGAACAACCCTGCGTCAAACGCTGCTTGCACCACCATTTGCAGTTGTGCGTAAGCATCTTGTTCGGTATTGCCTTGTTCAATGCGGGTGATCTCCAAATTGCACGGTGGCCCTGGGGTCATGAACATAAACCGGTAATGGCTAGGGTGTTGCAGCGCGAATTGCGAATAACCTCGGAACAATGCGCGGATGCGTTGGATAGGATCTTGAATTTGCATACTCTCCCGCATCCCCGCAGCCAATGCCAAATAATCCGCATCGCACAAAGCTTGCAGCAAAGCTTCTTTATCGGCGAAATAGTTGTACAACGTGGTAGCGGAATAGCCTATTTGTTTGGCAATCTCGCGCATAGACACGGCTTCGATACTGCGCTCGACAAATAAACTGCGGGCGGCATCGAGAATCATCAAGCGCAATTGTTCGCGGTCTTGTTGTGATTTTATTCTGGGTGGCATAGGGTCGTACCTGTTAATTAACGGTGTTAAGTTAACACTGTTATCTTTAAATACAAACAATTTTTTAACCATCTCTTCTGTTCCATGTTAAAAATAGCGGGAGCATAGATACGCATGTTATTGTTTATTAAATAAAATTAATAAAGAATCTTGTTTGAGTTTTGCAACCTGATCAGCAAGCTGCTTCAGCCTAGCGTAACCCGTTTATAAGGCGCGGGCTAACGGTGATGGCAGCCACCAGTAAACGCTGGGGCAGCTTGTCGAACTGGAAGCGACAGTTGAAACGGTAGGCGTTGCCGGTTTTCAAACTTAGACGTTTTCTTGATCAGATGGGAGCAGGAAAGACGTCTAATAAAACTGTGTCAAATGCCACACTCCTCTATGGCATATCACGCATTTTTTCATTCCCCAGTTTGCCAAATCTTAGCCCGTCTTCTGCAAAATCCAGCCTAACCGGACTCTGCACACAAGTTAGTCAACCTTGGCACAAACCATGCCCCATAGATTGCCACAACACAGCTACCCGCTTACCCCTTCCGCAGATGACGTTTACCGAAGACGATATTTACCTGATTTTTTTAAACACCCGACCACAAATCCAGAAGTTTGTCAATCGGCGTATCCGTTGCCAAGACACCACGGCGGATTTGTTGCAAGACTTGTACTTGCGGTTGAGCTTGTTGACTCCAACGCCTCGTAGCGAAACGGAAATCCGCGCGTGGCTGTTCACCGTCGCGTCGAATCTTTCTATCGATTATCTTCGCAGCCAAAAACGCCATAGCGAACTGCTAGTCCAGTATGCCGGCAACCAAACCGAAGCCGATCACCGCGAAGAACCGGAGCGCGTCACCCAAGCCCAAGACCAACTTTGGCAAATTCAAGCCGCTTTGGCAGAATTGCCTGAAGCCTGCGCGGACATGTTGTACTTAAGCCGCATCGAAGGCTTAAGCCATGCCGAGATCGCCGCACAACTGGGCATCTCCACCAGTTGGGTAGAAAAACAACTGGCCCGCGCCTTAAACCATTGCCGCCAGTCACTTGATTATCAGCCATAGTGTGGCGACAGCCGCGCTGATTCGTTATAGTGATAAACCACACCCACACGCCACGCCGCCAATGACCGAAACACCCCAACAATTTCGCGAACGCCTTAACCGGGAGGCCGTCGCCTGGCAAGTGCGCCTGTCTTCCGGCGCAGTGTCCGAGACTAGCCACGCCGAATTTGCCCATTGGCGGCAACAAAGCGAGGCGCATGAACAGGCCTATCAAGAAACGGCCCAGCTTTGGCAACAACTGTCCGGCCCCTTGCAAGCCGACCGCAAACGCAGACTGGTCATTGCCGCCCAACACCGCCGCAACCAAACCCAACGCCGGAATATTGGGCTTGCGGTCGCCGCGTCGTTCATGTTGCTGGTGCTTGCCGGACTGTTTCCCGATTATCTTAGCCACCCGCTAGCCGATTACCGCACCCACATCGGCGAACAAACATCCATACAACTGGCCGATGGCAGCGTCATCCACCTCAACACCGACACCGCCATCAATGTCAGCCTCAGCGATAAGGAACGGCGCATTGAACTGTTAGGCGGCGAAGCGGAATTCGACGTCGCCCACGACCGCACCCGCCCCTTCCGCGTCAGCGCAGGACACACCACGACCGAAGCCTTAGGCACGCGATTCATCGTCCGTTACGACGGTAACGGCGGCAACGTCACCTTGCTGCAAGGCAAAATCCGCACCGCCGCAGCCAACACCTCATCGACCTTAAACGCAGGCCAGCAACTGGCTTTTAATGCGGTTGAATTGGGCGTTGTGCAAACCGTCGATGTGGATACCGCCGAAGCCTGGCGGCGCGGACGCTTGCTGATGAATTTCGTGCCGCTAAAACAGGTGATCGCCGAAATCAACCGCTACCGGCGCTGCCAAATCCGCTTGCTGGACGACAACTTAGGCGAACGGGAAGTGAACATCGCCATCGACATCCAGCATGTCGATGCTTGGCTGGAGGCTTTGCAGACGACGATGCCGATTAAGATGGATAAGTTGGGGATGTTGGTATTGTTGAGGTCTTGAACATAATTGTCCCCAACAATCACATTGCCGTCTTCTGCGACAATTTGCCACACCTAAAAGAGTACGGTTTCACCCCTGATCAAGCGTTCTTACTCTGATTATCTCCATCACTGGGAACACTTCATGCGTAAAACTACAACAACATTCAAAACAGGCAAACCCAATAACAAGCCATCGTCCGAGCTGATGGCCTTACCCTTATGTTTAGGCTTGATGGCACTAGCGATAGCACCAACCAGCCAAGCCGACAGCCCCGCCGTTAGCCGTAGCCAGCGTTTCAATATCGCCCCGCAACCCTTGTATTCGGCACTCAATCGCTTAGCCGAGCAGTCTGGCGTGCAATTTGTTTATAACGCGGAAATGGTTAAAGGGCTTAATTCGTCGGGTGTAACAGGCAATTATTCGCTGCCGGAGGCCTTAGCCAAGCTGTTGGCGGGGTCTGGGATTGGTTATCAGTTGGGTAGCGGCAATACCGTCACCTTACAAAATAGGCTGAAAACCGTTGCGGCGATACGGGCAACTGAGCCGTCATCGGCGACCGATTTGCCGATGGTGAAGGTGATGGGAACATCTGAAGGATATGATCCGAATGATCCTTATAACCATGACTATACGATCACGAACAGCACTAGCGCGACTAAAACCGACACGCCGATTATCGAGACACCCACATCCATACAAGTGATACCCAGATCGGTAATCGACGATCAAAAAGCCAGTACCGTCACCGATACCTTGGAAAACATCAGCGGTGTCCGTACACAACCGGCGTTGGGTTTGCTTAGCAATGTCATCGTGCGAGGCTTTAGCATCCAGAATATTTATCGTAATGGTTTAAAATCCAACGATAACTTCCCTTTTCAATTCGATTCCGCCAATGTGCAAAGTATCGAAGTGGTTAAAGGCCCGGCGCAACTGTATGGCAGGACAGAGCCGGGCGGCTTGGTCAATGTCACCACCAAAAAACCCTTGGATATGCCTTATCACTCGCTGGAACAACGTTTTGGTTCTTACGATTTATACCGTACCGAATGGGACAGCACGGGGCCGCTGAATAAAGACAAAACCTTGCTGTACCGTTTTACGGGTTCGTACCAAAACAATAATTCATTTAGGGATTTTGTCAGTAACGACAGACAGTTGTTCGCACCTAGCATCACGTGGAAGCCTACGGATTCGACGGACGCTACCCTGGACTTGCAAGTGGTCAATCAGGATTTCAGTGCGGATTTTGGTATTCCTGTCATTGGTAAACGTCCGGCAGCTATTCCTATCAGCCGCTCTTTGGGTGACCCGAACACGCCGCTTAGTCATCTCAACCAAGTGCAACTAGGTTCCTTGCTGAACCATCGTTTTAATAAAGATTGGGCGATCCATAGCCGCTTTCTGGCTAGTTATGATGATGTGAAGCAGACATTTGCCACACCCACGCCCGCGTTTGACCCTAGCGCAGCGTTAGATCAAACAACGGGGATCATGCAGCGTAATGTCAGTTATGAAGAAGACTATGCGGAAAAATACGCGACTAATCTGGATGTGACAGGCAAATTCGATCTGGGCTTTAGCGAGCATGAAGTACTGTTTGGCTTCGATTTTTACCGCTCGTTTCATAATTATGGACTCAAAGGTTTTTACAATACGGTTGATCCGGCTCTGGCTATCGATATTTATAACCCCAGTTATGGCATTCCCCAGTCAGTCTTCGACACAGCTTTTTTAACGTCCCAACGGCCTGAAAGAGACCGCAGCGTCTTTTTTAACCAATGGGAAGGCGTGTATTTCCAAGACCAAATTACTTTATGGGACAAACTGCATATCATGGGCGGCGGGCGTTACGACTGGGCTGAAACGGCTAGAGGCAGATCCGCCACCTACGCACAGGCGGGCGCACTGGTGGATAGTGTCACCCGTGAGGATGAAGGTTTCAGTCCACGGGTGGGCATTCTTTACCAACCTATCCATGCGTTGGGCATTTACGGCAACTGGACTACCTCATTCGGGGCGAATAATGGCCTGTCGGCTACCGGCGCTTCTTTTGATCCGCAAATTGGTGAGCAATTTGAAGCGGGTGTCAAAACCTCGCTGTTCGATGAACGTTTCCTTGCCACTTTAGCTTATTACCATGTGACCAAAGACAATCTGTTAACGCCTGATTTAAGCACTGCCGATCTTGATGACAGTATTGCCGTTGGTGAAGAGCGCAGCCAAGGGATTGAATTGGATATGACCGGACAAATCACCGATGCCTTGAGTTTGATTGGAAGTTTTGCCTATACCGATGCCCGTGTCACTAAAGATAACAGCGGCTTTCAAGGCAAACGCTTAAGTAACGTCCCTGAACACGCGGGCAGCCTTTGGGTTAAATATGATTTTAATGGTCATAAGACTTTGAACGGTTTTAGTGTGGGATTGGGTACTGTCTCTGCCGGAGAGCGCGAAGGTGATATTGATAACAGCTTCCAATTGCCTGGCTATGTGCGGATGGATATGTTTGCCGCCTACCGATGGAACATAAAAAAGACCAAAGTGACTACACAGTTGAATATCCGCAACCTGCTCGACAAACAATATTATGAATCTACTGATCCTAATAACTATGTTGCTCCCGGTTTAGGTGTTTTGCCTGGAGCGCCATTGACGGCGATTGGGTCGATTAAGGTGGAGTATTAAGCTATAAGGCGTATTGATGAATCGGTTCGGGGTGAAGTGATTGCTCCATTCACCCCGAACCGATCGCCGCTACGATAATTCCAATGGCTTCTCAATGCGTTGCAAGCGATCTTGGATGGCATCATACGGTCTGCTGGCGATAAACATCTTCTTGGGTGCCAATGTTATCGCGCCTAAGTCCAGCAATACCAGACGGGTGGGCAACGCTTTTCTGCCCACCGCTTTTATCGGCAAATGGTGGGCAAACGATAACGCTGTTTGCTCACACCCTACACTACTGTAAGGCGATGACCTCATTGATTAACACCCCAAAAACCACAGCAAACACCCATCTGAACCAGCTCAAAGCCCGCCGGAAACTGTGGTTGTCTGTGCATTTATGGCTGGGTTTGGTATTAGGCCTGTTCCTGTCCATTTTCGGCATCACGGGTAGCATTTTAGTGTTCCATGCCGAAATTAACGAACTGTTAAACCCCAAGTTGCTGACTGTCACCGTGCCGGAATCGAATCCGGCTTATCAGCCCTTAGCCCATATTTTTCAGGCCGGACGCATAGCCATGCCGGAATCCGCCAACCACACCTTTGCCAATTATCCGCGCAATGAAACAGCGGCGTTTAAATTGATGTATGCGTTGCCGGTGGCGAATGAGGTCGTCGAAAATTGGGAAGTCTATGTCAATCCGTACACCGCTGAGGTCACTGGTAAACAGTTGATGGCTTCATCAGACAACTTCGTCCCGCATAGTTTCATCGGCTTTATCTTCGAGCTGCACTATGCCTTGTTGCTGGGCGAAGAAATTGGTTACGCCGTGGTGGGCATAATGGGCGCGTTGCTGGTCATTTCGGTGCTGACAGGTTTGATCCTGTGGTGGCCCTTGACCGGAAAATGGTTGCAAGCGCTGACCGTCAAACGCAAAGCCAGTGCAGAACGCTTAAACTTTGATCTGCACAAAACGTCCGGCTTGTATTCGGCTTTGGTGCTGATACCCGTGTTATTTTCGGGCGTGTACATGGACATACCCGAATATGTCGTGCCGGTTTTGGAAGTGTTTTCACCCGTGACTTACCGTTACTGGTTCCGCTCCACGCCGCCAAGCGCTAATAAAGCAGGCGATAACCAAACCATCTCAATGGCGGAAGCCGTTGCGATAGCGGATAAGCGTTATCCCACAGGCCGCGCCGACTGGATTTATGGCCTGTCCCAAACGACCAGCACGTATACCGTCTGCAAGCACGATGTCGCGGACAAAGGCAGTGTTATCAGCCGCCGCTGTGTCGTGATTGACCAATACAGCGGCAAAATCCTGGACGTGGACGACCCCGCTATCGGCACGGCGGGCGAGGTGTTCACGCATTGGCAATGGCCTTTACATTCGGGGCAGGCGTTTGGCTGGACGGGGCGGATTTTGGTGTTTTTGTCAGGTCTCGCCTGCCCGCTACTGTTTATTACCGGAATCATCCGCTGGCAACAAAAACGCAGGGCAAAGCAAAGCCTGAAAAACCGTTTTAAGATCGTAAAAACGCAAGGAAGCGGTGGTATATAATCTTTTATTCATTTTCAAATTCAGGACCATGAAAATGTTTATGTTAATTTTTAGCCTGTTGTTGGCGCAATCTTATCGGTATAGCCCAAGCCGGAAACTTTGCCTATGGTGGCTGGACACCTAAAAAATGCGGTGTGAAACCTAGCGCACCTACGATTGCAAAAGCGTTGCGACTATCAACAATTGGCAGCAATAGGCGAAGGTTTATTTCGAATGCCTGATTGAAGAAGCAAACAAATCGAGCGCTTCTTCAAGCGGGTCAAGTCGGCAGGCCTCTTGTATTCAATTATTTGAATACAAGTCTGCGACATCTGCTCTATCAGCGCTTTACCAAAAACAGCGCATCGCGAGCAGGGATTATCACCTCGTTTTCGACTGGCTGACCATTATTAATCTCCGGCGCTTGTGAGCCTTTCAAGCGCTTGTAATAATTTTTGCGAACAGCGACTCGCCAGGGATCGTTTGTCATATTAAGCAATACTAAACCTTTTTCAAATTCACGAGACCATCGTTCAGCACCGCCGGCATAAAGCTTAATATTGCGTATTTCAGTCTTGCCGATTTGCTCAGCTACGCCAAATACCGGTGTAGGTAAATGTGACTGATCGGCGATGAAGCTAATGTGGTATGTCCTCCATTCGGAATCTGCAAGAATAGATAACGGCTTTTTAGCCTTGCCTGTTATTGCTCCGCTGATGGTTGTCATTCGGGGTACGCGATCAAAATTTTGTCCTGCATAGTGCCAGGAATCACTACCCTGCGCTTCAAATACCAATGTGTATTCACGACCGGCTGCTAATGTTTTCAGACCGCCGTCTTTAGGTGCAAGATGCACACCGGCCCACATTTTTTCAGGAAGTATGCCGCTCGGAATTTGTTTAACATTCGCAGAATAGGTGCCGCCTACCTGGGTGGTGTCTGCAACAAAGCCGTGTTCTGACGTCCATTGCCAGCTAGCCTTAGCTAAGAGATCGGTTTTATCCAGATCGTTTAATTCTTGCTGTGCCGGCCCTTGAGGCCGCCCTAGCCAGTGCCAGTCATTCAAGTCTCCGCCGTGATACTCATCCCAGTTAAAGACGCCAAATTGTAGGTTTTTATCCTCACTTTCAACGCCGGCATTGGCTGGATCGAATTTGGTGTTTTTCGCGCTCGCAAAAGGATGCGGCATACCTACTAGACAAGCTGAAGCAAATCCAACTCGAAAATGAAAATCGGTTTTTGAGCCATCCGGCATACGGACATTGGCGAATACAGTGGTGGGGGTTTTAGTGAAGGGATAACTGACTTTCGGTAAGGCTTCTGCGTTGTTTACCCATAAGCGCAAATGGAGAAACGCGGGAGAAAAACGATCATAGTCATTAGCGTAAGGAAAAGCTTCCATTTGAATGCCATTGAGGTAATGCCATCCACGTACGCCTGACATGGCGTCGTTACTATCCGCTTGTATGATTTTATCGGGGCCGACGATTTTACGCAATTCGCGGAACAAAACTTGTCCGCCTAATCCGAAACTATTAACGCCATTGATATAGCCGTAGTCTGGAATTAAATCATTATTAACATCCATAGGGTTGGCTTCTGGATATCCCCACGTCCAGCGGCCAACGTCAAATTCGACTCCGTCTGCCTTAGCATCCGATATTCGTTTGGCGATCAGTTGTGCAAACCATTCCGCAGCGGTCAGGTTACCTATACCGCCTCTGGGGCTATCCAGGCTTAAATTAAGTTGCCATTGGTGGCTCCAAAACATCATATGGGGAGCAACAACTGCTTTTCCTGCTTGAAAAGATAGGGGTTTAGTCCCCCACTGGCCACGTTTTACAACGATTTTTTGATTATCTACCGCATCGACAATAATATGCTCTGCTCGAGACCAATCAGGTTTGCCTTTTTCATCAAGTGCATAGATGATGAGTGCGAGAGAGGCCTTTTTATTAACTTTGTTAATCCGTTTTTTACTTTTGAAAACACGGTTTAAATCCTGAACAAAAATAGTATTATCATTTGGAGAAATATCTTTGCCAAGTAGCGTCCCTGCTTTGTATAACAGATGGCCAGGCCATATACCTGTGAAATCATCCTCAGAAATACCGCCATAGGCTTTTTGTAGCGTAATGATTTTATTCGGGAACTGCTTGCGAGTCATTGCAGATTTTTCACCTGGGCCAGGTGCATGAATCCAGGCATAAGGCTCTTGTTCATTTAGCTGTTTTTTGAATGCGCTGCCTCCAGGTTTAAGATTTTTGGATGCTTTAAAAACCATAGCAATGGGATATGACTCAGGAATTTTTAGTGGTGTAGCTGTTGCGATACTGGTACTAAACAGAATAAGCAAGATCAAAGAATACGTATACTTCTTGAATGGATACATAAAGTTTCTCCATGTGCATGAGCCAATTGGCTGGATTACCAAGTGAAGTCAAAACGCCCCTGCGAAGCAGGGAGCTTGACGATTGTTAGTAGCCCCAGGGCTACCAGATTGTACCAATGGGTGAAAGTTGGAACAGCCCCAAGGGCTGCCAACAATCACCCCATAAAAATCCCCCTTCTCATCGTAACCTTTGCTGCCCAACTGCTCTTGGTTTTGGATTTACGCACGGATCTTCGCTTCTTCTAAACCAACCGTTGAGACAGCATAAAAAATCCGCTGCCTGCCGCTAAACTGTCTGGCAACTGAATGGCGCTATTCCCTTTGCTGTAGCCCACAACCTCAGGGACCGAATACTTTGGTGAGATTTATCAGCCGACATTCCGCACCCTCATTACCCAGAACAGGCATATAACTGAACATAACGCTCACCGAGTAAGTTAAGCAGCTGGTGATGATAGTCGTTGCAATTTAGTATAATTTCCCGGCAACGGTCGATTAACAGCACATGGA
>JAURZI010000117.1 GCA_030653435.1 Methylovulum sp.
TAAACGGTCACCATTCGGTTGTTTAGGCATTCGGCACGCATCGTGCAATTTTTTAGCCTGATAAAAATCAGCAACAAAGGCACGGAATATATGCTTGCATAAAAAAACTGCATTGTGGCCGTGCGAACTTTTTTTCTGCCAGTATAATTTGGCGTTATTTCTTTGGTTTTTACTATGACGGCTGATGTTCGAAAAACTTTTAACCTGTATTGAGCGTTATCTTGTGCCGGTGTTGACCGGCATTTTTGTATTGCGGGTCGCCTATCTTTTCATCAATGGTTTGGATTTAATCGGCGATGAAAGCTATTACTGGGACTGGTCGCGCAGGCCGGACTGGTGTTATTACAGCAAACCGCCGATGGTGGCTTGGCTGATTGCAATTTTTACCGGGCTAGGCGGCGATTATACGGCGGTGGTGCGCTTACCCGCGGTGGTTTTGGGGATGGTGTGCTTAGGCTATTTGTATGCGACGGCCAAGGCGTTTTATTCATCTCAGGCGGCGGCGTTAGCGCTGTTGTTAATACTGGCGATGCCGTTCAATGTCCTGGCCAATTTTGTCATGACCATCGATCCGCCGCTGTATTGTTTTTGGATGATGAGTCTTTACTATTTGCATGGCGCGTTGTTTGGTCAGGATAAAAACCAGCGGCTAAGGTCTTGGTTTTGGGCCGGCGTAGCGACGGCGGCGGCGATGCTCAGCAAGCAGGTGGCCTTGCTGATTCCGGTAATGCTGGTTTGTTTCTTGCTGCTGGACCAGCGTCGGCGCCCTTTATTTAAACGTGAATTTTTGCTGTATTTGCTGCCCGTATTGCTGAGCCTGGTGCCTATTGTGTTATGGAATCAGCAGCATGACTGGGTTATGTTCAGTCATAGTAAAGGCCATTTCGGCATTAAGGAAGCTGTTGCGTTAAGCACACGACTGGAGCAGGCGGGCGCTTTTCTGTTGTACCAATTGTTGCTGGCATCGCCGGTGATTTTCGTGCTGATCCTGGTCATGGCCTATCAAGCAGGCCGACGATTTACCCGGTTAAGCGCTGAGGAACAGTTGCTGATGCTGATGGGGCCGGTTTTGCTGATCGGCATTTTGGTGTTGAGTCTGGTGCAAAAGGTGCAGGGCAATTGGTCCATGCCGTTTTATTTTAGTGCGTTGATCTTGTTAAGCGGCCGGTGGCTGGCAGGCGAGCGAAAAAATGCGCTAAAAATCGGTGTGGTTATGGGCTATCTCATGGTGATGCTGACTTATGCGCTACCCGTGACCATTCAAACCTTTAACTTGCATAACACGCCGGTCGATCCGACATTCCGGTTCAGGCACTGGGGCGAGTTGGCGGCATCCATCGAGACGGTGCGCGAAAAAACCGTGCCGGATACCGAAGGAACCTTGCTTATTGCGCTGGGACATCGTTTTTTGGCTAGCCAATTGGCTTTTTATTTGCCTGGGCATCCCCGTGTTTACCGTTATGAAGGCAGCGGCCAGATCGTCTCGCAATACGAAGTGTGGGGCGGGCCTGAAGACGCTATCGGCAAAAACGCTTTCATTGTCGCCGAACAAACCGTAGCGGAGTTACCCGCGCCGCTGACATCGGTATTTGTACATTTTTATGAGGTCGGCACCGTGGTTAATCCGATGGATAAACGTAAATCCTACCATTTGTTTTTGGGGGAGCATTTGAAAGTATGGCCGACCGCCCAACAAGCCCCACTGGGGGGCGGATAATGTTGGCGAAGTGCGGACGTCGCTGGCGGGAACTGTCTATTCTTGTGGTCTTGATGGGCATTACCACGCCGATTTTCTGGGTGACTGATCTGGATCGTCGGGCCGCCGCGCTATTTTATTTGCCGGATGGTGGCGTTAATGTCTGGCCTTGGCAACATTGGTGGTTATGGGATTATTTATTCCGTTATGGCGACCTTTTTGCCGTGGTCGTGGCCGCAGGCGCCCTGCTTGTCGCGCTAGCCAGTTATGCGATAGCGGCAGCAATCCCTTGGCGCAGGCCGGCGCTCTATATCGTGCTGGTGATTGCGTTGGGGCCTGGATTAGTCGTCAATCTGGTTTTTAAAGATCATTGGGGGCGCCCCAGACCTGTGCATGTCAGCGAGTTTGGCGGTTCGTACCACTATATTCCGCCGTTGCAAATCGGCGACACGCGCGACAAGTCTTTTCCTTGCGGGCATTGTTCGGTGGGTTATATGTTTTTCGCCTTGTATTTTTTGTCGCGCAAACGCAAGGCATTTTATTTTGTGTTGACCCTGGTGCTGGCGCTGATGATGGCATTGGCCCGCATGTCGGCGGGCGGGCATTTTCTGTCGGATATTTTATGGTCCGGCTATCTGGTGTTTTTGCTGGCCTGGTTGGTTTATTACGGCTGGTATGAACGCACCACCGCTTAAATCGGCGGCTGCTTTTCACCTGTGCTGTTAACGGTAACGGCATCGCCGACGGTTAATACGCCGCATTGGTTATGCAAGGCATTTTGCCCGAAATAAACCTTGTTTTGCCATTTTCTGATGTGGTTAAGCGTGGTCAGCGGTTCTTTGCCGGGTTTTGCCGTCAGCGGATCTATGGTCGGTACCGAACACCGGGAGCAGGGTTTGGGCAGCCTGAAGCCTATCGTGCCTATGCTGATTTCCCGCCAGCTGTCTTCGGCATAATCGGCGCAACCGGAGATGACCAGATTAGGCCTGAAACGGCTCATGGGCAGTTCCAGCTGCATGACCTGATTTAGCGAGGCCAGAGAGTTTTCGGAAATGATTAAAAAAGGGAAGCCGTCGGCAAAGGCCACCTGGTCGGAACTGTTGCCGTAATCAGGATCGACGCGGCGGATAGCATCGTCGGGGAGGTAGACTAAGCGGCAGTCCTGCCCTAGAAATGCGCTAAGCCATCGGTCCGCAGCTGTCGACACGCTACGGGC
The DNA here is from genome assembly GCA_030653435.1 of Methylovulum sp. GTDB lineage: Bacteria > Pseudomonadota > Gammaproteobacteria > Methylococcales > Methylomonadaceae > Methylovulum. The sequence continues at coordinate 2,913 of JAURZI010000117.1, forward strand.
GTCGCACTGGTCATGCCAGATGGTGCTGCTAATGGTCTCACCGCCTACCGGGTTAAGCGGCAGGATAAGATGGCCCATGCCCGGTGCGGACAACACCAGTTCATCGGCGGTGATCGCGGTATGGATTAACGCCATGGACGGTAAGCGGCGTTGGCTGAGAAACTGCCCATCCTGGTCAATGAGCAGCCATTTTCTATCGTATTGCAGGCCGGTTTCCGTGACCGGCCAGCTGCTTACGCTGATGCCGGCCAATGATTTGACGGGATAGACGGTAATTTCGCTTAATAAGACAGATGCCATGGTTTTCCAGTATGTTAGTGATGAAAATCAGTCGTGGGTAATGAACGGATCAACAACGCGGTTTTATCCAGCGCCGCCAATGCGCCGGTAATCACGCGCAGGCCGCCATCCTTATCGGCGACGGCCTGGACGATAAGCCGGGTGCTGATGCACAGCCGCAATGCGCTAACCATGATGCCGTCGCGCTTGCCGCACGCTACCGGTTGGCCCAACTGGCAACGCGTTGCAGTGTTGCCTTGATAGCTATCCAGCGTGGTAGGCAGTTGCCTGTATACCAGCATCGTTTCTTCCATGCTTAAAGGCTTACGTCCGGCATCGGCATGATAAAGCAGGAATGGGAAAATGGTCTGGAGGTGATCCCAGCTATCGTCCGTCAACAGCGGACGGCGGTCTAGCGCGGGCACGGCTAACGGTTTAAAGTGTGGGTTGTTGTGCAGGCGTTGTAGGATAGCCGCAGTAAAGTCTTTGATAATGCCGATCGTTAGGGCTAACGGTATGGCACGGAAAGCACGCAGTTCCTGCGCGGCGATTTCCCAGCGCAACAGCAGGCCAAAAGCGCTGGTTTGTGCGTCATGTGCGGTTGTCGTCCAGTTTGCAGGCCAATCCGACTTGCTTGATGATGCGCTTAGTGCGTTAGGGAACGGGCGTAATGCCAGTTGGTGCGCGGTTTGCGGCGGAACCAGCAGCGCAGCCGAAAAGGATGGGCCGCTCAGGAATTTCGAGCCGGTCAGCGCGACTATGAAACCTTGCTGCAAATAAGCCCGTAATGTCGGCTGTGCGATGCGGAACTGGCAGGCATCAACCAGCATGTCGATGTTATGCGGATACTGGCGTTGCAAGGCCAGTACACAGTGCAGACTAGGCGCGAGCAAGCCGGTCTTGGACTGGTCGACGAGTATCAGCAGGACGCGCCGGTTTGCTTTAGCGGCTATGCTGACAAGTTCGGAAACGTCCGCATCAATATCGGTTGCCGGCCTAGTGCTGCCATCGGCCAGCCGTACCGATACCGCTACGATTTCCGGTGCAGGATGCCCCGATGCTACGGTCAGACGACTGCCGTCCAACGCGGCACGGACGCCTCGACCGGTTTCGTTGGCGTCTATCATCACGATCCGCGCGGGGCTGGTTGTGCCGCTGCCTGTATATTGCGCCGCAACGCTATGGGCATCGGTGCCTGACGGCGAGAAAATGATTTCCGTATTGTCCGGCAGTGCACATAAGTCCCGCAATTCGGCACGGATGCGCCTGAGCTCAAGGGCATAGACGGTTGCCGCTGATGCGCTGCCCAGTGCATGCAGCAAGCGTTGGCGCATGCGCTGGGCATACCCGTAACCTTCGGGGGAAATAACCGACGCCGTAGAGGAGCCGTAAGCCAGCAGTTCCGGTTCGGGATAAGGTGAACAGCCGTAGGCGTTCAAGCCCGTAACCGCATCCAGCGCAATGCGCGCATCGCCACCTGCGGTCAATAGCTGTGCCGTGGATGGCAGGCATGCTGGCGTGCCTGCTGCTTGTTCGTCGTGCCCAGCATGCGTTTTCACGGCGCTAAAGCATCCTGCGGCGTTGCGTCCAGCAGCATTTGCCGGAATGCCGCAAACACTTTGTGCATTTGCGGTTGCTTGTAAGGGAATAGCTCGACCGGATCCAGGGCATGTACGATCATGCAGCTGTCCACTTCAAAAATCAGCAGCTTGCCGTCGGGCGTTTCGGCGCAGTCTATGCCCAGATAATCCAGACCCAGACATCCGGTAATGGCGCTGAATGCCTCGGCATGTTTGGTGGCAAAGCTTGTGTCGAAGGTTGCCATGACGTGCGCTTCTTCGGCGCGTTTCTGGTCGTTTTCCGCCATCCCAGCATTCAGGTAATGGATCATCCAGTGCTCGGATATGCCCAGATGACAAATAAACGGGCGGCCTGCAATCAATACGATACGGTATTTCCTGAACAAACCGTCCGGGCTGCGGTAATCAATAAACCGCGATACATAGAATTCGCTACCGTTATGGTCTTGCAAGTAAGCAGCCAACGTTGCGACATCGGTTATTTTATCCAGACCCTGTCCGGCATGAGAATCGACCGGGCGCACAATCATCGGATAAGCGCCGTCCGCCATCAGGCTATCGGCCGATAGCCCATTGCTACTGAGTTGTTCCAGCCTTTGCCTGCCCACGCGCACCGTAACCGGCATCATGACGCCAGGCAAGTATTGCAGCAAGGCACAGGCCTGATCGCGCGATAGCAAGGCTATGCGCGCCGGTAAGTTAAGTACGGGGTGCGGCCATGCTGCGAGCGTGACCGCCAGTTCTTGCAACAGCGGCATATTGTCGTCGGACTGGGCAACCGCGACGAACAGTACGTCATGGTCGGGCAGTTGGGCAGGTAAATGTCGGTTTGCCGTGACATAAACCTGGGTCAGCGCAATATCGGAGTTTTCCAGCAAGAATTCCAGCGGCGTGTTGGCCATCAAATCGCCGTTGCTCATGATCGCGCAAACGCGGAGTTTGACCGGGCCGTTTGCTGTCGGCGGTGTGTAAATCTGTTGGTTGCCGATAGCGTCGGCTTGCATCAGCAGCGCCAGTTCGCGGTTGCCCCGCAGTTGCAATACCGTCGACAAGTCCATCAAGGTATTGGCGCAGGGATTGGCGTTAGCGCGGGCAATCAGCTCCGTGCCCAAGGGCGCGAGGTCTGCGCCGGCGAAAGCCATAGCCATCAGTTTGGCAAGGCCGATCAATGCGGTGGGGTTTTCGTCTTGCAGATCGTTGGCGGTCATCGGTTGTCCTGGGCTTGGGTGGTTAGACGGTTGCCAAAATCCAGCACGGCATTGACGAGTGCGTCGATGTCGTCGGCAGTGGTGCGGTGATTGACGATTGCTGCGCGTATCGCCAGTTTGCCGTGCAGCAGGGTGGTCGATGGCGCGGCGATACCGGATTCCTGCACGGCGACGGTAATTTCCGCATTGATCCGGTTGGCATCAGCGCTACGATAGCGGAAGCAGACGATATTCAGTGCAACGGGCGCTAGGAGTTCCAATTGCGGACTGGCTGCGATGCGTTGTTCCAGGTGCTGCGCCAGCAGGCAGGTGTTTGCAATGATATGGCCTAATTTTTCCGCCCCGTACACTTTTATCGTGAACCAGGTTTTTAGCGCCCTGAAGCTGCGCGACAGTTCCGGGCCTAAATCGCAAGGCCAGGGCGAGCCTGCTGCGAGGCCGCGGGTTTCGCGCATCAAATAGGCGGCTGGGGAGGCAAAAGTGTCCAGCTGCTGTCGGCTATCCCTGACCAGTATAAAACCTGCGTCATAAGGGACTTGCCCCCATTTATGGAAATCGAAGGCCAGCGAATCGGCAAGCCCTATGCCTTGCAAGCGCGGTGCTAGGTCGGGGGCGAGTATCGCCAGAGCGCCATAAGCGCCGTCGACATGGAACCAGAGCTTTTCGCGCCGGGCAAATTCGGCAATGGCGCTTAGCGGGTCAATGGCGCCGACATCCACTGTGCCTACCGTGGCGGCAATAAAAAACGGGGTCAATCCGGCTTGTTTATCGGCGGCGATGGCCTCTGCCAGGGCGGCGACATCCATTTGATAGTCGCCGTTGACCGGGATCATACGCAAAGCATCGCTACCGATGCCGGCAATATCCATAGCCTGGGCGATGCTGAGGTGGGCGCTGGTCGAGGTATAGGCGACCAGGCGTTGCGTGGACGCAGCAATGCCGGTCCGGCGCACGCTTGCACCCAGGAGCGCGGTTCGGGCAATCAATACGCTGATAAGATTGGCCATGGACGTGCCGCTGACCAACAGGCCGCCAGCCGTTTCCGGGAAACCAAACAGCCCTCGCACCCATTGCACCAGCTGCCGTTCCAGTTCAACCGGCGCCTGGTCACGTCCGCCGAGGTTAGCATTGAGTCCGGCCGCCAGCATGTCCGCCAACATACCGACCGGCGTGCCGCCGCCATGGACCCAGCCCATAAAACCCGGATGGGTATTGCCCACGGCATAAGGCAGGATGGTTTTCATGAACAGGTCATGCGTCTCGGCAAGATCGCCGGGGCTATCATCCAGCTGTTGCCGGAATGTCCCGCGCACGGCTTGCGGCTGCGGCTGCCAGACCGGCTGTGTACGGAGATGCTCAAGATAATCCAGCATATCGTCAAGCATTTGATGGCCTTGTGCGCGAAAAGCAGGCCAATCGTCCGGATCCAGCGTGTTGTCAGAAGTTTTTAGCATATCACGGCTGTTCAGTTATTATTCGCATCCTGGATGTGCCGGCTGCGAGGGGTATAAGAGCTATTTTAAGCGTTCTACAAGCAAAAAAATATTTATTACGCAAACACTGTCAAGTTAGCGCCTCTTCAGCCGCTATATGAACAACCCGTTTGCTGTTAAAGTGGGTAAAAACGCGAGTATTAACACTAGATCAGGAGCAAGCTGATGGAAATTAACTCAGAATACACGGTTAGCTATACGACAACTTCGGTTAAAACCAGCAGGCAAGAAAACGGGCCGTCACAAACACAGGCATCGGATACAGCCACGTCGACCTCAACGGCCAAAATCCAATTAAACCAGAGGATTTTGCAGGATACTATTGACGTTAACCTAAGCGCCGGTAATAAGTCGATGGCCTTATTGTTCAAGACTGCGCTGGAAGGCATTAATAAGGCATTACAAAGCGAGTTTGGCGATAACGCTATACAAAAGGTTTACGACTCAGGCGTTGATGTGTCGCCAGAGGCGACAGCGGACAGGATAGTCAGCATGACCACGGCCTTTTTCGACAAATACCAGACCAGCCATCCTGAATTAAGCACTGAAGATGCGCTTAATTCGTTTGTCAAACTGATAGGCGGCGGGATAGACAAGGGCTTTAGTGAAGCGCGAAATATTTTGCAAGGGCTTAATGTGTTAAACGGCAGCATAGCGAGCAATATCGACTCCACTTATGACTTGGTCCAACAAGGATTAAAGGCATTTGTCGATAATTATCAACGCCCGGAAACGATTGCTGCTGTTGACTCTTCCGGCCAAGAAGTCCAGGAAGTTTCGGTATAGTGATGTGCGGGTGCAGGCTGTTGCCTTGATAACGCCAGGCAGTACAATTAAGCATACGCCCGCCTGATGGCGGTTCTCCCGCGAACCGATAAATCAGCGACCACTCGCGCAATGGGCACATGCAGTAGCTTTACCGGTGAGTTGAGGCCGCGCCTGAAGCCCTGCTATCTATCCAACCAAGCCCACAACTTTTGCCATTCAAATGACGCGCCCGGATCGGTTTTCCGTCCTGGCGCGATATCGCTGTGCCCGGTGATATGCTGGTGCGACAAGCCGGGATAGGTGTTAAGCAGAAGCCGGATGACGGTCGCCAGCTGTTCATATTGCCGGTCGCTGTAGGCTATGGCTTCTGTGCCTTCAAGTTCTATGCCTATGGAAAAATCATTACAGCGCTCGCGCCCCTGGTAATTCGATTGCCCTGCATGCCAGGCGCGTTTGTCGAAGGGCACATATTGCACGCAAGATCCATCGCGTTTAATCAGCACATGGGCTGATACCTTAAGCTGATAGATGTCTTGAAAATACGGGTGTTGCTCCGGCTTAAGCCGGTTGCAGAATAACTGGTTTATATAAGGATTGCCGAACTGGCCGGGCGGCAGGCTGATGCAATGGATCACCAGCAAGCTAATGTCTGAGGGGTCTGCCCGCTCATCGAAGTTGGGGCTAGGTATACGGGTTATGTCGGTTAACCAGTGTTGGGCTATGATCATCAGGGGTAGGCAAGCAATGAATGGGTTGTCCGGGTTTTGGCGGATAACTATATCTCAGCTGACACGGTGATGGTACAGTTATTGGTCTTCATCAATGCAGGAGCCATTAACAATGAACCCAACCCTGGAAATCTTTTCGCAAGGCGAAGAGATCGTGACCGGACACACGGTCGATACGAATGCCGCATGGTTGTCGCAACAAGCTGTAGCGCTGGGTTTTACCGTGACGCGGCATACTGCGGTAGGCGATAAATTGGACGACCTGGTAGTTTTGCTGAAGGAAATTTCCTTACGCGCCGATTGCTGCATCTGCACGGGTGGCTTGGGTCCTACCAGTGACGATTTGACGGCAACGGCGGTTGCCGAGGCGTTTGGGCTGGTGCTGGAATTCGATGTCGTCGCCTTTGCACACATTCAGCAGTTTTTCATGACTAGAAACCGGCTAATGCCTGAGTCCAACCGCAAACAGGCCATGCTGCCGAAAGGCGCTGAGCGGCTCGATAACGAATGGGGTACGGCGCCGGGTTTTGCCGTGCACTACCAACGGTGCTGGTTTGTGTTTTTACCGGGCGTGCCGTCAGAAATGCGGGCTATTTTTCTCGAAAAAGTAAGGCCGACATTGGCTACGCGCTTTACTTTACGGCCCAGCACGTTGGTCAGCATTAAAACCTTCGGCATCGGCGAGTCGGATATTCAGCAACGCATCGGCGGCATTGCCATTCCTGCCCAGGTACAACTGGGCTTTCGCGCCAGCTTGAACGAAGTGCAAACTAAATTATTGTTCCCGCCAAATTATCCGGGTGCCGAAATGAGGTTATTGGTTGCCGAGTTTGCCGATATATTGGGTGATGTGGTGTTTGCTGTTGATGGTTTGGGCGAGGTGACCGGCGATCTCGCGTTTACTGTCGACCAGTTAATGCAGGCCGGAAAACACACGTTGGCGGTTGTCGAAACCGCCAGCCAGGGCTTGTTGGCAGGCTTGTGCGTAGGTTCGGCATGGCTGCTGGAAACGCGCTACGAGTGCTCGCTGGCAAGATTGGCGCAAAAACTCGCGCTGGCCATAAGCGCGGATGATTTGCTGGAGGCGGCAAAGGCTGTAGCGCTTGCCACCCGACATGGCAGCGGCGCCGATTTCGTTTTAGTTCAGCTTTATGCCGGAGATTTTCCGGCCTTGCTGGACAAAGGCAAGCTGATTGATCTGCAAACCGTTTTGTTGGCAGGCGGGCGGTGTTATCAGGCTAAACGTTCCATAGCAGGCTTGCCCCAACGTAAGCAAAACCAGGCGGCATTATTGGCACTGGATTTATTGCGCCGGTATTTACAGGGTAGCGTCTCTGACGCACACCTCTGCTAGCCGGCAATCTTATAAAAATCCTTATACCAAGCAACGAAATTGCTGATGCCGTCTGCCAATAAGGTTGCCGGTCTATAACCGAAATCATTAACCAGGTCGGAGACATCGGCATAGGTGTCGGGAATATCGCCGGGTTGCATAGGCAACAGGTTTTTTACCGCTGTTTTACCCAGGCATTGTTCCAGGGTCTCGATAAAGCTCAAGAGAGGGATCGGGTTATTGTTGCCGATATTGTAAATCCGGTATGGCGCGAGGCTGGTGCCGGGATCAGGATGTTCGCCGGACCAATCGCTATTGCCTTGGGCGGGTTTATCCAGAACGCGGATAACGCCTTCGACGATATCATCAATGTACGTGAAATCGCGGCGGTGGTTGCCGTAATTGAACACAGCTATCGGTTTGCCTTCAAGTATATTGCGGGTAAACATGAATAGCGACATGTCCGGTCTGCCCCAGGGCCCGTAAACGGTAAAAAAACGCAAGCCGGTCGTCGGTATCCGATAAAGGTGGCTATAGGTGTGAGCCATTAACTCATTGGCTTTTTTGCTGGCGGCATATAGCGACACCGGGTGGTCGACATTGTCATGGATAGAAAAGGGCATGCAGGTGTTTGCCCCGTAAATTGAACTGGTGGACGCATAGGCCAAATGTTCTATCTCATGCTGCCGACAACCTTCGAGTATATTCATGAAGCCGACGATATTGGAATCGATATAGGCATCAGGATGGGTGATCGAATAACGCACGCCGGCTTGGGCCGCAAGGTGCATGACTCTGGCAACATCTTCCTTGGCAAAAACGTCCTGCACGGCTTGTTTATCGGCAATATCGAGTTTTACAAACTTAAACTGCCGATAATCTGTTAAACGGTCTAGCCGCGCTAATTTTAAATTGACATCGTAATAATCATTAAGATTGTCTATGCCTACGACTTCGTCACCGCGTTCCAATAATTTAAGGCCCAATGCCGAGCCTATAAACCCTGCTGCACCTGTTACCATTACCTTCAAATTGTTCTCCTTGTTGAATTAATAATATACCGGCTGTCCCGCCTAAAAATGGAAGCCATCATACGGAATAAGTTAAACTATCAGACTGATATTGTATGTTGCGCGGAAGCCTAATTGTTTGGATAACGTGGCTTTTGATAACCATAGTCGAGGCTGTCGGTCTCCTATCCATTAGTCAAGCGGCTTTCCCTCTCAGGCAGTGTGTCAGTTATTACATGCGCTAATAGGGATTTATAGGCAGTAATTGGCACCGAATCATTGTAATACATTAGCTAGACTTAGAATATTAATCTGGCCTGATACCAAAAAAAATCAGCTCCCATAAAAATACTGTAAACATAATCTGCTAAAGTAAGCGTTTCGCATTGAGCCCTGTGATTAACCGACATGATTTATACTAAAGATTTTTATATTGCGGCAAACCAACTGATAGATGCCGGACGTTTTATCGACAGCAAAGCCTGGGTACCGGCAACCAGCGGCAATTTTTCCGCACGCTTGCCGGACGCGACCATTGCCATTACCGTATCCGGCAAGCATAAAGGGCATTTGCAGACCGATGACATTATGTTGATTGATGCCGATGCCCATGCCCTGGACGGCAAAAAACCGTCAGCTGAAACCGAGCTGCACACCTCACTTTATCAGCGTTTTCCTGAGATACAATCGGTGCTGCATCCGCATACGCTAAATTCCGTGCTGATTTCACGGTTGTTTGGCGATCAATGCGTGTTGCAAGACTATGAATTATTAAAGGCTTTTAACGGTATTACGACACATGAAAGCCGTATCGTGGTGCCGATTTTTGCCAATGACCAAAATATCCCCCGTTTAGCCGCACAAATCGGGCAATACCTGGATAAGCAAGCGGTGTGTCATGCTTATATCATTGCCGGGCACGGGCTTTACACTTGGGGGAGGTCGGTGGACGAAACCTTGCGCCATCTTGAAGCGCTGGATTTTTTATTTGCTTGTGAATTACAACTGCACGGAGTTAAAAAAATATGAGTTTGTTAACGGTATATAATTTGGCTGACGGTATTGACGGACAGCCTAGACAGGGCGAGCGCTACACTGATTTTAACGCTATCCATGAGCAACTGGATGCCATCAGTGTGCAATTTGAGCGCTGGACTGCGAATAACGAGTTCGCTGCCGATGCTGACCAGGAAACGATACTCGCCGCTTACGCAGATGCCATAGCCCGCTTGACGGAGCAATACGGCTTCCAATCCATTGATGTAATTAACGTGACGCCCGACCACCCGGAAAAAACGGCGCTTAGGCAGAAATTTCTGGCTGAACATGTCCACGATGATTTCGAAGTGCGGTTTTTTATTGAAGGCTGCGGGTTGTTTTATCTGCATGTCGCCGATAAAATTTATGCAGTGCTGTGCGAACAAGGCGATTTGATCAGCGTGCCCGCCAACACTACACACTGGTTCGACATGGGTGAGAATCCGCATTTTAAAACAATACGCCTGTTTACCACGCCATACGGCTGGGTTGCGACCTTTACCGGCAATCCGTTGGCCGAGACCTTTCCAACCCTGGATCAAACCGTTGCTGAACTGTCATGATTAAAGCAGTCGTCACCGATATTGAAGGCACAACCTCATCCTTATCGTTCGTTAAAGACGTGCTGTTTCCCTATGCCCGTGCCCATCTGGCAGATTTTGTCCGTAGCCATGAACAAGACCCGGAAGTTAAAACCTTGTTGACAGATATGGCCGGCATAACGGGTACGGCATTGACGACCGACCAAGCCATTACGCAGGCCTTGGCCTGGATCGACGAGGATAACAAAGTGACGCCGCTCAAGTCCTTGCAGGGTTTGATCTGGGCAGCGGGTTACCGGCAGGGCGATTTTAACGGTCACATCTACCAGGATGCGGCAGAAAACCTCAAGGCATGGAAAGCGCGGGGGCTGGATTTATATGTCTATTCATCGGGTTCGGTCTACGCACAGAAACTGTTGTTTGCGCATTCCGAGTACGGTGATATGACGCCGCTGTTTTCCGGTTATTTTGACACCCATATCGGCCCCAAACGGGAAGCCGCATCCTATGCGGCAATAGCCGCACAGATCGCCTTGCCAGCAGCCCAGATCGTTTTTTTATCGGATATTAAAGAAGAACTGGATGCGGCCCGCGCAGCCGGATTGGCGACCTTATGGCTAAACAGGGACGGTATATTGGTTGCAGAGGCTGAACATCGGCAGGTGGGTAGTTTTGACGCTATTGATCTGGACAGGCTTTAGCCCATGCCGGGCGGGCGGTTGGCGAAACGCGCCATATGCTTTTCGGCTATGGTGGTAACTGTCAAAGCAACGCCCGTTGCTCATTTATTAAGATACTCTATATAAGTGTAACCGGCGATATGCTGTAGCTTATGCACAGAACCCAGGTTGATGCGGAACTGAAAAGCATTGGCAGGCGGCAGGCTCAACACCCGCGCGAGTAGCGCCCTAATCACACCGGCATGCGTCACCACCAGCACCTGTCCGGCGTTATGCTGCACTAAATCCTGCCAGAAACTGCCGGTACGTTGATATAAATCGTCAAAGCTTTCGCCGTCAGGCGGTGCGGTACCGACAAAATGATCCGTCCAATGCCGTAATAGCTTAGGCTCGATCTCATCAAAACGCTGGTTTTCCCAAGCGCCGAAATTGAGTTCCAGTAAGCGCTCATCGGTAATCACGGTGTCGGACAAGGTTTCCGACAAGCGCAAACAGCGCGTCAGCGGGCTGCTGAACACTAGACTGTCTTCCACTAAATCGGGCAATTTCTGTTGCAATAGTGGCAGTTCGTCGGTAAAACTGTCTGCCAACGGCATATCACTCTGACCATAACACAGCCCGGCAATAGCGGCGGTTTTTGTGTGGCGGATTAAATAAATGTCCATAAGGCGCCGATGCTTAAATAAAAAACCGTTTCAGCCAATTGCTGGCTTGCGCCCAGGCAATCGCCGGTATAACCGCCGATATGGCGGTAAAAATACCGTCCGAGTTGCCCATTGACCAGCAACACCGGAATAACCGCGAGCCAGCATAAGACCGGCAACAGTACAAAAGGCAGCAGCGCACATACGGCGGCAAACAACAGTCCTTGTCGGTCGGGTTTAAAAACCGCCGCGCCACCCTTGCTGGGTTCCTGCCGCGCATACCCGTAGCGCCGCATCAGCAACAACGGCGGTAACCGGCTGATGCTGTGCCCGGCCAGCAAGACCCACGGTACAGCGGCGGCAGGCAGCGCACCGAGCAGGCTGATTTTCAGCAACAGCAGCAGGCACACGCCGATAGCGCCATACGCGCCGACCTGCGAATCCTTCATGATCTCCAGTATGCGCTGCTTGCCCCAACCGCCGCCGAAACCGTCGCAGACATCGGCAAAGCCGTCTTCATGAAAGGCGCCGGTCAGCAAAATGCCTGTGATGGTGGCGAGTATCGCCGCTGTAAACGGCGACCATAATAAAGCCGCCAGATAAAACATCAAGGCACATCCGCCACCGACTAGCCAGCCGACTAAAGGCAGGTAAATGCTGGCTTGGGGAAGTTTTTGGTAATCTAAATTTTGTGGAGTGGGGAAACGGGTATAGAAACTTAAGGCCAGTTGTAAGAACTTTAAATGATGCATTCGTTTTGATAGTGATCTACTTCTATTTACGGGGTGCTAACGCGTCCCAACCAGTAATCGGGTTTACGGTGCAAGTGGGCGACAGCGACGATGACTAAAGTGTCGTCATCTAAGCCATACAAAACACCATAGGGGAAACGCTTAATTAAACATCTTCTTATCTCACCCGAAAAAACGGCATAAGCTTTTGGAAACAAACATATTCGCCTTAATGCAGCATCAAACTCGGTTAAAAATTGCACACCTAAATTAGGTTGTTGGTTTTCATACCAGTTAAAAGCATCATCCAACTCGGCCTGAGCCGCTTCTAGGAATTCGATGTTCATTTATATTTCTGCATAACATCGTTGTAGCTGACAGTTTTTAATTCTCCTGCTTGATAAGCCTGCCATCGCTTTTGTGCTTCTTCATGCCATACAGTATCCACTTCAGGATTTGGTGCATCCAAATCGGTTAAGAGTAATTCGGCTAACCGTAGCTTTTCTAAAGGTGGTAATTGCTTGGCTTGTTGGTAGATGTCTGTGGTTTGCGACATAACAGTCCTCGATTTGTAATGGCATTTAAAATGTGGGCAACTATGCAAGCGAAGTAAATTACGAAACGGCGATAAGTTCAATAAGCTGTTTTAGTTCATCGTCAATTATTTGCTTTTAATTTGCAGGCTTTCAGAAAAATAACGGTACAATCGCATCATTTCAGTGTGGTCGCGGAAATGTCTGAATAGTCGATTGGCAAGAACGGCGGAAGGCTTGGCTTAATGATCCACCCCAGCCTCATCAAAAGATGCCATGCCATTCAAAAATAACACCGCCGATTGCAACAGGGGATAAGCCAGCGCAATACCGGATCCTTCGCCTAATCGTAAACCCATATCCAGCAATGCCGTCGCGTTGAAATAATTCAATAAAGCCTGATGTCCCCGTTCGTGCGAAACATGGCTGAACACGCAATAGTCCAGTATGTTCGGGTAACATTGATAGGCGGCTAACAGCGCTGCACCGGCGATAAAGCCGTCAACCACTATCAGCATGTTCAATTCGGCTGCTTGCAGATAAGCACCGGTCATCATCGCGATTTCAAAACCGCCGAACGTGCCCAATACCTCTACAGCCCCGGTAATGCCGGGGTGATTATCCAAGGCCTGTTGCAACACCGCTGTTTTATGCGCCAGTTGGTCGTCGGACAGGCCTGTGCCGCGACCGACGCACTCCGCTAAGGCTATGCCCGTCAGGCAATGTATGATGGCGGCGGCAGACGAGGTATTGCCTATGCCCATTTCGCCGAAACCTATGCAGTTACAGCCGTTTTGATGGCGTTCTGACACCAAGTCAGCGCCTTTGTGCAAGGCTGTCAACATCTCGATTGACGTCATGGCGGGATGGGTTAAAAAATTACGGGTGCCCTTAGCTATTTTGGCGTCGATCAAGTGGGGATGCGCCGGTAAGTCGGCATTGACACCGGCATCCACTATCAGTAATTCGATACCGTGCTGTCTGGCGAGCACATTAATGGCTGCGCCCCCAGCCAAAAAATTGGCGACCATTTGCCCGGTGACGGCCTGCGGGTAGGCGCTGACCCCGGCTGCTGCTATGCCGTGGTCAGCGGCAAAAACAATAATGCAGGGCTTGGCTAAGCGCGGCGATAGGCTGTTTTGTATCAAACCGATTTGTAAGGCCAGGGCTTCCAGTCGTCCTAGAGAACCTTGTGGTTTGGTTTTCTGGTCGATTTTAGCTTGTAAGGCCTGGGCCAGCGCCAAGGAAACGGGGGGCACGGTAAAGTTTAACGGCACGGTACAGCCCACATATTTTCGAAGATTAAATTGTCCAGGTTTTTTCTGGCCGCCCAGTTTTCCTGTTCCAGCATGGGCTTATCGTAAAATGCCGCAACATGGCCCAGGCATAATACGGCGACAGGCTGGCTATCTTCCGGCATGCCCAACAGTTTTTTTAGCGCTTCCGGTTCAAACATTGACACCCAACCTAAACCGATGCCTTCCGCTCGTGCCGCCAGCCACATATTCTGTATCGCGCAGGCCAGCGATGCGAGATCCATTTCCGGTAAGGTCCGCCTGCCGAAGATATGGGGTTCGCGTTGTTCGCACAAGGCGGCGACCAACACTAGGCCGCATTCGAGTATGCCTTCCACTTTCAGCTTCATAAATTCATCTTCGCGTTCATTTAAAGCGTGTGCAGTGCGTAGCCGTTCTTGCTCGACCAGAGCATGGACCGCTAGGCGTAAATCCATGCAGCTGATACGGATAAAGCGCCACGGCTGCATAAAACCCACGCTGGGTGCATGGTGGGCGGCTTCCAGCAAGCGGTTCAGCAAATCGGGGGCTATCGGGTCGGGTAAAAAATGTCGCATGTCGCGGCGTTCGTAGATGGCGCGGTAGACCGCGGCGCAATCGGCATCGGGATAACGGTTTTGGACCATTGCCGGTATGCTATTTTACAAAACAGTTTTTCTCGGCATAGCTTTCGGCTTCTTTAAGCAGTGCCCGCAAGTCTTTGGATTGTTTGGGGTCGCGGAAAACGCCGCCGCTTTCGCCCGGCGTGCTCTTTAAGTAGCTGAAGGTTTTTGCCGCTTCGTATTCGTTGAAAGTCATTTTTTCTGCAATTTTGTCGATTTTACAGCCGCAGGCATACTGGTTGATATAGCTGAGGCCGCCGTGCTGTGCAACGCAATTTAAAACGTATTCGACCCGGTCACGGGTCGGGAAATCGTTGGCGCGCACCGGTGTTTCCAGTACGGGTTCAGGTGCAGTCGCGCAGCCGGTCATCAGTGTTATGAGAGCAAAACTTAAAACAGATATATTTTTCATTGATGTGCTTATTCCTAGGCGTATTGCTATAGATTAAAAAGTAAAAGGCTACGGCGTTTTCAGAACTTGTTCATTTTAACTGAAAAGCCAATAATAAATCATACCGTATCATTAAACCGTGGAGGATAGACAGCATGGGCAACCCCAATCGCGTAAGCGGCGTTATTCTTGCCGGAGGCTTGGCAAGGCGTATGGAACATCAGGATAAAGGCCTGATTACTTATAAAGACCGTCCGTTGGTCAGTTATGCGATAGCGGCGATGTTGCCGGTAGTGGATAAGTTAATGATAAATGCCAACCGTAATCTTGTAGCTTACCAGCAATTCGGACTGCCTGTTGTCGCCGACCAATCCGGCAGTTTCGACGGCCCGTTGGCCGGGATATTGACGGCATTGGCGCATGCGGACGCCGAGGTGCTGCTCGTGATGCCTTGTGATTGCCCCTTGGTGACTGCCGGGCATTTGCGGGTTCTATTGGATGTTAGGAAAATGGAGGATGCCGACATTGCCGTCGCCTTCGACGGTGAACGCCTGCATCCGGTGTTTCTGGCCATCAAAACCTCTGTGCGGCGCGGTCTGGAGGATTATTTAGCCAGTGGATGGCGTAAAGTGGAGGACTGGCTGCTGAGCTGCAACACTGTCAAGGCGGATTTCAGCAAGCAGCCAGACGTGTTTGTTAATATTAATACCATGGCCGAGTTGATTAGACTGGAAGAGCAGGGCCGGTAGCCCCGGAACGACGCCCTTTCAGGTGTTGCGGATCGGGCGTGACAGAATCAACAAATAACACACAACAGTCACGGCGTGCCACGGAATCAATCTGGTCAGTTGGAAGGTTCATATTATCCGATATATTTCAAGGCGTGGGTGCTAGGGTAAAGCCCGGCGCGCGCGGTAAGGTTGGGCACGGGTATTATTGCCTTTTTGTCATGCGTGGGCATGGGTATGATGCCGTCAACACAGAAACGCCTATCTTGGGGTTGTTGTGATAAAATCCCTAGAGGTCTTATAATCCCCGCGCCCACCGTACTCACTGAACTTAATAATGGCATACGAATCATTGCTAAAAACGTTGCAACAGAAAGGCAAGCTTTCTGCTTCGGAATTAAAAAAAGTTGAACGCGTTCAAAAAGGTTCCGTAGCCGAAAGCCTGCCGCAATTATTGGTGAAGCTGGGCTTGTGTTCCGAACTGGATGTGGCCGATGCGTTTGTTGAATCCGGCCGATTCGAGAAGGTGGCATCAGGTCAATATCCTTTGGAAATGCAGTTGCCAGAGAGCGTGTCCTTGCGCTTTCTTAAACAATTCCATGTTATTGGCCTTGGTTTCGATGAACAGGCGGTGACAGTCACGATGATGGATCCGGAAGACCAGTTTGTCATAGACGCATTGCGACTGGCGACCGGTAAACAAATCATTGCTAAAGTCGGCTTGCTGTCGGAAATCGATACGGCGTTGGAAATGCAGTACGGCGAAGGCCGTTCGCAAATGGATAAGATTGTCGATGGCCTGACGATGGAGGATATCGGCGAGGAAGATCTGGAACATTTGAAAGATCTCGCTAGCGAGGCGCCGGTCATCAAAATGGTGAACCTGATCATGCAACGGGCAATTGAAACCAAAGCGTCCGATATACACATTGAACCGTTTGAACAATCATTAAAAGTCAGGTTGCGGGTTGACGGTGTGTTGCAGGAAATTGATGCACCCCCTGTCAAATCGACGGCGGCGGTGATTTCACGCATTAAAATTATGGCCAAGCTGAATATCGCCGAGCGGCGTTTGCCGCAGGATGGTCGTATCAAGGTGCAAATGCTCGGTAAGGAATTGGATTTACGGGTTTCGACAATACCGACGATGTATGGCGAGTCCGTGGTGATCCGTTTGTTGGACAAGGAAAATACCGTGCTGGATTTTACCGCCCTAGGGTTTTCCGGCATACATTTGCAGCGCTTTCTCGATGTGCTGGCCTTGCCGCACGGCATTATCCTGATTACCGGGCCTACCGGCAGCGGCAAATCGACGACGATGTACGCGGCCTTAAAGCAGTTGAATACGTCGGCGCGCAAGATCATTACCGTCGAAGACCCGGTGGAATACCAGATGGAGGGCATTAACCAGATTCAGGCCAAGCCGCAGATCGGCTTGACATTTGCGTCGGCCTTGCGGTCTATCGTCAGGCAAGACCCCGATGTCATCATGATCGGCGAAATGCGCGACCTGGAGACGGCTAGAATAGCGGTGCAATCGGCTTTGACCGGCCATTTGGTGTTGTCCACGCTGCATACCAATGATGCCGCGGGCGGTGTCACGCGTTTGCTGGATATGGGCCTGGAAGAATACTTGTTGACCTCTACGGTAAACGGCATTTTGGCGCAACGCTTGGTCAGGAAGCTGTGCCCGGTCTGTAAGGAAAGCCATATTGCTTCCGGGCAACTGATTGATGATTTGCGCTTGAGACGCTTTGCCCCGGATGGTGAGATTGTCCTGTATAAACCGGTGGGCTGTCCGTCCTGTAACGGCATGGGTTACCGCGGACGTATGGCGATTATCGAGTTTTTACCAATGACCGATCCTGTCCGCAAGTTGATTATGGCGCATGAAGAGGCGGGCGCTATCCAGAAACTCGCGGTTGCCGAAGGCATGCAAACGCTTTATGAAAATGGTCTGGTCAAAGTCGTCGAAGGCATCACGACGCTGGAAGAAGTCATGCGGGTCACGTCGGAATAAGCATGCCGTTATTTACTTATAAAGCCGTCAACACGGTTGGCGAAACAGAGGACGGCGTCAGGGATGCCATTGATGAAGCGCAGTTAATTGCCGCATTACAAACTGAAGGTTATATCCCCATTCGTGTTACCGCCGCCAGATCTCGCTCATTTTTGGGGTTAGGGGGCGCAAAGCAGACTAAGTTATCGCAAAAAGACATCGCGTTATTCACCGGAGAACTGGCAACGTTGCTGGAATCTGGTCTGCCTTTGGATAAGTCCTTATTAGTCTTGATGGACTTGACGGAAGATAATGAACGGCTGACGAAGTTAATCGCGAAGGTGCTGGAAAAGGTAAAAGGCGGTGCTTCACTCGCCGATGCGCTGGAAATACAGGCGGGCATCTTCACTAAATTTTATTTGAATATGATACGTGCCGGAGAAGCGGGCGGCAGTTTGGGTGAAGTGCTGGCCCGTTTGTCCGAATATCTGGAAAGTTCTCAAGAACTTAAGGATACGGTCAGCACGGCGTTGATCTATCCGGTGATTTTACTGGTGATGTCGTTGGCATCGGTGTTTATCATGCTGACCTTTGTCGTGCCGCAATTTACCGAGATGTTTGAAAGCGCCGGCAAAGCATTGCCGGTGTCGACGCAAATTGTCGTCGGCATGGCGGAATGGCTGCAAAGCTATTGGTGGATACTGATAGGCGGTTTTTTAGGCCTGTCCAGTTATATGAAATTTCAGATGGCAGATCCGGTAAGGAAAAAAGTTTGGGATGGCCGTTTTCTGAAAATACCGCTGTTCGGCAATATCCTGTTAAATAAGGAAACCGCCAATATCAGCCGGACTCTGGGAACTTTACTGGGCAATGGCGTTTCCATCATAGCAGCCCTCGTCATCGTCCGTGAAACGGTGGACAATTTGGTGGTTGCGGCGGCTATTGCCGACACCGAGGAGCAGTTAAAACAGGGCAAACACATGTCCGACGCTTTGCTTGAAAAAGGGATATTCCCTAAAATGGCAATGCAAATGATTAAAATGGGTGAAGAAACAGGGCGTTTGGAAGAAATGTTGCTGCGTGTGGCGACTATTTACGATAAACAGCTCAGGGTGGCAATACAACGCATGCTGGCATTTTTGGAGCCCGCGTTGATTATTACCTTGGGACTGATTATTGCCGGTATTATCGTGTCGATTTTACTGGCCATTTTGAGTGTCAATGACTTGGCCTTTTGATAGATTTACTTTTTGATAACAACCTTTTTGATAGTAAAACGGCGGAACATAATCACCATGAAACACATACAAACTCGCACAGAAAGCGGCTTTACCTTACTGGAATTACTGGTTGTATTGGGCATCATCGCGATGCTGGCCGGGATAGTCGGCCCACAAGTCATGAAGCACATGGGCGAATCCAAAACCAAAGCGGCAAAAGTACAAATTGAAGACCTGTCGGCCACGCTGGACATGTATAAACTCGATTTGGGTCATTATCCTACCACCGAAGAAGGCTTGAAGGCATTAATCGAATCGCCCGATAGTGCCAAGCGCTGGAATGGGCCTTATCTGCAAAAAGCCAAAATCCCTCTGGATCCGTGGCAGCAGGAATACCATTATGTTTATCCCGGAGAGCACGGCAAATTTGACCTGTTTTCATTAGGCGCAGACGGCAAGGAAGGCGGTGAAGGTGAAGATCAGGATTTGGCCAGCTGGGAATAACGGGCAAGCTGCCTGATAACATGCCGAGATACCCTAAAGAACAAGGTTTTACGCTGATTGAGCTGATCGTCGTATTGGTCATTGTCATATTAGGGTTTTCTGCCATAGGCATCAGCATGTCTTCAGGACATGACACCGCTGAAATTAAAGCCGCCGCAAGGGATATGGTTTCTGCATTGCGCTATGCCAGAGGTCAGGCTTTAATGGACCATGAAGAAACCACGGTTGATTTTGACCTTGAAGAAAACAGTTACACGATCAGCAGCCGCGACAAAGTGTATACGGTTCCTGATGAAATCAGCCTCACTGTGGTTACCGCACAAAGCGAACTGACCGGACAAGGGCAGGGCAGTATCCGTTTTTATGCCGATGGCTCCTCAACGGGCGGGCGGGTAACGCTGGAACGCGATAAAGCCAAATTGCAAATTGACATTAACTGGCTAACCGGCGCTTGTGAACTTAGCGATACCTTCGATGATACAGACTAATCAACAGCGCGGTTTTTCCTTGCTGGAAATCCTGATTGCTTTTTCCATATTGGCCCTTTCTTTAGGCATACTGCTGAAAATATTTTCCAGCGGTGTCAATATCGCGGCTGTCGCAGAAGAATATACCGCCGCCGTACAAATTGCCGAATCCTTGATGATACGCACTGGTGTGGAAACGCCGTTACAGGCGGGCGAAACATCGGGGCTGGATGGTGAACACTATAACTGGCGGGTCGTGGTCAACCCATATGTGTTGCCGCCAGATCAGGTTGATGTGAATGCCTTGAAGCTGGCGCTTTTTAAAGTCGATGTCACGGTAAGCTGGGGCGATGGCAATACCGGCGAACGGCAGATTGAGCTATCCACGTTAAAACTGACAACCGAAAAGCCTTCATGAACCGGAATAGAATGGCACACGGCAACCAGCGCTTATGCGCCAGGGCTATATCTAAGGGCGTAGGCCGCTATGCCGCTGAAGGTTTTACACTGATTGAAGTGCTGATTGCAATGACGCTACTCAGCATTATGGTGGTATTGCTATTCGGCAGCCTGAAAATTTGTGCAGATAGCTGGGAAAAAGGCGAAAGTAAAATTGCTGAAGTCAATGAAGTTGCGGTTGTTTACAACTTTTTTCAACAGCATTTATCGGCAGCAAAACCGCTATGGGATGATTTTAGCGTAGCGGGGCAGAAAACATATGCTTTCCAGGGCAATACACAGTCCTTGCAGTTTGTCGGTAATTTTCCCGCCAGTGCGGGGCGTGGCGGCTTGCAATTGTTTTCCATACAGTTGCAGGACGACCAAGATAGCCAGCTATCCGGTGGAACACCCATTAATGTAAGCCTGACGCCATTTTTCCCGTTGACTGAGGGTGCAGACCCGCAGAAAGAAGAAGTGGCCCTGATAAAACATGTCAGACATTTTTCCCTGGCTTATTTCGGCCCTGATGATACCGGTGAAGCCAGTTGGCAAACGGAATGGCTGGATAAGGAAACCCAGCCGCAATTGGTCAAGATTAACATCCAAGCCGACAACGGCATATTTTGGCCGGAAATGGTCATTGAGCTGAAGGTCGCCAGTGCGGCGGACGGCTCAGATACGGCTGGACAAAACACCGATGCGACGGATGATGAGCAGGGCACGGATGATGCCGAGAACACTGACGAAAACACTGATGAGGGCGTTAATGACACCAGCGCCAACGGGATGGATGAATGAGGCAGGGACAATGAAATGGCGCACTGCGCCAGCCATCAGGCACCAAGGTTTTGCCCTGGTGCTCGTGTTGTGGATGTTGAGTTTGTTGACGATCATGGCAGGTAGTTTTGCGCTGGGCATGCGCCGCGAATCATCAATTATCGCCGGCGTTAAAAATAACGCGCAGGCCGCCGCAGTTGCAGAATCCGGCATTGCCATCGCAGAGCTGATGTTATTGAACCCTGACCAGAATAAGCGTTGGCGGGCAGACGGCAGTGTGTATTTGATAGACGATGCCGCCGTGCTGGGTAGTGACCATGCCGAAGTGCGGGTGCGGTTGTTGTCGGAAACGGGCAAAATAGACCTGAATAAAGCCGATCAAAAGCTGCTGGCCGGGCTGCTGGCGCAATCGCCTGTTGAAGACGAACAACAACAGGGCAAGCTGGTAGGTGCGATCCTCGATTGGCGGGATGAAGATGATCAGCTTAGTATCGATGGCGCTGAACAAAAAGAATATAAAGAGGCGGGCTTGTCCTACCAACCCAGAAACAAACCGTTTCAGACCGTGGACGAATTACAGCTGGTATTAGGCATGGGTGGGACGGTTTATGAATGGCTGGCGCCGTTGGTCACTGTTTATTCAGGCCAGGCTAACGTCGATGTGCAACAAGCGTCCAAAGATGTGTTACAGGTGTTGCCTGATGTGGACACCAGCTTGATAAATGATTATGTCGCCGCCAGGCTGGAGAGCGCCACCAACGGCTTGCCTGCGCCTCCATCGCCGTTTGGCGTTGGGCAAGGTGGCTCGGCGAGGCAGGTTCAGGGGCAACAAAGTGCGGGGGCGATCACTATTGTTTCTGAAGCGCTGCTTGAGGATGGCTCCAGGGCAATGATCCGCGCGGTGATAAAATCAGGCGGCTCAGCCCAGAACGGACAACCGTTTCAGATGCTCGAGTGGCAGCGCAACACGGCAAGCGACGGCTCATTATTTGCCGACACCATAGGCGCAAGCGCAATAAACGAGTTATTAGTGCAGACCATTAAATAAACACATGCTAAATTTGAATTCAACCATTGATATGGACTTTAAGTCGTTCCTCCGCTGGTGGCGTAGTGAACTGAGTTTTTTAGTGCCTGAAAAAATAAAGCGGCTATTTAATGACAGGCAAGGCTTATTGGTTATTAGTACGGAAGGTACGGGATTAGTGTTGACCTACGCCGAGGGTGGACAGGCCTATCTGGAGGGGGCTGGGGAAGTCATCGCAAAAATTGGTCGCAATGAAGCGGGCATAGCGCATTATAAAACGTTAGAAGCAAATGACGAGCGCTTGGGCAAGGCTAATGTCATCCTGAGGTTGACGGGGCAGGAGGCTATTTGCAGGGAGCTGGCTTTACCGGCTGCGGCTAAGGAAAATTTGTATCAGGTCGTCGCTTATGAACTGGACCGCTATACGCCGTTTAAGGCAGAGCAAGTGTATTTTGCCGTTAAACCCATAGAAGGCGCCAATGAGCCTGGGCAAATCAAGGCTATGTTAGTGCTGACAACGAGAGAATGCCTGGAAGGGCTCTATGAAGACATTAAAGCGATGGGTATGTCGCCGCTGTTTGCCGATTATCAGGGCGCCGCGAACCGGCTTGACCAACTCCATGATGCTTATGATTTACTGCCCGAAGGGTTAAGGCAGAAAACTGCAAAAACGCCGCGTTTGATCCATTTTGCACTGATGGCATCGGTTGCTTTACTGGCCGCAGCCGTGCTGGTGGCTCCGGTTTGGCTTGAATACCAGATGGTTAATGCGTTAACGGACAAAATCAAGATCATAGAAAAAGATGCAAAAAAAATTAAGGCCTTACAGTCAGAAATCGACACCGTGATTAATGAGACCCAGATGCTGATCGATGAAAAAAATGCGACGCCTATGGTCGTTGAGATGTTGAACACACTTAGTGCGATTATCAAGGACGACACTTGGCTGGCTTATTTGCAATACGCGGACAATCATTTGCAAATACAAGGCGAATCACCTGCCGCATCAACGCTGATAGGCGTATTGGAGGCTTCCGAGCTGTTTACCAAAGCGCGTTTTGTATCGCCGGTTACGCAAAACAATATCAGTAAACTGGAACGCTTCCAAATTACCGTCGACACGACAAAATCAGGGGCTGCCCATGGAAATCCCTAAATTCCAGACGCAGCGATGGCTTGCTATAGGGCTGTTAATGCTGGTCATGCTGATAGTCGGCATGGTGTTGATTGTGCCGCTGGTGTCCAAAGGCATGGCGCTGAACGAAGCAAAAAATGCGCTGGTTTTCAGGCTACAACAATATGAGCGTATTTTAGCCAAGAAAGATTCGGTTATAGCCGGTATGGCCAAAATAAAACAGCAACATGACGGGCAAGGCTATTTTAATAGCCAGGAAACCGATGCCTTGGCCTCAGCCGATATGCAGAATTTCATAAAAAAGACCATTGTTGATGCAGGCGGACAATTGAGTAGCACCCAAGCCATTCCGGTCAGCAATAAAGACGGTTTCAGCCGAATAACGGTGCGGGTCAGGATGACCGGCAACAGCGAAGTCCTGCGGGCGGTGTTGTACAAGATAGAAACATCCACGCCGCTGATTATTATTGACCAGATAGACATCAGGCCGATGCGCGGCAAGCGCAATATGGTCACGCATAAAATCGAACCCAGCAATGATTTGAACGTAAATTTTCAGGCTGTCAGCTTTATGAGAAAACCGTCATGAGAAAACTACCCGAAGGAACAGCGTCGAATGAATAGCAAGTTGGTGACCGTGCTAAGCGCAGTGGGCGCGGCTTTGCTGTTGATACTTATGGGTGAGTTGTTTTATGCAAACCAAGTGCAAAAACAATTGCTCAGCTCAAGTTTGAGCGCTGAAAAAAATGCCGCCCAGGATGAAATGCCTAGCGTCGACCTGACACAACGTAGCGAAGAAAACTATGAAGATATGGTCAGCAGGCCTTTATTTATCGAAGGTAGAAAGCCGGTGATCGAGCCTACTCCTGAACAATCGCAGGCCAGTGCTGTTGCCGTCAAATTCGATTGGCAATTAAACGGCGTCTATACGACAAAAAAAGGGCTTTCGGCCTTGTTTACCAGGGCGACTTCAAAAGTGCCCAAAGACAATTACCGCAAGATAAGGCCAGATGACGAACTTGACGGCTGGAAACTCACGGAAATTCACAAGGATAAAGTCATATTGACGCAAGACGGCAGCCGCAAGGAACTGTTGCTGCGTAAACCAAAACTGAAACAATTGCCGCCGAAAAGAGGCAACGCGCCGCCACAACCCGCTGCCGAACCCGAAGCACCTGGTGCGGAGCCGCCGCCGGAACCAGGACAGATGCCTGAATCCGAACTTGAACCTGAATCCCCGGAAGACTCTTTTGAGAATAGTGATAATGAACAATTTTAAGAAAATATCAACAGCGTCCTGCTTGGTTGCAATGGGTTTGTCGCTGTCCAGTTGTGAGCTGATAGGCCCTAAACAAACGGAACTTTTACCGTTGGCACCGGTTGCCAAGCCGCAAGCGGATGCAAATTCAGACAATGTTTTTAAAGGCCTGCAAAACAAACCGCCGGTTGTTGATTCACTGAAGTCCAAAATAGAACTCTATCCCGGAACCGATAGGTTTGTGCCGCCTGCGCCGATACAACATAGAAAAACCGGCTCGGAAACCGGTTCGTACAGCCTTAATTTTGATGATGCCGATCTGGGCGAGGTCGCCAAGGTGGTGTTGAGCGACATACTCGGACAAAACTATGTGTTAAGCCCCAAAGTGGTCGGCAAAGTCACGTTGCAAACCACACAGCCGTTAACCAAAGAAGAGTTGTTGCCCACGCTGGAAATGGTCTTGCGTATGAATAATGCGGCGCTGGTTAAAGACGGCAAAATCTACCATATTGAACCGGCAGCAGATGCGTTGTATACCTCCGATATATCGACGGGCAGCAGTAATCCGGGTTATCAGACGCGGGTCATTCCGATCAAAAATGTTGCCGTTGAAGACATCATTGACGTACTAAAGCCACTGGTCCAGGAAAAAACCATCCTGCATGTTGACGGCACCCGTAATATTCTGGTCGCATCAGGCACGCCGGATGAAATGTCCAGGGTCATGGATATGGTAAGCACCTTTGATATCGATGTGTTGAAGGGCCGCTCGTTTGGCCTGTTCCCATTAGCGCATACTGATCCGGAAACGATCATCAAGGAACTTGAAGAAGTATTCAACAAAAAAGGCAAAACAGAAGAAACCGATTTTTTCCGTTTTATCCCGATTGAACGGATGAATGCCGTGATGGCGATTACGCACCAAGCCAGGTATTTGCAAGATATCGAAAGTTGGGTGCTGAGGCTGGACAAGGCTCAATCGGGCGCTGGCGGCGGCGTTAATGTTTATAAGGTCCAACACGCGGATGCCGAAGAGCTTGCCGACACCTTGAATGAAATTTTTACCGGCGCGCAAAAACAGGATAAATCGGCCAAGGTTGCCGCCGGTAAAAAAGCCTCTGAAATCAGCAATAAATCGACGATAGACACCAAGACGGACACTAAATCCTCATCGTCCAGCAAACGAAGCGCTAGCCGTAGCAAAGGTTCCAGCGCTACCGGCACGGCGGCGGTGGCCGATGTCGAGGATGTCAGGATCATATCTGACAAAGCCAATAATGCTTTGATTATTGTCGCTACGGCGCGTGAATATGAAGTCATACTGCCTGTCATCAAGCAACTGGATCTATTGCCGTTGCAGGTGCTGATTGATGCGACCATAGTGTCGGTTGATTTAAAGGATGATTTAAAATACGGCATACAGTGGAAATTACAGCATGACAACAGTGCCGTCAGCAGCGGTCTGGGAGCGGCTACCTTAGGCAGTTCGAGCTTTGCTGCGGCAGAGGCGTTTGCCAGCGGCGGATTGAGCGCTGTCTATAATTCAGGCGCGGTGAATGCGCTGTTAGCATCGCAAGCCAGCAAAAATAACATCAATGTCATTTCGTCACCTTCTTTAATGGTGCTGAATAATCAGGAAGCGACCATCGAAGTGGGTACGCAAATCCCTACCTTATCAAGCACGTTATCAGGGGCCGGTATCACTTCGGACGGCTCGGGTACGGGCAGTACCGGACTGGTCACCAACAGCCAGATACAATATAAAGATACCGGTGTTAAGTTGGAAGTGACACCCCGTGTGAATGCTAATGGCATGGTGATTATGGAAATCAAGCAAACCGTAAGCGATCCCGTAGAATCAACAATAGGCGTGACTTCTTCGGCCGCTATTGCAAAAAAAGAAATTGAAAGCTCGGTTGCCATTCAGGATGGCGAAACGATTGTGTTAGGCGGCTTGATTAAAGAAAACAACACCTATAATAAAGCCGGAATACCCTTTTTTCATGAGCTGCCATGGATAGGCCCATTATTCGGCAATACCACGAACAACAAAGATAAATCTGAACTGGTTGTGCTGATTACGCCCCGTGTAGTCAAAAGCAAGCAGGATTCAAGGCTGATCTCCAATGAATTCAAACATAAATTAACCGGTATTTATAGGGACAGTTCGGCAGCATCAACTTATAAAAGGTGAAGGTTTAGATAAAGGCTGGACGAAAGCCATGCAGATCGTCATACAAGTATTTTAGAACCGGTGCGACCGGATGTTTGTTCACACCCGTTGGTATCATTTGTTTTAGTCAATTGAATATCAATGTGTTAAGACTTTTTATCCGGTCATTATCAAAATTAGGGAGATTAAATGAAACATCGATTTGTGATTGGAATTGGTTCGCAACGTGCCGGTTCGACGTTATTACATCGCTTGCTGGAAACATCAACTGATGCTTTTATGCATCCTATTAAAGAATTGCACTATTTTGATACCTTATATGGTTTTCGGGCGCAGGCAGCGCTTAAGCGTTTTGCTTTAAAACAACTGGCAAGACAAATTAGCCGGATAGTCCAGGCTAAGAACGCGGATTTTGTCCTTAAACAAAAATATCAGTGCCATTTGCGTACCAATAAAATACTGGCTACATTGCCGATAGACAAGGTGGACTATTTGGACTTGTTTCGTCCTTGCATAGCTGGTGCCAAGCTGCTGGGTGAAGTCACCCCCGAATATATGCTGCTGGATGAACCGTCCATCGAAAAAATGAAACAAGTGATCGGCGATGATGCCGCTGTTATCTTGATTTGCCGCAACCCGGTCAAACGCTTTCTGTCTGCGGTCAAGCTGATGAATGTTTATAATAAGCTGGCATTAAACGATGTCACGGCGGAAGCTTGGATCCAAAAAATGCTGGCGGAACAATCAGGCTGGCTGGCAGCACAAGATGGATACAACAACTATGCCGATACCATTGCCCGTTACTCCAAACATTTTCGCCATTTTGCCGCCATTAGTTATGATGAAATGGTCAGTAATCCCGAAAAAACCGCCGAGCAATTAGCCGATGTGCTGGCTATTCGCATTAACCCGCAAATATTCAAAAAAGAATCGGGCAAAGTCATCAATGATTTAGGCAGCGATTTCACTATCAGTCCGCAAACTGTCCAACAACTTGGCGAGCGCTACCAAACTAATCAAGTTTTTTTGGATAAGTTTTTTGGCTTAGCGCTGACCCAATAGCGGGGATATATCATATTCTGAACGGTCACGCCCGTTTTTTAGGGTACCCATCACGTACCGTTTATATCGATTTTAATTATAAAGCATATGCTCAGGCTTGCTGCTAAACGCCAAGAGCAGCTTTTTTCCACGGCGCGGGGGTTCTAACCGCCTGCCATACCGGGCTTTCGATGGTCAGCGCCAATTGGCGCACCAATTCCAGCATGCCTTGATAACCTTCGTAGCCGAACTCCCGTTCCTGGTTAATATCCAGGAACGGGATTTTTGCCTTCAACGCCGTGTACATATTACGGCCCCCGGCGATGAGAATATCGGCCTTATAATCATGCACAATCCGGATCAGTTCCTTAGGGCTGCCGTCGTTAATCATTAACGTATCATCGCCCATTAATTCACGAATCCGCGCTTTGTCTTCTTCGGTGGACTTGTTCGTGCCCGTCGCGACGACGACCATGCCCAAATCCTGTAGCGCCGAAATGACCGACCAGCTTTTTACGCCGCCGGTAAACAACAGCACGCGCTTGCCTTTAAGGCGTTGCTTCCACGGCTCCAGCTCGCATCGAATACGGGTTTCTTCGCGGGCAATGAGCTGTTCGGTGCGTTCGGTTAAATCCGGGTCGTTCAGCGCCTTGGCAAAATCGCGCAAGGCTTGGCTGGTGTCGGTAATGCCGTAAAAACTGCCTTCAAACCATGGTGTACCGTATTGTTGCTGCAATTTGCGGGCGACATTGACCATCGCCTTGGAGCAAACCATCATATTGACTTCGGCCTTGTGCATGGTTTGCACTTCGCGGAACCGGGCGTCACCGGACAAAGTGCATAGGATACGCAGGCCCAGTTCATCCAGTAACGGCAACACATGCCAGAATTCACCGGCAATATTGTATTCGCCGACCAAATTGACGTCATGTACGTTAATGCCTTGGCGTTGGATCGATACCGGATCGGGGTCGCGCGTACCGATGACGTATTTGACCATCGCATCCCCGGCAATCCGGTTGCCGAGATTTTTGGTGCCGTAAAAACCAGCGCTATCTATCGGCACGACCGGAATACCCCAGCGCTCTTCCGCCGATTTGCACACGGCATTAATGTCATCGCCGACTAGCGCAGGAACACAGGTGTTATAAATAAACACCGCAGGCGGCTGATAGGTGTCAATCGCCTGTTTGATGGCATGGAACAAACGTTTTTCCGAGCGGCCCATGACAATGTCCTGCTCGGTCAAGTCGGTCGTCATGCCGATTCGGTATAAAGCCGCTCCAGAAGAGCGGGTGCCCCGGTTATCCCAGGAGCTGCCTGCACAGGCGATAGGGCCGTGCACAATATGCGCGACATCGGCAATCGGCAATAAGGCGATCTGTGCGCCATCAAATGCACAGCCACCGGCTGCGGCGCCGGGTTTGGGCTTGGCGCAACCGGATTTCTCTTTTTTGTTATGTTCGCACGCGGGTTCGTCGAGTAATGCGGCAATATCTTTGGTTGTTTTCATGTTCTGGGCCTGAGCTGAGTCTATATTGCCTAAAGCAACCAATGTGCCATAAATTAAGTTATTGATTCATAATGATTTATTTATGTAGAGTTTGTTTGAAAACTGACACAAGCAAGATGCCTGGCGTGACAATGTGAGGTTTCATTTCGTTTGGCACGCAAGTCCAGAACCGTAGTAAGGCTAAATTAGTCGTAGCGTTGTTTAATGGCCTGCGCCAATTGATGCACGGCCATTGCATATTTATTGCTGTTGTTGTACTTCTTGATCACTTTAAAGTTAGGATGGACATGCCAGTATTCAATGCCGCTGTAGGTGCTGAGCTCGATAACGGCGGAATCTTTGGCGGGGCTGGTTGGTTTTGCCACCGGGTTGTTTGGCTGCCAGCCGCTACGTGAGAAATAATGCGCCACACTGCCTATGGCATCGCTAGGCTGCCAAATATCGCAGCGGCCATTATTGTCAAAATCCACTGCCAAGCGGCGGTAGCTACTCGGCATAAATTGACCCAAGCCCATAGCTCCGGCCCATGAACCCACGGGTTGTCTGGGTTCATAGCCTTGTTCACGGGTCATCAGCAGAAAATTTTCCAGTTCGGTGGTAAAAAATTTCTCACGCCTGTGGGTATCGAAGGCCAACGTGGTCAACGCATCAAAAACACAGGTTTTGCCGATGTTTTTGCCGAAATAGGTTTCTACTCCAATAATCGCGACGATATATTCAGGATCGACGCCATAAGTTGCGCTTGCCCGTTCAATCGCATCGGCATTGTTGCGCCAAAAGGCAACGCCATTGTTGATGTGCGCTTCGGTCAGGAATTTGTTACGGTAACGGGTCCAGCTCCCGACGCTGGGTTTTGACGGGCCGGTATAAGGGGCGGGGCTTTCCAGGCGAATCACCGATTCCAAACGGTTAGCTCGTGAAAACAAACCATTAAGATAAGTCTCTGAAAAACCGTGCTTTTTAACCATGTGTTGGATAAAGTTCCGTACGGCAAACGAATCTGCGTAAGTGCCGGTTAACGTGGTGGCGAAATAATTTTGGAAATTCGGCTCTACCGCGTAACTGTCAGGATAGAGTTGGGACGGCTGGATAATCAGCCCGGTTGCCGGTTTACTGGTAACCGTTGGGGCCTGAACGACTTGCTCCACGGGTTGGCTGGCACATCCTGAAAGTATTGTCGCTACTATTAATTTTACTGCGTTGCTATGATTCATGTTTGCCATGATTAGACTCTTTGTCGTTATTGATTATTTGGAACGTTTTTATTCGGTAACATTATAGTAATATAACTCATTGTTTTAATGGATAATTCAGCTAAAAACACTTTGCTCGAAACTCATCGGGTATATCCAGGCTAAATGTTTCATGCTGTATGCGGGCCATATAAAATCCAGCCGCCAATACCCGCTTTTTTAAAGCGTCGCTGATGTCCACCGCAGCGATAATACCGTAAAGTTTTTTGTCCTTATGTTCGGGGAACAGCGTTTTAAAATTCGCCATCAAACTATTGAGTTGGGTAATCGCTTCCTCGCGACAATGGCTTTTGACTTCCACAACATAGACTTCATTGATAGCGCTATTGGCATACGCCAGCACATCAATCTCGGCATCGATGCCGTTTTTACTCACTCGGACACTGGGGCTAATCACTTCCATTTTAAACCGCTCGCGCAGGATTTTGGTCATCGAAGGCAAGGCAAGCCCTTCGGTAAAACTGCCAAACTTTTTACCCAAGCCGCCGATTTGTTTGCCCAATTCTTTGAGTTGAAGGTCAAGTTCCTGTTTTCGTTGGTCGGCTTCCCGGGCCATTTTTTTCCGTTCTTCATTGAATGCTTTCTGTTCTTCACTGGTCTCTTTTTGGGCAACTGCCAAACTGGCAACCAGTTGTTTTAATTCGTCGTCAGTCATCGTGATAGCCCTCTCGTTGTTGCGTTATGAGATTTATGAAAGGAAAGTAACCTGTGCCATTTTAACCGTAAAGTCTATGCAATTGGATTTATTTCAACAATTTAGCACTAGCCGCAACGCCGGGGTTTAACTCCACGAACTGTTTGAAGCGTATACATAATGTCGCCGCAATAAGTGCAACACGGCGAATGCGCTGGCGTTTGAAATGGATTACGAAACCCGACTGATCGACTTGTGGCAGGATATCAATGCACACACCTATAACCCAGGCAAAGTGGCGTGTGGTGCGCTTAAGGAAAGCGGCGAATAAAATTACTTTTAAGACAAATAGATAATTTGTAGGGCGTGCTGCGCGCGCCATCAACGGGTTGGCGCGTTATACCTTTACGCCGGAGAAGGCGCGCGCGGCACGCCCTACTTCAGATGCTGTGGTAATAAACTGAACAATGACGAGCATTTTTCTTAACTATGAGCAGTGACGCTCCGCATGGGTACGATAAGAAAGCAATTTATTTTCTTGTGATAAGGTCATTAATTTTGTAGTGTACATTGCACCCTAAACTATTTCTCCTGTAGATATCCCTATGAAATCAATGTACAAACAACTGGCCATAACGCTGATATTGGCCGCTATCGGTATCCATACCGTTCATGCCGTAACACCGGCGGGCAAGCCAGTTAACGCCACCATCAAGCTGCAAGGCGGCAGCGATTCCAGTGCCGAATGGAAAGCCCCGTTCACCTCTGCCTATAAAGTCCATGTGTACGTACCGAAAACAGGTACCACCACCAACGCCCTGTACCGCGTTTACCCCAACGGCAAACGCGCGGGCAGCACCGAATGCCTGGGCAGCGATGCCAAATTCCCCTGTCAAGAAGTGACTATCGACCAAACCCTCTATCCCAATGCCTGGACACAACTGATGGTGGACGATGATCCGGCGACGCAATGGGCGTTTGTCAAAGGCAAAGGCTACGTTACCGTCGTCGCCAGCAACCTTAGCGCGGTGGAACTTTTAAACCTGTCCGGCTTGGTGCGCTTTGAAAACCAAACCATCGCCATCGGCAAGACCTACCAAGGCGGCCTTATTTTCTATGTTGACGGCACCGGCGAACACGGCTTGATTGCCGCAGCGGCTGACCAAAGCGCTGGCATTCAATGGTATAACGGTTCATATTTGACTACAGGAGCTACGGCTACCGCCGTGGGCACGGGGCTGGCTAACACGACCAAGATTATCAAGGCGCAAGGCGCGGGTTCTTATGCCGCCAAATTGTGTGCAAATCTGGAGATCGGCGCGTACAGTGATTGGTATTTGCCGTCAAAAGATGAATTGAACTTGATGTATACCAACATTGGCCAGGGGGCTGCCGCACCGTTGACCAATGTGGGTGGTTTTGCCGTTGCCTGGTACTGGAGTTCGTCTGAATTCGGCTTCAACTACGCGTGGTTCCAGAGTTTCGGTAGTGGCGGTCAGCTCAACAACGGTAAGTACGACACGGATGCAGTCCGTGCGGTGAGGGCTTTTTAACACTTTAACCTTTTAACCATTTTCTTTCCCGCGCAGCGGGCGCGATTTTTTTGACCTATGGCGCTTTACTATGATTTACCCGTCTGTCGGGACACCTATCGACTGATCTTAAAGATATTTGAATGCACTAAGGATCTTGTAGCGGGACGGGGGTTTGTAACCCCGTACTGAATGTTTTGAAGCTGCCGTTACCGTGAATTATCCGAGAAACCCTGCGAACGGGGCAACATGCCCCGTCTGGCTTCACTAAAGTTGCCTATTGTAGGGCGTGCCGCGCGCGCCATTAGCGGATTGGCACGTTTTACCTTTACGCCGGAGAATGCGCGCGCGGCACGCCCTACGCTTCAGCCCGTTGGGGGTAACGCGAGGAACCCCCAACGATTGACGCTCCGATGTGTTGTACCCTCTGGGGCATCAAGGGTTCGTACCTCGCCCCAACCTACTGGGCTGAATTGTGTATGTTAGATGACAATTACAATTTTACTAAGAACCTAGTAGAATGCTGCCAATTCAGCTATTGAAAAAGATTGCTGTCAATGAGTTTGTATGATCGTTTTATCTAAACCAAGTGTTTGGGTAGGAAATAAAAACGAATATAATCAGTATAGAAATTATCGCTATTTATCGAGGTGAGTGTGGAGCTAAGCGGCGGACAAATTCTGGTGCAAAGTCTTAAAGACGAAGGTGTGGAGTATATCTTTGGTTATCCTGGCGGTGCAGTATTACATCTGTATGATGCCATTTTTCAGCAGGATGATGTCAAACATATTCTGGTCAGGCATGAGCAAGGCGCAACACATGCGGCTGACGGTTATGCAAGGGCAACCGGGAGGCCA
This sequence comes from Methylovulum sp., assembly GCA_030653435.1. Classification (GTDB taxonomy): domain Bacteria; phylum Pseudomonadota; class Gammaproteobacteria; order Methylococcales; family Methylomonadaceae; genus Methylovulum. The sequence continues at coordinate 36,327 of JAURZI010000117.1, forward strand.
GGTGTTGTGCTGGTGACATCGGGGCCGGGCGCCACCAATGCGATAACCGGAATTGCCACGGCTTATATGGATTCCATCCCTATGGTTGTCATATCCGGGCAGGTGTCCTTACCGGTAATAGGCAGCGATGCTTTCCAGGAAGTCGATATGGTCGGCATCAGCCGCCCCTGCGTGAAACACAATTTTTTGGTCAAAGATGTCACCAAAATAGCCGAAACCATTAAAAAAGCGTTTTATATTGCTACGACCGGCCGACCCGGCCCTGTGGTCGTCGATATTCCCAAGGATATAACGGATCCGAAAATAAAAGTCCCTTACAAGTACCCTAAAAAAGTGTCGATACGTTCGTATAATCCGGCAGTTAGCGGGCATAAAGGCCAGATTAAGAAAGCGGTCGAATTATTATTGGCCGCCCAAAAGCCGGTCATCTATTCCGGCGGCGGCGTTGTGTTAGGGGAAGCTAGTGCGGAATTGACCGAATTTTGCCGTTTATTGGGCTATCCGGTTACCAATACTTTGATGGGCTTAGGCGCTTATCCGTCAACCGACAAGCAGTTTATCGGCATGTTGGGCATGCACGGCACTTATGAAGCCAATATGACGATGCATGATAGCGATGTCATTATTGCCATCGGCGCCCGTTTTGATGACCGCGTCACCGGTAAGCTGGATTTGTTTTGCCCTTATGCCAAGATCATCCATATTGATATTGATCCTGCGTCCATTTCCAAGACCGTTAAGGTCGATATTCCGATAGTCGGCGAAGTTAAGCCGGTGTTGGAACAAATGATGGAATTGATTAAAGACAGCAAACACAAACCGGACAAAACAGCGCTGGAGGCTTGGTGGCAACAAATCGACCAGTGGCGCAGCTTGCAGTGTTTGGAGTACGACCGCGACAGTCTGTTGATTAAGCCGCAATATGTCATCGAGCAGCTCTATGAAGTCACGAAAGGCGATGCCTATATTACTTCGGACGTAGGTCAGCATCAGATGTGGGCGGCGCAGTATTACCGCTTCGATAAGCCGCGTCGCTGGATTAATTCCGGCGGGCTGGGGACTATGGGGTTCGGCTTGCCTGCGGCGATTGGCGTCAAATTGGCGTTTCCCGATGCCGAGGTTGCCTGTGTCACCGGTGAAGCCAGTATCCAGATGTGCATCCAGGAATTATCGACGGCGCTGCAATACAAGACGCCGATTAAAATCATTAACCTGAACAACCGTTACATGGGCATGGTGCGCCAATGGCAGGAATTCTCCTACGAAAGCCGTTATTCGCATTCGTATATGGACACTATTCCCGAATTTGTACAATTGGCGGAAGCTTACGGCCATGTCGGCATGCGTATTGATAAACCCGAAGAAGTCAGGCCTGCGCTGGAAAAAGCTTTTGCCATGAAAGACCGCACGGTCTTTTTGGACATCATCACCGACCGTACGGAAAATGTTTACCCTATGATAGAAGCGGGCAAGGGGCATCACGACATGAAATTGCGGGTTGCCCTAGGGACATCAATAGACAGGGAGCTGGCATAATGAGGCATATCATTTCGATACTGATTGAAAACGAATCCGGCGCATTGTCGCGGGTCGCCGGGCTGTTCTCGGCGCGCGGCTATAATATTGAATCGCTGGCCGTAGCGGTTACCGAAGATCCCAGCCTGTCGAGAATAACGCTGGTCACGCGCGGTAATGAAGACATTATCGAGCAGATTACCAAGCAATTGAATAAATTGATCGACGTGGTCAAATTAATCGACTTGGCGGAGTCCGACCATATCGAACGCGAACTGATGATGGTCAAGATTAAAACCAGCGAGCACACCCGTGCTGAAATCAGAAGTTTGGCAGACATATTTCGCGGTAAAATTCTCGACGTGACGCCGACGTCTTATGTCGTTGAAATCACCGGACCGTCGGAAAAGCTGGATGCGTTTGTCGCGGCTATAGAACCGGAAACGATTGTCGAAGTGGTCCGCTCGGGCCCTACCGGTATATCAAGAGGCGAAAAAGGGCTGCATTTATAATACCCTGCGCCAACCACCACACACTTTTAACATTAAAAAAATACAGGAAAATTCATGCAAGTTTATTACGACAAAGATGCCGATTTATCAATTATAAAAGCTAAAAAAGTAGCGATTATCGGTTATGGCTCACAAGGACATGCCCACGCCCTTAATCTTAAAGATTCAGGCGTTGACGTCGTTGTCGGCTTACGGGCAGGTTCGCCATCAGTAGCCAAAGCCGAAGCGAACGGCTTGGCGGTTAAAGATGTGCCAGAGGCGGTTGCCGGTGCCGACATCGTCATGATATTGACGCCTGATGAGTTCCAGTCCCATTTGTACAAAACAGAAATCCAGCCTAACATCAAGCAAGGCGCGGCGTTGGCTTTTGCACACGGCTTTTCTATCCTGTTCAATCAGGTCGTGCCGCGCGCCGATCTGGATGTCATCATGATCGCCCCTAAAGCCCCAGGCCACACCGTGCGTTCTGAATTTGTCCGTGGCGGCGGCGTCCCCGATCTGATCGCTGTGCAGCAAGATGCCTCAGGCACAGCAAAAGCGATTTGTTTGTCTTATGCTTCTGCTATCGGCGGCGGTCGTTCAGGCATAATCGAAACCACTTTCCGTGATGAGGCCGAAACCGATTTGTTCGGCGAACAGGCGGTATTGTGCGGTGGTGCGGTTGAACTGGTCAAAGCCGGTTTTGAAACCCTGGTTGAAGCCGGTTATGCGCCGGAAATGGCGTATTTTGAATGTTTGCATGAGTTGAAACTGATTGTTGATTTGATGTATGAAGGCGGTATTGCCAACATGAACTACTCCATTTCCAATAATGCCGAGTTTGGCGAATACGTCACTGGCCCTAAAATCATTAATGAAGAAAGCCGTTGGGCGATGCGCGAAGCGTTGAAAAACATCAGAAACGGTGAATACGCCAAGCAGTTCATCATGGAAGGCGCAACCAATTATCCTGAAATGACCGCCAAACGCCGCTTGAATGCCGAGCATCCGATTGAAGTTGTGGGTGCACAACTGCGTAGCATGATGCCATGGATCAAAGCCAACCAGATCGTTGATAAAAGCAAAAACTAGGCTATTGCAAGCCTGAGTTTGCCTATTATTCACGCTACCAAGGAACCGTCGAGCATTTCCCGCCAGGGAAATACGGCGGTTTTTTTATTATGTGGTGCAGCGCCATTCCAGTCGCAGGTGCGTGGATTTCATGAATGTTCAATCTCCGCAACCTGGGAAATAACGTAATATGGGCGAAGACAACGATATAGCGTTAACACCTGGGTTCGGTGCTGACAGCCAGCACGAGATTGGGCGGTTTATTCCTGCCGACATATTGGAACTGTACGAAGTGCATAGCTATAAACATGCTGCGGCAATCCTGCATAACAGCTATCCTGATGAACTGGCGGAAATTATCGGTGCTTTGCGCCAGTTCCGGTTAACAGTCAACGACATTTTGAAGCCTGGCGGTAATGAGTCCGATATACCAAAACGCATTTCATCATTGCTTAGGCCTTTAGGCTGGTATGAAACGCGTATCAAAGGGGATCTGCTGATAACAATGGAGATTCATCAAGAACATGAGACCCGCTCAGGGAAGAACAAGACGGTTTTGCAACACCCTATCAAGCGTGATAATTATCTTGATGGGCATAAAGTTGATTACGTGAAAAAAAGCGTCGCTTTCGACCTTGAATGGAACAGCAAGGACCAGACATTTGACCGTGATTTATACGCCTTCCGGGCATTCTCCGATTGCGGACTGATCGGGGCGGGGATTCTTCTGACCCGAAGCGCAGCGTTGAATCCTGTATTTTCAAAATTGGGCGTCAAAGCAAAATATGGCGCATCCACCACCTGGATGGGTAAACTGCTTTACAGAATGAACGCAGGTCGCCACGGTGGTTGCCCTGTTTTGATATTCGGCATCACGCCTAACATTATTACTGATTTATCAGCTAGCGCAGCCCCTCAATGAGCAAACAGCAAACAGCAGCGGATAGCCTGTTATCCCAGCTTGGCGACAAAAAATATAAAACCATACTCGCCGACCCGCCTTGGCAGTTTCAGAACCGTACCGGGAAAATGGCGCCGGAACATAAACGATTGTCGCGCTACGAAACGATGAAGCTGCCCGATATTATTGAGCTTCCGGTTGCTGAAATCGTCGAGGACACCGCCCATCTTTACCTTTGGGTGCCCAACGCGTTACTCCCAGACGGATTGGCTGTCATGCAGGCTTGGGGCTTCGAGTATAAGTCCAATCTGATTTGGCATAAAATCAGAAAAGACGGCGGACCGGACGGTCGGGGCGTCGGGTTTTATTTTCGTAATGTAACCGAAATCATTTTGTTTGGTGTGCGCGGGAAAAATGCTAGAACACTTGCCCCCGGCAGACGGCAAGTCAATTTTCTGGCTACCCGGAAAAGGGAGCACTCCCGTAAGCCGGATGAACAATACGAGCTGATTGAATCATGTAGCCCCGGCCCTTACTTGGAGTTGTTTGCGCGCGGCGAACGGGTGGGCTGGGATGTTTGGGGCAACCAGGCCGATGACAGTTATGCGCCCAACTGGTCTACTTATGCCAACCATTCTCAGGCGGATGGATTTACCGTGTAAAGTCCTGGCATCATGCCGCGACAATGGCTTTGTACATCGGTGCCATTATTTTTTATTTCCACCCCACGCTTTTTCGAGTCCAGCTTGATATGAAAATCTTTGCAACCGTAATATCTATCCTATTGCTTACCGGCTTATTGGGCTGGCTGTCTAACTTGCCTCAGGATGCCGGGCCCGATGTTCCGCAAGGCAAACTGAACAGCTTGTCTTTTGCGCCATTTCGCGAAGGGCAAGGGCCTATGGACGGCATTTTCCCTACGCCTGAACAAATCGATGCCGATTTGCGCCTGATGGGCGAAAAAACCCATTCTATACGGACGTATGCCAGCGCAGAAGGCACGATGCCGGCAATCCCGGCTTTAGCGCGTAAATACGGCTTGACGATGATCCAGGGGGCTTGGCTCGGCGGCGTCAAAAAAGGCAATAAACTGGAAGTCGACGAGCTGATACGTTCCGCCAACGCCAACCCCGACGTCATCAAGAGGGTCATCGTCGGCAATGAAGTGTTGTTGCGCGGCGATCTGGAGCCTGAAGAACTGATCAAGTACATACGCGAAGTCAAACAGGCGGTGAAACAACCCGTGTCTTATGCCGATGTTTGGTCTATGTACATGAAGTATCCAGAGCTGATTAAGGAAGTGGATTTTATTACTATCCATATTTTGCCTTATTGGGAAGACGAACCGATTGCCGTTGACGACGCACCTGCACATATCGAACGTATTTACAAGCATGTCCAGCAGGAAGCCAATTCCATTTCACCGAACAAGCCGATATTGATAGGCGAGTCGGGATGGCCTAGCGTAGGCAAACAACGCGGCTGGGCAGTGCCCGGCGTCGTCAATGAAGCCAAATTTATCCGTGGCTTAATCAAAGTCGCCAATGCCAACGGCTTTGATTACAACATTGTCGAGGCTATCAACCAATCCTGGAAAAGCGAACTGGAAGGTGTGGTCGGCGCAAACTGGGGCTTGTTTTCTGTGGATAGGCAGGAAGTGTTTCCGCTGACCGGCAAGGTCTACGAACATCCTGGATGGTATCGCGGTTTGCTGCTTGCAACCCTGGTCTTCCTCGCGCTAGTAACGATTTGCCGCAAACCGTTACTAGCCTTACCGACGGTACGAATGGCAGGCCTGTTGGCGTTATTGCAAATCTTGTCCGTGCTCTGGGTTCAGCAAGCCGAGTTCTTGTGGTATACCAGCTATAGCAGTTGGCAACGCCTGTTCACAGCAACCATCCTGGGTGCCAATGCGCTCTTGGCCGGTTTAATGATGCAGCGGGCATACGGCTTGCTCTCAGGGCAGGCCGCCGATCCTAAAAAATCGGCCTGGTTATATGGCATTTACATTCTATTTGCCGGGTTTGCTGTGTTTAAAACCTTTTTCCTGGCCGTCAGCGGCCGCTATATCAGTTATCCTATCATCGCGATGTATGCGCCTGTGGTCGGTGTTTCCGCATTAATGCTGATACGATATGCCACTGACCGGCACTGGACGGCAGGCGCGTTCGGATTTGACGGCTTGGCGGGTCACACGCATGACAAGGCCTATCAGGACAACTGGATGGGCTATGCGCTGCTCACTATCGGTGTTGCCTTGATAATGGGCGAAACCTGGGCGTTCATGGACAGCCGCGACCTGATTCTCGCATACCCTGATGTGGGTGCGAGAATCGGCATGGCCGTCGCGTTTACCGTGACCAACTGCCAGTTGCTCATGTGGCTGTGCTGTTTGATCGTGCTCGCCTTGCCTTTATTGCTGAGCGGTCATAAACCCGCGTCGGCTTCTATGGCGTGATCGTCGGGCACCGAGCTGCGGGGTAACCAAAAAGCTCAGCAATGCGCTATTTTTCTGGCGGCGGCAGTTAGTGTGCCAAGGTTCCAGGGGAATGATCTACCGGATTATCCCCATTGTGATTTACGTACGCTAAAGCTGCGCCCTTTAATTTTGCCGTTTTTTAAGCGGCTAAGCGCCTCATCAACGCTATCGCGTTTGATAGCGACGTAGGCATGGGCATCAAAAATATCAATTTTGCCGACTTCGCTGCCTGCGAGACCGGCGTCGCCAGTCAATGCTCCCAAGATATCGCCCGGACGCACTTTGTTTTTACGTCCGCCATCTATCCACAAGGTCACCATCGGCGGCTCAAAGCGCGGTTCGTAGCGCATGACAAAAGGCGCCACGTCATCCCAGCGGACAGGGCTAGCCTGATAGGCTTCAATCGCCTTAACGCGGTCCAGTTCCTGTTGGGTGGCTAAACTCAATGCCAGCCCTTTGCTGCCTGCACGACCGGTGCGGCCAATACGGTGCACATAGATCTCGGCATCCCAGGGTAGTTCGTAATTGATTACGGCCTGCAATTCTTTAATATCCAAGCCACGTGCCGCCACATCGGTGGCCACCAGAACAGAGCAGCTTTTATTGGCAAAACGCACCAGCACTTGGTCCCTGTGCTTTTGTTCCAGGTCACCGTGCAATGCCTGTACGGAAAAGCCGCAGTTTTCCAGGGCGCCGGCCACGTCCTGGCAGTCTTTTTTAGTGTTGCAAAATACCACGGTCGATTCAGGGCGGTAATAGACCAAGAGATAGCCCAAAGCAGAGACCCGTTTCGCTTTGTCTACTGAATAAAAACGTTGCTCTATGACGCTGTCGTGATGGCTACTGTCTATGCTCACGGAAATGGGTTCGATTTGGAAGGCCTTGCTGATCTCGCGTATCGGGTCAGAATAAGTGGCCGAAAACAGCAAGGTTTGTCTTTGCTTCGGCGCGTAGGAAATGACATCTTTAATGACCTCTTCAAAACCCATGTCGAGCATCCGGTCGGCCTCGTCAAGCACAAGAACCCTTAGCTTGTCGAGGCGTAAACTGCGTTTTCTCAAGTGTTCCTGTAAGCGTCCGGGCGTGCCGACTACAATATGCACGCCATGCTCCAGAGAAGCCAGCTGCGGGCCTAGCGGCACGCCGCCGCATAGTGACAGCACTTTACAGTTTTGGGTATGACGCAATAACCTGCGGATTTCTTTGGTCACTTGGTCGGCGAGTTCCCGCGTCGGGCAAATCACCAGGGCTTGTATGTTAAAACGGCTAAAATCCAGCCGCGATATCAAGCCTATGCCGAAGGCGGCCGTTTTACCGCTGCCGGTTTTAGCTTGGGCAATCACATCCCGACCTGCCAATATATGCGGCAAGGTTTCTGCCTGGATGGGGGTCAGATGGCTATAACCTATGGATTTAATGTTTTCCAGCAGGGCGGGGCTTAAGGGTAACGAAGAAAATTCAGCAGTGTTCACGAAAGGGCTCTTATCAAGGGTGAAGTGGGCGTAGTGCCGTCCTTCAATGTTTTATGATAACAGATACAAGCACTTTAGTACGGCCTAGCCAAACGAAGATTGTAGGTGACTGGATTGCTGTGTTAGTGTCGCCCCTGTATACTGCAAATTTCTACCATTGATGAGGAACAAGCCATGTCCGCTAAAAAAATGTTGGCCGGTGTCACCGGTTTATTGTTAGGTTTGGGTTTGACGCAAGTCGCCCATGCAGATATTGCTAATTTTTATGAATGCAAGGGCAAAGATGTCTCTTTGACATTCAGTACTTCGGGCATAGCCAGCTCGACGTATGCCAGCCTTTATTTGGGCAAGAAAAACTACACCGCCGATGATTCCACTCTCGAAACGCAAGCAACGGTGATGGGCGATGTTAAAACCCTGACCTTGAAATTCATACCGGATGTGGAAATCAGAAAAGCGTCCTTCATTATTCCAGAGATTAATTTAGGCCAAGATGCCAGCGGTGAGTTTGGGAATGCCAACTTTAGCAGCCAGTTGATCCTTACCGTTATTGCGACACCTTTTATTGCCGGCCCCTACCTAGGTGTTGTCAACCCGTCCAGATACATCGATTTAAAGTGTAAAGCCTCTTTGGTTTTTTAACCCGCAGGACACCGTCAACTTGGCTGGCAACGCCAGGAGGTTAGCCAAGACTGGGCGGCAAGCCCTCGCCGTCCTTTGAGTGACCCTTCATCGGGTTCAAACTATTGTCATGGTCAGGTAATAAATAAATGGCATGCTTCCGGCTATTACAAAAGAATAGCTTTGTAATGGCAACGGAACTATTTCAACTAACCTGATAAGAGCAAATCCCAATGAACGGCAAACACTTATTTACCTATTCATCGCTAGCACTCGGTGTGGCTTTGGCGCTGAATGGCGGCTTGGCCCTAGCCAGCGCGCCCGTAACTCCCATCCAACACGTTATCGTGGTTATCGGCGAAAACGTTTCATTCGACACCTTGTATGGCGCATACCAGCCGCCTAAAGGCCAGACGGTAAAAAATTTATTGTCCCGCGGCATTATCAAGGCTGATGGCACACCTGGCGTCAATTATGCCAGGGCCTTGCAGCATGAAGCCAGCAACCCAACAGACCAATACACGATAAGGCCTTTGCATGGCAATGCTTATGTAACATTGCCCCAGCCTTTACAAACCGGCATTCTTGATCCTGCCACTTTTCAGTTTAAAGGCGCCATTCCTGATACTCGTTTTCCTACTGATTTACCTAGCGGCCCGTTTCAAATCACTAAATACGTTCCTTATGGTTCAGCCGACTCGGCCACTGGCGATCCAGTGCATCGGTTCTTTCAAATGTGGCAACAAACGCGCGGCAACAATTTAGACCATAGCTTGTTCACCTGGGTAGCAACCACCGTGGGTACGGGTGGCGACAATGGTGTCGACGGCCCTAAACCTGGGGATGCCCAGCAAGGCGGCGAGTTGATGGGGTTCTTCAACATGTCCCAGGGCGATGCGCCGGTATTTAATCAATTGGCTAAAACTTACGCCTTAAGCGATAATTTTCATCAAGCCATTATGGGCGGCACGGGCGCGAACTTTTTCGCGATAGCCACCGCTGATGTGGCTGTTTATAACAATGCCGGTGTGCTGGCGACCCCCCCAGCCAACCAAATTGAAAATCCAAACCCGCAAATAGGTACGGAAAACTTTTACACTCAAGACGGTTACCAGGGCGGTTCTTATGTGAATTGTTCGGATGCCAAACAGCCCGGCGTCAAGTCCATTTTGAATTTCCTCAAGGCCAAAAAACGCGCCAGTAACTGTGCCAGCGATGCCTTTTATCTCGTCAATAACTACGATGTGCCTTATAACGTCGATGGGACGGCTAAAGCGCTAGGTGCAGACAAATTCGTGTATCCGCCGCAAACAGTCCCTACCATAGGCGAAGCCTTGTCAGCCAAAGACGTGAGCTGGAAATGGTATACCGCCGGCCGCGATGCAGGCGATATACTCAATGATGGCTTCTACCCTCAGGTCCGTGCCTTGGTCGACTCTCAGGTGCCTACTACAATACCAGAGCCTACGCGTACGCAAATTGTTGATGCTAAAACGTATTCATCAACCCAGACCATTGTTTACAACAGTATCGGTGACCCGCTCAATGCGTCGGCTAATATTGTTAATACGCCAGCCTTGCGCGACCATTTGAAAGGCATGGAAACCTTCCTGAGTGATGTCAGCAATGAGAGCTTGCCGGCGGTTTCTTTTGTCGTGCCCAAGAATCTTATCAGTGGTCATCCAGGCTATTCTGCGCCTGTGCTCTATGAAATGTTTATCAATGAACTGGTGAATACCATCCAGTCCAAACCGGCATTATGGGCTAACACAGCCATTATTATCACTACCGACGAGGGTGGCGGTTATTTCGACACGGGTTATATCCAAAACCTGGACTTTTTCGGCGACGGGCCGCGGATTCCTTTTTTAGTCGTGTCACCTTATGCGAAAAAAGCTTATGTGGATCATGTGTACCACGATCACGCGTCCATCTTGAAGTTTATTGAATATAACTGGGAATTGCAGCCTTTGTCAGCGCGTAGCCGTGATAATCTGCCCAACCCGATTAACGGCGCGCATCCTTATCGCCCAGCCAACCAACCGGCTATCGGCGATTTGACGAGCATGTTTGATTTTTCTGTTAAAAATTAACGGAGCACCCTGCGGAACAGAGCCTAGCGCATATTGAACCGCAAACGCTATACCATTAACGCACGGCTTGGCAGGTTTTTAACTTGCCAAGCCGTTTTTTGTTAATGGGACAAAAAGACATGATCCTAATAGCTAGGATATAGGCCTTTAACCGTTACTAATCAAAGTGTTAATGGAAGCCGGTTAGGCCAAATAGCCATAGCGTTTCAGCCTGTGACGCAAGATATTTCTGCTGATACCCAGCAAACGCCCTGTTTGCACTTGGTTGCTTTCGCAATACGCATAAGCCGTGCGGATGATCGCTTCTTCAATGGTATCAAACAGGTTATCGGCGGGGTGTTCGTATAACGCTGCCAACGCATTTTCAAGTGATTTAAGCGTCGACGGCGTTCCGACACTAGCGGAGTTGCCATGATGCGAGGACATACCAAAATCGGGGTTTAAATGCAGGTCAACAGCGGTTACTTTGCCGTTTTTGCAAACCAGCAGCGCATGGTGAATGACGTTTTCCAATTCGCGGATATTGCCGGGCCACGCATAGACCAGCAGCGCACGCTCGGCTTCGGCGCTTAAATCCACGCTGCTGAGTTCCAGGCGTTTGCCGTAACGTTCCATGAAATGCCATGCCAAGGGCAAAATATCGCCTGGGCGTTCGCGCAATGGCAACAAATCCAGCGCGGCAACATTGAGCCGATAATACAAATCCTCGCGAAAACGCCCGGCCTGCACGGCTGCCGCCAAGTTGACATTAGTCGCGGCGACTAGTCTGACATCAATAGGAATAGCTGTCCGTGAGCCTAGGCGCACGACCTCCCGCTCTTGCAGCACACGCAATATTTTGACTTGCGCGGAAAGCGGCAAATCGCCGATTTCATCGAGAAACAAGGTGCCGCCATTAGCGGCTTCAAACCATCCGCTACGGGCGTTTAATGCGCCCGTAAAAGCGCCGCGCTCATGCCCGAACAGTTCGCTTTCCACTAAGGATTCGGAAAACGCCCCACAGTTTACCGCGATAAAAGGCCCGTTATGCCGGTGACTCAGTTTATGCACTTGCCGGGCGACCAGTTCTTTACCGGTGCCGGTTTCACCGATAATCAGCACAGTGGCTTCGCTAGGCGCAATACGCTCGATATAGTCCAGCAAACGGGTTGATGCCGGATCGGTAAAAACCAGCGCCGTTGCCCTGATTGACATGGCATGAGAATCAGGGTCGGGCAAGGTGATAAGCGGCTCGCCGAATAAATCGGCCAGTGCGTCATCAATCTTTTTAGAATCTCTGTATTTATCCATGGGATATCAACTGCTAAGTGATAAATAGTAAGCTATTTTTAACAAATCCTTAGTAAGCGCTGCCTACGCACAGGATGATGTATTGGCAGTTACTCTAGCAGTCAATATAGATAACTTTAAATGATAAATTATCATGATATTATCTAATTTAGGCATATATAAGCACTGCTAACAGGCCGCATTTATTGCCTAGCATTGAATAGACGGTCTATGCCATAGTGGCAATATCCACCCCAGCTGTTGGTATATCAACAGCACATCAGCAGCAAGTGCTGATATATACGCACAATGCCTTTGGATAGTAAAAAATAATCATTAAATATCAATTGGTTATTTAATGGCATGATAAGTGCATTTTTGTGTTAGCAGCAAGTCTCCAGGCTTGTCAGCGATATCCCCCATCGACTGTTATTCAAAAAAGGTATTTATCATGAACACATCAAACACATTGGCATTGGCGGTTTCTTTGCTGATAGGTGCACAAAGCGCTTATGCCCTGACCCCTTGGGCTAATGGCACCCCTAACATCAATGTCTACACTTCGGGTGGCGCAGCACAGGACAAGGCTTACGGACAAGTGGTGACGACCACATTGGCAGCACCGGGCAGCGTGGATATTTTTAGTGACGTCGATCCCGCAACTGGCTCGATAGGTTCACGCTGGACAGCTTATTATTTTACCGGCAATGCCAATCTGGGCTCAGGACTGGCAGGCAAGAGAATCATGCTGGAAAAACGCTCTTACGGTGCTGCAGGTTATGGGGTTGTCCCTTTAGTCGCCAGCGTTCCGTTGGAACACCTGAAAATTTCTGGGCTGCCTAAAACAGCCTGGGAAGCGAACGGTACCCAACAATGGAAAAAAACCATAGACGGCAGCAATGCCAGCACTTACTTGTTCAAAAAAGTTTCCGATGGCGGCTTTTTGGGCGTTGACCCCGATATTTTGCTGAAACCCGGCACTGAAAATTATCCTGAACAGGTCAACGAGTTAACGACCGGGTTGCCTGAATCCAAATGGCCGTTGGATTTTCAGCAAGTGTCCAAGACCAGTTTCAGCGTAGTGCCTACCGGAGGACTGGTTTACGCTGTCGCGGTAACCCTGGATTTATACAAAGTGTTACAAGCTGCTCAAAAAAGGGCCGGTCTATTGCCCAGCAGCGTGGTCATCGGCAGCTACACCGAGAGCAGCCTGCCTAACCTTAATCGTAATGTCCTGGCATCGTTGCTGGCAGGTAAAATCGGCGCTTGGGATCAAATCAAAATTGTCGATAAGACAGATGGCAATACGGTCAAAACTTTGCTGGACAGCGACATACTCGGCGATGCCGCGGTGTCTGCGCCTTATAAGGAATCAACAACCGGCACTAACCTGACTCCAATTGCCGTGGGTCGGCGTAATAAAGGTGCGGCAATTGGTGCGGTTGCCTATGCTAAATTCCTTAATTATCCCGGTACGAAAAACGCTTTCCCGCCAGCGGCAAAAACCGCTGATAATGCAGTGGACGAAGACGCCACGCTGCCTATCGTTAAATCACCGGGCGGTGCTGCCGACACCGGAAACTTGCTGAAAGACTGGCAGAACGGCACCAATGCAACCGGCTACAACAATGTCGTGGATGGTTTAGGCTATGCCAAACGCTGGGGCATCGCCATCAACAGCGCTGACCGTAATAGTTCGGTCACCGCTGCAGGTACCGGCGGCGACCCTTGGCGCTATATCAGGATTGACGGCTATGCACCAACATTGGAAAACGTAGCGGCTGGTGTTTACCCACACTGGGCGGAAGGGGCTGTCATATACCGGACCACCCAGGCTGCTGATCCGTTATGGGCAGTCAAGACCAAATTGCTGAAAGCCTTCGCGGACGACCTAGGCAGTCCGACAGTTGCCAATGCCGTCAATACAACACAAGCTTGGGGCAAAACCGGCATCTTCGCCACGACAGCAGATCCGCGCGGATTCACTGCCAGCGTCCCGTTCAATACCAGCAATCCTGTTGTGCCGCTGACGCATAAGAACGGTGGTTTTACCCACACTGAAATCGTGCCTGTTGCCGACCCCGCCGCAACAGGCGGCCTGACTCTTCAGTTAAAATAGATGAGGCAGCCGTTGCTGTGCGTTTCGGACGCACAGCAACGGCATAACGCCCACGTATCCAGGCTCGTAGCGCACAAATGCAGGCGTACCTATTTTCCGTCGGGGGTGGGTGACCTTCGCGCCCCACAGCATGAGGTTCCCGCTGAAGCGGAAAAAATTATTTGGTAATGAGAAATATAATTATTTGGAAATGGACTGTATTTGAATGTTTAAAAAACAATACTGATGTGTCAACACTTTTCCGGACACAAAGTTAAGCAGCTTTACACTGCAATTCGTAGTCTACTGGCGACCAATAGCCATTGGCAGAATGTAGTCGCTCACGGTTATAAAAGACCTCAATATATTCAAATATAGCTTTCTT
>JAURZI010000128.1 GCA_030653435.1 Methylovulum sp.
CAATTCACGGTAGGCTTCCCTGAGCACTTGCTTGGGTATTGCGGTTTCCCTGTGGACGATTGAAATCCTGGCATGGCGTTTCAACAGCTCCAGTGCCAATGATTGCCGGGCAAAGTTCTTGAACATACCTTTTACCCAAGCCTATTGCGAGCCACCCAAACCCAGGAGCACATCCACCACGTCATGGGGTCGGGTGAGCAGATCCTGGAGGAAGGTGGCCGTAAATCGTGGCGCAAAACATAGCCACTCTGCTTGGGCAAGCTGCTGGATATCGTTGATGGACAACTGGCTGATCGCCAGACGGAGCGCTTCATCGCCTATCCCCATCATCAATTCGGCAAGTATCCCGTTTTCCCTGGCCAATTCACGGGCTTTGATCAGCCAGGCGAGGTTCAGCTCATAAATTTCCGAGTCACTGGCTTGGTTGAGCTGGTTTTCTCGTTGGTCAAAGAAATGGGCTAACGCACTGGCGTTGAAAGCCGCCTTCATAGCCTTGTCTATATCCGGGCTGACGTTAGTGACCTGTAATTCGCTACGCAGGAAATCAGCGCCATATTCCGCCACTAGAGGCAAAAACAATTCCTGAAGAAAACCTTGGCTGATCGCACCGACACCGTCGAAATCGACAATTAAGGCCTGGTGGCTGATAAAGTATTCACGGGCTAACCGCGCCAAACTTATACCATGGCACGATTGGGGTATTTTCAGGTCGGTCATGTTTTTAACAGCGATAAACATTTTCTTTCTCCCCCAGGTGATTGTTCAATCATTCCCGGTTTCAAAAAACTGTCCATGAACAGATATTAGGTCAGGTATTTTTCCTTGCATTGACCGGAACCCATCGGCGCCGACCTGACTTGTCAGCCCAGACCTCACAGATCGGGCATTGCTGGAAAGGCTTGGGCATTTTAGTGAGCACCACATGCCGTGCCAGGCATTTTCCGCAAATGACCAGCCCCATTTCTCCCGCCCGCAATTGCCCGGACAATTGCCATGCCCGGTTGATGTCCAACAAAATGGCTTGTGCGGCCCCAGCTTCCAGTTTGCTGGGATTAGGGTTATGTGCCACCACCCGGCCATACAATTCATAGGCGGCAATGAATGTCTCCGCAGGACATCCGTCTTGGTTTTGCTGCCGGGTGAAATCCTGAAAAAGCCCCAGGAAAATTGACGCATGGATATTGGTCACCGAAGAGCGGACAATCCAGTAGGGGTCGTATGGCAACAGGCCTTGTTTGGGTGATTGTTGGTGGATGGATTGGTAAAGGCGTATCGCGGTTTTTTTGCCGATAGGACACAAAGAGCGCACCACGGGAGGTCGTGCGCCCAATCTGAACAGTTTATCGGCAACAACCCAGATATGGGCCATGTCAGACAGCCTATTTGCGGATAAACGGGGCACTAGCCCTCCATCTTATGCTTTTTAACGGGGGTTAATAATGCGGTATGGGATGCCAAAGAGACGTTTTGTGACGTGTTTAGCGGAATGAGCGTCACCACGGCCCTTGCGATGTCCGATAGCTCCCGTATCCTTTCCAAGGAATACCCGGCAATTTCCCCGATCTGCTCCGGGTCAACACCAAACCGCCAAGCGGCTTCCAGGGGATTGCTCCGGGCACATTCCCGTGCCAGCATCAAGTATTCAAAGTTCAAGTGGGCAAGGTCTTGTTCGAGGGTCGACATGGGGTTTCCTCAGGCCAATTTACGATAGTGGGCACTATGTTAGGCGAGGATTATTGGTGTTGTCCTGTACGGAAGATAATGGTTTTGATGCACAAAACGCGGGAGGCTTTGCGTGGCGGGAGGCTGGTGATTTTTTAAAAACCCCAAACGGGAGCGTTTTCTTTTAGTTCAGTGATACTGGTCACAAAATCGGCCAAAAAATCAGGCTGGCACAAACAACAGCTGCCCAAAACTCTACTTAACCATATCCGTTATGGCCAGCTGAACGCCGACCAGTGGGTGGAAAAAACCACGATGATTCTGGAAAAGAAAATCGACGAATACAAACTGAACGACAATAACAAGGCCTAACTGCGCCAGACAGTGGAAAATCTGCTAGATAAAATGATTGTGGAAGTTGACCAGCTCATTCGGGAAAAGAACCTGTCCGGTAACGAATCTTGGTGGGAGAAATTGCTAGGCCAATTCCAACAACTGGTCACGGACATCTTGGTTGACGTGCAAAGCTTCCGTAGTAGAGTGCCGGAATTCACCGACCTGATTTTTGCCGAACTCAGCAAGCCCGGTAGCAAAACCAACATCAAGAATTTCCTGCACGAAAAATTGCGCGACTTTGCCGAAAACAGCTTTAACCGAACCGACTACAGCCAATTGAACGCCATTATTGGCAAACACGGTTGCGGAGACCTCGAAAACTGCCGGATACAACTAACACAGGAAATTGATAAGCAAAATATCTTGGCCGCGCAAAAAGCAATATGGGTTTTGGTATTGGCCGTCGGCATTTTTGGTTTAGGCATGATCCGCAAATCCCAGCCCAATCCAAAGCTGGTTTTGGCCTTGGGATTAACCTGTGTGACCTTGCTGTGGGGCGGTATCAGTACGCCAATGATCGTAATTGATGCCAAGATGTCCCAGCTTGCCTTCCAACTACTGGGTGAATCGGTGGTATTCGAAAACCAAGTGTTGTATTTCCAAAGCAAAAGCATCACCGATGTGGTCACCATTCTTACGTCCACGGGTAAAGCCGATATGATTTTGGTGGGTGTGCTGGTTTCGGTGTTCAGCATTGCCTTTCCCATCGCCAAAATTTTGGCTTCCCTTTTTTATTATTACGATGTTGGCGGCTTGCGATACAATCCAGTTATCCAGTTTTTTGCCTTGAAATCAAGCAAATGGTCGATGGCGGATGTCATGGTGGCGGCATTGTTCATGGCCTATATCGGTTTCAGCGGCTTGATTTCCAGCCAGCTTGAGCATTTAACACAAGCCAGCCAGCATGTGAAAGTGCTGGCCACCGACGGCACCAGCTTACAAGCCGGGTTCTTCCTGTTCTTGGGTTTCTGTCTTGCCAGCATGGTGTTGTCGGGGCTATTGGAAAAAATGGTGGAGCCATTGGGTTTTGAATACGGTGGCAAACACCGTTCTGAAACAGATACATCGTTAGTCAAAAGTGCAGAAAAATCTCACCGCGTCCAGCTCTCATGAACAAATAAAAGTCTTTTGTTTTCCTACCCAGCTCTATCTTTGGCAGTTAAATCAGGCAAAAATCTGCAGAGCGATGGACGAACGGGCCTTCTGGCCTGCCAGTATACGTCCATCGTTTTTACCATCTTCAAGGTTTTTTTTAAAAATATCTCAAAAATTTTCCCCAATTTTGGCCATGTTTCCGTCCTGTTCATTGAAGGCAATCATTTTTAGCCTGAATTGGGCATTGCCCACACATAGATCATTTTCCACCAGGAGCAGACATCATGGCCAACGCAAAATTATCCAAACTGCAATCGTTTTTGATCGGGTGCAGCGGTGCCGACACCGAAACACTCATGGCTTGTGCCAGTCCAGTCAGGATGAAATATGCCCAGCTTGGGTTCCTAATCCTGATCCCCGCCATTTTTGGCTTCATATCGGCCAGTTACTGGTTGTCGACTGTCTTTGGAAAAGACCCACACGGCATCTATATCGCCTTGGGTGGCGGCTTGTTTTGGGGTATTGTGATTTTTAGCCTTGACCGGTTTCTAGTAATGACCATCAAAAAATCAGAGAGCGTCCTCAGGGATTTGTTTTCGGTATCGGTCATCAGTCGAATGGCCTTGGCAGTTTTGATCGGTTATGTTGTCGCCCATCCGCTGGTGCTGAAAATGTTCGAACCCAACTTGAAAGAAATGCTGCACGAAAGGAATGAGGTTAAGGCCAGTGCCATCACCGAAGAATGGGGCGAAAAGATAACCAAAGTCAATGACGAAATCAAAACACTTGTAGCCGACACAGAAAAGTTGAAAAATGGTAGTTCCGATGCCCAAACCTGTAGCGAAGATCCCGAATTGCAAAAGCTTGTCACCGCCAAACAAGAGGAAATCAGTGCCGCTGAACAAGAATTTGCTGATGAGGTGGCGGGCCGAGCAGGGAGCAGGACTGGACGCCCAACTATTGGGCCGGTAGCAAGGGCGATTCGAGGCAGGATTGATACCTTGCACAATCAGCTAACTGATTTACACTCACGACTGGGTACCGCCTTGGCAAACTGCAACGCAAATTTTGCCGCCATGCAGCAATCCATTAGCGAAGCCAGACAATTACGTACAACCCAACTCCAGCAACTGACCACCCAATTTGATAAAAAACAACAGGAACTTGCTGGGCTCGAAACCCAGAAGCAGGCAAAACTCAGAGAATTGAACGAATACGCCGCTTATGATTTCCTGACCTTATCTAATGCCTTAGATGAGCTGGCGCAAAAGAACACCAATATCTCATTTTGGGAAAAGTTGCTGACAGCGGTGCTGTGCGCGGTTGACCTGCTCGCTATGCTGATAAAAATGACCTGCAAGCAAGACGAATACGATAAAAAAAAACAGGCTGACGAGCGACAACGTTTCCAGGAAGTAGACACACAACTAAAGGCCTATCTGGAATCGGAGAACTTGTATTTGCAAAACGCTCTGGAATTGCAGAAAAACCAAGCTACCCGGATGAGATTGCAACAGCAGGCGGAATATGCGCGGCAAAAGCTTATGGACATGAACACCTCGCTCAGCGAGTTGGCGGAAATTAACAATGAGTTTTCCGAAATCATGTCTTTTTTGCAGGTGATGGGTAAGATTTCCTCCACACAAAGCAAAAATTTACTTGAAGAATATCATCGGGTGGTGTCAACCCTATCCACAAACGTGATCGAGCAGACATTGCATTAAAGCCGCCTCATCCAGTTCGAAGGATACACACTAGCACACAGGGGGAACTATGCCTTTATGGCTGTTATTGGCAGACAACGCCAAAGGATATGCACTGGAATTACAGCCCGCGCCCACCCAGTGGGATAGGCCGCCGCGCCCTTTTTCGCCGGGTGCGGAAGGGGAGAATTTCACTGACTTTGCCCTGCACTGGTTATCTGACACATCCAGCCCAAACGCGCAAACGTGGGGAAACCGATGGCGTGAACCGCTCGATAAAAACGATCCGCTGCAACGCTCAGCGCTTAAAAGCGGGGCTTTGGCTTACCGCTTGTTATACCACTCGGTGGACAATCCCTTACGGCAACAATGCACCGTCCGGTTTCAATTGGACGAAGCCGAGTTGCTGGCTCAAGGTGGCGGCAGAGGCATCAGCGGCGAAAGTGGGGATTTATTGTTCGCCCTAGCCGTTGTTACAGTAGCCCAGCCCCGCGCTGGCGGTTACCTTCCCTTGGCCGCTACCGGCGTGCTGGACGAAGCGGGGCGAGTGAAAGATGTCACAGGCGTTGCCGATAAGTTACGGGCCTATTTAACAGCCATCGCAAACTTACCGGAAACCACCCAAGCCAAAACAGATGGCAAAAGCGAGCAAACACAAGCCCTGTTTTTCCACCCCCGCGCCAATGACGATGATCTGAACCCTGAATTGCGCAAAACAGCGGATCAAGCCAAGGTTCGGTTGATCGCCGTTGAAAGCCTGGAGGAAGCGCTCTGTGCTTTGGGGATAACGGTCAAGGATTATTGGGAAGGCAATCCCTACCGATGTTTTGACTTTTTTGACACCGTACATCGTCGCATATTCTTTGGACGTGAAACGGAAAGTGCCATCGTCTGCGAGACTCTGCTACAACGTGAAAAAGACGGCACGCCCGGTATTTTGGTCATTGGTTCCAGCGGACGCGGCAAAAGCTCGTTGGTACGCGCCGGGGTTATTCCCCGCTTGCAACAACATGAAGACTTGTTGGATCGGCCAATTTTCTTCCGCAGTTGGCGTCTGCCTGACAATAAGGACAATGACGACCCAACTGCGAGCGAAGTGTTACTAGTCAAAGCATTACGTCAATCTTGGGCGCATCTGCTTGAATTGCAGTACATGGAAGACCCCCAAGAGGGCGCAACAAATACCAACACACTTTCAGCCTTAGCCGATGACTTGGCTCAAGTCCTGCCCCAAACCCTGCGTTTTGTTTGGGTGATCGACCAAATGGAAGAATTGTTCAGCTTTAAATACCCAACCGCGACCATTGAAGACTTCGGGGCTTTCTTAAAACGCCTGCAAAATATGGGTGTATGGCCTATCGCCACGCTACGTTCTGAATATGGGCATGACTATCAAAATACGAATCTGCTAGAAGTCTTCGGCAATGGCTACATCCTGCCGAAAATGCACGTAACCACTTTAGAACTGGCGATCCGAAAACCGGCAACATTAGCCAAGCTGGATTTTGAAACCGACCCAGTGACCGGCATCAACCTCGCCGCGCACATCCGCGACGAAGCCCTGCAAGGCGGCGAAGACATGCTGCCCTTGCTGGGATTTGTGCTCAGTGAATTGTACGAAGACCCGGAGCGCATTAAACAGAACGATGGCTGGTTGAGGTGGGAGGCATATCGGCGCTTGGGTGGCTTGCACGATGCCAGCCAACAATCCCACGAACAAGCGCCAGCAGGCAAACCCGATCAAAACCCTAACCGTTTCTCCAGGCTACTTGCCCGCATGGGTTTGCGTACAAGGGAAAACCACGCGCCACGCCGACCCTTGATGTCCAACCAAGCCCTTCAGATTGGCGGCTTGGCGGGTGCGGTCGGCCATCATGCCAACAAACTGCTCTCGGCCTGTACCATCGAAGAACGTAATGCCCTACCCAACGTGTTGCTTCACTTGGTGCGCCTATCAGAAGACGGCAAACAAGCACTACGCCAACGCGCCCACCTTAACACCTTTGCCGCCGAACCGCAGCAAGCCAGCTTGGTGCGCAAACTCATTGATGGACGGTTGCTTATTAGCCATGTCGATACGGACACCCAAGAACCAACTGTGGAACTGGTTCACGATTGCTTGCTGACAGCTTGGGATAAAGTTGGGGCGGCGATTGAGCAATATCGGGAGTTATTGGAGGAAAAGCGCAAGTTGAGTAATGCAGCCCAACATTGGGAGCGGAATGGGCGGGAAGAAAAATTATTAATGGCTAAAGCAGATGAAGTAATTCGTGCCGAACTTGTGATGGCCAGATTGAAAAATTCAAATTCAGATACAACAACCTTAACGTTTCTGGAAGAGTCCATCCGGCTTTGCAGAGGTGGGGTTATTATGCCATGGATACTAGGAGTGTATCGGACTTATAAATAATTGAATAGTAAAGATTTAATTTTTACGGATGATTAAATTTAGCTATAGTTACATACCCTAGACGTTAATGCTAACGAAATTTGTCTTCTGCCAGTTTTTAACCTATTGTTT
>JAURZI010000139.1 GCA_030653435.1 Methylovulum sp.
GTTTCAAACGTTAGGCGTAGTTGCTTGATTACGTCACTAAAGGTCAACGCGTTTAATCCAAAGGGAGCACTCATAAATAGGTTTCAATAGGGAATCGGTCGGCTATTTTAGACTCGGGGGGTCATAATGAGAATTGCTGTATGTTGGTCAGGGATCTCTTGATTCCTGATCAGCTGTTGCACTGCATTGGTATTCAAAAACAATGTTGCGATTCAAATTCCTGTCCTATGTGCGATACCACACCGAACCTATGCATTTTTATCTGTAGCATTTTTACGAAGAAGGAGTCATTGGGTAACAATTACAAAGTGTCAGGTAATCGTAATGAAAAATAAACTGATTCAGTACCAAATCGAAGAAACTTAGTCTTTATCTGAGATAAGTCATTAATACTCAACTGGATCAAGAAGATAAAGAA
Source organism: Methylovulum sp. (assembly GCA_030653435.1). Taxonomy (GTDB): domain Bacteria; phylum Pseudomonadota; class Gammaproteobacteria; order Methylococcales; family Methylomonadaceae; genus Methylovulum. The sequence continues at coordinate 419 of JAURZI010000139.1, forward strand.
CTAGACAGATACTCATTGCTGAACGTTGGCAAAATGCAGACCGGCTTCAACCATTTCAGGGAAAAAATTAAGAAAAGCCATAAAAGTGACTGGTATTGATCAGCTTGAATCACATAGAAAGGCCTGCTTGACCTTGTTTCAAGGGGTGTTGAGATGGGCGGCATATCCTCATTGGATAAAGGTAATGCATAAAGCAGATGAAACCTGCAAGCGATCGAGGAATTTCGAGGGTTAATTTCGGCAATCCGTTTCAATTTCTATTGCCCCAGAAATACTAGACTACGAGTATGATAGCCTGCTCCATTACCAACCATTATTTCTTAGTACGAGCTAGGAATCGGCTTTGATGTAGACATATAGGTTGGTTCAAAGCTCACAAATATACCCTCAGGGCCTAAGCAACTCCGATGATTTCAGCAATTGGCTAGCCCCTGATGCTTTGACGCTTGTTTGGGTTTTCTGACTTCCTTAAATAACACCCAGGATTTTATGCTAGTTGTGACTCTGCAAATATTGTTGGCTTTGCTTTATGCAAATTCGGGAGAGTGGCTTTTCCACAAATTAATTTTGCACGGACTTGGAAAAAAACCAGGCAGCATTTGGGCATTTCATTGGCAAGAACACCATGTCATTTGCAGTAGAAACGACATGCTTGACCCGGGGTATCGGAGGCTGAAACTCTCAGTTTGGAATGCACAAACCAAAGAAGTGGCGGTCTTTGCCGCAGTGGTTATAGCACATTTGCAGTTGCTATGGTTTTACCCGGTTTTCTGTCTGACCCTCTATGCGTCATTAACACTGTATTATTTCAAACATCGTAAAGCGCATGTGGATCCAGGTTGGGCGCAGCGGCATTTAAGCTGGCATTACGAACATCACATGAACCCAAATTCCGGCAATTGGTGTGTCACTTGGCCGTGGTTTGATTTGTTATTAGGTACGCGGTCCATCCAAAAATAACAGCCATACTCAAGATTGTGCGGTATGTTTAGAACAGAGTATCTCCGATCCATAGAATTCAAACCCCGGATCCAAACACGGATGACTAATTATCCGAGCCGAAATTACGACAATTTATCAATGTGCTTTGCCGTACCGACCAATTCATATTTTGCAGGTAACCTGCACCATTCAGCCATTTAATCATTAGCGGAGTTCAAAACCGCAAATTGATCTTTCACGCATCAACCATTTGACCTTGTTTACGCAGCAAGATCAGGAGCCAGCACTATGAGCAATTCAGACATCACCGTTGCAGATTACCTGATATTCCGACTGAAAGAGATAGGCGTGGATCACCTGTTTGGCGTGCCAGGCGACTTCGTGCTGGGATTTTTCAATCAGGTTTTGAAAAGCGACCTGGCCTATGTGGGTACCTGCAATGAACTCAACGCGGCCTACGCGGCAGACGGTTACGCCCGTATTCGAGGTGTTGGCGCATTTTCTTCGACTTATGGTGTGGGTGAATTAAGTGCCATTAACGGCGTGGCGGGCGCATTCGCGGAGAGGGTGCCGATAGTGGTGATCACTGGCTCACCGGCGACGATTAATTTCCGCACCCGGCCATTGTTGCATCACACATTAGGCGATTATCAGATTCCACTGCGACTATACGAGAAAATCACGGCCGCCTCGACCGAACTGGTTTCTGCTGAGATGGCACCCGCAGAGATTGACCGGGTGTTATCGGTGTGTCTTTCTCATCAACAACCAGTCTATATCAGCCTTCCCGCTGATGTGGTGATGATGAAATGCCGTTATCCTGAGGCTTTCCAGTTTCCGCCAGACCTCGGTAGTGACCCTGAAGTGCTCCATGAGGCGATCAACGAAGCCACGGTAATGCTTAATAATGCAGATAAACCAGTGGTGGTTGGCGATGTGGAGCTGATACGTTTTAAACTGCAAAAACCATTCGCCGACTTTATCGACAAAACCGGCTTTCCCTATGCCACCATGATGTTGGGTAAAAGCGTTCTTTCAGAACAGCATCCACAATTCATTGGTTTATATCAGGGAGAACGGAGCCGCGACTACGTAAAAAATCGGGTCGAGTCGGCCGACTGCATACTCCAGCTCGGGGCATTGCTCACTGACTTTAATACCGGTGGTTTTACCGCTGAGCTTGATGATGTGAAAACAATCAGCGTCAACATCCGTTCCGTCAAGATCAAACACCATGTTTACGAGAACGTGTCGCTCCATGACTTTATCCTTGGGCTCACCGAAAATCTTACCCGACGCGATTCGATAACCCTAAATATTCAATCGGCAACCGATGGCTGCGTACATCGCCGTTCGGAACAATACTGTGCTGATGGAAATAAACCGCTAACCATCAAGCGATTCTTCGATCGCATGAGTCATTTTATAGAAGACGATGCGATTGTCGTTGCAGAAACCGGCGTATCCCTATTCAGTGCAGCCGAATTGCTGCTGCCCAAAGGCGCCACCTTTATAGGGCAAACCTTTTATGGCTCTATTGGCTACAGTATAGGAGCTACTCTAGGCGCCGCTATGGCGGCAAAAGCCAGGCAGGTCGTGCTATTTGTAGGGGATGGTTCTTTTCAAGTAACCGGTCAGGATCTGTCGACGATGATCCGCAACCATCTTAAGCCCGTTATCTTTCTGATCAATAATGACGGCTATACAATAGAGCGCGTCATTAGCGATCATCCTTATAACGATATCCAGCCCTGGCAGTATCATAAACTGGTGGAGGTGTTTGGTGGCGGCCTAGGTTTTGATGTCCATTCCGAAGATGAGCTTGAAGAGGCTTTGGCTATAGCAGCTACGTCTGATCAACTGATGTTCATCGAAATTCACACTGGGCGACTAGACTGCCCCGAGTCGCTAGTTAGCGCGGGGCAGTCTATGGCAATAACGAATCAGTTAACGTAAATAACAGCAAACTTTGCCTTGTGTCCAAGAACGCGTTGACACATCAGTTGTCTGTGAGTATCTGAACCGGAGAGAAATCCATGCTGATTAAAGTTTGGCGCTTCGTAACTATCCTTTTTGTGGTGCTACTTCTCGGCCTAGCGTTTGCTCACGTCCTGGAGCGCCCGGCGAAAATGATCTACGACGCCGCGCTCTATCTCACCATTCAAAAGACCCTCTACGTTGCCTGGGGGCCGCCGAACATCGGCGGCATTCTCGAACCGGCGGCCATTTTTGCAACGCTTTTGCTGGCGTTTTTCCTGCGCAAGCAGAAACGTTCGTGTTGGCTCACCCTCGGCGCAGGTTTCACATTGCTGCTTGCGTTTCCGGTCGTATTTTTCGTTTTTGTTGCGCCAGCAAATGAAGTCTTTTCCGCAGCGACGCCAACATCAATTCCCTCCAATTGGATGGAATCCCGTATATGCTGGGAAATGGGGCACATAATTCGCTTCGTTCTTCAGTTGATTGCGTTGAGTTTGCTCCAGCTTTCATTATTTCTTGAGATTAATAACTGATGTTACGCAGCCCGAAGTTTCTGCAACTCTTCATACGCTATCTGGTTTGCTTTTATTGAGACTTGTCCTCCGTCGCACACCAAATCGCTGCATACCCGATCCAACAAGCCGATACTGCTTTAACACCATAGCGTACATAGAATTAAGCGTTAATCTTTGGGAAAATCAGCACCACGAGTCACGGTTTCCCATGTGGAAAACTCTTTCTGCAAACTGGCGAGTTTGGTTTTTGCACTTTCAAACGCATCATTACCTAAGAGCAAGTGATGCGGTGGATTATCGGATTCGACCGCTTGCACGATGGCATGGACGGCGCGCATCGGATCGCCCGACTGTTTGCCGGATATGGCGCGGATATTTTTTCGCCACTTGCCTGCAGTTTTCGCATAATCGTCAATAATGTGCTTGCTTTCGTTGGCTGATCGGCCTGCCCAATCGGTTCGAAAACCGCTGGGTTCAACGACCATCACTTTAATTCCCAAGGGTTCGACTTCTTGTGACAGTGCGTCAGACAAGCCTTCGACGGCAAATTTTGTGGCGTTGTAATAACCTAAAGACGGCAATCCGGTCAGTCCGGCAATGGAAGATAAATTGACGATAAAACCTTTGCGGCGTTTGCGCATCGTTGGCAAAGCCACATGAATCATGCGGCACAGGCCAAAGAAATTGACATCAAACATTTTCCGCACTTCGTCTTCTTCGCTTTCTTCCACTGCGGCGAAATAGCCGATGCCCGCATTGTTGACCAAAACGTCAATATGCCCAAAAGCGTCTTCAGCGGCTTTGATTGCCGCTTCGGCTTGGATGTGATCGGTCACGTCGAGTTTAAGAACCAAAGCATCGCCAAGTCCTGCCAAATCTTTCACATCATCTGGATTTCGAGCCGTCACTACGGTGCGGTAGCCTAGTTTTAAGACATGGCTGGCAAGCTCGCGCCCAAAGCCAGTCGAGCAACCCGTAATAAACCAAACGGGTTTTTCGTTGTTTGTTATTGTCATTGCTGTTTATCCTTATGCGTTATGCGGATGCGTCAATCGCATCAACTCGAATCAGTTTTTTGTTGACGAATTCCTGGATACCCAGACAGGAAAGCTCGCGCTCGTAACCAGAATTTTTGATGCCGCCAAACGGTAAGTCTGGGGTTGTCCAGGTCGGATGATTGATGAAGACCATGCCGGTTTCGATGCGGCTGGCGACAAATTTTCCCCATTCGACATCTTGGGTAAAAATTGAACCGCCAAGCCCAAAATTGGAGTCATTTGCCAGTATCACGGCTTCATCTTCATCTTTCACCCGAAAGAAAAGCGCAACGGGACCAAAGAATTCTTCGTTATAGGCAGGGTTATCGGGCTTAATATTAGTGAGAATGGTTGGCTGCATGAACGCTCCGGGGCAGTCAATCCGTTTGCCGCCCATCAAGACAATGGCACCGCCTGCGACAGCTTGTTCTATTTGCACTAAAAGATGCTGTAAGGCGGCTACGGTGGACAATGGGCCCAATGTGGTTGTTTGCTCCATCGGATCACCCGGTTTAAGCAAGGCCAAGGCCGCGCTAAATTTTTCCAGAAACCGATCCGCCAATTCATCAACAACGATGAAACGTTTTGCCGCCACGCAGCATTGGCCATTATTGTTCATCTTGGCCCAAACCGCCCATTCGACGGTTTTGTCGAGATCAGCGTCATCCAGGACGATAAATGCGTCGCTGCCACCGAGTTCCATGGTCGATTTTTTGAGATTTAGCCCTGCCCGTGCCGCAACGCTTTTCCCGGCTTCAGCGCTACCAGTTAAGGCCACGCCTTTTATTCTAGGATCATCAATCACCCTAATGACTTGATCGTGGGAAATTAATAGGTTGGTGTACGCACCGATGGGCGCTCCTGCATCCAACCAGAGCTGTTCAAATGCCATCGCACATTGCGGCACACAGGAGGCATGTTTCACCATGACCACATTGCCTGCCATTAAATTGGGTCCTGCAAAACGTGCGAGTTGGTAATAGGGGAAATTCCACGGTTGTACACCGAACAAGACGCCCAGCGGCTCACTCACGACCATCGCTTCGCCTGTGCTAGGGATGAGATGTTCAGTTGCCAAAAAATGTTCGGCATGTTGGGCATAATAATCAAGGATGTTGGCGCTCAACGCGACTTCACCACGCGACTGGGCAATCAATTTGCCCATTTCTAAGGTGATAAACCTTGCCAATTGTTCACTTTGCTCGCGCATTAACGCTGCCGCTTTGGCAACAATAATCGCCCGTTCGGCAAAGGTCGTTTGCCGCCATGAATCAAAACAAGTCGAGGCGGTTGCTAGTGCTATTTCAAGCTGTTGGTCGGTGTATTCGGAGAAGGATTTTAAGGTTTCGCCGTTGTAGGGGTTAATACTTTGGTAAGCCATGAGTATTTCTCTGCCAATTGCCCGTTTTAATGATCGCGTCTATTCATTAATATTATGAGAACGTGTATTAAAAACGGTTACGAGGTTCAATTACTATCGCCTTCGGTGGAATTCAGGACAGTGCGGTGTCCGGAATTCTCATGTACATCATCGAAAGCATTTTTAGATGGGCTTCCATCACTAGGGCTAAAGTTGTTCCGCATCTGCGTAGCTAATATCTTCGTTCCACACCAGATAGTCTGTTTGCCAACCCACATAAGCAAATAAAACCAAACGGCATCAAGGTTTTCTTTAGTAGGTGAGATAACGCACCGATTAGATGACGCGTTACCTACACACTGGAAAGCGTTTAACCAAATTGGAAAAATAATCATGAAAACAGATACCCAATTACAAACTGACATCATTGACGAACTTAACTTTGAGCCTTCAATCAACGCCGCACAAATCGGTGTCTTGGTAAATGATGGCATCGTGACTTTATCGGGGTGTGTCCACACTTATTCGGAAAAATGGAATGCCGAACGCGCTGCCCTGCGGGTTGCGGGCATGAAACCATTGGCAGTTGAGTTAGAAGTTAGCTAATTGGTTTAAGCAAACGCACTGATGCTGACATCGCAAGAGCGGCAGAAAACGTGTTGGAATGGACGACCTATTTGCCTAACGAATAAGGTTAGATCCGACATTCCGCACCCTCATTACCCAGAACAGGCATATAACTGAACATAACGCTCAACGAGTAAGTTAAGCAGCTGGTGATGATAGTCGTTGCAATTCAGTATGATTTTCCGGGAACGGTCGATAAGCAGCACATGGATACCAGCAAAAAACTGAAACACCCAGCGGGCGCTAGGGTTCGTGGTCGTAGTACCGAGTTGGCTGGGAAAGCTTTCTTGCTGCTTCCCTAAGAAAACCCGTGGGTTTGGTTCGATACCGTACAGACCTTCAACTTTGTGTTGCTTATCATTAAGAGCAAATGATTGGTATCACAATTCGTGTTGCTGTTTATGAACATCGGGTCATAGCCAAATACAATTGTCATCCATATTTAAACCACCAATTTTTGGAGAAAGCCATGAACAAATTAAGTCAATTAAAAGGTAAGGCTATGACGTTTAGTCGCAAAGTAGAAGGCAAGATACTGCCACCGTTGCTTTTATGGATGCTTGGTGTACCAGGAGGGATTTGTGTGATTCTTTGGATATTTTTCTTTCGAGGCAAATAAACTGTAGCAGTTTGATAAGGGCATTATAAATCGGGACACCGACTTATGAAGTCTGGACTATAACTGAATTTAAGTCACGTCATGTGCAGCAATTTGTAATGATAGCTTGCTTGGCGGGCGGGTGCTGATTGACGCCACCGTACAACGCGTGTCCCGTCCACTGCCCACAAAGGGTACCTTCCTGGCAAAAAAATGCCATCTCGCTGAAAACCTAGGTGGTGGCTGAGATGACATTGACCACCTGGCCGTTAGTGTTTGCTTTCCTGATGTCGTGCAGCTGATTCCGGTTCTAACGGTCTACACACCCTGCAGAAGGTTGGTCTGGTTTTTTTCAAAAGGCGTTGCCAGAAAAACCTTAAGCCGCCAGCATATTTCGTTGTTTGTGGTAATTCTGAATAATTCAGCTACCAATGTTCGATGCCGAACAGATCATAACCACCCATCTCTAATGAGCTACGCTGTCGGACAGACTTAATTTTTGGCTCTATCAGGGTTAAGCGTACGGTCTCGTACCACTGGAATTCAGGCCCCAATTCCAACAGTTTCGGGTACTTATTATTGCAATGATAGGATGCCAAAACTATTTATTTGCTTCAAGTTGGTCTCCATGCAAAAAAATACCCCTTATATTCTTTTTCTAACCTTCGTTTTGTTAGTCACTGTGTCTTTTTTCCTATTGATTAAAGATTTTCTATTGGCTTGTTTTTGGGCGATCATTCTGGCGGTAGTTTTTTATCCTGTTTATGAGTGGATTAAACGCTATTTCAAAAACTCAGAAATACTGCCGTTATTTTTGACCATGATGATGATTATTCTAGTTTTTGTCATTCCTTTGTTGATCATAACCTTGATGATAACCGAGGAAAGCACAGCCTATTATCAAAAAATACAAAGTGGGGAAATCAATCCTCAAGTTTATTTTCACGATACTCTCGCGCTTCTTTTGCCGAAATTCAATAAGCTATCTCATATACAAGAAATAAGCGTTGAGCAGATAAGCGCCTCAGCGGGGAATGCCTTTACCCAAGCAGTACAATATATAGCGCAACAACTCCCAGCTTTGACCCAGAACCTATTAAATCTGATGGTTCAAGTTGCCTTGTCTTTCTACATTCTGTTTTTTCTATTGAGAGACGGTCAACAACTGATAAGGAAATTCATATCGTTAATTCCGATAGGCAACAGGATTGAAATAGAATTATTTGAGCGTTTCACCAGCGTAGCTCGAGCTACAGTCAAAGGCGGGTTACTAGTCGCTGTTATTCAGGGCAGTATCGGGGGATTATTGTTTTGGTTGGTAGGCATCCCAGCCGCTTTTTTATGGGGCATGTTAATGGTAGTTTTATCATTATTGCCTATAGGCAGTACGCTAATTTGGGCGCCTGCTGCGGTCATTTTATTTTTACAAGGTCAGACGTTAAAAGCGGTTATCCTGGTATCAGTCGGCATTTTAGTGATTGCTATGATAGATAATTTTTTGCGGCCAAGGCTGATAGGTAAAGACAGTAAAATGTCAGATTATCTGGTGCTGGTATCAACTCTGGGGGGGATAAGCTGGTTTTCATTAACAGGGTTTGTGTTAGGCCCTATTATTGCGGCTTTATTCATGACTTGTTGGGACATACTGGGAAAATATAACCAAGCAAGTCATTCGTAAATGGAGACCATGTAAAACTTGGGGGGAGTCGATAAGGTAAACCTTTGCGCGAATGCCACCGCTAGTCCTTAGTGCGCCTGTAGGTTATCCCAACCTTAGCCCTTAAAAAATAGGGTAGTCCTGCCAGCAGCCTTGCGCATACGTTTGACACTCATGCGTTTCTTTGGAATTTGTCGGATCATGTTCAAGGCGGCATGGCGGATAATGGCGACATTCGTCGGGGCGTTATCTTTGCGTATGCGGCTTTGGTCTTCACCGAACGACATGTCCAACACCCAATAGAGCTGGTTTTCTATACCCCAGTGCAAGCGCACAGCGGCCAGCATCCGCGCTACCGGTACCTGCGAACTGCTGCTAAAGTATCGGGTTTCCTGGGTGGTCGTGTCGCCGATGAGCCGCTCACTGTCAATCGCGACAATGCTGCTTAAGTTTTCCACTCAGGATGTCGTTCCCTGAGCCAGTCGATGTCTGTACTTAACCGACATTGCCGGACTTCGATGCGCCCATGACCTTTATCAATCGTTTCAGCAGAAGTCATCCGAGCCAACGACGCCGAGGCGGGCTGTTCAAAATGCAGGCGCACATCATCATGCAAGCTGCTTTGATTGCCTTTGAGCGCCAACAGGTAATCTCCGCCTTTATCGATATTTTTCTCGGCGATGGCTTTTTGGCAGCCCATCGCGTCAATGGTGACAATGGCGCCGCTTACATCCAACCATTCCAATAGCTCAGGGATGGCGGTGATTTCATTGGATTTCTCGCTGGTCTTAACCTGCCCTAAGACGATCCCCGCTTCGCTGGCAAAGGCGGACACCAAGTGGATGGGCGATTGCCCGCCATCATGGCTACCGCGTAGCGTTTTGCCATCAATCGCCACCACTTTGCCCGCCACTTCAGGGTTCAACCACGCCCGGATCCATTCTACAAATAAGCGCTGGAACTGCGTCGTGTCAATGGCGCGGAAAAACCGCCGCAAGGTGTCGTCGCTCGGAATCCCGGACTCATACGGCAAATACTGACGTAAAAATACCAGCTTAGCCTTACCAAATACCTCTATGTCATCCCAGCTTTCTGCCCCGCAGATCACTGCGCACAACGTCAGCAAGAGTATTTCGGGCATCGGATGCTACATTTTTCGTTCAATCCGGGGATCGTCGAGCTGTCCAAAAATATGTAAATAATCCATTTCTTCCTCCTCCTTGATCAATTGCTTATGCCGCTATTATCTAAAATTTTGTTGGTTGGGGCGCTATTTTTAATGAGGTAGCCCTGTGTTGAAACCCACGTCCACTATCACCAAGGTGGATATTTCCAAACCCGTTTCGGCGATGGATGCAAAAGGGATATTGCCCATGTTTGAAGGCATCCTCTGTCATGACCATTGGAAACCTTATTACCACTACACGGGATGTCTGCACGCGCTCTGCAACGCACACCACCTGCGTGAATTGGAACGCGCTTACGAGCAGGACGGGCAACAGTGGGCGAAAGCCATGCAGGACTTGCTGTTGGACATCTTGGCCGATGTCAAAGCCCAAGGCGCCAACGCGCTGCCCGCAGAACAAGCCCAACACTATACCGAAGGCTACCGTAACCTACTGAAGCAGGCGGAAATCGAATGCCCGCCACCGGACGAGCCCAGACAACCTGGGCAACGCGGGCGGACAAAACGCAGCAAGCCGCGAAACTTGTTAGAGCGATTGCAGCTCTTTGAGCTGGATGTGCTCAGGTTTATGGTCAATTCGATAGTTCCCTTCACTAATAATCAGGGGGAGAACGATATTCGGATGACCAAGGTGCATCAAAAAATATCAGGGTGTTTCCGCTCTCAAGACGGTGCGGATATCTTTTGCCGTGTACGCAGTTATTTGTCTACGTGCAGGAAAAATGATGTTTCCGCAACTCAGGCGCTGACGCTTTTGTTCGACGGCGTTTTACCTGATTTTATACTTTGAAAAAACCTGTCGATTTTCTCTTTAAATTACGGTGAGTAGTTACCAATATTTTACGGTGGTAGGGAAGTAAGTTGATCGAGCGGGCGCAGGCTGCCAAACCGCAAAGCAAACTGGCGGGTAAACTCGGCCCCAAAAAAGAAGATCTGCGCGGAATAATAGACCCAGAGTAACAGGGCGATTACTGATCCGGCTGCGCCAAAACTGGAGGTTACGCCGCTGTTGCCCAGGTAAACACCTATGACGTATTTGCCAAGACTGAACAAAAGGGCCGTAAACAGCGCACCGAACCAGGCATCCTGCCAAGCCAGCGGTGCTTCCGGCAGCATTTTATAAATCACCGCAAACAAGCTGGCAATGACCCCAAAGGAAATCAACCATGCCACTGGAGACAGCACCCTGGCAGCCAAACTCCAGAGCCCGCCGAAGACAAATTGTTGAAGCACCGCTAAAGCGGCGCTGATGACCAGCGAAACCAGTAATAAAAACGCTAAAACCAGCACCAGGCCAAAACACAAAACCCGGGTTTTTAATACTACGCTGAGAGAGGAGGTTTGAGGTTTATCGTTACCCCACATTTCATCGAGGCTATCCTTTAATTCAACGAATACACTGGTAGCCCCCAGCAGCAGCAGGAGCGTGGCAATAACCGAGGCGATAACCCCAGACTCGGAGTAGTGCGCGGCGGCCAGCACAGCACTGATAGCTTGGGCGCCATTGGACCCTAACAACGCTTGCATCTGCGCAATAATTTCTCCTTGCGCCGCCTCTGCACCAAAAAAATAGCCTGCCACGGCAATGGTCAATACCAGGATGGGGGACATGGAGAACAGAGTATAAAAAGCCACGGCAGCCCCTTTACTGGCAGTGCGATGGGCGAGCCAGGCGCTCAGCGATGGAGACAACAGTACGTATCCGTAGCGCAGGCTCTTGAGCAAAATTGAAACAGCCTGTTTTAATGAAAGCCTCTTGAAAAAATCGGTTATGTTCACAAGCATGTGGCTTTACTCCCTGGCATCGGCCAAGGCCGCTCGCCAGTAATGGGCGATACCCCCATTACTGGCGAGCGATGCGGAACGAATCCTGCTGCTGGTGCCTTTCTGCCTGCGCGCCTCATCGGCACCCAAGACCAAGCCGAGGAGACGTTCTGAGCCAAGGTCAACAAGTTAAGCGCCTCTTCTAGGGGTGTGGGCGTTTTGGCTTGGGGCTCGAGCTTGCCGACAGGGGTTTGGGGCCACTGCGGCCGCATTAGGTTGCCACTCATAAAGCCGGCTACTTTATCTCGTCCCACATCTTGTCGACCAAACTCCACGGCGATGCTTGACGAGGTCAACGATTTGTCATGCACATAGTAGCGGCAATTTTCGAGAAATCGCTCTTGCATGTGTTTCGTTTGTTGGCCTTTTTTACACAAGGTATGTGCTGCGGTTTTGGAAAGATGTTCTGCAGTTGCGGTCATGATAGATTCCCATCCGTAAGCGTGTTAAATAAAGATCAGTCATTCACCACGTCAGATTCGCTAAATTCACCTGGGCGTGGGCAATATGGTTACAGATTATAGTAGTAAAGTAGTTTTAGTCAGTTCGGTAGCGTACGCACAGGGAGGCTATCGTCGCACTCGGCCACGCCGGACAGGGTCACTGGCTCTTTTTTTTAGCGATGCCCATACGCAGATGTTCCGTCATGTACTGCACGTCGTCCTTGTTCATATCCAGTTCTTGGGCGATCTGCTGATTGGACAGGTTCAACCCCATGAAATACAGGCATAGCACCCAGACCGACAGCGGCTGGTGATGCTCTGACAGCACGGTTTCGGTCAATTCGTCGAAACTTTTGCCGCAGGCCTTGCATTGGTAACGCTGGCAAAGGCGTTGCGGGCTGTCAAAGCCGCGCCGGATCGTGTCGCCGCTATCGCAATGTGGGCAGGTAACACCGTCTGCCCAACTTAACTGGCGGATGGTCGCGTAACACTGGGCTTCACTGACTAGTTGTATGATTGTGATGATTGAGGTTTCCATTCGATCATTTTAGCAAAAGACCTCAAAACACATATTGAGCCTAACGATTAGCGTATGGGTCATGGATCGCTTGATTCCTGATCAGCTGTTGCACTGCATAGGTATGCAAAGACAATGTTGCGATTCAAATTCCTGTCCTATGTGCGATACCACACTGAACCTATGCATTTTTAGCTGTAATGTCTTGATTGAATAGGGGGCATTGGGTAACAATTTCAAAGTGTCAGGTAACCGTAATGAAAAATGAACAGATTCAGCACCACATCGAAGAAACTCAGTCTTTATCCGAGACAGCCTTTAATACCCAACTGGAGCAAGAAGATATGGAGCCAAACAGATACTCAAAGCAGAACGTCGGCAAAATGCAGACTGGCTTTAGTCATTTTCAGGGAAAAAATTAAGAAAGGCCATAAAGGTGACTGGCATTGATCAGCTTGAACCACACAGAAAGGACTGCTCGAGCTTATTTCAAGGGGGGTGAAGGTCAGCATATCCTCATTGGATAAGGTAATGCGTGAAGCAGAAGAAACCTGCAAACGATCGAGGAATTTCGAGGGTGAAGTAAGGCCGCCGCTTGGCTTTGTAACTTCGGGGTGCTGGCTAGCTAAAATCTGTCCGAAGTATTGATGCTGAAAAACTGATTTATTCAACAACGCCCGCTCCGATCCGGCTTTCGTTGAATCTTATGTACGCTTTCGTACAGACTCAATTCGATATTGATCCTACTCTATAACCGTGTTGTTTTGCTAATGGCGGGCAACCTTATCGTATTTTTTCTAATTAGGAGCCGTAACTATGTCACTTGGTACTATCTTACTTGTCATTGTCGTTCTGATGCTTATCGGTGTCATACCGACTTGGTCGCACAGCCGCGCATGGGGTTATGGCCCCAGTGGCGGCTTAGGATTAATTCTAATTATTTTACTTGTTCTGGTGTTAATGGGCCGAATCTAGGCTCGCAATCGTTAGAAATTACGGGACGTGACTCTTTGTTGATTAGCGCACCGACCCGTTTGAATTTTATGGTTACCATTCTTAGCGCAGCACGGGAAACCTCATACCCCGCTCATGTATTGATACTCATGAATAACAAGCAAATTACAGAAAGTTTAATTATCCACCCAAAATAATAGGCCACTCCATGAAAACTAATAAAATGATATTGATCAGCTTAGCAACTTTAGCTGTACTAGTCGGCTGCAATAAAGAAAAAGAAACCACCACCACTTCTTCCACAACGACCAAAAGCGTTACAACTCCGGAGGGTGATACAGGAACATCTAAAACGCAGGAATCGACTTCAACGACCACAACTGATAAAAAATAATATCTGCATGACCAATTTTCAATCCTTCTGATTGAAAATTGGAGTTGAAGGTTTAGTCTCTCAATAGTGTCATAAACTCAACAACCAGGAATTAAAAAATGAATCCTATCAGTAAGACCTTTTTTAAAGGGTTAATCGCAATTATTCCCTTGACACTCACACTTTATTTATTGATTTGGCTAGCCGGTACGGCAGAATTTGTGTTAGGAAACATCTTTAAGACTTTCTTTCCCGATAGTTGGTATGTCAAAGGAGTAGGATTTTTGTTAGGGTTACCCTTAGTGTTTTTTTTGGGAGGCTTTTTAGAGTCTCGTACTTTTCTAAGGCTTTTCACTATCTTAGAAGATCTAGTCATCCAAATCCCTTTTATTAAAAGCATCTATACCGCAATACGCGATTTTGTATTTTTTTTTTCCGGCGAACGGAAAGGAAAATTTAAGCAGGTCGTATTGGTCAAAGTACATTCAGGTTATGGCCAACAAATTGGCTTTATTACAGTTTCTGATTTTGATGGAATTACTTTTATAGCCGATGATCAAATTGCAGTATTTTTGCCCTTCAGTTATCAACTAGGCGGTTACACCGTCATTATGTCACGCAATAATGTTGTACCTATTGATATGTCTGTTGAAGATGCGCTACGCTTTATCGCAACTGCCGGCATTGTCGGCAATGTGAATGATGAAAAAAATATTACTTAGGGAAGCAGCATTTATTAAAATACCGGTTCAGACTGAATGGTTATATCCCACCAGCTTAAGGTAGACGAATGCTCCAATTTTAGCTCCAGAGCTGTCTTTGTTGAGTGTGAGCTCGGTCATAATCCGTTTGACGGTAGGTTGTATGCATTTATTTATGCCCTATGGGTACCAATAAGCAGCGCACAAAAATCAAATGTCTGTTCTGGGAAAACACCGGCTTTGTACTTTATTAAAAGGCATTGGTCGATGATAAGTTCAAGTGGCCAAAGGGGATGAGACACTGCTGACGTTAACGGGCCAGCAGTTGAATGGGCTGTGCTGGATAGTTACGATATTAGCGCGATGAATGGCTATCAAAATAGGCATTACGACTCTGTTTGTTTAAGGAAAATATCAGTATTTATGGCTTGAAATAGGGTTTAATATCGAGGATTTTACCTCACTTTCCTGCCTTAGAACACGATGACCGCCCGGCTTTCTTGTTGCCGGGTATGCTTGCTGATTTGCTTGAAAAAGCCCAGCGCGTGGATGAGTTAACCCATACCGTCGAACTTAAATCTGAGGTCATCGCTTCCCTCAAACAACGCATTGAGTTGCTCGAAGAAGCACTGCGTTTAGCCAACGTCAAACGCTTTGCGCCTTCGAGTGAACAGTCCGGGCAAATCTCGTTATTTGATGATGCCGAAGTCGAAGCTACGGTGGCTTTTGAAACCGCAACGGATGAAGTGGTCGACGATATAGATGCCATTGAAGCGGACGTTGATTCAACATCAACCGGGTCTAGCCAATCTAAGCAAAAACCGGGGCGTAAACCGTTTGCCGATAACTTACCCCGTGAGTAAATCTTTATCACGCTGAGTGACGAAGAAAAAGTCGGTGCAAAAAACATCCTTTAAAATCAGCTAAAATTTGAGAAGCTGACAATCGTCTGTTGACCTTTATGAATAATAGGTTAGCCAAAATCCCGTGAAACTTTAGAGCCTTTTGTTTATTAGCACCCTAGTTACCTCGGTTTTAGAGATTACTCTCTTAGCCGAGTGTCCGCTAGACCGGGGCAAAATTAGGCGCTATATAATCGCCAGACCGGACAACTGACCGTTTATGCCGGTAATCTCGACGATGATGTTGTCGCAGGTTTCTGCGGCGTCTGAGCTGTTTTCAGCCGGCATGGATGAGTAAGGGATGTTTTCAATTTCGAGGATGTAGCCGGAAGTATTCCATTGCCTGGAGAGGTCATTCCAATCACCGGAAGGAAAAACCTGGAGGTAATCCTCGCCACTCCATGCATTATCCGGTTGCACCGGGCTCCAATTCATATAATTGAACGGTTCACCGGTAACCCATTGCCAGTTGCCAATCGGCTCAGGCGAACCCGGTGGTTGAAATCCTCCCAACCATAAATTCGTGTGAGTGCTTTCCAGGGTGTAGACAAACGCACTTTCTTCAGCAGACGTTATTGTTGCGAGATACCCTCCCGCCGCTTCCGCCGCCAATTTGGCGGCATCCCAGGTAATCCCTTCGGGTACTGAAACCACTTGATAGAAATGCCCGTTGCCCCCATTCGAAACCTGCCACTGCACAGGCTCATTGATGTCCGTCAGAGCAACCGCGACACCTGCGTTATCTGATAAACCGCCGGTATCGGTGACGCTTACCATCATGGAAAAGTTCGGCGTCTTTTCAAAGTCCAGGTCGCCGCTGTCGTTGACGGTAATCGCTCCGCTGGCGCTATTTATCGCAAACGCCGCTTTCCCGTCGCCGTCGGGATCATTATTGCCCGCCGTAATGGTATAAACTAGGGAGTCGCCGGCATCGATGTCCGTGCCGACGACCATACCGACCGCGCTACCGTTGGCAATGTTTTCGACTACGGTAAAATAGGCATCGTCGATTATCGGCGTTTCGTTGCCTGGTTCATCGGCGTTGGCAAGGTCGATTTGGACGGTGTTGGTCAGCGATTGGCCGCCGGCTTCTGCGGCGTTCACGCTGAGGGTAAATGTCGGGTTAGTTTCGAAATCCAGGTCGCCGCTGTCGTTGACAGTGAGTTGTCCGGTGGCGCTGTCGATAGCAAACGCCGACCGGCCGTTGCCGTCGGGGTCGGTGTTTCCTGCCGTAATGGTGAAGGCCGGCGTATTCAGGCCGTGATAGTCGATGGCGCCGATGACCGTACCGTCTGCGCTGTTTTCCGCCAGCGTGAACGAGTAAGGGATGTTTTCGATTTCCAGGATATAACCGGGAACCCATGCTTGATTGGGAAGATCGTTCCAACAGGAATTACTATAAAGTTGCAGGAAGTCTTCCCCTCCGGCGTTATTTGGCTCCCCAGCAGACCAGTTGGCATAGCTTAAATCCTCACCGGTAACCCATTGCCAATTTCCGACTGGTTCAGGAGAGTTGGGTAGTTGGAATCCTCCCAGCCACCAAGAGTAGTCCGGATAAGAACCAGTCAATCCATGTATAAACGCACTTTCATCGGCGGATGTAATTGTTGCGAGATGCCCACCCGCCGCTTCCGCCGCCAATTTGGCGGCATCCCAGGTAACCCCTTCGGGAACCGAAATTGCTCGATAGAAATGCCCGTTGCCCCCATTCGAAACCTGCCACTGCACCGGTTCATTGATGTCCGTCAGTGCAACCGCGATGTCGGCGTAACCCGATAAACCACCGGTATCGGTGGCACTTACCGTCAGGGTAAACTTCGGCGTTTTTTCATAGTCCAGGTCGCCGCTGTCGTTGACGGTAATCGCTCCGCTGGCGCCATCCATTGCAAACGCCGCATTCCCGTCGCCGTCGGGATCATTGTTGCCCGCCGTAATGGCATAAACGAGGGAATCGCCGACATCGACGTCCGTACCGCCGACCGTACCGATCGCGCTGCCGTTGGCAATATTCTCGACCACGGTAAAACCAGCATCGTCGATGGTCGGTGTTTCGTTGCCGGATTCATCGACGTTGGCAAGATCGATTTGGACGGTGCTGGTCAGCGATTTGCCGCCGGTTTCTGCGGCGTTCACGCTGAGTGTAAAGGTCGGATTAGTCTCGAAATCCAGGTCGCCGCTGTCGTTGACGGTGAGTTGCCCGGTGGCACTGTCGATAGCAAACGCCGGCCGACCGTTACCGTCAGGGTCAGTGTTTCCTGCCGTAATGGTGAAGGCCGGCGTATTCAGGCCGTGATAGTCGATGGCGCCGATGACCGTACCGTCTACGCTGTTTTCCGCCGGCGTGAATGAGTAAGGGATGTTTTCGATTTCGAGGATGTAGCCGGAAGTCTTCCATTGCCTGGAGAGGACAGTCCACTCACCAAATGGAAAAATCTGGAGATACTCCTCGCCGCCCCATGCATTATCCGGTTGCA
>JAURZI010000157.1 GCA_030653435.1 Methylovulum sp.
TTTTATAAGCGGTTTTTTTATGCGCGATAATAAAGTCTAAAAAGCGATCTTGAGAAATTATTACTCAGTCTAAGCTGAGCCTTTTTCTAAATTCCATAGCATGACTCTGTCCCAAAATTCAGCGAACCGCCTGCAAAGCACTAGTTACATCGCTATTGCAGGGCAGGGGCGTAAGTTGTTTCGATAAAGTTTTGTACATTAGGTATGCACCGCGTAAAATCAGCGTTTAATTTCCTTTTGTCTATGGCTGTATTCAAAGGCTAATGCTCTTGAAGTAACCAACAACATCAGCGTTCCTAAAGGGATAAACACATCAAGATCGAGTTATGACTATAACGAATACCGAAAATCCAGATTCGATAGGCAAAGTGCCACCTAAAATGCCTCGCGCTTTGCCTCTGTTAGGTAATATGCTCGAATTCGGCAAAAATCCTTTCAGCTATATGATGGAGCTTAGAAAAACACTGGGGGAAATCGGTGAATTTCGTATGTTCCATCAAAAAATGGTACTAATGACCGGCCCTGAAGCCAATGAGGCGTTTTTTCGCGCGCCTGATGCGCAGCTTGATCAAAGCCAGGCCTATAAAATCATGACGCCTATTTTTGGCAAGGGTGTAGTTTTTGACGCGCCTCCGCATAAAAAAGATCAGCAGCTTAAAATGCTTATGCCGGTATTGCGTGACAAACCGATGCGCGGCTATGCTCAGGTGATCGTCCAGGAAGTGGAGCAAATGATTGCCGGCTGGGGCGATGCCGGCGAAATTGATTTGCTTGAGTTCATGAAAGAACTCACTATTTACACCTCCAGCCATTGTCTGCTGGGTGATGAATTTCGATATGAGCTCAATGAAGAATTTGCCAAAATTTATCATGATCTTGAAAAAGGCGTTAATCCTCTGGCCTTTGTTTTTCCCTATTTGCCTTTACCCGTGTTTCGCCGACGAGATAAAGCACGCGCCAGACTGCAAGAATTAGTTTCCGGCATTATTGCCAAAAGAGCGCAGAAATCTGAAAAAAGCGAAGATGCGTTTCAATTGCTAATTGATGCCAAATACGACGACGGCAGCGGCTTATCGGCTCATGAAATAACAGGCATGTTGATCGGCACTATCTTCGCCGGGCATCACACTACAGCAGGCACTGCTGCCTGGACGTTACTGGAATTGGCGCGGCGACCTGGCAATATGGTTGAAGTTTTGAATGAACTGGATGCACACTTTGGCGTAGATGGTGAAGTCACTTTTCAATCTTTACGCGAAATTCCCATACTGGAAAATGTCATTAAAGAGGTGCTGCGCTTGCATCCCCCCTTGATTTTTTTAATCCGTAAAGTGGTGCAGGATTTTCACTTTAAAGATTATACCGTCAAGGCAGGAAAATACGTCTGCGCTTCCCCTCGCGTATCGCATCGCATCCCGGATGTTTTTCCTGATCCGGAAAAATTTGATCCTGACCGTTATTCGGAAACACGCCAGGAGGACGCAAAGCCCTTCAGCTGGATTGCCTTC
>JAURZI010000161.1 GCA_030653435.1 Methylovulum sp.
AACTTGATAGAAATTCTATGGCGCAAGATAAAATACGAATGGATGCCCTTTTCGGCTTATGAATCCTTTTCGTCACTCAAGCAAAGCTTGTTTGATATCCTCGCCAATATTGGCGGAACTTACCGCATCCAGTTCAATTGACTTTTGTTAAATAACTTTTGAACAGTTACTTAAGCCCTAATGGGTATCTTTTTCAAAGCCCTAAAATGAGACTTGTCGGGCAGCTCTCCTTCCTTGGGAAAATTCTCGTTAGACATCCTGCCGCCGTCATCTAATCTCTTTATTAACGCCGATTATTCCTTTCACAATGTCGTTTTCCTCGCTGTTATAAAGCTCTCTTTAGCGTTAGTCTGGCTTCTTCTTTGATTTTCGATTCATAGTGTAGTAACAAAAAATTTGCAAAACACAGCTATTGTTAATACCCTAAGCCATGCGAATTGAATTCGACCCAAACAAAAACGCCAAAAACATACAGGAACGCCACCTGAGCTTTGAGCGTGCAATAGAATTTGATTTTATCTCGGCAACTTACCTGATAGACGACCGAAAGAATTATGGCGAAGTACGCTATATCGCAATCGGCTACCTTGATGGAAGGCTGCATGTCCTATGCTTTGTACAAATCCCTGACGGTATCCGTGTCGTCAGTTTCCGCAAAGCCAATACCAGAGAGGCGCGAAAACATGGCAAACCCATCACCGATAACTGACACAAACGGCGAAGTCCGGGAACTGACCCAAGTCGACTTTAACAATGCCGTCCCATTTTCCTCGCTACCCGAATCATTACAAACCACCTTGAAAGGCTTAAAAGGGCGAGGTATACAAAAAAGGCCAACCAAAGTATCCACCACGGTACGATTTGACCCCGATGTATTGGCGGCATTCCGAGCTACCGGCACCGGCTGGCAAACCCGCATGAACGAAGCGCTTAAGGAATGGCTAAAGATTCATGCGCCAGAACCATAAATAAACCTAATTGGCACTGAGGCCTAGCATATCATCCCAATCTACAGTCTGAAGGACTCACTGCCACCAGCCTCAATTTAATCCGGACATCTGAAATCCAGTCTTTTAGCTACAGTTTGCATCCATTGCGGCAATCGCCCCTGACGTTGTTTGCGGAATTTATAAAAACCGTCTTTCCAGTCATTTCCCAATAAAACTTTATGCTCATATTGGTTTAGAGGATATCCGGCACAACTTGTGCGTGATGTTATGAATATTGGATAATATCCTAATTTATCAGTATTTTTTCGAGTTATGATCTATCAGTTATCCGCGCAAAACTTATCGCGCAGATCGTTATTGATAAGCAAAACTGTGTGAAATGCGGCATTTCACACAGTTTATGACTCTCCTAATCTTCCGACGTGGTTGCCAAGTGCTTAACGCGAAATCGTTTCGCCCGACGTTTTTGTAACCCGCGTATCACGCCCGTGACAAACAACAGCGGACACGCCAAAGTTTCCCGTATGATTCAAAGATAATAGCGACAACATCAAAACGTTTGGGACGGGGTTGCAAACCCCGTCCCGCTTGAGATATCGTTTTATAACGGATGTGCTGCTGTAGGTTGAGTTAACGGCTTTATCGTTAAGCCAACACATCGTAGCCATTGATGCTGGGTTGCAAACTGCATGCAACCCAATCTACGCGTTTAATAGTCTCTAAAGTGAATCCACCGTACAGATGTAGGTTAAAACTCCAAACGCACCGATCCCATCGCCGTCAGCGGCGCCCCCGGATAAATCCCGACACGTGGTGGCGCATTTTGAAACGGGTCAGTGGATTCATAATAGGTTTTATCCAACAGATTGCGGATATTGAATTGCGTGATTAAACGCGTATCGCCGAGTTGACAGGCATAGCTGGTAAAAGCGTCCAAGCGGGCATAACCGGGCAAGATAAAGGTGTTATCGTTATCGCCTTCCCGCTCTCCGGCGGCGAAAACACCCAAGCCAAAACTTAAGCCATTGAGTGGGATATAGTGGCGAATGTCATATTTAAGCCACAAACTGCCGGAATGCTCAGGTACGTTGTTCAGGCGATTGCCTTGAAGGCCGGAGTAATCTTTGGTGATACGCGCATCGGTAAAGGCATAGTTACCGATAACACTGATTTCATCGCTGATTTGCCCGGTCATGTCCAGCTCAATGCCCTGGCTGCGGGCTTCGCCAATGGCAGCAACCGCAAAAGGATCGGGACTCTTAAAATCGCGGGTCAAAACATTTTGCTTGGTCAAGTGGTAATATGCCAAAGTAGTTGTCAGCCGTTTGGCAAATAATTCCGTTTTCACACCCGCTTCAAATTGTTCGCCGATTTCCGGGTTAACAGTGGCTCCTGTTGCCGTTATACCATTGTTTGCACCGAACGAGGTCGTCCAATTACCATAGAGACTCGCCCATTGCCAAGGCTGGTAGAGGATTCCCACCCGTGGACTAAAACCTTCATCTTGGCGTGACGGCAACGCGGCTTCTGCGACACTAAATGAATCACCTATCCCCAGACCGGTGGTCGCCCAATCATAGCGTCCGCCGCCGAGTATATGAACCTTATCCCAAAGCGTGATGTGGTCTTGGAAATACGCGCCATACCAGTTATCCCTAAAAATATAATGGTTAGCACCGCCATCAGAAGGCGTTGCCAGCGCATTGGCATAATAAGAGGGATCAATGCCATACACCGGGTTATAAATGTCGATTTCCAAACCCGGCACCGGATCCATATAGTTGCCGTAAAAGTCATAAGTGCCGACCGCCCTTAAGTAATCGAAACCGACCAAGGTTTGATGGCTGACACCGCCCAACTTGAATTTTCCGGTCAAATCCAGATTGGTTGTATAGGTATCATTGTCGGAGGTTTGCGAGAAGATATTCCGCGAATACGTCCGGTTACCCGTGCCCGGATCAAAGAACTGTTCCACAGTAAAGGCATTGGCGGGTTTGACCGAGGTATTTTTATCATAAACAAACGATGCCAAAAACCGATTCCTCAATGTCCAATTATCATTGAAAGCATGGCTTAAATTAAAGCCGAGATTCACCTTGGAGTTGGTGTCAACAGGATCGTCAGGGTCGATGAATGAACGGGTAACGGGAATCAGTGCCGGACGGTTGCCGATAGCGAACAAACCCCTGTCCACTTGGTATTCCTCTTGCATTGCGTCCACCTCCAAGGTCATTTCGGTAGCATCACTAGGCCGCCACGTTAAAGAAGGGTTCACCAGAACCCGGTCATTAAAATTGAAGTCCCGAAATGATTTATTGTTTTGGTAAGCGCCGGTAAAACGATAGCTCAGCGATTTATCTGTGTTAACTGCATCGGTCGCATCCCATTCGGTCCGATAGAAATCGTAAGAGCCGAAACGCTGTTCCACTGATCGATACGGTTCAGTCCTGGTTTTTTTGGTGACCAAGTTAACCAAACCGCCAGGCTCGATACGACCGAACAACACTGCAGCCGGGCCTTTCAGCACCTCAACGCGTTCGAGGTTGGCGGAATCAAATTGCGTCCCTTCCCCAATCCCCAAACCATTGGCGACAAGACCGTTACGAAAAACCCGACCATTACGAAAGCCTCGGGTTATATAGGCATTACTTGCACCTAATGACGATTGCGGTCGCACACTGCTGACATTTTCGAGCGCATCTTTAATGGTGGTGGTTTTTTGGTCGCTCATCACGGACTTTGGTACAACCTGGATAGACACGGGGGTTTCCATAATTGGCGTGTCGGTCTTGGTAGCCGTACTCGTGCTGGAACTGTGGTATACCGGATTGAACGGATCTGCCGAGTCATTATCATAATTCTCAACACTCCCCGTTACTTTGACTATCGGCAAGTCCGTCGCCGAAGTTGTCGTAGCGGCCGCCACCGGACTTGTTTGAGCGGCTTTTTCCCCTTTTGCCAGAGTTATCATATTGGCATCCACATAACGGTAGGAGATACCGCTATCCGCCAGCAAAGTCGTCAAGGCTTGCTTAGGGGAGTACTGGCCTTTAACGGATTGGGCGGTCAGATTTTCCGCCATTGCCGAGCTATACAGCAATTCAACGCCCGATTGTTCGGCAAATTCGGTCAACGCCGGGATTAGCTTTTGTTGCGGGATATTGAAAGACGTTGGCGTATCAGGGTTTCCCGAATAGGCTGGGTTTGCCAGCAGCATCGCCACCGCTAGGCTTAAGCCAAGGGTTGAGACAGGTTTAGATTGGTTTTGATGGCGCATGGTGCGTTCCTTTGTTTATCAAGACTAAGAAGAGTCTGTAATAAGACGCAGGGATTGATAAACACCGCACTGTATTTTTTTCGCGGGTTACCGAGCCAGAGCTTGGTAACCCGAATCCCAGAAGATCTGGCTTCGCGTCAAACAGTCCAAAGGCTTATGCGGTAATTAATTATCAACACTCAATACAACACCACATATCGCCCGGTCAGCACCACCGATTTTACCGGCAAGGTTTTATTGATGACATTCAGTAAGGCGTCAAGATGGTCGATATTAA
The DNA here is from genome assembly GCA_030653435.1 of Methylovulum sp. GTDB lineage: Bacteria > Pseudomonadota > Gammaproteobacteria > Methylococcales > Methylomonadaceae > Methylovulum. The sequence goes on from JAURZI010000161.1 coordinate 4,505, forward strand.
ACACGCCGCTGACCTTTAATCCCGATAAGTACGGATTTCCCAATAACACATAACCATTGCGGTAGCGGTTGATTTCGGCGACCACATTCGCCAACGGTTCGGATTCAAAAATTAGGCGGTGTTTGCGCCAAGCGGCGGCATTGTCAGGATTAATTTTTGTCAAAGCCGCAGTTGTGGCTGACCAGAGTTGCCCCGCTTTTACGACTATCGGCGTAAAGCCGGGCGATTGCGGCAAACTGACCCTGACGGCGCTTTCCAACAGGGTCACTGTAAAGCCCTGGTCTTGTTTTTTGACGACAAAATCAGTTCCCAGCGCGGTGATTTCATAGCCATCCACATCAACCACAAAAGGCCGGACATGATCTTTACTGACGATAAATTCTGCCTCACCGGCAATCAAGGTCATCCACCGTTGGCTGTTGCTGAAACTTGAATCTAACGCGGTGGCCGTATTCAAATATACGGTACTGCCGTCCGCCAAAACCACAGTCTGTTGTCCTCCAACTTGGGTGCGGTATTGGGCTTGCCATGCTTGCCAAAAATCTGGGTTCGCATACAACAAGAACGTGCATAACAATACACTGGCGGCGGTCGCCAAGCCCATTAAACATGACTTGCGGACTGGTCGACGCGGGATGTTGGCGGGTTTTCCTATGGCTGGTCCGGCGTCATTGAGCATAGGCCGTCCGCGCAATTCGCCCAAGCCTTCCCATAACTGCCGAGTTGCATCAAATGCTTCCTGATGGGCCGGACTCTGTTGCAGCCAAGCCGCCAATTGCACGGCCTGTTCGGCGGTCATTGCACCGGACGTGCTGCGTACCAGCCAAGCCAGAGCTTCATCTTCAAGTTGTTCGGGGCAATATTCGGGCATTGAGGAATAAAAGGGGGGTAATTGGACAAACGCATTGTCACGCAAGTTTGTTTAAGGGGCTAGTCATAAGACGCAAGTCGGGCTGTTTACCGCACAACTATCGCTTAAGTGCCTGTTTGCATTGTTTTAAGGCTTTAATGATGTTTTTTTCAACCCAACTGGTTGAAATGCCCAGTTCGTCGGCAATTTGCTGGTGGGTCAGGCCGTCAAAGCGACTCAGCATAAAGATTTTCTGGCACAGCGGGGATAATTTTCCTAAAGTTTGCTCGCACAGTTCCAGCTCTTGCATATTGAGTAAATGCTGTTCTGGTGATGCGGCGACATTCTCCGCCGCCAATGTTTTATCGTCCTCCCATTCGAGCAGGTCGCTTTGGTGGCGGCGCAAATAATCGGTGGCGACGTTGGCGGCAATCCGATACAGGAAAGCACGGTGATTGTGGATAGGCTCCGAGCTTTTGACGCTGACTAACCGCAAAAATAAGTCTTGCAACAAGTCATTGGCGGTTTCCCGGCAGGACACCCGACGAAATAAAAAAATAACCAATTCTTGCCGATGTTGTTCGATCAAGGATTCAGCATCAAAAGGGGAAAACGTCAGCATATCGCAGTCAAAAGGTTTAAAGCCAAATGGGTAAACTGTCTCAAGCCTGGGCTACCAGTGATCGGACGATTTAATATGGCTACCCAAAGCAATATTTATGCAAATTCAATATCTTGTTAATAAACAACCAATTGGATAATAATATATTTGTGTACGTGTTATAAAACTATGGGATTTGCCTTAGCGAGTGCGGCATATCACACACCTGCCACTTGATTAATAAAGGCCAAGTCATTACCCCCCATGCCATACGCGACGCTTATTTTTATGGAATTCGAAATGCCCCCCCACAAGCATTTTGTTACCGACCCAAAGCCCTTTGCCCAATACATCGATCAGCAACTGATCGGCTGCATCGGTTATCAAGGCAAGGCCGTCCTCATGGCCGCCAACGATGGCCCCAAACAAGCCCAACAAGCGGCTGACTTAGTGCAACAACATCCCGTCTTTATGACTAAAACCCAACCCGCTTAAACTTGTGCTTATACTGCTGGCCCAACTTCATCAATACCAGCCCTGTGGCACAAACCCCGCATGATTAACCCGACACAGACATTAATCAACCAACATAATGATTTTAAAACGTTTATTTTGCCAATGCGTAGCCATCTATAGCCGCATACCCACCTATATAACGTAATAATCACAATTCAGTGATAAGAATCACATTTTTACTGAAATTAAAAATATACTTAAAACCATTTTCATCATATTATCTTGCCCATGTGAGACCCGATTCCTTCACAACAGGCTATCGCCTTATTTTAAAGGCTAAATTTAGATACTATTGATGAAATAGCCCCCCAGCTACCGTTAGCAGGGCACTAATTTCCACACAAAATATGATGAATATATTTAAAAGACTCAATATATTTATGCGCCGATCCTGTATAGATGGTTACGATGAAACCACTTAAATTTTATGAGAATAACTCAAAGACCACATTCAAATGAAAATAAACAAGCGGGTTACGCGTCAAATGGATGTTATCAATACAACGATCCAAACAGCTCTAAAACAGCCGTTTTGCTACGCCAACACTACGAGATCTGGACGGGATCCTATCCGGCAAATAAACCGGAAACCAACCGACTCCCTAACGATAACAGCCGATACGTTGCTGTCCTAGCGGAGCCATTGACATGAATGCCGACATGCCAAACAACCTGCCTGAATCTACCGACGCCTTGGCTGCCAATACCCAGGGGGCGTTTCTACGCGTAGAAGCCGAAAAAGTGGATCGATTGATGGATTTGCTCGGCGAACTCAGCCTTAGCGTTTCTGAAGTCCTCCATAGCCCTGATTTGGCTGGCTTAGAATTGTCCGAGTTTGAAAAAGCCGCACATCGTCTAAAAATGGTGGTACGTGAAATTCAAGACGCCTCTGCGATATTGCGGCTGGTCGAGGTAGGCGAGGTGTTTCGCCGCATGCGTCGCATGGTGCGTGAGCTAGAGCGTCAAACCCTGAAAAAAATAAACTTGGTGCTGGTTGGCGAAGATACCGCCATTGACAAAGTGGTGGCCGACCGTTTGTATGAACCGCTGGTACATATTGTCCGCAACTCCGCCGACCACGGCCTGGAATCAGCTGATGAGCGGATTGCCTTAGGCAAATCGGAGTCTGGTCATATTACGCTGACCGCCAGGCAATCCGGCGGCGAAATACAGATCACTGTAGGTGATGACGGACGTGGTCTGCATCGGGAAAAAATTCTGGCTCGCGCCAGAGAACGCGGGCTAGTGGGCAGCAATGAAGAACCTGAAGATCAGAATTTGTGGAAAGTCATCTTCCAGCCTGGTTTTTCCACGGCGGAAACCGTGACTAATCTTTCGGGCCGCGGCGTCGGCATGGACGTGCTCAACACCACCATGAAGGCTTTGCGCGGCCGCATCATCGTGGATAGCGAAGCCGGTCGCGGTACCCAGGTGCATATCCATATCCCGTTGACCTTGGCTTTTCTCGACAGCCTGGTCATGCGTATCGACCAACGGCTCTATGCGACTCCGGTCGATATGGTCAGTGAAGTGTTCCGCCCAACCGCCACACAGATCCACATCGCATCAGCCGATAACGGCAGCGAAATGATCCGCTTGCGTGAGGAAATGGTGCCTATTTGTCGTCTACAGCGGTTTTATGGCGAAGCCAAACGGGCCTTGAAACCGCTAGACCAACAGATCATCGTGGTGTTTAAAACCAGTTCCGGGCAAATCGGCTTACCGGTGGACGAAATATATGACCAGCAACAAGTCGTCATGAAACCCTTGCAAGGGCGGCTTGGGCGCATCCGCGCCAGCCTCGGCTGCGCCTTGCTGGGCACTGGCGAAGTCGCTATCGTGCTTGATTGCGAAGCGTTGGCGCAAGGAGGGCGGGCATGAACGGCGCACAGGCAACGATGGGCGGCAAAGAGGGCTATCAGCGCATTTGTGAATGGCTGCAAATTCGTTCCGGCATCACTTATCAGGAAAAGAAAAAACTGTTGCTGGTCCAGCGCATGCAGAGAGTCTGTGAGACCTGCGGGATTTCAGGCATCGACGCCTTGGCTGATCTGATTGAATCCAACAATAACCAGGACATCCAACTTAAAGTGTTGCATGCCGCCACCACCAACCACACTTATTTTTTCCGCGAACCGCAAGTGCTGGACTTTTTTCGGGACACCATACTGCCAACCCTGCCCTACAACAGCGGACGAATTTGGAGCGCAGCGGCATCTACCGGCAATGAAGCCTACACACTCGCCATGATAGCCGCGCAAACGCGCGGGCGCGATTGGGCAAAAAACAACCTGACGATACTGGGCACCGACATCAGCGAAGTCGTTATCGCCCATGCCGAAGCCGGCATTTACAACGCATCCCATGTGGACCAGATTCCCCAATCCGTACTGAACGGCTATTTTGACCCGGTGGGTATGGGGCAATATCGGGTACAGGACGACCTACGCCGGTTATGCACCTTCCGCCGCCTTAACCTGAAAGTCAGCCCCTATCCGTTCAACAAACGGTTTCATGCCGTATTTTGCCGTAACGTGCTGTATTACTTTGACCGCGAACACCAAAAAGACATTGTCGAAGCGATCTATGACGTTACCGAACCCGGCGGTTGGCTGCTGACCAGCGTCACCGAATCTTTACGCGATCTGGAAACGCGTTGGGTGCCCGTCCAGAGCGGTGTTTACAGGAAGGTCCCCTGATGATAAAGCGCAACCGCCCCGTCCGGGTGCTGATAGTAGACGACTCTGCGCTGGTTCGGCATATCCTTTCCGAAGGCATGCGCCGCGAGCCGCAGATCGAAGTGGTCGGGCTCGCGTCCAACCCTTATGCGGCGCGCGACCTGATGGTTAATTTGCGTCCCGACGTTATCACGCTGGATGTGGAAATGCCGCGCATGGACGGCGTCACCTTCCTGAAACGCTTTATGCCGGTGATGCCGATACCCACCGTCATCATCAGCTCGCTCACGCAGCAAGGGCAACGCATCACGCTGGAAGCGCTGGAGTCGGGTGCGGTGGATGTTATTCCCAAGCCGCAACTCGGTTTGGTGGATGAACTGCCCAAGCTGCTGGAAGACATCAACCGCCGGGTTATCGCCGCCGCCGACGTGAATGTCGGCTATTTCAAGCAACAGCGGCACCAGGATATTGAAGTGGTTGCCGCGCTGGGCCAAACCACCGACAAAGTGATCGCCATCGGCGCCTCCACCGGCGGCGTGGAAGCCTTGACCCGCATCATGCCCGCGTTTCCTGCCAATGCCCCAGGCATCGTGATTGTCCAGCACATGCCTGCCGGGTTCACCCGGACGTTTGCCGAACGCATGAACAGCATCAGCGCCATGCAGGTTAAGGAAGCCGAAGACGGCGACCGCATCCTGCCCGGTTTAGCCTTGCTCGCACCCGGCGGGTTGCGCCATTTAACCGTGGTGCGTTCCGGCGGCCAATACCGGGTCAGGCTGAGCGAAGGCGCCGCTGTCAATTATAGCCTCCCGTCGGTGGACGTGATGTTCAAATCGGTCGCACAGGCCGTCGGCGTGAACGCAGCGGCAGCCGTTCTTACCGGCATGGGCAAGGACGGCGCCGAAGGCTTGCTGGGTATCCGTCAAGCAGGCGGGCGTACTGTCGTACAAGACGAAACCACCTCGTTGGTGTTTGGCATGCCGCAGGTGGCTTTCAAGTTAGGCGGCGCAGAAAGCATGGCGCCGCTGGAAAAAATACCGTCCCTGCTGGTATGCGCGTTGCAGCGCAGCTGACGGGTTAACCGATAACCGCAACGAGTTGAGGATATAGAAATGTCAAATATGGCAAACACCCCAGGGCGCCAATATGGCGCTGACAACGAAAACACCACGCTGGTGTTCAATGACGAAGACAATATCGAGGATATGTACCTGACTTTCGGCGTGGCAGCCGAGGAATACGGCATCGGTATCGGCCATGTCACCGAAGTGGTTGGCATGCAGCGCATCATGGAAGTGCCTGACGTGCCGAATTTCATCAAGGGCGTCATCAACTTGCGCGGCAAGGTGATCCCCGTGATGGACGTGCGTATCCGTTTTGGCATGGACGTCAAGGACTACACCGAGCGTACGGTGATTATCGTGTTGGACATCGACAACGTCCAGATCGGTTTGGTCGTCGATTATGTCAGCGAAGTATTGGAGATACCTCAAAGCAATATCGACCAGCCTACCCATATGGGCAATAGCGACAACAACAGCGTGATCCGCGGTTTCGGCAAACTGGGTGACAAAGTGGCCATTATGCTCGACATCCATCGCATGGTGTCGGACCAGTCTATAGACTTGCGTAAAGCGCTTGAATCAGCACCCGGCGTTCATGAAAGTGCTGCCGGAAAACAGGCATTACGCTGATCCGGCGCTTCCTGCGTCTGCCGTCCGGGCATGCGTAGGAGAGGCTTTGGCCGATGCAAGCCAGGGGTGATGATACCTATCACTTCAAAATCAATCAGATTAGGGGGTGGCAATGACCACAAAAAAACCAGGAAAACAACATCACGCAGCCGCACTTGATTTCGAAGCGGAACCGGTTGCAGAGTCGTTTGAAATATCAGCTAGGCAAGAAAACGGGAAACCGGATCGACCGGTGCAAACAGAAGCAATTATTGAGAGGAATAAATCCATGTCCGAAGCAAGCAATATAAACATACAACACGAATTATTGTCGGGTGTGTCGACCTGTTTACAACTGGCCGACGAAAACCACAACATCACCTACTTAAATCCAGCATTAATTAAAATGTTCAACGAGGCTGCGCCACAGATTCGTAAAGCATTGCCCCATTTTGACCCTGACCAGCTGGTCGGCCAGAATATGGATTTGTTTCACAAAAATCCCGCGCACCAGCGTGCGATGATGAGCGATTTGAAAAAATCGGTACAGTCCAAAATAGCGCTAGGCGGCAGGCATTTCACGTTGAAAACAACCCCTTTATCGAACGGCACGTTGATCGAGTGGGCCGATGTCACCCTTTGGATACAACTCATTGAAGCGTTTGAAGCGGTGGCCAAGGGTGATTTGAGTTACCCGATTGAGGATATTGCCGTCAATGATGAAACGTCAATCAGCCTGCTTGCCAGCGTACGTCAAGTCCGCGACAACCTAAGAAGGCTGGTGGCGGACACCCATACTCTGGCGCAGGCAGCGGTGGAAGGAAACTTGGCCATCCGCGCCGACATCAGCAAGCACGAGGGGGATTTCCGCAGTATCCTCCAGGGCGTTAACGAAACCCTGGATGCTGTGATCGGGCCATTGAACGTTGCCTCTCATTATGTCGATAACATCGCCAAAGGCAACATCCCGGACCACATCACCGACGCGTACAACGGTGACTTCAACACCATGAAGAATAACCTCAATCAGTGTATCGACTCGATAAACGGCTTCGTCACCGATATGCAACACATGTCCAGCGAACACGACAAGGGCGACATCGACGTGACGATGGACACCTCGAAGTTCCAAGGCGCTTACGCAAAAATGGCGCAGGGCGTCAACGATATGGTGTTAGGGCACATTGCCGTCAAGAAAAAGGCTATGGCCTGTGTCCAGGCATTCGGTGCAGGCAATTTCGACGCGGAGCTGGAGCAATTCCCCGGCAAGAAAGCCTTCATCAACGATACTATCGAATTGGTCCGTAGCAATATCAAAAGTTTCATTGCCGATATGAAACACATGTCCGACGAACACGACAAGGGCGATATTGACGTGACGATGGACACCTCGAAGTTCCGGGGGGCTTATGCCGATATGGCGCAGGGCGTCAACACCATGGTGCTGGGCCACATCGCCGTCAAGAAAAAAGCCATGGCCTGTGTCCAGGCATTCGGTGCAGGTAATTTCGATGCCGAACTGGAGCAGTTCCCCGGCAAGAAAGCCTTTATCAACGACACCATTGAGCTGGTGCGTAGCAACCTAAAAGCCATCATCAACGATGCCACCTCGCTGTCGCAAGCTATCGTCGATGGCAAGCTCGATATCCGTGCCGATGTTTCACGCCATCAAGGCGATTATGTGAAAATCATCGCCGCATTTGAAAATGCCTTCGTCGGCCTCAACAATACCTTCTACCAGATTTCCGACACCGTTGAACAGGTGAGCCAATCAGCCGGCAAAATGAATGCCGCTTCGCAAATCATGGCCTCCATGTCCGAAGAACAATCGTCTTCAGTTGAAGAAATCACCGCCAGCCTGGAACAAACCGATAGCCAGGTGAAAGCCAACACCGACAATGCCAAGACCGCCAACCAATTGGTCATGAGCACCTCGCAGGCTGCCAACGAAGGTCAGCAAAAAATGTCGCTCATGGTCGAGGCGATGAGGGCTATTAACCAGTCGGCGCAGAATATTGCCAAAATTATTAAAGTGATCGACGAAATCGCCTTCCAAACCAATCTGTTGGCATTGAACGCAGCCGTGGAAGCGGCGCGTGCAGGCCAACATGGACGCGGATTTGCGGTGGTGGCGCAAGAGGTACGCAACCTCGCCGGACGTAGCGCCAAAGCGGCGCGTGAAACTGCCGACCTGATTGAGGATTCGTCCAAACGGGTGGCCGAGGGTGTCGGCATCGCCAACGAAACCCGCGAGGCCTTAGACCAAATCGTAGACAACGTTATCAAGGTCAAGGATCTGGTTGCCGAAATTGCCACCGCCAGCACTGAACAATCGACCGGCGTATCGCAAATCAATCTGGCGATGAACCAGGTCGCCCAAGCTACCCAGGAAGGCAGTCATCAAGCCGAAGAATTAGCCACGGCTTCCGATCAATTAACCCATATTGCCAACCAGATGCGTTCCGAGATCAGCCACTTTAAGCTGCGTGAACGTCAACGCCAGGCTAGTGACTTGGGCATTCCAGGCCTGGAAGGATTTACTCCTGAAATGTTAAACCAGCTCAAGGCAATGCTGGCTGCCCAGCAAGCGGTCAGCGGCGCAGTGAGCAAGGCGGCTACACCGGCGCGGACGCGTCCATCGGCTAAAACTTTATTGCCGCTAGATGCCGATGAGCGTGGTTTTAACGGCTTCTGAAAGCCGGCAACACAACGATGCGGCGCTGCCCTGGCTTTATTGCCGGGGCGGGCCGCTAGAGCAATAACACATGCCCGTGAATTCTGCAGGCGTTTAATTACCTAAGCGAGATTAAAACCATGACCCATAAAGTAATGATAGTGGACGACTCCGTCATGATGCGTTCAGTGATCCGTAGTTTCGTCGATAAGATGCCGGATTTCAAAATAGCCGCTACTGCCGAAAACGGCAGGAAAGCGCTGGACGAACTGGCTAAGCATGACGATTTATCGCTAATCCTGTTGGACATTGAAATGCCGGAAATGAACGGCTTGCAATTCCTGCCCTACGCCAAGCTCAAAAGCAAGGCCAAGATTATCATTTTGTCATCAGTGGCAATCGCCGGCTCACCTTATGCCGCAAAGGCGCGCGAACTGGGTGCCGACGCCATCGTCACCAAACCCTCTGGCGCAGTGTCCCTAGATCTCGCCGATAAGCGCGGCAGTGAACTGACCCAAGTGATGACCCGTTTGGTCGGGGCGTGTTAAACGGCTAGCCTGCTAGTCCGATATGCCCACCCGCTCGCTTGTCGATGCCCGGACGGCTTAATTTAGCAAGGCCGCTTTATCGGGTAAAAGGCCGCCTATGACGACAACAGGCTTATCCAGCTTAAGTTTTATCCTTTGTTCGGGTGCGCCTTGCACCCGCCTGCGAGCACATCAAGCGCGGGCGGGTGCAAGGCGCCGTACCTTTAGTTGCCGACACACAGGGCAAACATTTCTTGGCAACTAAGCCAGACGTGGTCTGGCATATCGCTGGGCGCATTATTTTTCGAGGTTTCTTGAATGTCTGATGAATTGAATTTAAATGAAGTTTGGGGTTTGTACGCCGAAGAAGGCGGGCAATCTCTCGATGATATCGAGGCCTGCCTGTTGATCTTGCAAGCCACACCGTTGGATACCGATGTCGTTGCCCGTTTGTTCCGCGCCATGCACACCTATAAAGGCAATGCGCGTATTCTGGGATTGTCGGTGATCGAATCACTCGCTCATGTGTCTGAAGACATGATCGGCCTAGTGCGTGACGAAGGGGTGGCGTTGGATGCAGGCATCATCAACCTGTTGCTGGAAGCCACTGATACCTTGCGCGGCATGCTTGAAACCTCGGCATCCACCCATAAAGATGCGGCCCCGGAGCTGGCGGACGCACTGTTAGCCCGTATGCAGGAAAAATCCGCAATGTGCCTGGCTGCCAAAGCTGCGACTACGGATAGCGTTGCCAGTGATGCCGGGCCGACTGCGGATGTTACACAGGAACCGGTCCAGTCTATGGTTTTTGAACCGGGTGCAGCAAAATCGATGGCCGACGACCCGTTATACCGAGAAATATTTGCCGGCATCGTACACGACGTGCTGCTTGAACTGCGTTCGCTACCGATGGCGGATACCGGCCTTGAAGAGCGGCAAACAGCTGTTACCAAAGCGGTGGGGCGCCTGCACCATGCGGCGAAACAAATCGGCATGCCGACATGGCTGGTTATGTCCCAGGATTTCTTAGCCATTCCGCAGCCTAGCCCGGCCCAAATCGATGAATTGTTGGCCGGCCTGCAAGCGCTTTATGGGCAGGACTTCGACGTGCCCGCTGCCCACGCCGATACCGACGGCAGCACCCGTGCAGTGGGCAGCGAGGATCCGGTGCGCCGTTTTTTCGACGCGCTGCAACAACCGCTAGGCCGCTTGTCGCAATGGCGTAACCCGTCATCCGATGATCAGGGTATGGACGATATCGCGCAGGCTGCCGAAGCAGTGCGCGGGCTAGCCGCAGATCATGGTTTCATGCGGGTGGTGGATGTGGTGGAGCGGGTGATCGCCGATGCAGGCATCGGCATTGAAGCCCTGGATAACCATTTCGGCCGACTGGAATTTTTGCTCTACGAAGAACTCGCCTCGGTGGCCGATGTCATGCTCGAAGACCGCGACGGCCTGGCCGCCGACCCCCGAACCATATTGCGTAGCTGGTGTGCAGACCATGTGTTTGAAAGTCTGGCCGACATACGCAATGCAATGGAACGCATTAAACGCCAGGAAGCTGTCGAGACGCAATGTACGCGTATGATCGAATTGATGCGCCATCTGTATCATGCCTGTTTGTTCTATGGCATGGAAACGGCGGCGCATTTGAGCATGTCCCTGGTCGATTTGTTCGCCCGCGCGGAGTCTGACCAGATTGCACCGGATGCGGTGCTGCTGCATATCACCAACTCCTTCATTGGCGACATGGAGCTTATCCTGGACGCCGCCGGGCTAGGTGAAAGCTTCGATATGGCGCAGATTGAAAAACTGTTGCAGGAAGCCTCCGAAGCCACGTTTAAGTCCAGCGGCACGCCATCTTCGGCGCAGATCGAAGCGCGGCTAGGGCTACCAAAATCCTTCCACAAGGTGCTGACGCCTGACAATGTGAAAGAGACGGTGGCCTGCCTGGATAAGGGGAATTATTTCTATGTCGTACGTTCCGACCTCAACGACGACGAGGACTTGGCGGCGAACTTCCTCAGCTGGATCAACTCCGGCGAGGCGCAAGTCATCAGCAATGTAACCGTGTTCCAGGGTGAGCGTTCATTATTCGATTTCCTGATTGCCAGCCCGCTTAACGAAGAAGGCATCACTGAGGCGTTGGCCGCGCTGGATCCAAAAGGCCGCTGTCTGCGCCTGGACTTGGCCTTGCTGGACCGCAATGCCGACGGTCACGACAACGGCAAGCCAGACGATCCAGTCATAACTCAAGCCGTAACCATGCAGGGGACCATATCGGGCGATATGCTCGAATCCATAGGCGAATTAGTCACCGTGCACGCGATGGTGCGCCATTTGCTCAACAATTTGTTTGAAGCTGACTTGGTGCGCTCAGTAGAAACAGAACTGGCGAACGCCAGCAATAACTGGCAGGCCGCACGAAGCGCAGTGCTCCAGACCTTGGAAAATTGGCAGGAAAGCCTGGACAAACTGACCCAACTGGAGCTGCATAATAGCGCCTTACTCAACCGCTTGCAGGAAGAGGCCATTGCCGTGCGCGTACGCCCGGCGGGTTTGTTGCTCAAACCTCTGGTGCCGTTCGCAACAGGGTTGGCTGCCCGACATGGTCGCCAAATAACGATGACAACGGTGGGTGATGATACCGAACTCGATTACAGCATGCTCGATAGCCTCAAATCGGCATTGCGTGCGTTGGTGACTTTTTGTATCACCCACAGCATCGAGACGCCTGAGCAGCGCATTGCCGCAGGCAAGAGCGCCTATGGGCAGATCCGCATCGTGCTGGTCAAGCAAGAAGGCCATGTGAGCATTACCGTGGAAGATGATGGCGTCGGTATTAACCTCCAGGGCGTCGTCCAGCAGGATAGCCATAACGGGCGCGCGGATGTGTCGTTGGCCTTGCGCGAGGGGCTAGGGGCATTCAGTAATAACGACAGCGGAACCGACCTGACCCTGGTCCGCAACCAGCTACGCCATGTCGGCGGCGATCTTCGGGCAAGCCATTCGCCGACTGGCGGGACACGCTTTTTCTTGGCCCTGCCTTTGGCGATGGTGGTCCTGGAAGGCATGGTGGTGCGTGTAGGGGAAGTGCAATATATCGTTCCTATTGACGCCATCCAGCGCATCGTGCGTTCCGGTAACGATGAACTGATGCGGGTTTCGGCAGACAATGGCCGATATTTGCTGCGTATGGCAGCCAATGATGTGCTGCCTATCCATTTTCTGCGCCAGCAAACGGCAGCAGAAAACGGCAAGGCATTTGACCGGCAAGCTACGCCTGAGCAGGAGCCTGGCGACGACGGCGATCCCAAGCACCTGTTTGTCGTGATTGGTAATAACCAGCAATGCACAGCGGTTTCTGTGGACGAACTGATAGGGCAACAGCAAGTGCTGGTCCGCCCGTTGCAGGGCTATTTGTCCGGCATTCGCGGCGTGACCGGCTGCGCCTTGCTGGGTAGCGGCGAAGTCGGCATGGTGCTCGATGTAGAGTCTGTCATGAACCAGCAAATGACGGTAGCAAGGTGATGTCTATTAGCCGGAATTAGCATGACCTGCCCAAAGCCGCTCCCTCGCCGGAATGGCATCCGCAAAGATTAGCTGCGTAGCCGACCCATCCAGCAAATCATGGATAAACACCGAATAGTCACAATGCTTTTTAGGTACGCATCCCATACCTTTATAATGCCTTAAGGTAAAGCGGCACTCATGCCTATATTAGCGCGCCATAAAAAAAACGGGGCCGCCAATATAATATGTTGTAATCTTTGCCCCCCGCCGGACAGATGCCACAGCGGCAATGACGCGCTATGCGGGCCGGTTCGATATATAGGAATGACTAAACCATGAAAGAACAGCTGTTTACCTTTGAGCAAATCCATATTGAAGTCGCCCGTAATGCGTCCGACGACTTCAACCTGTTTCACGACAAGCACAAATGGTTACAAATTACCCATAACCCGTTCAAAGGCTCGATAGTGCTGGGTTTCCAGATGAATACCCTCATTGAATACCAGATGCGCCTGTACCGGGAAGCAAACCATGAGATGCAGATCATAGCCGATAAGCAACTGCATTTTAGCAATTATCAGATTATCTTCGTCAATGCGCTACGGCCACGCCAGGAAATATCGCTGGAAATTAAAAAAACGCTGATCAACACTATCCCTGAACTGACCTTGACTAACCGGGTCGCCATCAAGTCGCAAGGCAAAACCATTTTGATCGGCTACAAAAAAGAAACCCAAACGCCGTTGTTTCTAGGCGACACTGATCTAAGCGCTTTGCCGGATTTGAATAAGGTGGCGGATAAAACCATCGTGCCGGGTAGCGACTTCTTTTTAAAACGGAAATGGATGCACAACGGTAACGTCAAAAATTTTCTGTCGGGTTCTTTGGCGGAACAATCTGATTACTTTGATGAACTGACTCATGTCGCCCATTACCCGGAAATATTCCCTTGCAGCCTGACATCAGGGGTCTTGTTGGAAAAAGCCCAGCTTGAAAACCACGACTTCAAGGCCAATCCCATGGTGTACACTTCGCATGACATTTCTATCGACCGTTTATTGGTCCAGCAAATCAAAAATAACGACAAAGTGCATATTCTGGTCAAGCAACTGCCGGAATCCAGGAACAATACCCTCAACCACACCAATATCATGCTGCGTACCTATGAATGCTACGGTTTGCTGGAGAACAGGGAGATCCTGTTCAGGATTAAGTTGAATCTGGTGCCGTTGGAAGAAATCATAAAAAACTTGAGTTCAAAAAGTTAGCCCAAGGCATTCATCAGATATGGCTTAAACAGCAATGGAAATCAATGCGTTGATGGATGTGGCAAGCCCCATTCTGTTGCCAGGACTTGAATCACCCATCGTTTATCGCCTCCAGATAGGTGTTTTTTAACGCCACATAATGTTGCGCGGAATACTCCAAAAACTCTTTTTCAGATTCGCTTAAGGGCCTTAGCGGCTTCGCTGGCGACCCCACATAAAGATAACCGTTTTCCAGGCGTTTACCGGGGGGCACCAGCGCCCCTGCCCCCAACATGACATAATCTTCAAGTACGGCATCGTCCATAATGATGGCGCCAATGCCGACCAGACAATAATCACCTACCGTACAACCGTGTAACACGGCCCTGTGACCAATCGTCACGCCTTTGCCGATGTGCAACGGATGGCCTTGCTGCGAATATTTGCCGGCATGGGAAACATGCAACACGGCGCCGTCTTGCACATTAGTGGTCGCGCCGATAACGATGCGCTCCACATCGCCTCTCAATACCGCAGTCGGCCAGACCGACGCGTCGTCACCCAACGTGACAGCACCGATCACGACGGCGCTGTCATCAATGTAAACAGCCGCGCCGATGCGGGGGTGCCGGCCTTTAAATGCTTTAACCGCCATCTTAGCTCCTTAAAATTATGCCCGACGATGAAATGGATGGGATATTGACATACAATCCTGTCTTGATGATAGCTAAAACAAGCCCTAGAGCCCAAACATGACAATATATACCGGAATCAAACAACAGCTGCCATTGGCATGCCTCTGCGGCTTATGAATTGCGTCCAAGCCACATATACGCTAGAGGACATGATCAAAAAATCCCGCTTTATCGGCATCATTACGCCTTGTGCCGACGAAAACGAGGCGCTGCTCACACTGAAGCAACTGCATGGCGGGCATCCCGACGCCAGCCATATTGTTTACGCATACCAGATCAAAACCGAAAACGGCCTACTCTACCGCTTTAACGACGCCGGTGAACCCACAGGCACGGCGGGCAAACCTATCTTCCAGCAATTGGCCGGCAAAAACCTGGTTAACGTGCTGCTTGCCGTCATCCGCTATTTTGGCGGCATCAAGTTGGGTGCGGGCGGATTAACCCGTGCTTACGGCAACACCGCCAAGCATGTCATTGATGGCGCAGATATCCGCCCGTATATCGAATGGGCCAACATCCCGCTGACGCTGGACTATAAACAAATGCAAGCCTTTGAGTATACATTGAAAAAACTGCAGGGACGGATCGTCGCGCAGGACTTTGCCGAACAAATAAGGCTGCGGGTGGAGTTGCCCATAGAACATGCCGACGCCTTGCGGCAAAGTTTTCCCGGTCTTTATTAATCACACCCATCACAAACCCGCAATCGGCTGGGGGTTTAACCGAAAACGCGTCGCCTGACTGCTTATAAATGAAGAATTACGGCTGGATTTAGATTATCCTTGCGGCTTTTAAACAGTATGAGCCGAATTATGTCCGAACAGCAACCCATCATCCTCATTGGTCATTTAACCGAAGTGCGCGGCGACGGCATGGATGCCAGAATCAGTGATGACTATGCCAACGATGCCCCCTTAGTTCAAGTGGATAATGAAGACTTGCTCGTCGGTCAGATCGGCTCTTATGTGCAGGTCAGGCAAACAACGATCCGCATACTGGCTATCGTTTTTAAAATGTGGGGCAAAGACCGCTTCGACCATGCCGGCAACCGCTGCACAGACCGTTTTGTATCGCTAATTCCGGTCGGTGAAATACAGGATAACGGGGCATTTATCAGGGGCGTACGCCATTACCCCACGTCAGGGGCCGGCATCTATGCCGTGGGCATGAATGAAATCAATGCCATTTTCTCGAAATTCAGGAGCTACGGCTTTTTCATCGGGCAATTGTCTTCGCACCATAACTATCATCTCAGTCTTGACCCGCGCGCCCTGTTCGGGCGTCATTTTGCCATAGTCGGACAATCCGGATCGGGTAAATCCTGGACGGTGACCAGTTTGATCCAAAACACCATTAAAGCCATGCCGAAAAGCCACATCATCGTCCTGGACTTGCATGGCGAATATTGCTGGAAAGACCAGCAAGGCAAGATCCAATCCGCATTCGCCGACGACCAGGTCAATTATGTCGATGCCATAACAATGGAAATGCCCTACTGGATTATGAGTTTTGCCGAATTGATCGACTTGTTCATCAACAGGGACGACAGCAGCGCGTCGATGCAAATTTCATTTATGCGCGAAGTCATACAACAACTTAAACGCAAGGAAGCGAAGCTGATAGGTTTAAGCTCGGTAACCGTCGATACGCCCATCTACTTCCCTCTGTCAGATCTGTATATGCAGTTTAAGACCGCTAACGAGGAACGGAAAGAGTTTGGCAAAGTCCAGGGCAGCCTATTCGGACAATTTGATGAATTCCTGATTAGAATGCAAAGCCGTCTCAATGATGTCCGTTTTAATTTCCTATTGAAACCCAGAGTACATAATACCTCGGCTAGCATGACCGATTTACTGCGGCAATTTGTCGGGCTGGGCGCAAAAAAAGCCAATATTACCGTCATTGACTTAAGTTCGGTACCCACCGATATCCGACCCGCAGTCTGCTCGCAGGTAGGCCGCTTAGCCTACGAATTTAACTACTGGAACCCCCAGCGGCGGGAATTTCCAATTACATTGATTTGCGAAGAAGCGCATGCCTATATTCCCAGAGAAAAAGGCGGGCAATTCGACGGCACCAAAAAAATGATGGAGCGTATTGCCAAAGAAGGCCGTAAATATGGCGTTTCTATCGGTGTGGTCAGCCAACGGCCCACGGAATTGTCTGAAACCATGTTGGCGCAATGCAGCTCTTTTATCTGTCTGCGTACATCCAATCCCGATGACCAGGCATATATCAAAAAACTGGTGCCGGAAGCCGAAGGGGATTTGACGGACACCTTGAGCTCCCTGGGCAGAGGCGAGGCACTGGTATTAGGCGAAGCAACGCCTATCCCAACGCGCGTGCAGATTTATCGGCCCAACCCCGAACCCAAAAGCAACGACGTGGATTATTACACCTACTGGCGCGAAGGCCCGGAAGATTTGGACGTCGACAACATCATAGAACTCTGGCGCACCCAGACCAGAAAGTGACGTGTCCAAGCCATGCTTTGAACAACCACACCCAGTTGTTTATGGTACGCATACTGCCCATGCACAAGCTATAAAAACGATAACCATGTGATATGCAGCAGCGTACCGCGCTTCCGTGACAACTTAAAAACCAGTGTTTGTTAGGTAGGGGTTACAGGCTCATTGTATAATTCCAAGCACGTTTACAGTCGATAAGGATTCACTTGAAGTATGGCACCCGAAAAAACCTCTATTCGCCGTCGCGGCATTTATTTATTACCTAACCTGTTTACTACAGGCGCATTGTTTTCCGGTTTTTATGCCATTACGTCGGCAATGAATGGGCGCTACGAAACCGCTGTGGTTGCCATTTTTGTCGCGATGATCCTGGATGGACTGGATGGCCGGGTAGCCCGCATGACCAACACCCAAAGTGAATTCGGCGCACAATACGACAGTTTGTCGGACATGGTGTCATTTGGCGTCGCCCCGGCCTTGGTGATGTATTTATGGGCCTTTTCCAGTTTAGGCCGCTTAGGTTTGTTTGCCGCCTTTGTGCATACCGCAGGTGGCGCATTAAGGCTGGCAAGGTTCAACACACAACTGGAAACTGCCGATAAGCGTTATTTTCAAGGCCTACCCAGCCCTGCGGCGGCGGCCATACTCGCTGGGTTTATCTGGATTTGCCTGGAGCATGGATATGATATCAACGTCATCAAATACTTAGCCATTGCCTTAACCCTTTGCACAGGCTTATTAATGGTCAGCAATTTCCGTTATTCAAGTTTTAAAACCATCGATTTAAAAGGCCGGGTGCCTTTTTTTGTTGCTATCGCGATGATGCTCGGCGTTGCTTTTATTATGGCGCAACCGCAAACCATGTTGTTCTTGCTGTTTCTGGCTTATGCCGTCTCAGGGCCGGTGATTACCTTAGTTCTGCGTAGGCGCATGTTGCAGGAACGCAAAGGCTAAAATAGGCTTGATGGCGTCCCCCCATTCCGGTATAGTCTTTTGTCATGAATACCATTGACACTTCTTTTTATTATCAAATGCTTGTCTACACAATGCCGGTAAGCGCCGATGTGTCCGCAACATTAAGCCTCCCCTTAAGACTCCTGCCCTGATGGGCAGCACTCTTCTACGCAGCGTTATCATCTATCCCTTTTACTCTGTATATCGACACACGTCGTTGATATATCTCCATGCCTGGAGTTTTTATGAAAGACCCGTTAATTATATTTGACACCACCTTGCGCGATGGCGAACAAAGCCCCGGCGCATCCATGACGCGCGATGAAAAAGTCAGGATTGCCAAAGCGCTGGAGCGCCTGAAAGTGGATGTCATCGAGGCCGGTTTTCCGGCCGCCAGTCCCGGCGATTTTGAAGCCGTGCAAGCCGTTGCCAGAGCCATCAAAGACAGTACCGTCTGCGGCTTGTCCAGAGCGCTGGATAATGACATAGACCGTGCCGGAGCAGCGCTTAAAGACGCCCAACGTTGTAGGATCCATACCTTTATAGCGACCTCGCCGATACACATGCAGATGAAATTGCAGATGTCCCCGGAGCAAGTCATAGCACATGCCGTCAGGGCCGTAAAACGCGCCCGGCAATACACCGATGATGTCGAGTTTTCGCCGGAAGATGCCGGACGTTCGGAAGAAGACTTCTTGTGTCGGATACTGGAAGCCGTGATTGATGCGGGGGCCACGACGCTGAACATACCCGATACCGTCGGCTACAGCATTCCGCAACAGTTCGGCGCGACGATAGCCAGCCTGATACACCGCATACCCAATTCCGACAAAGCCATTTTTTCGGTGCATTGTCATAATGACTTAGGGCTGGCGGTGGCGAACTCCTTATCGGCGGTCATGAACGGCGCGCGTCAGGTTGAATGCACGATTAACGGCCTAGGCGAACGGGCGGGCAATGCCTCGTTGGAAGAAGTGGTGATGGCGGTACGCACCCGTCATGATGTCTTTAGCTGCCAAACCCGTATTGACACGCGCGAAATCTTGACCTGTTCCAAATTGGTTTCGTCGATAACCGGTTTTCCTGTGCAGCCTAATAAGGCGATAGTCGGTGCGAATGCGTTCGCCCACGAAGCGGGCATCCATCAGGATGGTGTGTTAAAAAGCCGCGAGACTTACGAAATTATGCGTGCAGAAGATGTCGGCTGGTCGGCTAACCGTATGGTGTTGGGCAAGCATTCCGGCCGGAATGCCTTTAAAAGCCGCATCACGGAACTGGGTTTCGAGTTCGGTTCGGAAGCGGAAATCAACGATGCCTTCATGCGCTTCAAGCAATTGGCCGATAAAAAACACGAAATATTTGATGAGGATTTGCAAGCTCTTATATCAGAAGCAGGATTTGAGGCGGAAGATGAACAAATCAAACTGATCGCTTTGAAAGTATGTTCGGAAACCGGAGAAACACCTAATGCCCAAGTCACTTTGCGGATAGACAATAAAGAAGTCATCGGCAATTCGGGCGGCGGCGGCGCCGTGGATGCCAGCCTGAAAGCAATAGAAAAGCTGGTTCAATCACAGGCCACGCTGGAGTTGTATTCAGTAAACAACATCACCAACGGCACTGACGCACAGGGCGAGGTCACGGTCCGGCTGGAAAAAGCGGGCAGGATAGTCAATGGCTTGGGGGCTGACACCGATATCGTAATCGCTTCGGCTAAGGCGTATATCAATGCCGTCAATAAACTGCATGCGCCTAACCAGCGCCAACACCCGCAGAAAGGGGATGTTTGATCACGCAAACAACTCGCAGCAATAACACACGCGTTATTAGTTAACTTCTTAAGGCCGGGTTAGCCGTAGCAAGCCCGGCCTTCTGTTAATCACACGACCATCTATACGGCTCATGTGCTAACGTTAATTGCTAATCAGGTACTGATTTAAATGAGCACCCAAAAAATAAACCGCAACGCCCTCTGTCTTTGCGGCAGCCAAAAAAAATACAAGCATTGCTGCCAACAACGCGATCATGAGCAAGCTGCAACAAATCAAGTCCAGGAAATAGCCGCCGCCCAGCACTTAACATCCGCATGGGGACATTTTCGGGCAGGACGCCTGCAACAAGCAGAAACCGTCTGCCTGCAGCTGCTAGAGATTGCGCCGCAGCACACCGAAGCCTTGCAAATGCTCGCCGGCATCGCCTACCAATCAGGGCAGCACGGCATCGCTGCCGACTGGCTCACCCAAGCCATCGCCATAAACCCTTCCTGCCAACTCTACTGCAATCTGGGGCTTGCCCTCGAAGGGCTAGGCCAGCTGCATGGAGCTGTTGACAGTTACCGGCTGGCCATCGCACTAAAACCCAATCATGCCGATGCCCATTATTACTTGGGCTGTGCATACCACGCGCAGCATCAGTTGGATGCTGCGGTTTCGTGCTATCGCAAGGCCTTATCATTGAAGCCTGATTATGCCGAGGTGCATAACAACCTGGGCAACACCCTCAAGGCGCAAGGCCATATGGATGCTGCGGTGCTGGCTTACCGCAAGGCAATCGGGCTTAAGCCTGACTATGCCGAAGCTTACAGTAATCTGGGGCTTGCACTGCATGGGCTGGACCAGCTGGACGCCGCGATAGGCTGCTATCATAAAGCCCTATCAATCAAGCCGGATTTTGCCGAAGCGCACAATAACCTCGGCATTGCGCTACACAAACAAAACCAGCTGGATGCGGCGCTAACCTGCTACCAACAGGCGCTTTCGTGCCTACCTGATTACCCCGAAGCGCACAACAACCTGGGCAATGTCTTGCAGGTGCAAAATCGGCCCGACGCAGCCATTGGTCATTACCGCCGCGCCCTAGCCATCAAACCGGATTATGTCAATGCACACATCCATCTGGGACAAGCGTTGCACATGCAAGGCGAGCCAGAGGCCGCAATCGGCAGCTACCGCTAGGCCATAGCGCTCAAGCCTGACGATGCCGAGGCGCACACCAAGCTAGGCTTGGCGCTACAGGGAATAGGCCAGTGCGAAGAGGCCGTGGCCAGCTACCGTACAGCCATCGACGTCCTGCGGGCAAACCCGCCAGCCCGCCCCATGCCGGCGCGCGCGACCATGCCGTTGGCGGCGGCACGCACAGCTCTGCTCGCGGCCAGACAACGGCTTGCCGCTGCCGACATACCGTTTTTCCTATGTGCCGGGACATTGCTGGGCATCATCCGCAATGGCGACCTATTGCCTTATGACAAAGACATGGACATAGGCGTACCCTGGCATATCGACCGCCGACGTGTTTTGTCCGCATTGCTTGCAGATGGTGTTTTCCAAGATGCCAACACCCAAAAGCACAGCGATGAAAACAGGCAATGGTGCATCAGCGTCACGCACACGGCATCGCCTATTGCGCTCGATGTGTTTTTCTTTCGCGATGACGGCGACCATTTCCTCTGCGGCTTCAATCACCTGCCCAATCCTGTCCTGAGCCGCCCCAGGCGGTTTGAACTCAGCACATGGGATTGGCAAGGCGTTAGCTGGCTGGTGCCGACACCCCATGAAAACTACCTTGCCGACATGTACGGCAGCGACTGGCGCATTCCTGACACTGATTTTGACACGGTCATATCAAGCGGCTGCCAATTGCCATCTTCGTGGGCCATCCGGCGCTGCTATGGCTATGCCCGTTTGTCAGAACGCTTGAAAACCAGGGAATGGCGTAAAGCCGCAGGGTATTGCAGACAGATGCTGAAACACGGTGAGGACCCGTACCTGGAGGAAGTGCTGAAAACCATTGAACAACAGACCTTGCCCGCCAATCGCCCAGACAACCTGACATGAGCAGCGGTTCTGCGCCACGCCTGCATCAGGACCTGAGCATACTGATTCCTGCCGCAGGCCGAGGCGAGCGCCTAGGGCTAGGCCCGAAGGCGTGCCTTGAACTGGCAGGCCAACCCTTGGTGGTCTGGGTTACCCGCAAAGCCTTGCAGGTCTGCGATGATGTGGTTGTAGCGGCGCCGCCCGGTTACCTGGAGATCTTCCGCACACTTTGCCCGGATTGCCGTATTATCGAAGGCGGCTCAACCCACCAACAGAGTGTGGGGATGCTGCTCGATGCTACAAACCGGGACTGGGTGATGACGACTATCGTGGCGCGGCCATTCGTGTCTGTGGCCCTGCTCGATACTGTATTGGACAAAGCCAAAGAAATTGGCGCAGCAGGCGCTTTCCTCGGACCGGATGTACCGGTGGCGCAGATTGCCGATAACCAAGTCGTACGTGACTTCTGTAACCATGAAATAGGTTTCTTCCAGAGCCCGCAGGCATTTTCCCGTATTTTACTAAAACAGGTTTATGCCCAAGCGGCCCAACAGGGCTGGATAGAACAATCGCCGCTACAACTGGTGCTGCGTGCCGGAAAAAAAGCAGGCGTGGTAACGGGAGAAAAAACCAATATCAAATTGACCACATCCGAAGATTGGTTAATAGCGCAGTTGTTTACGGCCTATCTATAACAAACGCCTCGACAGGTAAAACTTACGCTGCTACCCATAGGAGTAACGTCCGTGCTACAGATCTTGAGCCTGGTAGAATCGACAGTCACAAGGCTACCCCGCTCTATCGCCTTGTTCAGGATATGTTTGAATAACGCAATACTTAACCGCCCCAGGGATGGGCGCACCCTGCCCATCCCTCCTTCTGTGGCCTAGGCCACGATCAAAAACGCATTGCCCAGTTCGGCGGGATGCACGGCCAAGCCAAGCACCGCTATCGTGATAGCCGCGGCGTCCCCTGCACCATCCGCATCATAGGACAGTTCACCGGTCCCGGCGTCGTAGCCCAGGTTGGTGCTTACGCCCAGTGTTTGCCCGACTTGCCCGGCGTAGGCGGTGAAGGTGCCGGCGCTCAGCACGATCAGGTCGGTGCCTGCCATATAGTCGGTCAAGCTGTCGATATTGCCTGCACCCGGGGCAGTGTTGAAGATAAACCGGTCAGCACCGTCACCCCCGGTGAGGGTATCGTTGCCATCGCCGCCATTCAGCCGGTTATTGCCGGTATCGCCGGTCAACTGGTCGCCATAGGCGCTGCCGGTCAGGTTTTCGATGCCTATCAGGGTGTCGCTGCCGCTACCCACGCTGATGTGCTGTACCGCAGTGACCAGTAGGCTGACCGTAACGGCGTCGCTAGAGCCGCTGTAGTCCACGGTATCCATGCCTGCACCGCCCAGGTAATAGTCGTCGCCCGCCATATCGCCGGTATAGCGGTCATTGCCCGCCGCGCCGTGTATGGTGTCGTTGCCCGTGCAGCCTTGTAGCGTGTCGTCGCCGGTGTTCCCGCGTAGCTTGTCATTGCCGCTGCCGCCTTTGATGCTATCGTCACCGCCACGGCCGGAAACGGTGTCATCCCCGTCTTGCCCGGCCAGACTGTTGGCGGCCTGATTGCCGGTCAGGCGGTCGTTATAGCCGCTGCCGGTCAGGTTTTCGATGCCTATCAGGGTGTCGCTGCCGCTACCCACGCTGGTTTGCTGGGCGCCTTTGTTCTGCAAGTTGACGCTGACAGCGTCCACGGACGCGCTGTAGTCCACAGTGTCGGTGCCGTCATCGCCCTGGTAGCGGTCATCCCCTGCGGTGTCGCCGCCAAACCGGTCGTTGCCTGCGCCGCCGTAGGCGCTGTCATTGCCGCTGCCGCCGTCGATTCGATCATCGCCGCCCCGGCCCCATAGGCTGTCGTCTCCGCCCAGGCCGAACAGTCTGTTGGCGTTTTGTTTGCCGCCCAGGCTGTCGTCGTAGGCGCTGCCAACGAGGTTTTCGATGCCGGTCAGCCAATCCATGCCGTTGCCCCAGTTGATGTGTTGGGCTACCGCCAGCCTCAGATCGACGGTGACCGCAGCGGCGGACGCACGGTAATCGACGGTGTCGGTGCCTGCCCCGCCAAGGTAGCGATCTTTGCCCGCCCCTCCCAGCAGGGTGTCGTTGCCGTCATTGCCCATCAGCCGGTCATTGCCTGCGCCGCCGTCGAGCAGGTCATTGCCGTCTTGCCCGGCCAGCCTGTTGGCGTCCAGGTTCCCGGTCAAGCGGTCAGTGAAGTGGCTGCCGACCAGATTTTCGATGCTGGTCAGGGTGTCGGTGCCGCTGCCCACGCTGATGTGTTGGCCGCTGCTGAGCGCCAGGTTGACACGCACGCCGTCGGCTGAGGCGCTGTAGTCCACGGTGTCGCGTCCCGCGTCGCCCTGGTAGCGGTCATCGCCTGCCGTGCTGCCGGTGAAGCGGTCGTTGCCCAGGCCGCCCTGGGCGTTGTCGTCGCCGTCGCCGCTGTCCAGGATGTCGTCTCCCGCCATGCCCCACAGGATGTCTACGCCGCCTTGGCCGACCAGGATGTTGGCGAGCTTGTCCCCTTCCAGGCTGTCGTTGTGTGCGCCGCCGATCAGGTTTTCGATGCTGGTCAGGGTGTCGGTGCCGCTACCCGGGCTGGTGTGTTGGGCGCCGGTGAGCATCAGGTTGACGTTGACGGCATCCGGCGAGGCGGTGTAGTCGGCCGTGTCGGTGCCCGCCCCGCCGTGCAGCGTGTCATTGCCAAACCCGCCTTGCAGGGTGTCGTCGCCTCGGTTGCCGCGCAGTTCGTCGTGCCCGTTGCCGCCGTTAATCCGGTCGTCCCCGGCCCAGCCTTTGATGTGGTCGGGGCCGTTACGGCCTTGAATCAGGTCGTCCGAGCCCCGGCCGTGGATGACGTCGCCGGCGAAGGTGCCGACCAAGGTGTCGGGCTTTGGCGTGCCGATGATGACCGACGGGCTGATGTTGATTTCGGTGTACCCGCTGCTGGGGTTGCCTTGGGCGTCGGTGACGAGCAGCGTCAACAGCCGGGTTTCGCTGTGGATGTAGTCTTCCTTGCCGGAATAGGCCACGGTCGCCAGGGCTTTTTGGTAGTCGGCCTGGTCGGCGTTGCCGGTCAGGGTCAGGACGCCGGTAATCCCTACAAATCAATGCAGGTGGCATTGATTAGCGATTTTTGACATAGTGCAGCGCCAAACTTTGCAGCACTTATGGCATGAACTCCGCCCCCACCCCACTGAATATTGAATCAACGCTATTTTGCCCCAGACGC
>JAURZI010000001.1 GCA_030653435.1 Methylovulum sp.
TGCTAAACGGCGTGCAAAACTTTCCAGGGTCCTGGGGAAAAGAGCGTTGAAAAGTTTCCACCCCAGGTTGTTTAATGACCGGCTTTTTGCCGGAGAAACCTGGAGTGATAAAAATGGATGTCATACCCGAAATCAGACGACTGCATTTTGTTGAGAAAGTCACCATCACTGACTTGGCGAAACAGTTCAAGCTGTCCCGCCCCACTATTCGTAAACACCTCAAAACTGTCGATGAGCCGGTTTACCCGACTCGCCAACATCAACCTCATTTGAAACTCGGTGCTTATCTCGAGCAATTGACGACATGGCTGGAGACCGATGCGGCATTACCTGGCAAAAAACGTAAACGCACGGCTCAACGCTTGTATGAATGCCTGCAAGTTGAAGGTTATGTGGGCGGCTACAGTGCGGTGCAGCGTTTCGTAAAAGCCTGGAAGCAGTCGCGCTCAGCGAGTCCCACTATCAAACAGGCTTTCGTGCCCTTACTGTTTCCAGCCGGCGAAACCTGTCAATTTGATTGGAGCCACGAAACGGTGATTATTGGCGGGTTGGAACAGGTGGTGAAAGTGGCTCACTTCCGATTGAGCTACAGCCGACAAATGTTCGTGGCCGCCTATCCTTGCGAAACACAGGAGATGGTGCTGGATGCGCATAATCGCGCCTTTGCCTTCTTTGGTGGGGTGCCGAAACGCCTGGTGTACGACAATCTAAAGACCGTAGTGGATGCGATATTCGTCGGCAAGGAGCGGCGCTTTAATCGGCGATTTTTGACCTTGGCTAATCACTATCTGTTTGAGCCTGTGGCCTGTACCCCAGAGTCTGGCTGGGAGAAAGGTCAGATTGAAAACCAAGTGGGCAATATCAGCGAATGGCTGTTCACGCCCACGCCGAAGTTTGCTGACTTTGCCGAACTCAATGCCTGGCTGGCACAGCGTTGCCAGGAGTTGGCGTTGCGTCCGCATCCTGATCAGCCTTCACGCACCACGGCCGATTGTTTTGCCGAAGAGCAACCGTTGTTAATGCCGATTAAAGCCGTCTTTGATGGCTATGTTGAAACGATGCGCCGGGTGACCTCATTGTGTTTGATCAACATTCATCGCAATCGCTATAGCGTACCGGCGCAATGGGTCAACCAGGTTGTCTCTGTACGATTAACCGCTGACAGAGTCCGGATGGTGGCTAATGGTCAAGTAATTGCTGATCATGTTCGTCAATTCGGACGCGATCATTTGATTTGCGATCCCTGGCACTACCTGCCGGTACTGGAGAAAAAGCCGGGGGCATTGCGTCATGGTGCACCGTTTGTGACCTGGGATTTACCGGTGCCGATTAAAGTCGTGCGCGACCGCATACTCAAGCAAGATAAAGGCGATCGAGCCTTTGTTGATCTGTTGTTAATGGCTAGAGACATCGGTGATGGTGGCCTGGATGCTTTGGAAGTCGCCTGCGATTTAACCTTGCAAACAGGCGTTATCAGCGCCGCCATTGTGCTCAATGAAATGCGCCGTCTCACGGAAGACACAAGGCCTAAAGTCTTGGATGAATCCACCGCATCACTACCCACACTGACTGTTGAGCCATTGGCCGATTGCAGTCGCTATGATGCGTTACGGAGCGAACGTCATGTCCATTGACCGTAGCATACAACTGAAAACCCTGCACCTGTATGGCATGGCGGCTGCCTGGGGCGAGTGGCAAGCAGAATACGGCAGCCAGCAAAAACCGGTGATGCCCGAAGTCTGGCTGGATCGATTGATCAAGGCCGAGCAAGCGGACCGACAAGCGCGTAGCCTCAACTATCAACTCAAGGCGGCCCGTTTCCCCATTCATCGAGACTTGCTACAGATCGACTGGTCAGAAACGCCCTTGCAGCAAGCCCGCATAGCACAATTGGCTACCGGCAGCTTTATGGAACAGGCTTATAACCTGATCCTGGTTGGCGGCACTGGCACAGGAAAAACACACCTGGCGACCGCCATAGGCATAGCCGCTATCCACCAAAGCAAACGCATCCGTTTCTACAATGCCGTCGATCTAGTGAACCAACTGGACAAGGAAAAACAGCAAGGCAAAGCGGGCAATCTGGCCAAGCAACTGACCGCAATGGATGCCGTTATCCTGGATGAACTAGGTTATCTGCCATTTCCGGCATCGGGCGGGGCTTTGCTATTCCACCTGATCAGTCATCTCTATGAGAAGACATCATTGATCATCACCACCAACCTTAGCTTTGGCGAGTGGGTACAGGTTTTTGGTGATGCCAAGATGACCACGGCGCTCCTTGATCGCATCACTCATCACTGCGATATCTTGGAAACCGGCAATGATTCTTATCGATTTAAACAACGAAAAAAGGCGGAGGAAAGCCAATAACCCTACACTTTAACTGGAAACTATTCGACGCTCTTTGCTGGAAACTTTTCAAAGCCGTTTGACAGATCGATTCCTGCACGAGAAATTTACTAATGCGGATCTCTACGCCTGGATGCAGGGCGAAATCTCGCGCCTCTACTACGAATACTACCGTTTCGCTTTCGATACGGCACGCAAAGCTGAACAAACGATGAAACGGGAATTGATGCGCCCTGAAGTGGAAGCAACTGATTATATCAAATTCAACTACTGGGACGGCGGACGCAAGGGGCTACTTTCCGGTGAGGCGCTCTATTTGGATATCAAACGAATGGAGATGGCTTACCATGAGAACAACAAACGCGAGTTTGAGCTAACCAAACATGTGTCGTTGCGACAGCTTAATCCTTTAGCCCTTCTGGCCCTGAAAGCAACGGGCAATTGCGAAGTCACCGTGCCTGAGTGGTTGTTTGATCTCGACGGCCCCGGCCATTATATACGCCGTATCAAGAACGTCAGTCTGTCTATCCCATCGGTAAGCGGGCCCTATACCAGCGTCAGCTGCACGTTGTCGCTGCTCAAAAGTTCGCTCCGTAAATCACCATTGCTCAAGGATGACGAATACGCTCGCCAGGGTAGCGAAGACGATCGCTTTATCGATTATTTTGGTACCGTTCAGTCGATCGTCACCAGCAGTGGGAATAACGACAGCGGCATGTTCGAGACTAATCTGCGCGAAGAGCGATTATTGCCTTTTGAAGGCGCCGGCGCTGAAAGCACCTGGAAACTGGAATTGCCTTCAGATTTTCGCCAATTTGACTATAACACAATCACGGATGTTATTCTCCATTTCAGATATACAGCCCGGCAGGGCGGTGCTCAAATGCGGGATAAGGCCGTGGAGCATCTAAATGAAATTATAGGTGAAGCCAACTCCTCCGGACTCGCACTCCTGTTTTACTTGAAACAAGATTTCCCAAGTGAATGGCATCGGTTTGTAACCGGAACCGAGAACTATAACACTGTGGTGACGCAGGATCACTTCCCTTACTTCACTCAGGGTAAGGACATCACTATCGATGCGTTGCAAATACACGCTATGAAAGCGAATAAAGTTGAATCAAAAGAGCTATCAGATCTTAGTGTCGCATCCTATACAGATAAATTAAAAGAAAAAGGAGGGTTTGAGTTTTCTCTGCCCTCTGATCCCGCGTTGTTCAAAAGGGATAAAGACGCAATTGTCTTTCTTACCATTAAATATTCGTTAAATTAATCCGACTGTCTCGTATGATATCTAAAGCGGACATCCGATCAGCGGTTTACTGTATGTCGCTTGTGGGTCGCCAGGCGACCGTCCGCTCTTCAGATTCATCGTCGGAAAGCTGTCATTGAATTCCGATTCCTGAAAGCGGCCGTTCGTCACTGTACACAACCGACCCATTTTTGCCACTCGCGCTTCTCCAAAGCGGCCAGTCAGCCAAATCCGGATTCTGCGGAGTGGAAGTCTCCAAATCAGCCATTGGCGACCTCACCCTATCGGCCATTATGTGAAGTTTCCTTTTATGCACATTGTCTTGGTTTCTCATAGTTGACGCCAGGAATATAGTGGATTGAGCAAGGC
>JAURZI010000026.1 GCA_030653435.1 Methylovulum sp.
GCGTCTGGGGCAAAATAGCGTTGATTCAATATTCAGTGGGGTGGGGGCGGAGTTCATGCCATAAGTGCTGCAAAGTTTGGCGCTGCACTATGTCAAAAATCGCTAATCAATGCCACCTGCATTGATTTGTAGGGATTACCAGATAGCCGGGTAATTCAGGATTAATAACCGCTTCGACTTTGCCTTTCCCATGTATCTGGTGTTCTAAAGAATCCAGCAACCATGACGTTATTTTAAAAATCCTGGTAACGTCATCCCTTAGAATAGACACCTTATCAGGGCTGATTCCGAATTCTGGCATATCTTCACTTTCTTTATTTTGGTTGTCCCACCATTCAGTTTTATATACTTCATGAGCGCAAGCTATCCCTTTTTTGTTTTCAATCGGGACAGGCAAAGCTTTGCCTGAAATATCATAAACACATAACTGCTCATCGCCGATTGTTGATACTAACCAATAGCAAGCTTCATAACTCAGCAATTCTCATTATGACCCCAAGCTACCCTATTTCCGGCTTTGGGGGTCGAACAATTGGGCTTTTCGGGTTATGAGACCAGCCCTCCAGCATAAAATCGAGCAGATGCTCCCAGCTATCAAAGCACAAGTAAGAAGTTAATGCCTTCATATCATCGAACAAACGCCTGCGCGAAGGCAGTGTCTGAAGCAGCAGGCAAAACTTGTCATCCATTAAATCCAGAAGGGTATGCAGCAGATAGGCAAGCAAAATGAGCGTCGCCAGTAAAGAAGACAAAAACTGCTTACCATGACCGTAGTTGTGCTCAAAGTGGTAGCCTTTGGTCTTCAGCGTGTTGTTGTTTTCATTTTCGATCTTCCATCTTGCGCGGCCTGAAGCCACCACGGCGGCAACGTTGGTGTCATCAATCGCCAAAGAGGTGGCGAAGGCATTACGATACAGTACCTTGCCGGTATCCGCCGCGTGCGTGGTCATCTCACACCAGTTCACCGACAAGGCGTCATCGGCATCCCGTAAAGGCACGGTGCTGACATAACGGTAGGTGTCGGTTTCGTGCTGTTTGCCCGTCCAGCGTTTGCGCACTACGGTTTTGACTACGCCGTTACGTTCCAGATCATCCACCCATTCGTACAAGGTCTTATGAGAGTCCGGCTTACAGACCAGGATAAACTCAAACCCTTTGGACAATAACGCCCGACAAAACGGCTCGTGGCAGTACAGGTCATCACCCAGTACGGTCGTGCCCAGCGCTGCGTAACGCCCACCCTGGCTGTCCAGCCAGCGCAGGGAGGCGTTGAGCTCGCAATCTTGTTTGTCAAGGCCGTCCTGGGGACCAATGAATTCTGGGGCCAGTGAAATGACCTTGTTGCCGCCCGGCTTGACCAACACCGGCGTCACCACCGTATGCGAATAGCTGGTTTTTCCGTTGCTGTGTGTCTTGCATGAACAACACGGGCCATGCAGCTTGTGTGACGAATAGTACTGGGTGCCGTCCAAGGCCAGCAGCAAGCGTTGGTCTGATCCCCGAAAAGAGTCGATCACCCCAGAACGTTGGAAACCGTCAACGATAAAATCGAACATCGGGTACACCGCTGCGGGTTTCACCCCATCAAGCAGGCTACGGATGTGATTATCCGTTGGAATTTGAAACACGCCAAACAGCGTCTGTGCATTATTCTGCCCTCGCGTCTCCTGCATCGTCCGCTGAAAGTCTAAAAAAGACGGGCTTTGCATGAAAAAAACTGAAAATGCACTCAAGCCGGCATCCGTCATGGTATAGCCCGTATTTTTTCCTGTCCGCTGGTCGGCGAAGGTTTCAAACGTTAGGCGTAGTTGCTTGATTACGTCACTAAAGGTCAACGCGTTTAATCCAAAGGGAGCACTCATAAATAGGTTTCAATAGGGAATCGGTCGGCTATTTTAGACTCGGGGGGTCATAATGAGAATTGCTGGCTGAAAAACCTGCTTATTGCCTAACCGCTAGTGGCATAAAAATTGGGTGCAAGGCGGCGGGCGGGCTTTATGAACAGTCACTAAGCCCTCTTAAACACCATCAAGGTAATATCGTCGTTAAAAGTCTCTTTGCTGCAAAACTGCTTTAATTCGGCCAGTATTGCCTTAATGATCTGTTCTGGCGTGCACTGGGCGTTACGAATGAACGCATCGCTAACGCGTGCCAATCCGAAAAACTCACCTGCTGGATTTTCCGCCTCCGTTAACCCATCGGTATAAACCAACACTAAATCGCCGCCAGACAAGGCCAGCGTTTTTTCTTCAAACACTATGTTTTTGCGTATGCCCAGTATAAGCCCCTCGGCATCCAGCGCTTGGCAATTCGCCTGTCCGGCTCCGAGCAACAGCGGCGGCGGATGCCCGGCATTGGCAAAGCTTAACTGCTGATTGATGATGTCGTACTGCAAATAAAACAAGGTGATGAAATAATCTGCCTTGTTTAAGTCTTCGAAAAGAAAATCATTAAGCAAACCGAGCATTTCCGAAACCGTCCCCAATCGCTTGGCGTGTGTCCGAATGGCGCTACGCGCTTCAACCATAAACAGCGCGGGCCCAATGGAATGGCCGGAAACATCGGCAATAACCATATCCAGATGGTCTTCATCGCGAAAAAAATAATCAAAATAATCACCGCCAATTTGATCGGCAGGCATACACACGCCGACGACTTCGAAGCCTGATGATTTAATCGGCGCATCCGGCAATAGTGAGACCTGTATTTTCTGGGCAATATTGATTTCGCTTTGGGTGATGGCAAGGTCAATTTGCGCTTGGCGGATTTGCTGTTCGGCGGCTTTCCGGGCGGTAATATCGTGTATAAAGCCGCTGAATATATAAGAGTGGCCTAATTTTAACGGTGACACACTCACTTCCACAGGAAATTCCGCACCGCCACGGCGCAACGCAACATGCTCAAACATCTGGTTTAATAGCGGGCAAATACCCGTGTGCAAGAACAGTTTCAGCCCTTGGCGGTAGCTGTCATGAAATCGTGGCGGTATGATGAGTTCTTCGAGGCGGAAGCCGATAGCTTCTTCCGCACTCCAACCGAACATTTTTTCAGACTGGAGATTCCAGTCCGTTATGATCCCGTAAGCGTCCATGATAACGATAGCGTTCATAGAACTTTCAATAATCAAACGCGTCCGTTTTTCGCTTTCTATCAAGGCATCATGAAAATGCTTCTGGGCAGTAATATCCCGGTCAACACCACGCCATTTCAGCAATTTTCCGCCAACATCGAAAAGCGGCAAACCGGTGGATTCGGTGAACACCAAATGCCCGTTTTTATGACGATAATGGTTGGTCAAGCCATAAAAAGGCTGCTGGTTACCCGCATAGCACTGCTGACTGGCTTGATCGTGAGCCGTTAGGAAGTGCGTGTAATGCTTGCCGATGACCTCATTTTGGCTATAGCCTAGAATTTGGTTGACCGCCGTACTGCTATAAATATAAAAGCCCTGCGGATCCTGCTCCCATAACCATTCCCCAGTCATTTCAGCCATTTGTCGAAAACGTTCTTCACTTTCTGCCAATGCTGACTCAATGCTCCCGCATTTGCCGCTTGCATAGGCTCCGTTATCGCTACCCAGCACTTGCACCTGCAATGCAACGTCCGTAGCACTCTGCAACCGTCCCGACAACACCGTAAAAAACAACCGGACAGGGACAAGCTCGCCTGCTTTCGTCATTAACTCGCTGACCACGCCTTTATCCCTTAATGCTAAAAAACCGCCAGGTGACAACATAATATTTTCGGGGGCAAACAATATCGCCAGCGGTTTATCGACAAGCTCCGCTTCTGCATAACCTAGAAGGCTGGCAGCATTAGCATTAATCTGCTTGATGAGGGGCGGAATGATTAATGCGCTATTCGACTCATCCCACTCAACAATAATAATATTGAACGCGTGTTTATCTGTGATCGAATCCATGTATTTGGGCTGTTATGATAAATAAGCCCATATTGCAGGCTTGTGATATGTCTAGCAATCTTTTTTTATGTTTACAAAAGCAATCCCGGAACACCCGGCGCCAAGCCAACCGTAAGCTGTCGCCAAAAGCACATACCTCCCTTTTAATCCCTAACGGATATTATCGTTTGCTAGCTTAGGGCGGCGATACTACAATAACCGGTAAGCATTGCCAGAAATGCCGCACCATGACGGTATGGAGACTGTATATAATTAAGCCTAGGCTTATGCAGCGACCCCAACTTGGCGGACGCCAACCCTACTTGGCTGAAGTGGAAATTAAAGATGAAAAATAACCGTCTATCCCTATTGGTTTTTGTTAGCGTCTCTTATGTTTTTTTATGCGGGTCCAACCACCTGCCAACATCACCGAATCTAAAAAAACATCACACCGTAAAACCCGCCGCCGACATAGTAGACAAACCCAGAATTGATGACGGCAAAGAATTGCAGCGGCCACTGGACCTTACGGTACCGCTTAATAATGCCAAAGAAGTGGAAGAGAACCCGCATGCCGCTGACAAAAATAACGACACACAAAATGCAGTGGATGCGTTGTTCTTGCCGCAACCCAAAAAAGAAGAGCAACCGTTGCAACTAAAAGGCGGCTGGCTAATGTCACCGGAACCCGAACCAGAAAAACGTAAGTCTGTCGATGGCGCAGGGATAATGATAGATCTAAAGCCCTGACAGCTAATCCAACCAATCGATAATATAATCTTCCAAATCGTCAACATCCTGCTCTTTTAAGGCATAAGCACCGACAGAAATCCGTGCCTGCCTGACACTATCGGCATCTCCTGACCGTAGCGGATGCCATAGAGGCAGTGATTTACCGTCACTCAGCAAGCGATAAGCACAAGTGGCAGGCAACCACTTGTACTCAGAAAAGTCGTGCTGCCTCAAATCAATACATTCAGGGACAAGGCGGGTGCGTTCACGATAACGGGTACATCGGCAGGTTGTTAAATCAAGCAAACGACACGCAACACGGGTAAAAGCAATTTGCCCCGTCTCTTCATCTTCCAACTTGTGCAAGCAACACTTACCGCAGTTATCACATAATGACTCCCATTCTTCGACAGTCATTTCGGTCAGTTTTTTGGTTTTCCAGAAGCTCATGGCAAATAGCAGTGCGGTCCCGCGTTGTCAGGTTGCCGGCTTATTTGCCGCCAGTTCATCAAGAATCTCTCTAAAGTGCCCGTATCCCTGGATATTTAGCACCCCCACTTCATCAAGTACCGCCTTATAATGGCCCGCAGCCCTGCCGCCAACTATCAATGCAACCTCAACACCGATCAGTTTTTTTAGCCGTCTGATTTCTTTGGGCACAACCAAGTCGTCGGTGCAGAAACTAATGCTGATCGTTACGGCACGAGCGTCGGTAAATTTGACTGCGGCGGCAATTTCTTCGGCCGGCAGGTTTGCGCCCAAATAAGTGACCTGCCAGCCTTTGAGTTCGGCAATAATGGCCGCAAGCAGCGCTCCCAATTCATGCAATTGCCCGATCGGTGTGGTAACCACCATTCTGGGCGCATCGGCAGCACAGGGATTATTATTACGCAAGATATACGTTAGCGAACGGATGATGGACGAGGTCATGTGCTCATGGACAGGCCTAAGCTCACCGGTACGCCAGCGATCACCGATGATGGTTAATAATGGCGTGAGCAAGTGTTCGATAAACGTCTCAGTGCCTAATTCCACCAAAGCATTTTCAAAATGCGTTTCCAAGGTCTTAGCATCGAACGCGACCACGGCGGCATAGCATTTTTCAATATAATCCTCCGCGAGATAAACCCGGTCGCTAGTACTGCCCGCCGACAACAAAGCGGGCACCACCTCCACTTCATTTTTCAGTAAGTTTTTCAGCTCATCGAGTGAATATTGGGCGATTTGGCTAATGCTGTGCCCATTGTTGGTCGCTTGATTAAGCAGTTTTAAACGCGCGATATCCTGATCGGTGTAAACGCGATGCCCGCCTGTGGTGCGCGTTGGCGTAACCGCTTGGTAGCGGCGTTCCCAAGCCCTGACCAAATCGGACTTAACACCCGATCTTTTCGAAACCGTGCTGATTAGATATCGCGCCAAATCGTCATTTAGGTTAGCCATATGCTTTTTACATCAAAAATAACGCATATACTAGCATAGCTATACAAAAGCTTGACAATATTTGTACAAAAACCTAGCGACGCATGATTCCGGCCTTGAGGGGCATTCCGTCATTTTCCCTGGTAGGACACTCTGTAAATAGCGCCCCGCATATCATCGCTGACCAACAGGCTGCCATCTTCCAGCATCAACATATCGACAGGTCGGCCTGAGACCGTACCATCCTTGGCCAACCAACCGCTAATGAAACTCTCTTCCGCCACCGGTTGACCTGTTTTGTCAAATTTGACCACCGCTACACGATAGCCTTGTGGTTCGCTTCGGTTCCATGACCCATGCTGGGCAACAAATAACTGCTGCCTATATTCATCAGGAAACTGCCGGCCTTGATAAAAACGCAAACCCAAAGGCGCGACATGCGCTTTAAATTTCCAGGCGGGCGCCTTGAATTGGCCGCATGTTTTACCGGCGGCAAACTCAGGGTCGGGAATATCGCCGCCATGGCAGTAAGGATAACCAAAATGTTCACCCTTCTCAGTCCATTGGTTGAGCTCATCAGGAGGTAAATCGTCACCCAAATAATCACGCCCGTTTTCGCTAAAAAACAACCGCCGGGTTTCAGGTTGCCAATCAAAACCTACCGTGTTTCTGATGCCGCGCGCAAGAATCTCAAAGCCGCTGCCGTCCGCGTTCAACCTCACTAAGGAGGTATATATCTCCCGTTCTGGCTTGCAAATATTACAGGGCGCGCCGACAGCGGTGTACAGTTTGTTGTCAGGGCCAAAGCGCAGATACTTCCAGCCGTGATGCCTATCGGACGGGAACTGGTCATAAATCACCACGGGCTTGGGCGGCTGCGCCAACCGCCTGGTAATCGCGTCGTAGCGCAGTATGCGGTTGATCTCGGCGACATACAGCGCACCATCTTTATAGGCCACGCCATTAGGCATATTCAAATGTTCGGCTATCAGCAAATGCGGCCTTGTGCCACCGTCAGCAACGGCCTGCTGAACCGCATAAACCTTGCCTTCCCGTCCGGTGCCGACGAACACCACGCCATCGTCACCTAGCGCCAGACTACGGGCATTAGGCAAATGATCGGCATAAACCGAGATCGTGAAACCCGCAGGCACATGCAACTGTTTAATAACTTCTTCGGGACCGGCTAGTGTAACGGCCGCATGGGCCAGCGCCAACAACACCGGCATCACTATAATTTTCAGCATCTTCATAAAAAAAGCCTCCATTGATAAACTTTGCACCATATTATCACTCTGAAAAACGATTGAATTAAGTTTTTCAATCCCCATATCCAAACAGACATCAACTCTACCTAAGGCTATCACTATGATGCGTATTTTCCTTTTTTTAGCGACCAATGCCGCAATACTGGTAGTGGTCAGCATTATTTTCAATCTATTGGGCTTAAAAGGCACGCTAGATGCCCAAGGCATCGACATCAACCTTGAAGGCTTGCTGGTTGTGTCAGCCGTGATCGGCATGACCGGCTCCTTCATCTCGCTGGCTATGTCGAAATGGTCGGCAAAGCAGTCCATGGGGGTTGCGGTCATTGACCGCCCACAAAACCAAACCGAACAATGGTTGCTGGATGTCGTAGCGAAGCAGGCGCAACAAGCTGGCGTCGATATGCCTGAAGTCGGCATTTTTGAAGCCCCTGAAGCCAACGCATTTGCCACCGGCATGAGCAAAAACAGCGCGCTGGTGGCCGTCAGTACGGGATTGTTGCACTGCATGGATGCCGATGAAATCGAGGCGGTTATTGGTCATGAAATGACCCATGTATCGAACGGCGATATGGTGACCATGGCCTTGATACAAGGCGTCGTCAACACCTTTGTTTACTTTTTTGCAACGGTAATTGGCCATGTTGTTGACCGGACGGTATTCAAAACCGAACGCGGTTACGGCCCGGCTTATTACATCACGCAGATGGTCGCGCAAATTGCCCTGGGCATACTCGCCTCCATGCTGGTCATGTGGTTTTCCCGTTACCGCGAGTTCAAAGCCGATGCCGGCGGCGCCAGATTGGCGGGACGGGACAACATGATTGCCGCACTACGCGCTTTACAACGCGCCCATGAAACGCCTGAATTGCCGGGTCAATTGGCGGCTTTTGGCATTAATGGCGGCGGCGTCAGAAAGTTGTTCATGAGCCACCCGCCATTAGAAGAGCGCATTGCGGCGCTACAAAGCGGCAGGGCGGCTAACTGATGCGCTAAATCAGCAGAGCAGTGCGCGCTTATGCGCGCCTGCTTTAAATTCGACGCTTATTACCCGCTTCTGATGGCGCGCACGCCCCGTCCTACGGCTATGCAACATTCCGGCACCGCCTTAATCCCGCCCATCAAATAAACCCGCGCAGACACCTCACAGACAAGACACCTTTACGGTAACTTTTTTGCTTGCCCTGTAACATCGGTTATTCATTTTTAACCAGTTAGCGTAAAATCGCGCAAGTAAACATTCCACTCATCGTTAAAAGGAATATCATGAAAAAAATTCTATTCTTTGCCCTGCTTCTGGCCGCTATCAGCGCCTACGCTGATGATGCAAAAAATGAATGGCATAACACCGAGCTGACCGATGCCACCATCGCGAAAATCCAGCAGGCCAAATATCAATATAAAAAATGCGTCTCCGACGAAATGCAAAAACCGGCTTACCAACAACTGGACACCCGCCAGGCAACCGACGCCATCATGAAACAATGCGAAGCGGTTTTAGCCAAAATGCGGGACGTCTATATTGCCGAAAAAGTACCGGGCATTATTGCCGACCGGCATTTAAAACAGATGCGTATACAAACCAC
Organism: Methylovulum sp.; assembly: GCA_030653435.1. Taxonomy (GTDB): domain Bacteria; phylum Pseudomonadota; class Gammaproteobacteria; order Methylococcales; family Methylomonadaceae; genus Methylovulum. The sequence goes on from JAURZI010000026.1 coordinate 8,904, forward strand.
TCGGAGCGCTTTGCAAGCCATGATGTTCTCTGAGGCCGCGCGAAACTCCGGCCAACAACAATAACAACAACAACGCCCATACACCGATGAACACATTATATGCGATTGATTTATCAATAAAACCTACAACATTCGACTTATGGCACCTCTGTTTGGCGGGCACGGTTGCGCTGTTATCCCTGGTGCTGATAGCCTTGCTGCTGATGATAGCCGTCAGCTTATTTCGCACTAAGAAACATCCGGCACAAGCTGTCAGTGCCGGAGCAGCACCCGAACCTGTCATTCAGGTCGTTGAAAAAATTGTCGAAGTTGAAAAAATAATCCATGCACCGGCACCTGAGCCCGTGGTACTAAAAGAAGCCACCCCCGACGCCGCCCTGCAATTATTGGGCTTGCTGCAAAAAGAAGCGCGTTTTATCGATTTTATCAAAGAGGACATTAGTGCTTACAACGATACCGATATCGGCATTGCTGCACGTGTTGTCCATGATGGCTGCAATAAGGCACTGAATGAGCACTTCAGTCTGGCGCCCGTACGTAATGAACAAGAAGGCACAAAGCTTACCCTGCAAGCGGGCTTTGATGCCTCGCGGGTGCGCTTGACCGGCAATATCGTCGGCCAAGCGCCATTTACCGGCACCTTAATTCATAAAGGCTGGCAAGTAACCCGCGTCAGTCTGCCAAAACTGGCGCAGGGTTATGATGCCGCCATTGTTGCCGCCGCCGAGGTTGAGCTATGAGCCTGTTCGATCACATCAAAAGGATGCAGGATACCAAACCCGAAGCCTCTCCGACCAATACCGGCCTGAATGCCCCTATTGAAGGGACAGAATCTGACCAACCTATCCATGAGGTTGTCAGCGAACTGATGAGCAATCAGCCGCCTGCTTTTGCAGCGGAGCAACAACCTGCCGAAACGACGCCTATTGCCGACATGCAACCCGCCATTGCACCGATAGCCGACACGCCAAGCAATCAGCGCTATTCTGTAGGAATCGATCTGGGCACCACGCACTGTGTATTGTCTTACGCAAAAATCGGTGACCTGGACGACGAGTTTAGCCAGCAAGTCATGGCGATACCGCAACTGTCTGCACCGGGCATGGTTGAAGACAGCTATCAATTGCCGTCATTCTTGTACTTGGCGCACGAGGCTGAACTCGCCGAAGGCTCCACCGTATTACCGTGGACTGCCAAACCGCAATTCCTGGTCGGTGAAATCGCCCGCAATTTGGGCAGTAAAACCCCGATCCGTTTGGTGTCCAGCGCCAAAAGCTGGCTTTGCCACGCCGGTGTCGATTGCAAATCGCCCATCTTGCCGACAGAAGCGCCCGACGATGTCGGACGCGTTTCGCCTTTTCAGGCCAGCGTGGCCTATTTACAGCATCTGCGCGATGCCTGGCAAAACCAATACCCCAGCTCACCGTTGGCCCAGCAGGACTTGGTCATTACCGTACCCGCATCATTTGACCCGGCGGCACGCGAGCTGACTGTTGAAGCCGCCCGCGCCGTTGGCCTGGAACATGCGATACTGCTGGAAGAACCCCAAGCCGCCGTATATAGCTGGATTGAAAAAAGCCACGGCGACTGGCGCAAACAAGCAAAATGCGGGGATGTCATCCTGGTCATCGACATCGGCGGCGGTACCACCGATTTGTCATTAATTGCCGTCACCCAGCAAAGCGGTAACCTGGAACTGACACGCGTTGCCGTTGGCGACCATATTTTGCTAGGCGGCGACAACATGGATCTTGCCCTGGCCTACACCGTCAAAGCCAAACTGGAAAAAGAAGGTCCGCGCTTGCAACCTTGGCAAATACAGGCATTAACCCATAGCTGCCGCGAAGCCAAGGAAAAACTGCTCAGCGATGGCGACATAGAGCATCTGCCGCTGGTCGTCGCCAGCCGGGGCTCTTCATTGATAGGCGGCACCTTGCGTACCGAATTGACACGCGCCGAAGTCCAAAGCGTCCTCGTCGAAGGCTTTCTACCCCGCGTAGCTGCGGATGAACGCCCCGTAAGCCGCACCCGCACCGGCTTACGCACCGCTGGCTTGCCTTATGCACAAGATGCCGGCATCACCCGGCATTTAGCGGCATTTCTCGCCAAGCAACAATACGCCACCAACGACCTGCCCGATGTCAATCTGCCGGAACATGCCACTTTCCTGCACCCTACTGCGGTGTTGTTTAATGGCGGTGTGTTAAAGGCGCCCGTATTGGCTAAACGCTTGATGGAAGTGTTGAATGCTTGGCTAGTCGCCGAGCAAGCACCTGAAGCCCGTTTACTCGAAGGGGCCGACCTCGATTTGGCTGTTGCCAGAGGCGCGGCTTACTATGGCTTCGTGCGTAAAGGCAAAGGCGTACGCATCAAGGGCGGCACCGCCGCATCGTATTATGTGGGCGTCGAAAGCGCTATGCCTGCCGTGCCGGGCATGGCGCCGGAACTGGAAGCCTTATGTATCGCCCCGTTCGGCATGGAAGAAGGCACCCAGGAAGAATTGCCGGACGACGCCTTCGGCCTGGTTATCGGAGAACCGGTGCGGTTCCGCTTTTTTGCCTCGAACACGCGTCGCGATGACAGGGTGGGTACACGCCTGGATTACTGGACTGATGACGAACTGTCCGAACTGACTGAAATTGAGATTACTTTGCCGGAAGAAAACCACCGTCCCGGCATTGTCGTGCCCGTCCATTTGTGTGCGGCAATAACCGAAGTCGGTACGCTGGAACTTAATGCGGTATCGCAAAAAGACAGCGGCCGCTGGAAAATTGAGTTTGATGTCAGGGCGGGCGACAGTTAATGGCTAATCCCTCAAGGCAAATCGAGGCAACGCAACGACTTGCCTATCGTTTCTGCCACCAATCCTATTTTCCGGTATAATTCCGGCTATTTTTAACTCAAGGTACTGGACGTTATGTCGGAAATCAATAAAGTTGTGCTGGCTTATTCCGGAGGATTGGACACTTCCGTTATTCTTAAATGGCTACAAGATGTTTATGCCTGTGAGGTCGTCACCTTTACGGCGGATTTGGGGCAAGGCGAAGAAGTCGAACCCGCACGCGCCAAAGCCCAAGCCATGGGCATCAAGGAAATCTATATCGACGATTTACGCGAAGAGTTCGCGCGTGATTTCGTTTTCCCGATGTTCCGCGCGAATACCGTTTATGAAGGCGAATACCTGCTAGGCACCTCCATCGCACGTCCGCTCATTGCCAAGCGCTTGATTGAAATTGCCAATGAAACCGGCGCAAACGCCATTGCCCACGGCGCAACTGGCAAGGGCAACGACCAAGTAAGGTTTGAACTGGGCGCTTATGCGCTACGGCCTGATATTCACGTGATTGCCCCTTGGCGCGAATGGGAATTGACATCGCGGCAAACCTTGCTGGACTATGCCGACAAACACGGCATTCCGGTAGAAATGAAACAAGGCAAGTCATCGCCTTATTCCATGGATGCCAACTTGCTGCACATTTCCTATGAAGGCCGGGTTCTGGAAGATCCTTGGGCAGAACCTGAAGAAGCCATGTGGCGTTGGACTGTCTCACCCGAAACGGCACCGGATAAAGCCAGTTATATCGAACTGACGTTCCGGCAAGGTGATATTGTCGCGATTGACGACGCCCCGCACACGGCTGCGGAAGTCCTCGCCAAATTAAACCAGGTTGCCGGCGCAAACGGTATCGGCAGACTGGATATCGTCGAAAACCGCTATGTCGGCATGAAATCACGCGGCTGCTATGAAACACCGGCGGGTACTGTGATGCTGAAAGCGCACCGGGCTATCGAATCGTTGACGCTGGACAGGGAAGTGGCCCATTTGAAAGATGAATTAATGCCGCGCTATGCCTCGTTGATTTATAACGGTTACTGGTGGAGCCCAGAACGCAAGATGCTGCAAACCATGATTGATGCGTCACAAGTATCGGTCAACGGCAAAGTCAGGTTGAAACTGTACAAAGGCAATGTCATCGTGGTTGGCCGCAGTTCAGACACCGACAGCCTGTTTGACGAAAGCATTGCGACCTTTGAAGAAGATGGCGGCGCATATAACCAAAAAGACGCGGAAGGTTTCATCAAACTGAATGCACTGAGGATGCGGATTGCCGCAGCCAAGCGCTTATAACGGCATGAAAGGGACGGGGAATGCCGTCCCTTTCCTATAAAACACATGAACAATATTTGTCTGACCGGGCTGTTTGTTGCCCGGTTTGGGAGGACGTATAAAATGAGCGATAAAAACAACATAAATTCAGAGATTGTTGTCTTGCACAGCATCCCGTCCCATCAGCAATTAATGCAAACGAACCGATGGTTGTTAAGAGGTGTTTTTTTGCTGATGACGGTTATTTTTGTTGCCGGTTTTTTTATACTCCCTTCCGATGATTTTTTATCCAGCTACAAAAAGATCACGGCTGACCAACCTTATGCTGCCGAGGCCAACCCGCTGCTGTCCGCTGAAGTCAACACCTTGAAGGGGCAATTTGTCGGTTTGGTCAGCGGCTCCATTGAAAGCAAGCTCAGGTCACTGGAGGAAAGCCTGCGTACAGGGGCGGTAACTAATTCATTGGGTACGATAGAGGATATTAAAAATGACGTTAAAGTGCTGCGCTCTTATTCGGAACCCGTTAAAAAGGAACAGGCCGTAGATAACCAGCAATTGATGCGGGAAATGTCGCAACTGAAGCGTCTGATTTATTTGACTTTTGCCTCGTGCGGCTTGATGTTTGCGGCTATCGCGGGCATCTGGATCAAAAACCTTAAAAAACTCCCATCTAAAGCGGCCATTATTCGCTATTTAAGCAGACGCTAAGCTAACAGGCATAAAAAAGCCGCTCCGGTTCAACAACCGGAGCGGCTTTTTATTTTTGCGGCAGCCTTATTTAGATTCGATGTATTTGTATAGCGCGTCAACCGCTTGATCTTCGCCGTAACCTGCTTTTTCTACGGCTTTATTCTTCATGATTTCTTCAATGGCTTTCGGCATGCCGCCTTTGCCTTCTTTAAGGACAGCCTCAAACTTTGCCCTATCCAACTGACCGGCTTTGATCAACGCAGTCAACTGTGGATTTGAGGCGATGTCATGGCAAGTGCCGCAACCACGACCAAAAGCGCGTTCATAAATCTTTTTGCCTATTTCAACTTGCTCATCAGCAAACACGTTTCCTGTTAAAGCAACTAAAGCAATTCCTAATACAACTAATGGTTTTTTCATATTGACCTCTCTTGGTGTAAAAAAAGAGCTGTAGTTTTTAATAATAGGATTACAGCCCAACTAAAACTTAAACCGATAAAGGATATGGAATTTACGGAAAAAATTCAATGAATTTATTTATTTTTTTGCTGACCGAAACAACCCCGCCAGCCATCCCGCTCCGTTATATCGTAGCCGCCCGCAGCCACATCAAAATCAGGCCACTTTTTCATGAATTCCGCCAGTTTATGCGGTTGAAAAACCTGCCCCAAGAAAAAGTTTTTTGCATGACTAAGCTAAGCGGTTAAAGTGACGCTAGTTTTTAACCCTACTCCCACGCCTCCCTTATGTCCGAACACATCCCAAACCGTCTGATACTGGTTGACGGCTCGTCCTTTTTATTCCGGGCTTACCATGCCGTGCCACCACTGACTAGCCCGCAAGGCCTACCCACCAATGCTATCCACGGTGTCACCAATATGTTGCGTAAGTTGATCAGCGTGTACCACAGCGATTACATCACCGTGGTCTTTGATGCACCGGGCAAAACCTTCCGTAACGACCTGTACGAGCACTACAAAGCACACCGACCGGCAATGCCCGACGATTTGCGCGTACAGATTGAACCCTTGCACAACCTGATCCGGGCGATGGGCTTGCCGTTGATTATCGAATCCGGCATAGAAGCCGATGATGTGCTGGGCGTACTGGCGAAACATGCGGCGCAAGCAGGCTACGACGTCATCATATCAACCGGCGACAAGGACATGGCGCAACTGGTCACCGAACAGATTATCCTGGAAAATACAATGTCGGATACGCGCATGGACATTCAAGGCGTAATCGACAAATTCGGCGTCAGGCCCGACCAGATTATCGACTATTTGGCCCTGATAGGCGACACCGTAGATAACATACCGGGAGTGCCCAAGGTCGGCCCGAAAACAGCGGCAAAATGGCTGGAACAATACGGGACCTTGGAAAATCTGATCGCCCATGCCGACCAAATCAAAGGCAAGATTGGCGAAAACCTGCGTGCCAGCATTCCCGATCTGCCCTTATCAAAACAGCTCACGACGATACAATGCGATATGGCCCTGCCTTACGGCATGGAAGACTTGAAACAGCAAGCTGCCGACAAGGCGGAGCTGAAAAACCTGCTAACCGAACTGGGGTTTTCTTCCTGGTTGAAAACCTTGGACAACCCGATTGCAAGCAAACCCGTCGCAACGACGCCCAAACCTGCCCTTAGCGGCCCCGAATATGAAACCATCCTGACAGAAACCCAGCTCAATAGCTGGCTGCAACGACTTGAAAACGCGGAACTATTCGCTTTCGACACCGAAACCACCAGCCTGGATTACAGCAAGGCGCAGATAGTCGGCGTGTCTTTTGCCATAAACGCCGGCCAGGCGGCTTATCTCCCTTTAGCGCACGACTATCCCGGCGCACCGGACCAACTAGACCGCACTGCGACACTGGAAAAGCTGCGCTCGTTGCTGGAAAATCCCGGCCAAGCGAAACTGGGGCAAAACCTCAAATACGACAGCCATGTGCTGATGAACCACGGCATCACGCTACGCGGCATTGCCCACGACACGATGCTGGCCTCTTATGTGTTAAACAGCACCGCAACCAAGCACAACATGGACGACCTCGCCAAAACCTATCTGGGCGTAAAAACCATCCATTACGAAGATGTCGCCGGTAAAGGCGCAAAGCAGATCGGCTTTCAGGACGTGCCGCTGGAGCAGGCGACGCCTTATGCGGCGGAAGATGCCGATATTACCTTGCAATTGCATCAGGTGTTGCAGGCAAAACTAAGGGCGCATCCCAAGCTGCTCAGCTTGTATGCCGATCTGGAAATGCCGCTGCTCAGTGTGCTAGCCCGTATTGAACAAAATGGCGTGCTCATCGACACCGCCATGCTGGCTCAACAAAGCCTGGAACTTGCCAGCCATATCATCGCCATTGAACAACATGCCCACGATCTTGCCGAGCATGCGTTCAACCTGGGCTCACCTAAGCAGATTCAAGACATCCTGTATGACCAGCTAAAACTGCCGGTGCTGAAAAAAACACCGAAAGGCCAACCCTCCACCGAAGAATCGGTCTTGCAGGAATTGGCGCTGGACTACCCTTTGCCGAAACTGATCCTGGAATACCGCAGTTTAAGCAAACTTAAATCGACCTACACCGATAAACTGCCGCAACAGGTGGACAGCAAAACCGGACGTATCCATACCTCGTATCATCAGGCCGTTGCCGCAACCGGCCGTCTGTCATCATCCGACCCCAATTTGCAAAACATCCCGATCCGCAGCGAAGAAGGCCGTAAAATCCGTCAGGCCTTTATTGCCCCTCCAGGCTATAAAATCGTCGCCGCCGATTATTCACAGATCGAACTCCGCATCATGGCGCATTTATCGGCGGACAGCGGTTTGCTGGCAGCGTTCGGCGAAGGACAGGATGTCCACCGTGCAACGGCAGCGGAAGTGTTTGGCGTCGCGCCAGACCAAGTCACCAATGACTTGCGTCGCTCCGCCAAGGCTATCAATTTCGGCTTGATTTACGGCATGTCGTCCTTCGGCCTGGCGCAACAACTGGGCATAACGCGTAGTCAGGCGCAGGCCTATATCGACTTGTACTTTACCCGATATCCCGGCGTTAAAAACTATATGGACGCTATCCGCGAACTGGCCCGTGAACAAGGCTATGTGGAAACCCTGTTCGGCCGCCGCTTGTATTTGCCGGAAATCAACGCCCGCAACGCCGCCATGCGCCAATACGCCGAGCGCACAGCCATCAATGCGCCTATGCAAGGTACGGCAGCCGACATTATCAAACGTGCGATGCTGGCCACCGACGACTGGTTAAACAATGTGCAACCGGATGCAAAAATGATTATGCAGGTACACGATGAACTGGTGTTTGAAATCGCTGAAGCCCAGTTAGATAACTGTACGACGGCAATCAGAAACTTGATGTGCTCCGCCGCAACGCTGGATGTGCCGCTGATTGTTGACATTGGCGCGGGCAACAATTGGGACGAAGCCCATTAATGGCTGCGAATATTGGCAGCCTTTGCGCGTAAGTACCAGCGCTGGGTGGCCTAAGGATGGTCACCAACACTGATAGAGGTCTTCAGGTTATTGACGTCTAAAGACTGCAACTATCCTCGTAGGCCTTTGCAGGATGGCAAAAAAACCGGCTATTCGTCTTGCCCATTGCTTGGTTTTAGCTCGGACGGATTGCTGGGCGCACGCCGCTTGCCTATGTTTTTCTTGTCCCTATCACGTATTTTGACTTTTTCAGCAGCCACTTTTTTAGGCTCGCGCTTCAGTTTACTGCCCGCCGCTTTTCCTGATGACTTGAGCTTTTTCGGGCCTTTATAGTTGCCTTCCTGTTCTTTGATGGTGCGGCGTTCAAATTTTTGCTTTAAAAACCGTTGGATGCCCGCCATTAAATTCCATTCTGTGCTTTTCACCAACGCAACAGCCAAACCCTGCTCATCGGCACGCCCGGTCCGGCCGATGCGATGAATATAATCAATACCGTTTCTAGGCACATCAAAATTAATGACCAAATTGACACCTTTGACATCCAGGCCGCGTGCGGCAAGATCAGTGGATACCAAAATATTGACGATGCCATCGCGGAATAAGGCCATGATGCGGTTGCGTTCCCTTTGCTCCATGTCGCCATGCAGCACGCCGACGCGCAGGTTTTGTGCCTGCAATGGCGCTTGCAACTCATTAGCCCGCAAGCGGGTGTTAGTGAAAATCAGCGCCTTGTCGTAACGGTCATTGAGCAAAAGCCAAGCCAGCAGTTTTTGTTTATGGTCATTATCATCGGCCAGCACGATTTGCTGCTGAATGTTGTTGTGTCCGTCATGCAGAGTGTTTAAAGCCACCGTTTTATGATTTTTAAGCACCTTGTCGGCCATTTTAATCACGCCGTAATGGGTCAGCGTCGCAGAAAACAGCAGGGTTTGCCTTTGTTTATTACAGTGTTCGGCGATGTTCAAAACATCTTCGCTAAAACCCATATCCAGCATCCGGTCGGCCTCATCAAGCACCAACACTTGCAGATGGCTAAAATCCGCCGCATCCTGCTGAATCAATTCCAGCAAACGACCCGGCGTTGCAACAATAATTTCGGCGTTACGCCGTAGCGCGCCTTGCTGTTGTTTAAAGTCTTCGCCGCCGGTCACCAGCCCGACCTTGAGTTCGGTAAATTCAGCCAACGCCCGGCATTGGTTGAAAGTTTGCTGGGCCAATTCCCGCGTCGGTGACAATATCAATGCCCGCGTACCGAATAGCGTCGTGTGTCGGCTCAGCAAATGCTGCAAGGTGGGCAATAAAAAGGCAGCGGTTTTGCCGCTGCCGGTTTCGGCGCTGACCAACAGGTCTTTAGCCTCCAACGCAGGCGGAATAGCTTGTTGTTGCACCGGTGTAGGACGCTCAAAGCCGATTTTTTCGACAGCTTTAAGCAGTTCTTCTGCGAGCGGGAAATTGGAAAACAATAAGGCGGGGGCAATTGAATTATGCGGCATGAATCTGGGTCAGTTTGCGGCTGCACAGTTGTCGTGCTGCCGATATACGGAAAGTTGCCGTCATTATAAACTTTTTGCGGTCGGCTTATCATTAATCACTCGGCGTTTCTTAAGCCTACATGATTGCCAATCGGCTTTTAGCTGTTAAGCTTAGTCCATATTCCGGCACCCTTCACCCGTAGGCTGCCATGCCTTTCTTGCCTGGCACAATAAGCGCCAACGGCAATGCTCCGTAACCTATTTTATTTCTGACCACAGGCTACCTCCCATGATACCTATTAGAGACACCGCGCCCTGCTATTCAAAGCCATACGTCACCTGGGGCATTATGGTGGTTTGTAGCGTCATCTTTGTCACTATGTATTTTATGCCCGACGCCCTTAGCTTTAGACTAATCAACCTTTACGGCATGGTACCTATCCGATATTCACACGGTTGGGTAGGTTACGACGGCCTACCGTTTGACGGCTATTTGTCTTTTTTGACCAATTTGTTTTTACATGCCAGTTGGTGGCATTTAATTATGAACATGTGGTTTATGTGGATTTTTGCCGATAACGTCGAAGACCGTATGGGGCACGTCCCGTTTTTGATTTTTTATCTGGTCTGCGGCCTTTTTGCGACTATTTTGCAATGGTATTTTGACCCTACACTGACGATTCCCGTGGTCGGCGCCTCAGGTGCCATAGCCGGTGTCCTGGCGGCATATTTTTTCCTGTATCCGCTGGAACGCGTGGTCGTGTGGGTGCCTATTTTTTTCCTGCCCATCGTTGTGCATGTGCCGGCCATCGCGTTTTTGGGTTTATGGATTATGTTGCAATTACATAATGCCACCACGGCCATCATCTTTGACAACGTCCCGGTAGACGTCGCTTGGTGGGCGCATTTAGGCGGATTTATAGCCGGTTCGCTGCTCTATCGCTTGTTTATACGCAAGCACTACGACCAAGAAAAATAAAGTCTTTTGATGGCTTTAAGGTATAATCCGCGACTTAAAAAAGTGCGGCTTCAGAATGGCCTGTACACGGATTTCTTAAAGTTATCGGATCAAAACTCATGAAAAAAGTTAACATTGCCTTGGTAAGGCTGCTGCAATTTGTAGTTTTTGTACTCTTCACCTTTATGGTAATCGCTTATTTTGGCGCTATGGTGTTATTGCCGTTAGATGCCATTGCATTGCTGATAAAACTGATGGGCGTTGTCGGCTTGCATGGCTTTATCGGTGCCTTGCTTGCCATCCCTGCGGTTGGGTATTTATGCCTTATCGTCTATAAAACGCCAGGCTTGGGCCAGATGGTTGTCGATACCGGCGTTGATCTCGTGAAAACAGGTAAAGCACGGGTTGAAGCATTTAATGGCATAGTCAACGCAGTAAAAGGTTAAACCGAACCTAAAAAAAAGGGGGACTGTTTTACAGTCCCCCTTTTTTATGCCTGACTAAAAACGGTGTTAATAAATGCGGAAATATGCTGTATCTCTTCAACACATACTGAATGTTCCATCAAATAATCATGCCATTTGACCGTGTATTCCATCGCTTCGAGTGCGTCCAAGGTGGCTTTGGCATACTCAATGGCGACGACTGCATCCAATATGCCGTGGCCCATAAAAATCGGCGTGGCGTAATTAGCCGCCGAACCTTCGGCCTTTAATTGTTCAACTGTCGGCAAACAGGTCGACAACGCGACAATGCCGGCCAATTTCTTTGGATACCTCAAACCTGCATGCAGGGCAATGACGCCGCCTTGCGAAAATCCGGCGAGTAAAATATGCGTGGATGGGATGCCTTTATCCAGTTCCTGCTGAATAAGGCGGTCAACTAATCCGGCCGACGCATAAATGCCGGCAATATCAACATCGGTTTCCAGCGTCGTACCTAAAATATCGTACCAGGCACGCATCCTCATGCCGCGATTGATCGTGACAGCCTGGACGGGCGCATTTGGAAAAATAAAATGGACATGAGGCGCTACGCTTAAATGCAAGTCAGTGGCTATGCCTTCAAAATCGTGTCCGTCTGCACCCAGGCCATGTAGCCATATCACAGAATATTGATGTGCTGCTACGGGCGGTATGTCGATAATAGTAAGATCAGCGGGCATTGTTGTGTTCCACAGAGGTGATTAAAATGTCGTATCTTTAGCATGCAAGGATTATAGTATCCAAAGCTGGGCTAAGCGCAACTATTTCTGCCGGTAAACCGCAATGTTCAGCGCAACGCAACAAAAAACTTTAGCTTAATAGAGGAGGCTTAAGCCCATGCCCGACCCTGTCCTGTTAATCTGTTTAATACTGCTGGGTTTTCTCTACTGGTATCAGGCGCAGCACATAAAAGAGCTTGCGTTAAAGGCAACCCGGACCCATTGTCTAGCCATGGGTGTGCAAATGCTCGATGATTATATTGCCGCAGACGGCCTTAGCCTGATACGGGACAGCACCGGAACATTATGCCTGCAACGCCGTTTTGCGTTTGAATTCGCATCCACCGGCGAAAAACGCTATAACGGAAAAATAACCATGCTGGGCCAGCGGGTTAGCACCATTGTCATGGAACCCTATCGAATCGTCTGACACCACACACTACACTTTGTAAGGAGTATGCCATGAACCTATGCCCGTCATGCGGTCATGAACATGATAACAACGCCGTGCGCTGTCCGGAATGCGGCAGTTTTTACTCAAAAATTATCGAGATGATAGATGCAGAAGCCGCCGACGAGGAAAAGCACACCCTGCGCGGGCGCTGCAAACGCATACTGGATTCGGGTGATATTAAACTAGCGTTATTGCAGGAATGGCAGCAGATAAAAGCAGGGTTGTCCAAGCAGGCCTTATTTGCGCTGTTTGTCATTTTTGCGTTTGTTTTTGCGTTGATTATTACCGTGCTCTAGGCTAAGTTAGCGCTTGGCCCAAGCGTGTATAAACCAAGCTACAGCCTAGCAAGCATGGATAGAGTAAAGAACAAACTCGCAAATCCAAAATTATTATCCACAGAATCGTCGACCTGTTTTATTATGGGCTTCGATCAATTATCCATTGAGGTTCAGCCATGAAAAAACTGGAGAGCTTGTGGTATGAAGTATCGCCGTACATTTACGGGATTTCAGGAATTATTACCATTTTATCTGCCAGCAAAACCGGCAATTTTATTGGCGTTTTATCTGGGATATTGTTGTTGACGGCAGGAGCAACGGTAGTAGGTATGCGTTTCAGTTATCGGGGGCATCATAATATACCTACGCATAAAAAATAATGGACGTTTAAATTTCTGCGGCTAACAGCGCGCGCGGCCTACGCCCCCTTATCAAAGCGCCGTAAGCCGGGTACACTAACCCGGCTTACGGCCTGGATAAAAACCAGCTATTTTTAGCCTTAGCCCAACAAGCCCTGCAACAAGCCATTCAGCTTATGCACAAAAGCCGTCGGGTCTTCTAGTTGACCACCTTCGCTGAGGATGGCCTGATCGAACAAGATATGCGTCAAGTCGGCAAAGCGGGTGTCATCCTGCTCGGCTTTCATACGCATGACCAAAGCATGGTTAGGGTTAATTTCAAATATCGGCTTTCTGCCCATACCCATACCCCCCATTAACTGCCCGGCATCTTTCATGATGCGTTCCATGTTCAGGCTCATGCCGTAGACGTCGGCAACCAGACACGCGGGGGACTCGGTCAAACGATGGCTTAAGCGCACTTCGCTGATTTTGTCGCCCAACACATCTTTGATCTGCTTCAGTACCGATTCAAAATCGTGATTGACTTCTTCCTGCGCTTTTTTATCTTCTTCGCTGTCCAGCACGCCCAGATCCAGGTCGCCCTTAGCAACCGACTGCACATGTTTGCCGTCGAACTCGCTTAAGTTGGTCACCAACCATTCATCAATACGATCGGACAACAGCAGCACTTCAATGCCTTTTTTACGGAAAATTTCCAGATGCGGGCTATTTTTGGCGGCGGCGAAACTGTCTGCCGTGACGTAATAGATTTTATCCTGGCCTTCTTTCATGCGGCTGACATAATCTTCCAGCGTGACATCTTGTTTGCTGACATCGGTATGCGTGGAACTAAAACGCAACAACTTGGCTATCCGTTCCTTATTGCTGTGGTCTTCAATGATCCCTTCCTTCATGACCGCGCCAAATTCAGTCCAGAATTTCTCGTATTTTTCGGCCTCGTTTTTCGCCAAATTTTCCAACATGCCCAAGACTTTTTTAACAGCCCCGGATTTGATCGTGCTGATTTGCTTGCTTTGTTGCAGGATTTCACGCGACACGTTCAGCGGCAGCGAGTTGGCATCAATAACCCCCCTGATAAAGCGCAAATAGCGCGGCATTAATTGCTCGGCATCATCGGTGATAAAGACTTTGCGGATATACAGTTTTACGCCATGTTTGGTGTCCCTGTCCCACATATCGAATGGTGCACGACCGGGCACATACAACAACAGCGTGTATTCGTTAGTGCCTTCAACCTTGCTATGGACATGCGTCAGTGGATCCTGATAATCGTGGCCGACATGTTTGTAGAACTGGTTGTAATCGTCATCGGAAATCTCCTGACGGGATTTTGTCCACAAGGCCGCAGCGCTGTTAACCGTCTCTTCGACGATTTCAGGAACCGGTTTGACTTTTGCTTCGGCGCTCTCTTCGCCTTCTTCATCGTCGATATCATCAGCCATAGGCGGCATGACTTCTTTGTCCATGACGATGGGCAGGGAAATATGGTCGGAAAATTTTCTAACGATGGAACGGATACGGTAGCCATCCAGGAATTCGCTTTCCGCTTCTTTCAGATGCAACACGATTTCAGTGCCGCGTTGGGCTTTTTCCACGGTTTCAATCGTGTAATCGCCTTCACCTGCCGATTCCCAGCGTGTGCCTTCGCCAACCGGTGCACCGGCTTTGCGCGTCGTTAACGTGACTTTATCCGCAACAATAAACGCTGAATAAAAACCAACGCCGAACTGGCCTATCAATTCGCTGTCTTTGGCTTGTTCGCCGGTCAGGGCTTCAAAAAATTGCTTAGTGCCGGATTTGGCGATGGTGCCGATATGTTCCTGGACTTCGGCCCTGGTCATACCAATGCCATTATCAATAACGGTAATAGTGCGCTTGTCTTTATCGAATTCCAGGCGGATTTTTAATTCACTGTCGCCTTCATACAGGCCTTCATTAGACAGGGCTTCAAAGCGTAATTTATCCGCCGCATCAGACGCATTGGAGATCAACTCGCGTAAAAAGATTTCCTTGTTGCTATACAAGGAATGGATCATTAAATGCAGCAGGTGCTTTACTTCAGTTTGAAAGCCTAGGGTTTCTTTTTGTGCTTCAACAGTCACTGTTCGTCTCCTGGTTATAAAAAGTCATAATGACTCTAATTTGGGGACGTGTTGATTTTTTTCAAGGCTTGGACAGCATGTGGCTTATGGCGGTTATTTCTCTGCACGGATGCGCGCCAGCTTTCTGCGGTGCAACATAATATAAAGCGTTACCAAAACCACGCTGACCGCGAGTATGTCGATAATGGCCTGATGCGAATATTGCTGGATCAAGGCTTCATTATGCCCCAGGAAGTAGCCCATCCAGCTCAGCGCAGACACCCAAATTAGCGCGCCGGACAGCGTGTAGACCGTGAACTTGATATGCCCCATGCCTGCCAATCCTGCCGGTAATGAAATCAGATGCCGGATCACCGGCAAGAGCCGTCCTATGAACGTGGAAATTTCCCCGTGATTGAGAAAAAAACGCTCAACACGGTCGAAATGTTCGTCGGTGAGCAGCACATAATGCCCATACTTCAGCAACAATGGCCTACCTAGAAAACGGGCGGCGAAATAGTTGACATAGGCGCCCAACAAACTGCCCAGCGTACCGCTCAGTATCACCAGGCCCATATCCATCCGCCCCTGATGGACCAAATACCCGGCAGGAGGCATGATGATTTCGCTAGGTATGGGAATGACCGAACTTTCCATGGCCATAAGCAAGAAAATGCCGATGTATCCCATATCCCCTATCGTCGCGACCAGCCAGTTAATGATATCGTGCAACATGTGTGCTCCTGTTAAGCCATTGCCCTGCGGCTAACCACTTTATCACAAATCCAAAAACCGCTGCCGATCTGGCTTGGTTGAAGTGCCTGCCCCTCATTTTAGCGTTGAAAATATCAGCGCCCATCCCATAGATTACCAAATGGAGCAGCACGCCCCCTCGGCCTATCTTTAAGTATAACTACAGCCTTATTGATAGTAATGCTCGTTTTTCGTGCAACCGCCTGATAAAATTCGCTTCCGTTTTAATCTATCCGAAATATTGACCCAGCTTCCTAACAGCCCATTATCGGCACGTCGCCCCCCTGCTGCCGACCATAAGGGGCAAAACCGCGTTTGAACCCTCTACAACCACAGCAGTCTTGCCAGGTATCAGTGCATAACCCAATGATCCGACATTTAACCCCCACCGGAAACCATCGGTATCCGACTGCACTATCGGCCGGCGCTGTTTCGGTTACGCTCCATATCGCCGGCTGGCTCCTCTGGCAAGCGGCATCTATTACCGCCATGCCGCCGGAAACCCCACCGCAAGTTATTGAAGTGGCGTTGACCGGAGCACCGGTTAGCCCACAACAGCCGGTAATATCCAAACCCGAACCCGCCCTGCAACCACCCAAACAGGAACAGCCTACGCCTAAAAAACCGGAAAAACCGGAAAAACCAAAGCATCAGGTTAAACAGAAATTACCGGCCAAACCGACGCCCAAGCCCAAACCAGCCCCAAAACCGGAGCCCGTCAGCACTGCCGCAACGCCAACCCATGAAACTAGCCCTACACCGCCGGCCGATATCCGCACAACACCCGCCCGGCCGTCCGCCCCAGTGCCGGAACCCCTGGTTAAGGCCGCCTATTCATCGCCATCGTTAAAAAATCCGCCGACACACTACCCACGCATCGCCCAAATGCGCCAATGGGAAGGCACGGTGATACTGGAAATTCGCGTACTGATCAACGGTTCAGCCGGGGACATCAAGATAGCCCGCAGCAGCGGGCATGAAGTATTGGACAATTCCGCCGTCGAACAGGTCAAGGGCTGGCATTTTATCCCCGCCCATAAAGGCAACCAAACTGTCGAAGACTGGGTCAGAGTCCCGATTGCATTCAAATTCAAACACTAATCCACACTACAGGACAAGATCATTTATGCTGCAAATCTCTTCCGCCAACATCGTACAAATTACCTTATGGGTGCTGATCGTCTTTTCAGTCATTACCTGGACGATTATTTTTTTAAAATGCTGGATGATCTGGACAATCAACCGCCGCAACCGCGCTTATGCGGAAACCTTCTGGGCAGCCAGCGACCTTGGCGCTGCGGCTGATCTTGAACAGGACACCAGCTCCTTAGGACGCATCGCCGGTGTCGGCTTCCATGCCCTCAGCGATGTCCGCAACAACACGTCGAGCATGCTCGAACTCAGCGGCGATATACAATCGATACTCGAACGCTCGTTGCGCCAGCAAATCAGCAAGGAGCGCAAAATTCTGGAACAGGGGCTGTCGTTGCTTGCCAGCATCGGCAGCACCTCACCGTTTGTCGGTCTGTTCGGTACGGTATGGGGCATCATGCACGCGCTGCAAAGCATTAGCGAGGCCAAATCCGCCAGCCTCGATGTTGTCGCAGGACCGATAGGCGAAGCGTTGGTGACCACTGCAATAGGTATTGCCGCCGCTATACCGGCGGTATTGGCCTATAATTTTTTCATCCAGCGCATCAAATTGTCTGAAGCCGAGCTGGAATATTTCGCGACCGATTTTCTCAACCTGGCTGTCAAGGCTGGGCTTAAAGCCAATTCAGGAGAACAATAATGGGGTTCAAAAGCAATTCATCCGACCGTGAAGCGATGAGCGAGATCAACGTCACGCCGCTGGTCGACGTAATGCTGGTGTTGCTGGTGGTGTTCATCGTCACGGCACCGCTGCTGACCCAGGCCGTGCATGTCAATCTGCCGAAAACGGAAAAAACCGATCCCGCGCCCGAAGCCCATCTGGCCGCTCTCGAAATCGATGCCCAAGGCAACATCACGCTGAACGATAAACCGCAAGCGCTGGCGACGCTGGGACAACAATTGCTCGACATGCAGAAAGCCGATGCAGAACTGACGGTACAGCTGCAAGCCGACGAAGCCGTCCCGTACGGCAAAGTCGCGGCAGCAATGGCCATCGTTCGCAAAGAAGGCATCAGCAAACTGGCTTTTATTACGCGCGAATAATCATCACGGCGTGCTGCGCGGGGCGTCCTACTTAACCTCTTCCAGGCGCTCTTCCGCTTCCATCCACGCCGCTTCCGCCTCATCCAAGGCTTTATCGACCTGCGCCTTGCGTTCCATCAGCTTTTTCAACTGCGTTTTTTCCGATTCAGCATAAATGGCCGGGTCGGCGAGTTGCCGCTCCAGTTGTCGCTGCTCCTGGTGGTATTTTTCAACCGCCAGCTCTGCTTTTTTCAACGCATCATACAAAGGCTTATGCCGCAGCCTGCGCTCGGCGTCGAGTTTACGCTGATCTTTACGCGATACGCTCGGCTCCGACTCAATTAGCGTTTTCTCTTCGCCTTTTTTCTGCTCGCTTAACCATACCCGGTAATCGTCAAGATCGCCGTCGAATGGCAATGCTTTTCCGCCGGCAACCAGCAACAGCTGATCGGTCACCGAACGCAACAAATGCCGGTCATGCGACACCACAACGATAGCGCCCTGATAATCCTGCAACGCAACGCTCAAGGCATGGCGCATTTCCAAATCCAGATGGTTGGTCGGCTCGTCCAGCAATAATAAATTGGGATTTTGATAGACTAACAACGCCAACACCAGACGTGCTTTTTCGCCGCCTGAAAACGGCTGGACTTGCTCCAGCACTTTATCGCCCTGAAAATCAAAACCACCCAAAAAATTACGCAGCTCTTTTTCTGTCGCTTGTTTATCCAATTGCTGTAAATGCCACAGCGGGCTTTGGTCCAAGTGCAGCTGCTCCAACTGATGCTGGGCAAAATAACCTATTTTTAAGGTGTCCGCTTCTTGCCGCTTACCTGACAAGGGCTGCATTTCTCCAGCCAGCACCTTGATTAAACTGGATTTTCCGGCGCCATTGGGGCCCAGCAGGCCGATCCGGTCACCCGGTGAAATAGACAGCCCGGCCTGCTTGATAACAATAGTCTGCCCATAACCGATATCGGCCTTGTCCAGGCTGAGCAAGGGATTCGGCATTCTGCCGGGTTTGGGGAAACTGAAATCAAACGGCGAATCGACATGCGCCATCGCAATCAATTCCATGCGTTCCAGCGCCTTGATTCGGCTTTGCGCCTGCCGCGCTTTCGTAGCCTGGGCCTTAAATCGGTCGACAAAACTCTGGATATGGGCGATTTCGCGCTGCTGCTTCTGAAAAGCAGATTGTTGTTGCGCCAATTTTTCAGCCCGCATTTTTTCAAAGGCCGAATAATTGCCGGTATAGATTTCCGCTTTGCCCTGCTCGATATGAACAATATGGTCCGTGATGGTATCGAGAAAATCGCGGTCATGGGAAATCAGCATTAAGGTACCGGGATATTTGCACAGCCAGTCCTGTAGCCAGATCACCGCATCCAGGTCGAGATGGTTAGTCGGCTCGTCCAGCAATAACAGATCGGACCGGCACATCAAGGCCTGGGCCAAATTAAGGCGCATGCGCCAGCCGCCGGAAAAAGAGCTGACCGCATGCTGCTCCTGATCCGCAGTAAAGCCCAAACCGTTCATTAAGCGCGAAGCCCTGGCCTGGGCGGTATAACCGCCTATGGTTTCCAGCATGGCGTGGCATTCGGCCAGCTTCATGCCATCGTTGGCAAGCTCTGCGGCGCTGGTTTGCTGTTGTAGTCGCCTCAATTCCGCATCGCCGTCTATGACATAGTCAATTGCCGAACAGGCGACAGCAGGGGTTTCCTGGGCGACATGCGCGATTTCGAGTTTGGGCGGCATCGAAAAATCGCCCTCATCGAGATGCAGCTCATTTCTCAACAAGGCAAACAAACTCGATTTGCCCGCGCCATTGGCACCGGTAAAGCCGACTTTTTGGCCTTTATGTATCGTGAACGTGGAATTGGCAAACAATACCCGCGCACCACGGCGCAGGGCGATATTCTTAAAATTTAGCATGAAGGTTTAACTGTCAGATTCAAAAAACCGGAAGTCCATCTCTTAGTTGTTCCGCCCAAGCCAATTGTTGCGGTAGGCAAACCGTTTTTAAATCGTAATGCTTGACTGCAAATGTCCGGGCATTGGCGCCTAAGCGTTGCCGTTCTTCAGGATGCTCCAGCAAAGCCACTACCTCATCAGCCAAGGCCTGGGCATCAAAAAAATTAACCAGGCGCCCTGTTTCATTATGATGGATGGCTTCATGCAATGGCGGCGTGTCGCTGGCGACAATGCTGCAACCCGCACTCATCGCTTCCAGCAAACTCCAGGACAGCACAAACGGATAAGTCAAATAAACATGGACCGTCGACAATTGCAGCAAGGGGATAAAATACTGATACGGGACATGGCCGACGAAATGGATACGGCTACAGTCCAACTGGCCTTTCACTTCGTTAAAAAAAATGTCCCGCCATTTTTGGCCTTTGGGAGGACGGCTGCCATAACTGACATCATCGCCGCCAACGATCATGACATGAGCTTGGGGCCGCCGCTTAAGAATCTCCGGCAACGCCCGCACAAACGTATGGTAACCGCGATACGGCTCTAAATTACGGTTGACGAAGGTAATCACTTCGTGTTCCCGCGTTAAGGTCACTGTGCCGTTCAGCGTCAAAAACACCGAGGGATTGGGCACGACAACATCCGTATCAATACCGTCGTGTATCACCGTGATGCGCTTGCGGAAGGCTTCGGGAAACGTGCTCGCCTGCCAGTGCGTCGGTGAAATGCCGGCATCGGCAATTTGAAAATGCAGCAGATTATTGACATTTTTTAAGCGCAACCGGCAGGCGTTGCCGGGATCAGGCACCGCAAACTCAGGATCGAAACCGACATCATAGCCTTCGGCATGATAAAAAAACTCGCAATACATCCCTAGCCTGGCGTTAGGCCAAACATCCTTCAGGAACAGGGATTCGCCCCAACCGGGATGGGCAATAATAATATCAGGGCTAAAGCCTTCGTTTTTGAGCTTGGTTGCCGCCCTGAACACCGCTTCGCCACGTATCGTTTGGGTCTCAAAATCAGACACCCAAGGGTGCATATTCGGCGTAGTACCACGAGTAGGTTTATAGGTCACGACCTGTAGGCGTTCCCGTTCCGGGTATGAGTTCATCGTCAATACGACTATCTCATTAGCGGGATCCTTAGCCAAGGCCGGCATGAGATTTTTGAATTGTCCTGGAAAATTCTGATGTACAAAAAGTATCCGCATGAGTGCTGCTATATCAATAGTGCCAATTACGATGCGACGGGAAGGGGGAACATGATTTTTTGCGCCATAGCCAGCTCTTCTGGCGATGGCTGGGTGCAAAAACCAATGGCCCACAAGTTGAATGCGCTTTGTTCGCGCTGTACCGTCACCATCGCAAAACCGGCCTGGATTATCGATTGCGCCAAAGTTTTAGCGGTAAACCCGGTACGGTGCGCCATGAATAAATTACCTTGCGCCATAGCCACACGAAAACCATATAAAATATCCAGTGGCGCGATAGGCCCCGCCGGTGACGTATAAGCCGGTTCATCCAATTTATCGTCGGCGACCAATCTCGCCACCTCCTGCAAATCCGGCAACGTAATCAGCGCAATGCCATCGGGTTTTAAGATACGCCGAAAACCGGCCAGGGTCGGAATCACATCATGGGGATAAAGATGTTCGACATTATGCGAAGACCACAGTGCATCTATGGAGTGCGCCTCTATTTTTGACAGGTCGCGCATATCGGCTATCACATCCGGTTGCGCGTCCACGTCAATGTCCAAACGAATTTCTTGCCAGCCATCGCCACGGAATGCCGGGTGTAATTTCTGCGGGTTGGGATAACCGCAGCCGACATGCAGCACCGTTTTTTTATCATTCATCGCTCGTTTCCTTGTTGTTTTATGCGTTCAATGTCAGCGGCGCACCGTCAGCCATGCAACGATAGTATGGCGACGCACCCGTTTTTGTTTATCAGTTCGCCGCGTCCGTAAGGTTGCTATGCCCCACCCGCCCGGCTAAGGGAAAAGCTTTATTGTGGTAAAACCATGCCGCCAGTCGTCAGCGTTGTCGCAATCGGCCCTACCATAAACCGATCTATCCTTATGGTCAGCGTCTCAAAATGCTTACCTGCCTGTTCGAAGCGTTTGTCCATATCTTTGCGTAGTTCCTGCATGCCCTGCTGATAAGTTCATTCAGATTTTGCATTTCAGAACCCAGACGCTGATCAATAGACTGTATATCCGCACACCATTCAATTGCTAAATTTCACGCGCATTTTAGCACAGCGCATAAAAAAACCGCCCCATAGGCATCAACTTAAGAAAACTTAGACAAACTTCCCTTATTTCACGCATGATAGATCAAAACAACAATCAGGCACAAAAAAGGAAACATGAACATTTTTTCAAGAGTTGCCCGTGCATTGCAACACGTTTTAAAC
>JAURZI010000028.1 GCA_030653435.1 Methylovulum sp.
AAATAGATTGGCCGACGTTACGTTGGCAATTGATAAAACAACAGGTGAAGGAAGATAACGGTGTGTATTTGCTGCTTGGTGATGAAGTGATGGTGACAAAGTCGGGGAAAGAAACCCACGGTCTGGGGATTTTTTTTCATCCATTTACAACAAGGCGCTCCCTGGCCTGTGCTTTTTAAACTTGTCATTGTTACAGGTTGAAACGCGTACAGCTTATCCTTTAATTACAGAGCAACTGGTACGGGAGGAGGTTAAAAAGAGTGCGCCCAAAGCAGTCAAAGCCAACAGCCAAACCGTAGGTAGACCCAAAGGGAGCCGGAACAAAAACAGAAAGGATGTGGAACTGTCGCCTTTCCAAACCCAGTTGCAAAGTAGTATCCAATCAGCTTTGGGGTTGTGCGGGCAAGACGTGAAACTCGTTTATTTCGTGTACGATGGCGCATTAGGCAACAATACCGGCCTGCAAGCGGTCAGGCAAACCGGGTTACATCTGATTTGTAAGTTGCGCCATGATTCAAAACTATATTTCCCTTACGCGGGCGAGTATTCAGGGAAAGGCAAACCACGTAAATATGGCGAAAAACTGACGCTGGAAACCTTGACGAAGGCTCATTTAAAAACAGAATTCGTGGAAAAAAACATCAGGACACAGACTTACCAAGTGAAAGTTTGGCACAAAAATTTCCCGGAAATGCTGAATGTCGCCATCATCGTAAAAACCAACCTAAAAACGGGAAGAACCGCGAAGGTGTTGTTGTTTAGTGATGACCTAAACCTGGACAGTGAAACTTTGATCGGTTATTACTCCTTACGTTTTCAAATAGAGTTTAACTTTCGCGATGCCAAACAATATTGGGGGTTAGAAGATTTTATGAATGTCAAAGAAACGCAAGTCAACAATGCCGCCAACCTTTCTCTCTTTATGGTGACCTTTTCACAGCTATTGTCAGCCAAAATCGAGGGCATCAACAAGGGCAGTATGCTGGATTTAAAAACTATTTTCAGGGCTCGCAAATACACGCGCCGGATTATCAATTCGCTCGGCAAAAATGCAGAGGAGTTTTATATTGATGATAGGATTTTCCAAGCCGCAGAAATCGGCAGAATTCATGCAAAAGCG
>JAURZI010000043.1 GCA_030653435.1 Methylovulum sp.
CCTGGGTAGTGATGGATTTGACGCCGAAAGCAGTCAATCTGGCGATGCTAAAGTAAAAGCACACGGAGCCGGAGAGTCAAATCATGCGGGCTCTCATCCTTCACGCGACCCAGGCTTTGGGCCGCAATCCAGCCGGACGGATGCTCGGGGGCGCAAGCAGGCCAGCGGACAACATGACGGCGCGGACTCACGCGAACAAGGCTTCGGGCCGCAATCCAGCCGAACGGATGCTACGGGGCGCAAACAGGCTGGCGGGCAAGCAAATTTGTGTTTTTCGTGGATAACCGCTTTTTCCAGGATAATACATGGCTAACAAACTTAATCATCTGATCGATAGCTACCAACAACTGAAACAGCAAAGCGAAAATTGCGTACTGGCGACGATTATCGAAACCTTCGGTTCGACCTATCAAAAAGCCGGTGCTCGGATGCTGATAACCCAAGCAGGTGAATTAATCGGCTTGCTGGGCGGCGGCTGTTTCGAACGGGATCTGGTCGAACATGCGCGGACCGTGTTCGAAACCGGAGAAGCCAAGACAGTTTTTTATGATATGCGCTCCCCGGATGATGTCATTTGGGGACTGGGTCTGGGCTGCAACGGCGCGGTGAGGGTTTTGCTGCAATTATTACAAGCGGAAGCAGGCTTCAGCCCATTGAATAGCATTGCCGATGCCGCCGAAGCCAATGTGTCGGGTTTTCTGGTTACCGTCTATGAGTCCGGGCATGCTGACTTTCCGTCCGGTCACAGCCTGTTCCTGCCTGCGTCGATAGTCGATAACCGGCTGTCGTTAACTTCCGCTCCTTTTCCATTCACGGCATCAGCCCTGCAAACCGTATTGCAACAAAAGCCGCACATCGAAGCGCATGTCTTCGGCGACCAGGAAATCAAAGCATTTTACGATCCCCTACAGCCGCCGTTGCGCTTGCTGGTGTTTGGTGCGGGTACCGATGCCATGCCCTTAGTCCAATGCGCCAAGGCGCTGGGCTGGCGTATCACTGTGGCGGACTACCGGCCCGGTCACATCAAAAAAGAGCGCTTTCCGCAAACCCACCAACTACTGCATCTACTACCCGAGGACATCAGCGATAAGCTGGAATTGAATCAGTTCAACGCACTGGTAGTAATGACGCATAACATCGAATACGACCAACGTTACCTGAAGGCGGTCGTGAACAGCCAGATCCCGTATATCGGTTTATTAGGCCCTGCGCATCGCAAAGACAGGCTCATGCAAAGCCTGGGAAATGACGCTGAACGGATAAGCAAGCGGGTGTTTGGGCCGGTCGGCCTGGATATTGGCGCAGAAACGCCGGAAGAAATTGCCCTGTCCATCATGGCCAGTATTCATGCCCAACTGAGCGGGCGCAACGGGCGACAACTGAACCCTAAAGCCACAGCCGATTGACATGAATACAGCCATCGATAACGTTTACGCCATTATTTTAGCCGCAGGGGCATCCAGCCGCATGGGTAGCCCCAAGCAATTGCTTAAATGGCGTGACCGGCCATTACTGGAGCATACGATTCTAAATGCACGCGCCCTGTTGGATGAGCGTATCATCGTCGTGCTGGGAGCCAATGCTGAACCGATACAAGCAGGCATCGATCTTGGCGACGTCACCGCAGTCATCAATCCGGACTGGCAGGAAGGCATGGCCTCTTCCCTTCGTACCGGCATTCAAACCTTGCCTGCCTCGGCTTCCGCCGCACTGATACTGCTGTGCGACCAGCCGCTGATTAACGCCGCCCATATTCAAAACCTGTTGCAGGGCTGGCAACAGGCGCCGAGCCGTATCGTCGCCAGCCAATACCATCATTCCGTTGGTGTTCCTGTGTTGTTCCCAGCCGAATTTTTCGAGCAGTTGTCCGCTCTCAAAGGCGACCGGGGCGCCAAGTTCCTGTTAATGAAATTCGCCAACAAACTGCTGAAAATACCCTTGTCTGAAGCGGAACTCGACATTGATAATTCGGGAGATTTTGAGTGGTTAACCCGTCATTATTCTCAAGCGGGACGGGGAGTGTGACCCATACGCGCCAACTTAGCGTCTAAAATATGCCGCAAACACAGGATACGGTCACCCGTCTGAAGTTGACACTAACGGTTATAGACCAAAGAATCCGGAGTTGGCTGAGTCGGCTACCAATATGGATTTCAAATGTTTAATATTGGGTGTGCTGGCATTGCCCCAAAAAACTTTCAAATTTGCAACGGCGGGATCTGTTTTAGAGTTGATGATGGAATCCGCAACGCTCAACCCGAGTGTTTGCCCCTGATAGTCATCATTGCCAAAGTGAACGCCCAGATAGATACGGCTGCGCCCATTCTCTATTTGTAGTTTGGAAAAGCTAGCAATCTTTCGCGTCGTGGCATCGCTGCCGTTGATAAGTGGGTTGGCCTTACCTGTGCCGTTATTGGTTCCGATTAACCACGGTATTGTGGTAAGGGTGACCGGTGCGCCGGTCTTGTCAATCTTATCGGATTTGAAAAAGGCCCGGAGTATCTCGGCTCCTGCGGCGATAGTTGTGCTGTGTCCGCCTGTACTGGAGGGGTGTGATGGAGTAGCTGCGAGAGGTTTCCAGGTATAGTTGCTAACACTGCCATCCGGATTGGCGTTGATCGCCGTAATAGGACGCCAGAAGGTCAAGTCGTATTTTGATTGCCAGGCGGCAATGCGGGCATCGGCCAAACCATTGTCTAAAGCGGCGAACAATTTGGCATTTTGATCCAGTGTTAAGCCGCGATTCGATGAGGCAATGCGCGCCGCTTCATTGATGAAGAGTTCGGCGTCAGATTTGTAATACAGTGCTTGCAGGGTTTGATCATTAGTACGGCTGCCGGGATTTGCGGAATCCTGTCCATGAGTTTTGACAAAATCCAGTTCGGCATTGTATT
Source organism: Methylovulum sp. (assembly GCA_030653435.1). GTDB lineage: Bacteria > Pseudomonadota > Gammaproteobacteria > Methylococcales > Methylomonadaceae > Methylovulum. The sequence continues at coordinate 2,895 of JAURZI010000043.1, forward strand.
CATCGCTGCCTATTTTGAGCGATTGGGGCACGGCAGCTACAAGAAGCTGTTTTTTCAATGTGCTCAGGCTGAATGGGGTAACGTTTTTCCAATTGAAATCAATGGCGGCGGCGGCTTGAATGGTGCCGGAAGCATCGAACCCGGTCGGTGCGCCAGTGACCGGATCAATAACTCCAGCGCCGCCATTGCTGGGCCTCCAAAGACCTACGCCAGGGTTGCCTGATGCATTGGCTACCACAGTTCCTTCCAACGAGACGGAGAGGTTTGTTGACGGGGTATAAGTTGTCCTGATGGCTGAAAAATCATTCGCCCTTGCGGCGAGCGCTGCTGCTGCGGCCTCTTGACCAATGACGATGCCAGGGTCGGTCCCGCTAACGCCCAATGCGGCCAGTTCGCTCGCCAATTGACTGTCCAGCCAAGCGCGTGTAGGCGTCCAACTGCCGCTAACCGGATTGGGTAAGGTGCCGAGCAACACATCGTGGGCGGCTTGCGCGGCGGCAGCTTCCGCCGACGCCGAATTGGCGGTGAGACCGTTGTAGTAATAACTGCCGGTGCTGAAATGATGGATACTGTTAACCGCATCAAACACCGCTCTTGCCTCGATAGCTTCAATACGCGTTGCAACATTCGAATTCAGGGCAATACCCGGTGTTCCCGTTGTGAGCGATGTAGCACCCTTGGTGGCCAAAATCGTATATTTGTTCCAGTCGGTGACGGTATCTGCGGTAGCCTTAAATGCCAATAAAGATGAGGAAAGTGCTACAGTAAGCAGGGATAAGCATAAAACAGGCACTGATGCGTTTTTGTTCATATAAACCTCTCTGAATATTGAATGAATGCTGAATATCTGCAGTTTCACTACAGTTGGGCATTACCCGTCAGATGTAGAAGAAACTCGAAGCAAGCAAAATACATCCCGCTGCTTACAAACTTACCGGAATGCAATACTCTGTAATCAATTTATGTGCCATTATCTAATGCATTGTATTTGCAGTAAAACAAACAACACTGGATTATCATGTTGTTGCTTTAAGAACAGCTGTTGCTGAACTCCTGCTTCTTTAAATACGCTATTAGGCCGAAAAGCCTGCAGCCGTTAGTAAATGAGACTTAATTCGCCACGCATTGCCCGACGTATGATTTTGGGTTCTGTCGCAAATAGTTACAAGAGGTGAGGTCGGCCTGATTGGCAGACAAAACTTGCCTGCCAAATTGATAAATTGCTGGTAAGCGGGAAGTGTTCGCCCAGCGAGTTGTCCCTTTCTGATCATGTGGGCGGTTTCGATTCCGTCGACGGTGGCTTTTGCGGAATGGAAAGCCTTGAACCCCATCATTGGTCCGGTGATCTTTTTGATAAAGCGGTGATCTTGTTCCACCAGGTTATTGAGATATTTTACTTGGCAAATGTCGACCATCAGGCAAAGCAAACCTGCCAGCACCAGCAGCAGAATATTGATGTCTTCAAGCCCGGCCAAGTTGGCGCCGCTTTTGTCCATGACCACTTTTTCAGGCAGGCCATTGCCATCAATGGCTTACCGGAAGAAGGCCGTGGCTGCCGCTTCGTCACGGAGTTAGGACAGCATAAAGTCGACGGTGTCGCCGCACTTATCAACCGCACGGTACAGGTAGAACCACTGGCCTTTGATTTTGATGTACGCCTCGTCCATGCGCCAAGAGCCGACAACAGTTCGTTTGCGGCTTTTTGCTGCCAAAGCAATCAGTGGCGAATAACGGACAACCCAGCGATTCAGGGTGGCATGATCCACTTTGATACCCCGTTCCGCCAAAATCTCTTCCAGGTCGCGGTAGGAAACGGCATACCGGACATAAAAGAAAACGGCGTGCAGGATAACGTCTTTCGGATAGTGAGTGCCTTTAAAATCAATCATGGGATCATTCAGTTGCTGAATATTGATATATTATCACTCTCTTTAACTAACTTTGCGACAGAACCGAATTCCAGGGTAAGCTTTACCATGTTTTTTCTGCTAATATTTATTCAAAATATCGAGACTTAGCTGGGCACAGATTATGAACAATTACAAACTCTACGAATTCTTATGCGCCGCGTTCCTTGTCTTTACCCTCGCTCACGCCGCCCGTGCAGCAGATACACCCCTAGTAACCATCGGCTACACCAGACATTATGGGTCTTCCATTGAAGAGCAATTGACAGGTATTGCACATGACACGTTGGGCAATGCCTTTATTGTAGGAAATAGAGTAGACCCCAGCGCCAGCACCTACGGTATCGACGGGTTTGTTCGCAAATACGATGCGCATGGAGCGCTCCTCTGGCACCGAGACAGGGCTTCCGCATCGACGGACGGTATAACGACGGACAAAAACGGCAATTCGTATATCGTAGGTTCCTATACTACTGGGTCATGGCCCAACCAACGCGACTACATTTACCTCCAGCATTTTGATTCAACGGGAAGCCCATTGTGGACAAAACAATTCACGATTCCAGTCGCAAGTGACCGCACTCTGTTAACTGCCAACGCCATCGCCACTACCCGAGACAATAACTTCATTGTCATTCTTTTCGAAAAAGCCTACTACCCGTATCAAAATCGGCAGGTTTTTATCAGAAAATATAATGTCATAGGAGGGTTGTTATGGGAAAAGCAGGTGAGTTCCACCTCATCGCCCTATGCGGCCCGCCCAAGCTTGGCTACCGATGCTGATGGTAACATCTATGTTGCAGCCAACAGTGTCGCTTTCCAACAATGGAATACCAACCTTATCCGGCTGAACGCCCAAGGTATCGCCACATGGACTGTTCCCTTCTTCCCGACAAGCTCGACTAAGCTCACCTATGTACATGCCTTAGCAGCCGATAGCGGGGGCAATGTGTACCTCACGGGGATCACCAGGGGCAACCTCGTTGGCGAAAACAAAGGCTACGATGATGTTTTTTTGCGTAAATACGGCCCAGACGGAACCGCACTGTGGACGAGTCAGTTCGGTACCGACAGCAGCGATTATGGAAACGACTTAGCCGTTGATTCTACCGGAAATATCTATGTCGTGGGGTCAAGTATGGGCCGACTAAACGGCATAAACCGAGGCTCCTATGATGCCTTCGTTCGCAAATACGATACGTCCGGTAAACTAGTGAGAGGTCGGCAGTTCGGCAGTAGCGATTTCGATATCGCCAATGCTGTCCGTGTTGGTGACGACGACGCGGTTTATGTTGGAGGAAATACTAACGGCAATCTTGGTGGAACAGCCAAGGGTAGATTAGATATCTATCTCCGGAAATACGAGCTATTTCTATGAAGCCTGTGTAGAGGATGTATGAAGGCTGGTATGTCGCGGGGTCTATGGCTTCGGTGAGCAATTGAAAAGCCATTGCCGATCAGGTCATACAGAGACAGCCCCAGCCTGTTCAGCTTTCAAACTATTAACGTATCACCGGCCTCCAGAGCTTTTAAGCATTTTGTCAGTTCTGAGCGTTCGACCCGCTTGCCTTGTCGGTAAATATACATCCACACCCAGCCGCCTTAATTCCAGGCAAAGCGGGTTGTACCGAAATGCTAGGCAAGTGCTTTCCTTTGCTCCGCATTCGGAAAAATTTGTTGTCTATACGCGCGAGTTGTCATGTCTAGCATGTTGTGTGCCGGATATCCTCTAAACCGGACACACGAATTAGAATATCCTAAAAAGAGTGTGCGCCCAAATGAGCCAAGAAAAACCTAAAACGTACAAAGCAGAATTTAAAGCGTCATCGGTCAAGCTAGCCAATGAGTCCGATCAACCCATAGCGCAGCGTTGGACGGTTGCCGACAGCAACCGCACGGGTGAATTTGTTTGCCAGTCGTCAATCGTCCAACGAACTAAATTTAGTTACACGTTTGTTCTAAATTTAGTTCGTTGGACGATACCGGACATAGAAAAAAACCGCGTACAGGATATCGTCTTTCGGATAGTGGACACCTTTAATGCTGATCTTCATATTCTGGCAACGAAAATTGAGGGATTAGCTCAAAAGTTTGGGATACTTGCGATAAAACCCGTTTCCCTAATCAAAGCGTTTGCCATCGTAGTTTAACCAACAGTGGTTTTCGAAATCGTAAAGTTTGCAAATACGTATGCACTCTGAATACCACCGCCAGGAAAAATCCTGCACCACGATAATATCCGGCAATAGTACTTCTAATTGTTCTTGTGCGGCTTGAAGTTGGAAATAAGGGATACCAGGGCAAAGATGATGTGCCGGATGTTCCATAATGTAGTGTAGCGCCCAGTTTAGCCAAGTCGGGAAACGGATATGTACGGTCGTCAACAGATCTGGGAGCGGGGACAGATAGGTCGCATCCATTGGCTGTTGTTGCCAAGGTATTTTGGGGTGGGTGTGGTGGAGATAAGACACGAACCCTATCACGGTGTTGGAGATGGCCAGCGGTAAAATAAAGCCAGCCAGCCACAGGGGCGTGTAGGCTTGGCTGGTGTTAATCGCCAGTCCATATAAGAGAGCCTGCCAAGCCAGCGAGAAGCCGATAACCAGTAAACCATCCGGCAGCAGCCGACGGGCTTGGTCGTTGCCATATTGTTTGGGGGAGGGGTAATAAAAGTATCGCCACCAAACTTCGACCAGATAATACAAACCGGCACCCCACTGGCTGCGGTACAAGCGGTAAAGGGCGCGTCGCCAGTAGTTGAGCAGAAAGTAGCCCTCAGGTGACAAGGGGGCCCACAAATCGCCTGTCATGGAATTGGCAAAATGATGGTGTTGGTTGTGGCTGAAAATCCAGCTCTGGTAGGCAGTCAGTGATGGCAGGAATGCCAATCGCCCTAGCCAGGCGTTGAGTGGCTTAAAGCGGGCTAGAGAGCCGTGTCCGGCATCGTGCCCCTGAAAAAACAGCCGCACGGCAGCTACAGCGACGATCAGCCCCCCCAAAGGCTTTAACACTAAAGGGAAGGCGACAACCGTGTATTGCCCGAAAAAAAACAATACGACGTTGAGCAACCACCAAACGAACGCCCGCCGCCCATCCTTAGCGGTGTAGGCGTGCAATGACTGGCGCAATGCTCGTGCATTGTACGGAGGCAAAGGCTCTGGCGGGTTTGAACCGCCATTAAGGCTGTCGGTGTTGCCGATGAACAGGATGCCTGCCCATTGCCGGGCAACGATTTGGCTGTGGTGCCGGATTTGCTCTTCGTTCATGTATACAGATAGTGGCAGTTAGCAAAATGAAGTGGGAAAAGACCTGATAAGCCAGGCTCAATTTTCAACAAACACACGTCCGGAACTGGCACGCCACACAGGCCGGACCATATAACAAACTTTGGCGGATAGCCATGCCCCATTTGCCACCACTATCTTGATGCGTTCCAACGATACCATCAGTCGCAGCAGCGCGGGTTGGCCATCAATGGTTGCGCCTCCGGGGACGGGTATCATCAACGGCGGTTGTTGCAACATCAGGGCTGTATCCGCGTCCAACATGCCCCGTTCCAGCAAAGCCCTTACCAAAGGCGCCAAGGCTTCATGGGGTTTTGCGTGCATTCTGGCCACCACGGGCACATGCCAGATCGAACCCGGATCAGGTGTCGGCGGCACCGCAACCACAGGCGGGACGGCGGCCAGGCTGGTGATTTCATTAACAGCAGTCCAATTGGGGTGCCCATCCCAGTTGGATTCCGGCCCAACCGTAACCGTCGTCCGTACAGGCATGTCCTGTCGTCCAAGATAAACTCCCAACCCGACAATGTTGGCATGGGGAGCGGTGGCGGCACCTTGCAAAGCCTTTGCAAAATCAGAGTCATCCAGTTGTCCGGCAAACCCCCTGACCACATCCTGCCAGTCGGGCTGGTTGGGTGCAAAAGTCAGGAACACCTGCGGTTGCGGTGGGCCAGCATCACCCCCCTCATCCCACATCACCATCAAATGTATGGGCAGACGGTCTTGACGGGTGGTTCGCCAGGCACGGATGAGAGATGCCAAAAAAGCTGCCCTGGGCATGTTGGCGGCAATGGCTAAGGCTCTATCCATGCACCACGGCCAAAGATGGAAGCCAAATTGGCTGATGGCGGGTGAGTCTAAGGTGCGTTCGAAGCCAAAAGCGGCTCCGGGCAAAGCGGGTGTGGCACTGGCTAGCCTGTCCCAGGATGCGCTATCAACGATATCCAGCGGGACGTGGATTTTCAACAGTTCCCAATAATCACTGGCCGTCATGGCAGGATAAAGGGTGGGCAAAGCGAATTCGCTCATGCTGATGTCTCCTTTTCAATAATGGCAATAGTAAAGGGCTACCGATAAATGCAATCGGGAATACGATGCCCATACTGGGTTGCACAACTGATTTTATGGTTGGCTTAAAGCATCAACACTGGCACTATCAGGTGCTGCTGGCACCGCAACCCACGCCCCCTGTGACCGCCCCCAAATCCTCATCGCTCAGCTCGCCTTCCGCCGGGGGTGGCGGCAGCACCAAGTTAATGGTCGTGGCGGTGTTTTCCAGCACCCGCAACTCGACACCGTCGGGCACGGCGATGCCTTCAGCGGCCAGCGTGGCTTTGGGTTCGGCCATCAGTTTGGCCTTAAACTCCGCGTCCGCCCAGCATTTAGCGACGATTTGGCTGTATTGTTGCATTTGTTCTTCGTTCATGGTTTGTCACCCGGTTTTAAAGTGTTGGTTTAGTATTGGCGTTAGCATTACGGTCAGGCGGAAAAAAGCTTAAACCACAGGCATAATAAATTAAGGTATCAAAATAGTTTGCACAACCAACTTAAGCGCTGGCGTAGCAAGCCTCCCCGCCTCCAGTGACGGCGCCCAAATCTTCGTCGCTCAGCTCGCCTTCCGCTGGGGACGGCGGCAGCACTAAGTTGACGGTGGTGGCAGTGTTTTCCAGCACCCGCAGTTCGATGCCTTCGGGCACGGCAATGCCTTCGGCGGCCAGCGTGGCTTTGGGATCGGCGATGAGCTGGGCCTTGAATGCCGCATCCGCCCAACATTTGGCGACGATTTGGCTGTATTGTTGCATTTGTTCTTGGTTCATAGGTTGCTCCAATGGTATGGGATTGTGGTCTGGATATTCTGTTTACCTAGAGATTAGACCCAATTGGTGACGGGTTACCGTCCCTGGTTTTTAGGGGTGCAACGTTGGTTTACACGCCAATTTAATTGGGGGGTAGCTTTCATTGCTACCCTACTTTCTAAATGCTTTCAACCTGCGATATTTTGAGTATCAGCCCCTCAAAAGCCCGTATTTTAAGTACAGCACATACAACCTTGGCTGCTGCCTCCACCCGCCACTGTACCCAAATCTTCATCGCTCAATTCACCCTCTGACGGTGGTGGCGGCAACACCAGATTGATGGTGGTGGCGGTGTTTTCCAGTACCCGCAGTTCGATGCCTTCTGGCACGGTGATGCCTTCGGCGGTCAGCGTGGCTATCGGGTCTGCCATCAGTTTGGCCTTGAATTCAGCATCCGCCCAGCATTTGGCGACGATTTGGCTGTATTGCTGTGTTTGTTCTTCGTCCATAGTTTGCTCCCTGTCGTTATCAGAGAGGGGCTGGTTGGACTGCCCCCCAGTTTGGTTTCAGTAGTATCGAGTTGCTTTTTGGATGTAGGTTGGGCAAAGATGGTTAGCCGGAAGGGATCACGCGTATCAGCTAACTAGAGACCCATTTTTAGACGGTTCAGACGCAGCCGCAGCCGCAACCCGCGCCTCCCGTGACCGCGCCCAAATCCTCATCGCTCAGCTCGCCTTCCTCTGGTGGCGGCGGTAGCACCAAGTTGACGGTGGTGGCGGTGTTTTCCAGTATCCGCAGTTCGATGCCGTCAGGCACAGTGATGCCTTCGGCAGTCAGCGTGGCTATCGGATCACCCATCAGTTTGGCCTTGAATTCGGCATCCGCCCAGCATTTGGCGACGATTTGGCTGTATTGCTGTGTTTGTTCTTCGTTCATGGTTGGTTCCTGGCAGTTATAAAGGGGGGGACAGGTTGAGGGTCTGCCTCCCAGTTAGGTTTCAGTAGTATCGCGTTACTTTTTGGCGGTAAGTTGGGTAAAGATGGTTGGCCGGAACGGTTCACGCGTATCCGCCACCTAGAGACCCTTTTTTAGCGACTGCTACAGGCACAGCCGCCGCCGCTGCCGCCCGTAACAGCGCCTAAATCTTCGTCGCTCAGTTCGCCTTCCGCCGGTGGTGGCGGCAGCACCAAGTTGAAGGTTGTGGCGCTGTTCTCCAGCACCCGCAGTTCTATGCCTTCGGGCACGGCAATGCCTTCGGCGGCCAGCGTGGCTTTGGGGTCGGCCATCAGTTTGGCCTTGAATTCGGCATCCGCCCAACATTTGGCGACGATTTGGCTATATTGTTGCATTTGTTCTTCGTTCATAGGTTACTCCTGGTCGTTATCAGAGAGGGGCAGATTGAACAGCCCCCCGATTAAATTTCAACGGTTTAGTGTTACTTTTTGGAGGCAAGTTGGGTAAAGATGGCTGGTCAAAATTATTAGACCGTTAAATACTGACATGGCAGGGGATACCAGTTCCCCCCGTGACCGCCCCCAAGTCCTCATCGCTCAGCTCGCCTTCCACAGGTGGCGGCGGCAGCACCAGGTTGATGGTTGTGGCGGTGTTCTCCAGCACCCGCAGTTCGATGCCTTCGGGTATGGCAATGCCTTCGGCGGTCAGCGTGGCTATCGGGTCGGCCATCAGTTTGGCCTTAAATTCCGCGTCAGCCCAACATTTGGCGACGATTTGGCTGTATTGCTGTGTTTGTTCTTCGTTCATAAGTCACTCCTAAAGTGTCGGTTAATGGTTATGGCCCAGTTGTTGCCTTCCGACTGCCTAGGGCCGATGACAGGCGGATATCCGTTTAACTGCCTAGGTCGCCGGACAATCGGCCTCCCAGCATGAATTCGCCGACGGCGGTTTCTTGGTAATAATCTAGTCTTGCCGCTTCGGCAAATAAATCAGAATCGCCCATCCCCAACCCACAAGGGGCCAGCCCCATCACGGTGGCCGCCAAGTAGAGCTGATGGTAGAGCACCCCGGTATTTTTCAGCATCAGGGCATAGGCCATGCCTTGGTATTTCCAGGCCGGACGTTGGCAACGCGCCACTAGGGTGAGCAATACCGGGGGCTGTGTGGCCGCGCCTGAGTTTAGGCGGGCGTTGTCCAGCAATTGTTGGACATCGGTGGTCAAGCCGCTGATCGGCAAGAGTCTATGTCCTAGGGGTTCGTAGTGGTACAGGCCAGCGGTCAAGCCAGTGCAAGCCCCCACCGACAGATACAGCTCCAACTCGTACAGGGCCCCGCCGTTAGGATAAGGCCGCTGTGTGATCGGGTAGGGGCGGCTTGGTGAGTCAGCATCGGTTTGGGCTTTGACACGGGCCGCGCGGAACAAAAACTCACTTAACAGGGCTAAATCCAACTCGCGGCCTGTGTAATCACGGATAGAGCGGCGGTTTTCCACCACGGCCGCAAACGGCGGGTCTTGCTGTTGTATGCGTGCCATATCAGGTATGGGTAAAGGAAGCCCGGCATCTGCCGCTAACGGTTTGAGCGCGGGTAAGGGGTCTATCTGCCCTAAGAAGCGGAATGTCGCACCGCAAAGGCCGTCATGCCGACCGGGTCGGCTACGGCTATGGAACAGCAAATCCACACTTTCCCATTGCCTTAAGGCGATGTTGCCATCCTCTGGGAGTTGCCCGACGGCATCACAGGGAGCGGCGGCCCCGGCGGCGACCAGCAAGGCCAAGACAGCTAGGGCCTTATCCGGCTTACAGTTCGGCACGGCCCGGCACAGGGTATCCAAGGATGTCGGTTGCGCCAAGCAAGCCACCAGCGGCAAGGCTTGCCCGTCATGCAGCCATAGTTTGGCAGGGCTTAACGGCGTTTCTAGCAACCACTGGCCTTGCTCTGGCCGCAAGCTCACGAAACGGGACAAACGGTAATGGCTGTCCGGGCTAAGCTTGGGCAAGGCAAACCGGAACCGGACGGTCATGGGCAGCAAGGTCGCCAACACCGTACCATTGCCTGGTACGGAACGGCTTAACAAGCCTTTTGCATCCAGACGGCCTAGCAGATAATGCAATTTTGCCCAGTCAACGCTGCCGTCTTGGCTTTGCAAAATACGGGCGATGCCGTCAAGGTCAGCACCGTCAGCCGCCAAACAGGCTAAGGTCTTGCGCCAACCTTGGGTAGGGCTGCGCCAACGCAGACCCTGGCTGCTGCCTTGCACGGGAAAAATCAGGTCATCACCCTCAGCATAAAAAGTTGTAGCGGATTTAAGGCTGAAGACAAACGGGTAAGCGGTCATCAGGTTTGCCTTTAAATGAACATGGCGGTGGGGTTTAACGTCTCTTCCGGCAAAGCTTCGGCTAACCAGCCCATTTGCACTGGCACGTCATACAGGCGGCCTGGGGCGAAACGCGCCCAAAAATGCCGCAATCCCGGCACGATGACCTTGACCACCGCCAGCCCGGTGTCCGGTCTGGATTGCTTCAATACCAACATTTCCATGCCTTTGCCTTCAACAATGCGTTGGCATAGCTGGATGTCCGCCAACAAGTCACCGCTGGCCAAGCACGGATAATCGTCGCGCCGTTTGGCCGCAATGGCCGGGTCAGGCAACAGATAAGGCTGGTTGGCCACGGTGGCGGTCTGTAGCCAAGCCAAGGTGTCGGCATCGCCAAGCTGGCCTTGGCTTTCCAGGCAACCATTGGCCAAGCCCAACATTTGGTTCATCTCGGCGAATGCCCGTTGCAGGGCGATGCGGGCATCCAAATGGCAGCCAAAGCCAAACAGAATATGCTCTTTGCCCGTGCGGGCGCGGGATATGGCGACAAACACAGGCAAACCCAAGTCGGAGGTCAGGTCTAAAGCCCACGCATCACGGCCCAGGCTGCCGTAATAGGCGATTAAGTCCAATAAATACGGTTCGCCAAAACTGGCGACATCCACACCCGGCTTGGCCAAGCGGTTGTACCACCACAAGGCGACGGCATCGCGCTCCACCAGTTCACAAAAGCCTTGCAACACCGCTTCTTCCAGATTGTTGCCGGAGGCGTTGCCGTTGGAGCAGCTGAAGCAATAAAAAGTGTCGCAACCGTCGCCCGCCTTGGCCTGGAAATACAAAAATTGGCTGGGTAAGTATTTGTGGCGCTGCTCGGTCAATGACCAGACGGCTGACCAGAATAAAGGCCGCTCATCATCGAAGGGTTCCGGCACCCGGTTGAAATGTGAGCCTTGGGCGTTGCAGGCCTCACGGTTTTGGTATTGCCGCTCGCTGTACAACATGCAGGTGGCGGGGTGGATGGCGGCATCACCTAATTCCCGGTAGCTGGCGGTGATCCGGTATTCTTGCCCTGTGAACAACCCGGCATCGCGTTCGATGGCTTCACACAAAGCGCTGACTTTGGCTTGGGTGTCGGAAATGCCTTTGCCGCTACTGGCTTGGCGCAAGTTACGGCGCAAAAAAGCCAAGGTGTCCATAGGGACGGCATAATTGTGCCCAGCCACATAGACATGGGCGATACCGTCCGCCTGATGAACGGCTTCCAACACTCTGACAATGCCGGTTATTGGGCTGACCAAATGCTGGTATTGGCGTAGGGTTTGATCTGGGGACACGGCGCGGTGGCCGCCGTCTTGGAGAAAGTTGACCTTGCGATTGACCAATTCAATGGGGGCAGGCAAGGTGGTAGGCATAGTTTCACCACACTCGGTGCAACAGGGATTGCGGCTGAGGGTATGGCTTTGGCTTTGCAAGGTCGCCAAATTCAGGCTTAACACCTTGCCCAACAGCGGCTGCTCAGTATACCCCGCCAGATGTTTGGCGGTTTCCAAAGCCAGCAAGCGGGCCGCCAACGCTAAGGACACGGGTGACAGCACCAAAGGAAAGGGCAGTAATTCTCCATCCAATTTGCCTGCAACAAAGATCCTTGCCCGCTGGTGCCGTTCTAGGCGAGAGCGTAGGCATTCGTAGCAGCCGGTTTGTCCGGGCACAAACATTGGCCCTAACCAAATTTCCTGGCCGGACAGTTTGGCCAATAGCCAAGGGCGTCCATTGGCCAAGGCCGTGCGGTTGTGCGCCGATAAGGCCGAGTCCAGATAATCATCAGCCAGCACCACATCCAAAGCTGTCTCCCCGGCTTCGGCGGTGACAATGCCAAATTCCGCCAAGGCTTGCCGCATGGGTTCGGCAAACACAGGCTTTAGGGTGATGAGTTTGACCGCTTGCTGTGACAAATGTTGTTGCACGGTTTGCGGATCCAATCCTAAACCGTGCCAAAATCCAGCCACTTCGGGCGCGATGTCGGTATGTTCGGTGATATAACCGTTTTGCTCCAAACGCAACAAAGCAAAATAAACCTTGGCCGGGTCAACACGGCCTGCCAAGGCGGCAACCACAGCCTCGGCACTGCGCCCGTCCAACAGCGGTGCCACCGCTTCATAAATTGACCCGTACAGGGCTTTGCTGTCTTGTTCGGACAGCAGCAATACGCCCTCGCCAACAATGGGCGTGACTTGGTAATGGTTCTTGAAAATGGGCCGTTTGAGCATGGCAGATTCCAGTTTTGAAAATGGTCAGTAGGGCGCTGTGTTTGCGTAGCGCCCACGATTTGGCGAAGCTTGGCAATGGGTAACAAGCTAGCGGAAAAAGTTCGCAAAAATGGTTTCTTATGGTTTGAAGTATATTAGACATTATCGAAATTAGCGTCTGTAATTAGTTGCCATTCCAAGGTTGCATAAACTTCGGCTATCTATCACACTGATGTTTTTACACCCCAGCTCTTTATCCTCAACATGCTTTTTTATTGCAACGTCAAAACCAACCCTGCCGTTTTCACAAGCTTCACCGGATTGACGGTTGCTGAATTCGAAAGCCTGTTGCCGCACTTTGAAAAAGCGTGGGAAGCACACCGTG